>JAIOHL010000083.1 GCA_019913005.1 Anaerolineae bacterium | reverse complement strand
ATGGTCGAAAGCCTCAAAGCGCATCCGGTGCTAGGTCGGCTGCTGTGTGGGGTGATTCCCGCCAATGAAGCAGTCGCCTATGCCCATCATGCTCACAAGAGCGTCTACGAATACAACCCCGACAGCCCGGCCAGCCAAGCCTATGCCATGCTCGCCGCCCAACTCATCAAAAAAACACTGATGATTGGAGGGGGTGTGTAATGGCAAAAAAAGCCGATACCCCCAATCGCATCAATAGCCTGCTGCAAGATGTCGGGCAGATGATGATTCTGAATGCCGATCCCGCTGAACGATTGGACAACACCCACCTTCGGGTTGAGCAGTTGCCGATTCAACTGGTGCGGCCTGATCCCGCCCAACCCCGGCGTGTGTTGCCCGAAACGATTTACCAAGCGTTTCACCAGCAACACCTCACCCCGTATCAAGCCCTCAAGGAACTCATTCAGTTGGTACAGATTGCCGCCCGCCAGAAAGGGCGACCTTTCACCCACGTTTTGGATTTACTCCCAAATCCCAATGATGAAACCGAGACGGATGTCCCCGTTACCCTCACCCCTGAAGAAATCCTACTGCGAGATTTGGCCAATCTGGCCGTGACAATTCGGGATGACGGACAGGTGAATCCGTTGACGGTGGTTGATAAATCCGAGGGGATGACGCACATCTACCAGATTGAGACTGGTGAGCGGCGTTACTGGGCGACATGGCTGATGATGGAGTTTTTGTCGGGGTATCAGGGTGATGGATCAATCCCCTGCATCATCGTCCCCTCCAATCGAGCTTCAGTATTCCGCCAAGCCAAAGAAAACACCTCGCGGGCTGGATTAAATGCCATCGCAATGGCTCGTCAAGTAGCGCTACTTCTACTAGCCGCACATGGGATTGAATCACCCACCTCTGACCCAGTATCCCATGGATTTGGAACTGCACGCCGAATCCGTGTTTAGCCATGAACTGCAAAATCGCATCAATGAAGCCGATGTGGTGGTGGTCGTCATCTCGCCCGAAGTCAATCGCCGCGATCCCCCCAGTTTTGTGCAGCGCGAACTGGTTTATGCCACCCAAGACGGTGTGAATAAATCCGTCTTTGCTGCCAAAGCGTATGACTGCCCTGTGCCACTCATTATCGCTGGGGTGACCTTTGAGCGATTTTTCCCAACGGCCCGCTTTGAGGAGGCCTTCACCGGGCTGGTACATCAGATTGAGCGCAGCCCCAAACACCTGACCTTCAGCACCACCGACCCGCGTGAATTGGAACAGGCCTATTTGCGCGAGGTGGCCCGTCAGAATGGCTTTTTTGGCAAGGTCTATGTCGAAACCGCCGCTGAAACCCATATCCAGCCCCAGCATCCGAATGAACCCGTCGATCCTGAAGTGGACATGTTCTTGCAGGAGTTGCTCGCCGCCATCCATCCGCCCGATCAGCACAGTCCCGACGATGATGGGCGCACGGGTGAGGTGAAAACGTTCGCCGCCTTGAGTGAGGCCCTCGGCGCATTTGAGCGGGTGGCGATTATTGGGGATCCGGGCAGTGGCAAGACCACTACCCTGCGCCGTTTTGCTTATGCGCTCGGGGATGCCGCTGCCCATGACCCCAACGCCCCGCTGCCTATTTTTGTGCCGCTGGGTGGGTATACAGGCGGAGATTTAGGAGCCTACATTGAGCAACAGTTTGGGGAATTGCATCTGCGCGACTACCTACCGAACCGCGCCGTCATTTTGCTGGATGGCCTCAACGAGACCGCCCATGCGAATGTGGCCTATGTTGAACAGTGGTTGGAGCGTCGTCCAGATGTGCGTGTAATGCTGACCTGCCGCAAATTGGATTACGTCGAACGCAAGATGCCCCTCCAGCGTGTGGATGTGCTGCCACTGGATTTGCACGGCATCCGGCGTTTTATGCTGGCCTATAAACTTACTGAGACTCAGATAGATACCCTTTTTTGGGGTCTAACAACCCCTGAATTGCGCGATATCTGGGCCATCTGGGAGCGGGAAGGCAAATCATTTGACAATTTTTGGGTTGGGAATAGTATCGGCAGTGCGACCACGAGCGCTCAGGACAATCACCTAAAAGCGGTCCGAGCGGCGATGCGCGACGAGGGACGTTATCCCGGTCTGTTGGGCCTCGTGCGCAATCCCTTCTTACTCACCATCACGGTTGCCTTATTCACGAAATCTGGACATGTGCCACGCAATCGTGGTCAGTTGTTCCAAGACTTTGTGACCCTACTCTTCAAAGAACGCGGTAAACCCGCTGCCACCACTCGGCCTCCTTGGATTGACGAGCAAGTACAGCAAACCGCCCTGATTGCATTGGCCTATAGGATGATTGCTGAAAAACGCGGCACGCGAGTCCCCTATGCGTGGGCACGCGGGGTCGTCGCAGAAGCCGCCCCCACCCATGATCCCGACCACCTCCTTTACCTTTGCGCGAGTGCCGGGATTGTAGATAAAGGTATTGACCTGAGTTTCACCCACCAGTTGTTATTGGAATTTTTTGCCGCCTATCAACTCGAAAAGGAAATCCAAAGCGGGGCCTCTGCGGCCAAATACTGGCCCGGTGAACAATGGTGGCAGGCGACAGGCTGGGAAGAAACTACCCTTTTCCTTGCCGGGATGCGCGGCGATGCAACGGCAGTGGTGGAATGGCTAACCCCTGTTAACCCAATATTGGCCTATCGCTGTGCGACGGAAAGCGGGGCCGATTGTTCCGCCGAAGCCTTACGGATGCTCTATGAACCCATCCCGCATGTCCGAGCTGCTCCATTAGCCCGTGCGGTATGGGGACGAGAGATGGCAGAAAAAGGGGATACACAACCCGGCGTAGGTTTACGCGCCGATGGTCTACCAGATTTCAAATGGATACAGTTGCCGGCTGGGACATTCGAATTGGGCGGAGATCAAGATGCTCATAACTCCATTAACACCATACAGGTAACTCTAGAAGCCTTTGCGATGGCCTGCTATCCCGTGACTTGGGTGCAGTATCAAGCCTTTGTTGAAGCCCCGGATGGCTATGTTAATGTCAACTGGTGGGCTTATTCCAGTGAGGCTGCGGCGTGGCGAAAGGGGAATCCACAGCCCCGTGAGGCAAGTTGGCCGATTGCGAACCATCCCCGCGAACGAGTGACTTGGTATGAAGCCGTCGCCTTTTGTCGTTGGGTGAGTGCCAAGTTAGGGTATGAAATCCGACTACCCACAGAACTAGAGTGGGAACGCGCGGCGCGGGGGAGTGCCAAACGCTTATTTGCCTACGGAAATAAATTTGATCCGACCAAAATCAATACAAGTGAGAGTGGGTTAGGTCGCACCTGTGCGGTTGGCCTCTTCCCGGAGGGAGCCAGTGCTGAAAACATCTATGATTTATCAGGCCATGTATGGGAATGGACCCTGACTGATTTCGCGGATATTCGTCCGACAACACTGGATGGAAACACGCGGCGTGTGGTACGGGGCGGATCGTGGCTCAACCCGCAACTCTACTCGCGCTCAGCCTCGCGGATTAGCAGGTCTCCGGTTGAATGGGATCATGATTTTGGCTTTCGAGTCGTATGTCAAATCAAAGTCTAGACATAGCGTGGTCGGAAATTTTTCATTTCCCCAAAATGCGGTACACTGTAAAGACATTACTTAAGAGTATCGCCGTCATTCTAAATCCCTGCGGTTGAGCCGGAGATTATGCCATTGGCTCAACTAGCAGTGTACCCGTTGGGAAAATGTCTATGTCCACGCCGATTAACCAAGACGAAATTAATGCCATCCTGTGGAAAGCCTGCGACACGTTTCGCGGCACCATTGACCCCTCCGAATACAAAAATTACATCCTTGTGATGCTGTTTTTGAAATACGTCTCCGATGCTTGGATTGACCACCGCGAACAGTATGAACGGCAGTTCGGCAACGACGAGGAGCGTATCGAGCGCCGCATGAGCCGCGAACCCTTTGTGTTGCCGAAGGGCAGCGATTACTATTCGCTCTATGAAAAGCGCAACCTGCCCAATCTGGGGGAAGAAATCAACATCGCCCTCAGTGCGATTGAAGAAGCCAACAAAGCCAAACTCGAAGCCGTCTTCCGCAACATTGATTTCAATAGCGAGGCCAACTTGGGCCGCCCTGCCCAACGCAACGAACGCCTCAAAAACCTGCTTAACGACTTCAACGACCCCCGCCTTGACCTGCGCCCTTCACGGGTGGGCCATCTGGATGTCATCGGCAACGCCTATGAATACCTGATTGGCAAATTTGCTGCCGGGGCAGGCAAAAAAGCGGGTGAATTTTATACCCCACCCGAAGTCAGCAGCCTACTGGCCCAATTGCTTGACCCTCAACGCGGCGAACGCATTTGTGATCCGGCCTGTGGATCGGGGTCGCTGCTGATTAAATGCGCCCAGCACGTGCAAACGCATTATCACGCCGAGGACTTTTCGATTTGGGGGCAGGAGGTCAATGGCAGCACATGGGCGCTGTGTATGATGAATATGTTCCTACACAACATGCCCGTCACCCAGCACAATATCAAATGGGGCGATACGCTGGGTGAACCGCAGCACCTTGAAGACGACGACCTTGCCAGCTTTGATGTCGTGGTCGCCAATCCGCCCTTCTCGCTGGATAAATGGGGCGCGGACAAAGCCGAAGCTGACCGCTATCGCCGCTTTTGGCGCGGCATCCCCCCCAAAAGCAAAGGCGATTATGCCTTTATCACCCACATGATCGAGACGGCGACGCGCAACCCCAACGCCAATGGACGGGTGGGCGTGATTGTGCCGCATGGGGTCTTATTCCGGGGCAGTTCCGAGGGCAAGATTCGCCAGCAGTTGATTGATGAAAATTTGCTGGACGCGGTGATCGGTCTGCCCGCCAATCTGTTTTATGGCACCGGCATCCCCGCCGCCATGCTGATTTTTAAGCGCCAACGGCCCGACGACACCGTGCTGTTTATTGATGCCAGCCGCGACTTTGAGGCCGGGACGAATCAAAACCGCCTGCGCCCCGCCGACCTTGAACAAATTGTGCAGACCTATCGCCGCTGGGAGCCGATTGAAAAATATGCCGCACGGGTGAGCCGCGACGCGATTGCCGCCAATGACTACAACCTCAACATTCCGCGTTATGTGGATACCTTTGAGGCCGAGGCGACGATTGACCTGCCCGCCGTGCAGCGCGAAATTGAGACACTCGAAAGCCAGTTGGCGGATGTTAAAACCCGAATGGCGGCGTATCTGCGGGAGTTGGGCTTAGATGGGTGAGGCGCAAAAGTGCCCCATGTCTTAACTGTTCTAAGAGGGCTTGAAATGGCGACGAACGCGGGTAGGGGGTTGGGGCCACATAATGGAAAACCATATATCCGTAACGGCCGTTACGCTTTTATGAGTGACAAACATAGCACAATTGTTCTAAAATTGAATTAAGATAAAGGCGAGGGTGAAAATCTGTATGATGGCGTATTTGAGGGAGTTGGGGCTAAGTGAGTAGGTATCCTAGAGAATGGCAAACTACGACACTTGCCGAAATTTGTAACCCTGATTCTGGTCTACAAACAGGGCCTTTTGGCAGCCAACTTCATGCCTCTGATTATTCAGAGCAAGGTGTTCCGGTTGTCATGCCGAAAGACATTATAAATTATCGGGTTTCCATAGAGGATATTGCTCGTATACCGGATACTAAAGCGGATGAATTATCACGCCACAGGCTATGGATAGGGGACATAGTATTTGCTAGACGAGGAGATATTGGGCGTTGCGCTCTGATAACATCGGACGAGGCAGGATGGATATGCGGAACAGGTTGTCTAAGAGCGCGTCTATACACCGAATCAGTTTTGCCTGACTATCTTATTTATTACCTTGATATGGAAGAAACAAAATCTTGGTTAGAGGCAAATGCCGTCGGTCAAACCATGTTAAACCTAAATACAGGAATTCTTGCAGAGTTGCCTATCTTGCTCCCCCCCCTCACCGAGCAGCGCCAAATAGCCGCCATTCTCAGCACATGGGATGAGGCCATTACCCTCACCGAGCAGTTAATTGAGGCGCTCCAACGTCGCAAGCAAGCCCTCATGCAATTGTTGCTGACGGGTACGGTGCGCTTCCCTGCGTTTGATGGGGAGTGGGAGGAAGATGTTCTTGGTAATGTGTCGGTATTTTTGGATGAAAGGCGAAAACCCATTAAGGAATCGGATAGGGCCAAAATTCAGGGTTCCTACCCCTATTATGGTGCTTCAGGAATTATTGACTTCGTTGATGACTATATATTTGATGAAGACCTAATCCTATTAGGGGAGGATGGTGAAAATATTCTTTCGAGAAATGTCCCATTGGCCTTCATGATCTCTGGCAAGACATGGGTAAACAATCATGCCCACGTAATCAGACCAAACCCCAATATGGATATTCGCTTTCTGACCGCATTTTTAGAGAATCTGGATTACAAGCCATACAACTCTGGGACAGCACAGCCAAAACTAACAAAAGGCGTCTGTCTGAATATCAGAGTGGTTGTCCCTTCTTTTGAGGAACAAACGGCGATAGGGGATTTTGTAGAATACTTAGAAATGGAAATCAATTTATTAAGCAATTATTCGGAATTTTTACGGCTACAAAAACGCGGGTTGATGCAGCAGCTATTGACGGGTGCGGTGCGGGTGCAGGTGGAGGAGTAGCCGATGGGTTGCGCCGGGGAGTAGTTTCAGTTTTACCTTTGATGAACCGGGAGAATATCTCGATCTGTGCAGTCTTCATGCAAATGAGGTTGGGAGGATTGTCGTCACAGCATAGTGGCGGGGGTGATAGCTCTGGGGAAGACCTCCCCAGAACTTTTTTTTCGGACGCAGACGGTGCCTTGACATCCCTAGGGCTTTTTGCCGATTGTGAGTGGGCCGATAGAATTGGTATGGAGCAGCCGCGCCCCCTCTTGTAATGAGGGCGAGAGTGAATAGTAGAGATTGAGCGCTGATGCTTGGGGCGTCTCGGGTAAACCAGTCTCATTTTCCGAACACTGCTGTTGGAAAAGGGCAAACGCTCCCAAATCGGCCAGTGGATTAACGAGGGAATACAAATAAAACATCTCCTTGAGACCACCACCCATTACATGCCACGAGCCATCTGGATAAATCTTGATTTCGAGGGGGGCATGTTGCGGCCAAGCCTGTTCTATCTCTTCAATGACTTCTAGTTCATGCGGCGAATATACGTGGCTGGGTGGGACACAGCGCAATTCAATGAGCATCGGGACTTGGGGCATTTCGTTTACGGTATGACCTTCCAATTTTGAACGGAGGGCATTCGGTACATTGAGGGTGGGGCTATCCACGTGTTCTATGCCGTTTGCGTCTACGAGGACTTTTGTAAAGAGGCCGTTTTCAATATGGGCATAATCTACATAGCCAAAGACCCCACCCAACATATATTCGCGGTGACGCTGAATCAACACGCTATCATGCTCGTGAATGAGGCCCGTAAGTTGTTGGGCAATGATCAAATCAATTTTTTCTTGGGGCACAGCCGGAATAGCCGGGGGGATGCGGAATAGATAGAGTTGCTCCAATGAGGCGGTGTCTAGCCAATCTTGATAATAGAAACTGTTCGACACCTCATCAAAAGTCGAAAGGATGATCATCTGTAGATTGGCGCTCAACCCGCTGGTCATGCCACGCAGTTCCTTACCCCGCTTTTGAACTTTGGAATTGGACATCTCGTTCTCAACGGCCTCCTGACCAAGCTCAACCGCCGCCGCCGCGACATATTTGCTTTGGTTGAGTACCGTTGCTACTTCTATCGCCATTTTGCTAATGAGAGCCGCTGGGAATAGGTAAGAGAGCGCCGCATCCTTTAACACAAACAACACCAAGTTGGTCAGCATAGACCAACTGGCATCATCGGCAGTATCCGCCATATCTTCCGTAACATAGGCCGTCCAGATTTCCAACAGCGACGAAGCAAAATTTGCGGCGAATTCAGGGCCATTTTGGGCATTTTCTTGATGGCGGATCATGAGAGCATCTTTGAGTTTTTGCCGATCCTCTTCAGTATATAGGGGGTGTCCATCGGCATCTTGTAACATGATCGGTGCTTCACGATCCGTAATCCCCTTGACATGCTCACCCGGTAGGGGCGTATTAGAGGAGACCCGCGCCCAAGGAGGGGGAGTTTTCAACTTTTTTGGCTCATTCGGGGCACGCTGAATCTGCCCATTGAGCAATCCGATTACTCGCTGATTGCCTAATGTGCGCTGTAGGTGTACGATGTTTTTGGACGATACGCTAGGGCCGAAGCGATCCGACGACCTGCCGATTTCCTGATCGGGCGTTGGAATCGGATGGGGTGATTTGGCGGGGTGTTTCGAATCTTGTTCTTCGAGATGTCGGTGTCCCATTGGCGAATGGCTCCCATCGTTTTGTTTGGGTGATATACCGCCATTCTATGAACACCTCGTCACCAACTTGTCACCAGATCGTCACCAAAGGAGGCCGATGGTGGGAAGTGGCGCTTTAACTTTGGGGTCAAAATCTAGCCTGATTGTTAGTGGTTGTTCATGAAAAATGAGCCAAACGGGTGTTGATCAAGGACATCAGCAAAGGACAAATAATTCATGAACGACCATGTAATTATAACAGTGTACGTGGTAACTGAGAGCATAATGAGCAACGTTCATGACCCCCTCCTATCTGGAAGACCACATTTCGCAAATTCCGGCGCTGTGCCTGCTGATGGCAATGGGCTGTCAGTATCTCCCACCTGCCGAAGTCAACCAAGTACGCGGCGGCAAAGCCTCGATTGTCATTTTGGGTGTGGGTGCAGGTGGAGGAATAGCGTGATACGATGAGTGAACAAGTCTTTACCGATATTTTCGGCGAGGAAATCGTGCTGGCGGACTCGGTGCGGCAAATGATTTTGCTCAAACATCCCGAAACCGCTGATTTTATTGACCAGCTTGATCGTATCTTTGCCGACCCGGATGAGATACGGCGCAGTGTGCGGGATGAGCGGTCAGTGTTGTATTATCGTTTTGAAGCTGAGATATTAAAAGGCAAGTGGGTCGTGGCGGTGGTGAAACGCATAGACCGAAACTTTGTCTCCACGCTGTACGCAACCGACCAAGTGAAATCAGGAGAGGTGATATGGAAACGGAACACCTAATGCAATTGGCCTATGACCGTGAAGCCGACGTACTGTATTTATCGGTGGGCAACCCCCGTCCCGCCATTTCACGGGAAATCGGTGACGATGTATTACTCCGCATTGACGCCGAAACCGGGCAGGTGGTGGGAATTACCGTCTTAAATCTTTCCACCCGTGCCAGCCTTGAACAATTGCCTATCGCAGTGGATTTACATGAGATGGCATAAATAAAATGACCACCCCCTCCTATCTGGAAGACCACATTTCGCAGATTCCGGCGCTGCGCCTGCTGATGGCAATGGGCTGGCAATATCTCCCGCCTGCCGAAGTCAACGGATTACGCGGCGGCAAAACCTCGAATGTCATCTTGGAGGGCGTGCTGTTGGATTGGCTGCGGGCCAATAATCGCATTCAGCATAAAGGGCAGGTCGCGGATTTTTCGGAGGCCAATCTCAGCCAAGTGCTGCGCACGCTCAAGGATACGCCGCTGCATCAAGGCCTCATCCCGGCCAGCGAAGAAATTTATGAACTGCTGACATTGGGCATGAGTGTCGGGCAGGGGGTCGCCGGGGATCAGCGCCATTTTGATGTGAAACTGATAGATTGGGCCAACCCCGCTAATAATGTCTATCAGGTGACAGATGAATTTGAGGTGGAACGACGCGGCAGTTATCGCACCCGCCGTCCGGATATTGTCTTATTTGTGAATGGCATCCCACTGGTGGTCATCGAATGCAAACGGCCCGATAAACAAAACAGCGCGGGCGAAAAATCGGTATATGAGGCCGTCAGTCAAATGCTGCGGAATCAGGCGCTGGCCGATGAAATCCCCCATCTGTTTGTATATACCCAACTGCTGATGGCGGTCAGCACGAATGACGCGCTGTATGCCACCACCGGCACGGCGAAGGATTTTTGGGCGGTGTGGCAGGAGGAAGAGGAAATTGAGCAGGCCGTCGGGCAGCTCGCCAATGTGCGCCTGAGTGATGCCGAAAAATCACGCCTGTATGATTGGCGGGAGTATGGTCGGCATCTGCGCCAATATTTTGATGAGCAAGACGCCGCCGGGGAGCGTTTGCCCACCGTGCAGGATCGGGCCATCTATAGCCTGCTGCGTCCGGAACGCCTGCTGGAACTGGCCTATCAATATCTGGTGTATGACAAAGGCGAAAAGAAGGTGGCCCGTTATCAGCAGTATTTTGCGATTAGGGCCACGCTGGATCGGGTGCGCCATTTTGAGGGCCAACAGCGGGCGGGCGGTGTGATCTGGCACACGACGGGCAGTGGTAAGTCGCTGATGATGGTCATGCTGGCGAAGGCCCTGACTCTGCACCCGGCTGTGCAAAATCCGCGTGTGGTCATCGTCACCGATCGCATTGATCTGGACACCCAGATTTGGAAAACCTTCCGCGCCTGTGGCAAAACGGTGCATAAAGCCCATTCGGGGGCGGATTTGGTGCGGCTCATCCACGCACCCCGCCACGAGATTATCACCACCGTGATTGATAAATTTGAAGCCGCCGCCAAGCAGAAATTCCGCGATGACAACCCCAATATTTTTGTGCTGGTGGATGAAAGCCACCGCAGTCAATATGGCAGCAGCCACGCCCGGATGCGCGAAGTGTTCCCGAATGCGTGTTATATCGGGTTTACGGGGACGCCGCTGCTGAAAAAAGAAAAACGCACGGTGGACAAGTTCGGCGGGTTTATTCACAAGTACACCATGCGCCAAGCCGTTTTGGATAAAGCCGTCGTGCCGCTGTTGTATGAGGGGCGGATGGTGGAACTGGAAGTCAGCAAGGATGCGCTCGATCAGTGGTTTGAACGCCGCACCGCTAATTTGAATGAGGCCCAGAAAACCGACCTCAAACGCAAAATGAGCCGTTATGAGGAAGTCAATCGGGTGCGTTCGCGTATTGAGGCCATCGCGTGGGACATCGCCGAACATTATAAAAAGAACTGGCGCGAGACGGGGTTTAAGGGTCAGCTTGCCACCGCCAGCAAAGAACAGGCGCTGGAATATTTACAAGCCCTCACCAATGAAGGCATCCGCTGTGATGTGATTATGTCCGCCCCGGACACCCGCGAAGGCAGTGAGGACATCAGCGGGGAGTCGCCCCAAGTGGTGCAGCAGTTTTGGAAACGCATGATGGAGCGGTACAACACCGAAGAGACCTATCTGCGTGAGATCATTGCTGATTTTGGGCGCGAAGAGGGTGTCGAGATTCTGATTGTGGTGGATAAGCTGCTGGTCGGTTTTGATGAACCCCGCAACACCGTGTTATATGTGGATAAGTCGCTGCGTGAACATGGTTTATTGCAGGCCATCGCCCGTGTCAATCGGCTGTGTGCGGGTAAGGATTACGGCTACATTGTGGATTATCGCGGGGTCTTGGGTGAACTGAATGAGGCCCTGCAAACCTATAACGCCCTTGAGGAGTTTGATGCCGAGGATGTGGAAGAGACGATCACCGACATGGGGGAGATTGTGGCAAAACTGCCCCATTTGCATAATCGGCTGTTGGCGGTGTTTGACCCCGTGCCCAATCGCCACGACCATGAAGCACTGGAACGATTTTTGGAGCCGGAAGATCGCCGTCAGCAGTTTTATGAGGCCCTGCAAGACTATGCCCGTGCGCTGAAAGTGGCCCTGAGCATGGTCGAGTTTTATCAAGGTACGTCCGAGGCCCAGATTGAGACCTACAAACACGATTTGAAGTTTTATCATGCCCTCCGCAATGCCGTGCAGTTGCGGTATGCCGAGACGATTGAATACAGCGAGTATGAAGCCAAAATCCGCAAGCTGCTGAGTGACCACATCCGTGCCGACGGGGTGACCGCCATCACGCCGACGGTCAACATATTTGATGAGGACGAATTTGCCAAAGTGGTCGAGCAGATGACTGGGGTAGGTCGGGCCGATACGATTGCCCACCACCTCAAAAAGGTCGCCAGTGAGCGCATGGAAGAAGACCCGGCCTTTTATCGTAAGTTCTCCCAAATGGTTGAGGAGGTCATCCAGCAATATAAAGAGGGCCGCCTGACCGAACTCGAATATTTGAATTTGATGCAAGACGCCCTCGATCAAATGCGAGCCGGACGCGCGAGCGACCTGCCGGAAGTGCTGATCCATCGCCGTGACGCCGGGGCGTATTATGGGTTGTTGGTCGAGGCGCTGGCGGAGTTTGGTGATCCTGAGTCGGCAGAATTTCAGGATTTTGTCGCCGATCTCGCCGTGCAATGTGAGGACATGCTCAATACCAAGAAGGTGCGGGATTGGCCGCACAACGCGGATGTGCTCAACCGCATGAAAGACGCACTGGATGATCTGCTGTATACCGTCAAAACCGACTATAATCTCAGTTTGAGTGGGGGCGATATGGATCGCATCATTGACAGTCTTTTGGATACCGCCAAGAAACGGGAACAACTCACGGCATGACGATTTTAGGCGGCACGCATCAGGTCAAGTTCGGGGCTTCGACTATCGAATATGAATTGGTGTACGCCCCGCGCAAAACCCTCTCGATTCACGTCCACCCGGATAGCAGTGTGCTCGTCAAAGCCCCACTCGGCACAGATGCCCCCCGTATTGAGGCGTTTGTGCTGAAAAAGGCCGCATGGGTACTCAAACATCAGCGCCAATTTCAGGATTACCCCGTCCCTAATCCTCTGCCGAAGCGGTATGTGAGTGGCGAAGCCTATCGTTACCTCGGACGGCAGTATCGCTTGAAGGTCGTCGAGGATGACATCGAGCGCGTGCAGTTGAGTCGGGGGTTTCTGACGGTCAGTGTCGCGGATACAAATGGCAAAAAACGCATCGCCGAGTTACTGGATGGTTGGTTTCACGCTCAAGCCAGACGCATTTTTGAGGAGCGTCTTGCTGTTTGTTTCTCGCGTGTTGAGTCGTTGGGGATTGAATATCCCCAAATTACCATCCGCGAAATGAAAGCTCGCTGGGGCAGTTGCAGCGCCAAGCGGAGTATCTCGCTGAATCTGAAGCTGATCCATGTTCCCAAAGACTTGATTGATTATGTGGTGCTCCATGAGCTATGCCATCTCAAAGAACTCAACCACGGCCCCAAGTTCTATGCCCTGCTGGATAAGGTGCTCCCAGATTGGCGGGATCGCAAACGGCATCTGGATGGGATGCCGCTGACGTAAGTTGAAGCATTACCGAACGAACCGCAGCCAGTACAAACCCTTGTCGCCTCCTGCAATAAGGTGTTTGCCATCCGTATGCCAAACGCAACTCTGTAAAGGGCCATCAACCATCAAGGTTGTTAAGCACATTCCACTAGAGGTCTCCCAAACCCGCAGGGTATGGTCGTAGGAAACAGAGGTGATCAATCCCCCGCCAATGGGGTGATTGGACAGGACAGAAATGGAAACCGGGGCGATGAACCCCGGTTTTTGTTCGAGTGGTTTTAGCGACGCGGGGTGATCGTCTCGCCGTGCAGTGTGGCTTCGGCGATTTCCTTCATCACCTCAGCATCATCGGTGTAGCGGCTGCCCTTGTAATTCAGAATTGGAGGTAGGCACGGTGAAGGGTTGCCCCTTATCGTTGGTGGGCATGTCCTCATAACTCACTTGATAGGTGTCGCCGTCGTAGCCTACAATCGTCGCCGGGACATCCACCACCCCCACTCTCACCCGTGTACCTACTTTGAATTTTTGAAAGCCAAGTAGAGGACGGCGCGTGACGCTGCTCACGGGTACGGTGTGGGCTTCGTAAGTGCCTTCAAAAGCCACATTGACCCGTTTGGTCGTCGTTGATCTTGACGATGGTGGCGGGCATGTTCGTGAGGTTCACATACACAGTCTCGTCGAGTTCTAGCGGCGCGGCATCACGCTTGGCGGCGAGAATGCCTTCATGGGCGGGGGTGAGGCGACTAGCGAGGCGGCGGATTACTTCGAGGTGGTTGGGTTCAAGGGTGAACTGCCGTCCTTCCCCGGTCACAATCACGGCGCGACCCGTCGGGGTATCCCTATGGGATATGCTAGAAGTTGAAGAAGACCCTGAAAAAGAAACCCGCTCCACCCCCAACGCCGCGTAGCATCAACAGGTAGAGCGGGTTATTAGATTTGAAGAACTGTTCTTTGATGCGTGGTCAATGAACAGGTAGCACCTTAACAAATGAATAAACTCACAAGCGTGAGTTTCGAATTAGGACTCAATATAGACGAACTTGGCTTAAAATCAGTGTGCCTGGAGAGATTCGAACTCCCGGCCTATTGTTCCGTAGACAATCGCTCTATCCACTGAGCTACAGGCACAATTACATTTCCTAAAAATTATTATGCCGCAGGTTATTTCACATGTCAATTGTGGATTGAGTGACTGTTCTTCTCGTCCGCTTCATCTAAGCATTTCATGAGAAACAACCCAAGATGGAAGCGATCTTTCCACAAATCCGCTACCATAAACATTGGGCAGGGTTAGGACGGAACATCAACGTGTTAAACAAAGTAGCCAACATGCACCACACCCCCCAACAAATCGGCCAATCCAAATGGTTGGTGCCATCACGGATAGATCAGCCTGAACTACTCGATAGTGGTATCGGCTCGCAGGCAGATGTCAGGCAAAACTTGGCGGATTTATGGCGGATCAATGTGCATCTCGGTGGGCTATCCTCTTTGGAACGCAATCTCTACCCTCGTTTGCGAAATTCTACGCACCGCCTCTTCTGTCTTGATATTGGCACGGGTTCAGCCCAAATTCCTTTAAAAATTGAGCAATGGGTCAAGCAGCACAACCTTCAATTGGAAATGCTGGCCCTCGATTTTTCGGCTCGCAATTTACGGGTGGCCCAAGAGCATCTTACATCTGCCCCACTCTCCCAAATTTCGCTCATTCAAGCGGATGCTCATGTCCTCCCCTTCGCACCCAACAGCGTGGATTATGTGATTTCCTCGCTGTTTTTGCACCACCTCAATCCTGAACAGGTGCTTGCCTTTTTGCGTTCAACTTTCCGTATAGCACGCAGGGGCCTCATCATGACGGACTTGACCCGAGGCTGGCTACCCCTCCTAGCCTTCAAAATAATCCAGCCCATTTTTGCCCGCAACTATCTCACACGCCATGATGGGGCAGTTTCCATCCGACGTGCTTATACCCCTGCCGAGTTATTATTCCTAGCCAAAACCGCTGATCTTCCGAATGCCTCTATTTCTGTGTATCCCAGTTGGCCGTGGCGTATGACATTGGTCGCCGAAAAACCATGAGCGAAACCTCTTTTGATGTTGCGATAGTCGGTGGGGGGTTGGCCGGGTCGAGTGCTGCATTGGTGCTTGCTGAGGCAGGCTATCGAGTGGGATTATTTGAAGCCAAACATTATCCCCATCACAAAGTTTGTGGTGAATTCCTTTCGTCAGAGTGCATCCATTTGTTTAACCAATTGGGTGTCACTTCTCAGATACAAGCGCTTTGCCCCATCTCTATTAGGACGGTACAAATTACTGCACCAAATGGCACCACATGGACGAACCCACTCCCCGGTGAAGCGTGGGGCCTCAGTCGTTATGCCCTTGATAAACTACTTGTAGACCATGCCCGTCCGCATGGCGTTGCGGTATACGAAAATTCCACCGTAACCAATGTTTCAGGTAGGCTATCCGAAAAATTTTGCCTCGAAATCCGATCCGCCTCCCATCTATCCACCTTTCAAGCAAGGGCGGTTATTGCCGCACATGGCAAACGCAGCAATTTGGATCGCGCCTTAAATCGGAGTTTCCTCGATAAGCCGCAGCCGTTCATGGCCTTAAAAAATCACTTTCACGGCCCACCCCTCGGCGACCAAGTACGTTTATTTGTTTTCCCCGGCGGCTATTGTGGTATGTCAGAGGTGGAAGGTGGGCTTGCCAATGTTTGTTTGTTGGTGCGCCAAGAGGTTTTTCGTCAAGCTGGGGGGACGATTGAACAGTTTATTGCATGGATGTGCCAACAAAATCCACCACTTGGGCAATGGCTATCTCAAGCCATACCAGTACATGATCGCTGGTTGAGCATCGGCCAAGTGCCATTCATCCGCAAGCGCTTGGTCGAAAACGATATATTGATGGCGGGTGATGCCGCCGGATTAATTACTCCACTCGCTGGTGATGGTATGGTGATGGCACTACATGGTGGGATGTTGGCGGCGACCTATGTGGATAAAATGCTCCGGCAGCCTACTTTGGCAAAATCCTTATTAAAAGACTATGCACAGGATTGGCGACGGCAGTTTGCCAACCAAATGCGTTTGGCACGGGGCTTGCAATCCATCATGCTGCGACCCTCCCTACTCACCCCCGGTCTATATTTCTTAAATAGATTCCCCGTTACGGGTGAACTGCTTGTGCGATACACCCGCGACAGCCACGTCCTTAAACAAAAGAGGGTTTCACCATGAATACACCATTATCCTCACCATCCATCCTCTCTCTTGCGACGGGTGTTCCGACTGCTCGGCACAGCCAACAAGAAATATTTGGCGAATTTGTTGATCTGCTTGGTCGTAAACTGGGCAAACTAGACCCGCGCCGCGCCAGAGCCATGCAGGTAATTTTTGATCGGGCTGGGGTAGGATTTCGCCACAGCATTGTCCAACAGGGCTATTTTGCCAATGAGCGCTCCACTCAAACGCGCAATGATCTTTATATGGCCGAGGCAGTTCCACTGGGCGAGTCAATTATCCGCTGTGGATTGGCTCAAGCAGGCTATACGCCCGATGATATTGACGATTTCATTGTGGTCTCTTGCACAGGTTTTAACATCCCCGGACTTGATTTGTTATTGGCGGAACGATTGGGGATGCGGTCAGATTTGCGCCGCACTTGTGTTTTAGGCATGGGCTGTTATGGGGCGTTTCCCGGCCTGTTACGGGCTACCGAAGCAGTTCTATCCCGTGCAGGTCGGCGTGCCCTCGTACTGGCAATCGAGTTGTGTTCGTTGCATCTTCAATTAGAAGACACCGCCGAAAATGTGGTCTCGTCCGCCTTATTTTCGGATGGAGCAGCGATGGTATTGATTGGCGATGATACTGCGAGTGAGAGTCACACAGTAAATGGCCCACGTCTCGTTTGCTCGGCTACCCACTGCGACTATAAAACCTTGAAGCATATGTCATTTAATGTCACCGATCATGGTTTTCAAATGTATCTTTCCAGCTATGTCCCCGATTTACTAGCCGCTCAAATTGATCCATTTGTGGACCAACTCTTGGCTCAACAGCATCTCACTCGGCGTGAAGTCCGATTTTGGGGGATTCATCCCGGCAGCACCAAAATTGTAGACTATGTGCAGGCTAAACTGGGCCTTTCTGATGAGCAGGTGGTTTGTTCGCATGAGGTGCTTTATCAATATGGCAATATGTCCTCCGCCACCATCCTGTTTGTTCTCGACCACATTCAACGATGCAGCCAACCCTCCCCCGGTGATTATGGCGTGTTGTTAGCCTTTGGCCCCGGTCTCACAATGGAAGGTCTCTTGGTGCGTTGGTAAGTCGCACAAACACTCTATATCTTCATGCTTTGAGCCTCTATAATAATCCCCTCTAAACCGTCTATAGATAGAGACAGGCCTTATTTTCATGTCTCAAATCAAACAAGAACCCCTTGCTGCCCGTATTCGCCCCCGTACTCTTGATGAATATATGGGTCAATCGCATCTCGTTGGTGCTGGCAAACCTTTGCGCGTCGCTATCGAAACACGCCACCTGTTCTCCATGATTTTTTGGGGGCCACCCGGCGTCGGCAAAACGACTTTGGCGCGGATTTATGCGACTGAAATTGGGGCGGATTTTTCGGAGCTTTCGGCAGTCTCAGCAGGCAAGGCCGATGTACGCGAGGTTGTTGAAGCAGCAGCGCAGAACGGTCAACCTACCGTCTTATTTTTAGATGAAATTCATCGGTTCAACAAAGCCCAGCAAGATTTTTTGCTGCCCTCTGTCGAAACTGGCATGATTACTCTGATTGGCGCAACCACCGAGAATCCGAGTTTTGAGGTGATTGCCCCTTTGCTGTCGCGCTGTCGGGTATTTACACTGCGTGAACTGACCCCTGAAGAAATGCACGCCATCATTCAGCGGGCCGTTGAACAATATAATCTGGATACGCCTGATACACCGGTTGATCCTGATGAGGAGGCGCGGGAGTGGCTGGTCAGTATGGCGAATGGGGATGCGCGACAAGGGATTACCCTGCTGGAAAACACCGCCGATCTCTATCACGAAGTCACCGTAGATACGCTCAAACGCACCCTGCAATCAGCTCATTTACGGTTTGATAAAAAAGGCGAGGAGCATTACAACACCATCAGCGCCTTTATCAAGAGTATGCGTGCCAGCAATGTGGATGCTGCCCTCTATTATTTGGCTCGCATGATAGACGCAGGCGAAGACCCGAAATTTATTGCTCGCCGCATGGTCATTTTTGCGTCCGAAGACATTGGCATGGCCCAACCCACTGCCTTAGTGGTTGCCAATGAAGTTTTTCGTGCTGTCGAAACGATTGGCTATCCCGAATGTGCCATTAACCTTGCGCATGGGGTGGTGTATCTGGCCTCGGCGAAAAAAGACCGCAGTGCTTACGAAGCCTATTTTGCAGCCCTCGATGATGTGCAGCGCTTGGGCAACCAACCGATTCCCTTAAATTTACGCAACGCCCCGACTGGCCTGATGAAAGACCTCGGCTATGGCAAGGGCTACGAAGCATATACCGATGCGGATTTGCTGCCGGATAAGTTGAAAGGCCGCCGCTACTACCACCCTCGCATCAAACGAGAGGATGCTTAAAGACTCATGACCTATTCCGCTGAAACACAAGTCCTTCACTTGAATGCCCAGCATCCCGAAGCGCATCTAATTAAACAAGCCGCCGAACGCATCCGTGCTGGTGGGTTAGTTGCCTTCCCCACCGAAACCGTCTATGGACTTGGCGCAAATGGTTTTGATGCGGTGGCAGTCGAGCATATTTTTACCGCCAAAGCTCGTCCCACGTCCGACCCCATCATCTTGCACCTTTCATCCCGGCACCAACTAGAGTTGGTGGCAAAGGATATTCCCCAACTTGCCTTACAACTCGCCCAAGCCTTTTGGCCGGGTCCGTTAACCCTTGTTTTAAAACGTCAGCCGCGTGTGCCAACCATCGTCACTGCTGGCTTAGACACTGTTGCCGTGCGTGTACCGAGTCACCCTGTCGCTCTTGCTCTGTTGAAAGCGGCGGATGTGCCAATTGCCGCCCCCAGCGCTAACCGTTTTTCTCGCCCCAGCCCGACGACTGCCCAACACGTTTTGGAAGATTTGGAAGGCTGTGTGGATTTAGTCTTGGATGGTGGCGCGACTTCCATCGGCGTCGAATCAACCGTGCTGGACTTGACACAGGCCACCCCAACGATTTTGCGCCCCGGTGGTGCATTGATTGAACCACTGCGGGTCATGATTCCCAATCTACAGATCAAGCAGCGTTTTGTAGGGACAGAAGAAAGCAAACAGGGCATGACCTCACCGGGAATGCTGCTGAAACATTACTCTCCCAATGCCGAATTGATGCTTTTTACTGGCCCGGATGACGCCAAAGTCGTTGCTCATATGCAGGCAGCTATCCAGCGTTTGGTCGTGGAAGGTAAGTCAGTTGGTGTTTTGACCTCCGAAGAAGATCGTCCCTATTTTGCCCGTCTGCCCATCCAATTAGCGGAACTTGGCCCCCGTACTGACCTCGAAATGATTGCTAGAAATTTGTTTGCCGGGATGCGTACCCTCGATTTTCTAGGGGTAGATGTCATCTTGGTCAAGAGTTTTGTGCAGGAAGGCTTGGGTCTGGCGATTTGGGACCGTCTGATTCGTGCCGCCGAGGGGAAAGTCATCACCATTCCAGACTAGCGACCTGCCATACTAGCAGTATACTTGAGTATGGTAAACATACTGAATCGCGGACTTGAAACTCAATGCCCACCTACGAATATCGCTGCAACGAGACTGGCCGACATTTTGAAATCAGCTATAAAACCTATGCCGATTTTGATGGGGCTGTGCCACGTAGCCCCTATACAGGTAGCACCAACGTCACCCGCATCATCCGCCGTGTTGCCATTGCACGTTCCAATTCCGTCCAATTAGACCGTATCGAATCGGGGGATTTAGACGCCCTTGCTGAACTGGAAAATGCTGATCCTCAAACGCTAGGCCGGGTCATGCGTCATTTTGGCAGTCAATTAGACGAGGATTTGGGCACTGAGTTTGATGAAGTTGTCGAACGTTTGGAAAGTGGGCAAACACCGGAAGAAATTGAAAGGACGATGCCATTAGGCGGGGATGATGTGGCTGATGTTGGGGGCGGGGGAACGCCTATAGATACCAGCCAATCCATACCTTTAATTCCATCAACGGGCGAATGAGGATAAACCAAAAGGATGTTGTCAGGGGGAAGAGATGACACTTCACGTCAATCTTAAGGTGATGATCTGTGACCATGATTTTTATGGCCTGCACGCGATTAACAGTTATCTAGCATGGGATAGGCGGACGCGGGTTGTGGCGTTGACCCAAACAGTCAATGGTATTTTTGAGTGGTTAGACCGTCGCGCCGATGCAGAATGGCCCGATACTGTGCTCTTGGATACTGAAGATATTGAAACCGCCGACGATCTAAAAGCCATTATTATTCGCATCCGTGCCAAGATACCTGATGTAAAGGTAGTGGTTTTAGAACACCTTCCACGCACCGACTTTGCTTGGGCCGCGCTGGAAGGTCGGGCGGTTGGGTATCTGGTACGCAACGATGTGGGCCTCCAAATCGCCAGCACCATTGCATGGCTACAAAATGTCTCTTTTGCCATCTCATCCAGTGTCGAAAAAGTCATCAAGAACAAAGCAGACAAATCGCTGGTCAACGCACTGGTTCTACCAAAGCAGCGGCCCTATCCCGAACTAACGGATCGTATCCGCCAAGCCATCCAACTCTGTGTGGTGGAAGGCATGAGCGCTGACCTTGCCGCTGACGAAATGGGGGTCAGTCCCCATACCATACGCAGTTATATCAAAGAGGGCTATCGCATTATGGAAGCCTCTGATCGTAACGAATACCCCGCCGAAATGAGCGCACAGGAACGGGCGTTTATGCGTTTTACCGCATTGGATGACTCTGAGACCCATCAATTCCTACCACCGGATGAAGCCGATTCTTCACAACCACAGGACTAGACCATAATGGCAATCGCACTGGTAACGGGTGCAACAGGATTTGTCGGCTCATGGGTCGCGCGAACTCTCCTAGCTGCTGGACATGAGGTGCGGATTTTGCGCCGCCAGTCCAGCCGTTTAGACGCCATTGCCGACCTATCGGTACAACATTTTATTGGCGATATGGCGGACCCTGAATTTTTGGAGCAGGCATTGGCGGGGGTGCATTGGGTGTTTCATGTCGCGGCTATTGCGGATTACTGGCGGCAGGACAAGGAAGCCATTTATCGTGTTAATGTGGATGGCACCCGCCTGTTATTAGAAGTCAGCCAAAAAGCCGGGGTGCGCCGTTTTATCTTTACCAGCAGTGCCGCCGCGATGGGCCATCGGGAGGACGGCTATCCCGCTGATGAACACACCTATTTTAATGTCAATCCCCGTCTAACTCCCTATGGTCACAGCAAATTTCTCGCCGAAGCCGAAGTCTATCGTGCTATTCAGCGTGGTCTCGACTGTGTAATTCTCAATCCTGCCGTCATTATTGGGCCGGGTGATCTCAATTTGATTTCGGGCAGTCTGGTGATTGAGGTTGCCAAGAAAAAAGTCCCGGTTATCCCGATGCAGGGTGGCGTCACCATGATTGATGTGCGGGATGTGGCAAAGGCCCATCTTGCAGCCGCCCAGCGTGGCCGCACGGGAGAGCATTATTTGTTAGGCGCGGTCAACATCAGCCATAAGGCCATGCTTCATCTAATCGCTGAGATTGTTGGGGTACAGCCACCTCAAATCCCCATCCCCCCGCCGTTGGTGGATGTCGCCGCTTTGTTGGTAGACGCCGGACGTGCTTTGAATATTCCCATTCCCGGCAATGCAGAAGGCAATCAACTCCGCCTCAGCAAGCGCTACATCTACTTTGACTGCGCAAAGGCGTGGCGTGAATTGGGTGAGCCGCATTACGATATGACCCAAAGTTTCGCCGATACTTATCATTGGTACCGCGATCATGGCTACCTATGATGTTTGGTCGCCGCTTGGCCCCGGACGACGCGCAACCGTTTTGGCCGCCTCGGACGTATCGGGCGATTTCCCAACGATGCGTACTTGACTAAAGGGACTGCTCAATACCTCGACCATACTGTTTTCAAAAAACCACAGTGGTGCAGCTTGGTCATCCACATACACCATTTCGGGGTCGCCAGAAATGCCGACCAATTCCAATCGGACTTTTTTATAGGCGGGTTGATATTTTCCGGCCCTTCGCCATTCCACCGCGAACTGCCCCCCCGGCAAAAACTTGGTACTGAAATAGGAATAGCGATAATCCCCATTTTTATAACTCAGACCGTCGCCAGCGTCTTCATACAGGGTCGTTTCGCCAATCCCGGCAAACGCCAGCAACTGCAATTCATCAATCGGCCTCTCACCGACATACTGCGTTACGGGCCACATCGGGACCACGCGCCCCGCCCGCACAAAAATTGGCATTTGATCAAGCGGCGCTTCTAGTTCAATCGTGCGTGAGCCGTCAATCAGTTTGCGTGTCCAAAAATTATACCAAACCCCGCGTGGCAGATAGAGTTCACGTTTAGTTGCCCCTTGTTCCAATATCGGCGCAACCAGCAAGGCATCCCCGACCATATAGGCATCATCTTGGTCGTACAGTCGGGTGTCGCTGGGGTCGTCCCAAAAGGTTGGACGGATCATCGGCACGCCATTTTGCGCCCCTTGCACATACGTCGAATAGAGATAGGGCAGCAATTGATAGCGCAGTTCGATATATTTCCGCGCAATCTTTTCAACCTCTGGCCCAAAACTCCATGGCTCCTGATCTGCTGTACCTGTACAGGTATGCGTCCGGCAGAACGGCAGCAAGCTGGCAACTTGAATCCAGCGGGCATACATTTCAGGTTCGCAATCGCCCATAAACCCGCCAATGTCCGGCCCGGTAAAGAACATCCCCGACAGGCCGAGATTGAGTACCACACTAATCGAGAGGCGCAGATGATCCCATTCTGAACGATTATCCCCCGTCCATGAAACCGTATACCGCTGTGCTCCGGCATATGCAGCACGTGTCAGGACAAATTGGCGTTTGTCAGGACGAGCACGTTCAAGACCTATGCGTGTGGCCCGTGCCATCTGCATTCCGTATACATTATGCGCTCCGCCGAGATGGGTATTTCCCTGCCCTTCCCAATTGGCGGGAATATATTCGGGCACGATACCGGGGCCGGGGGGCAAAAACACTGTCGGTTCATTCATGTCGTTCCATAAACCCGCAAACCCGACCTTAAGCAAGTTTTCGACCTGTCCAGCCCACCATTCACGCACCGTCGGATTGGTGAAATCGGGGAAGGCTGAATCACCCGCCCAAACAGGCGCAACAAATAATCGGCCATCGGGGTAGGTGTGGAACATACCGCGTTCTTGCCCATCCCGAAACGTCTCATAATCAAGGTCAACCTTGATAGCCGGATCAACAATCGAAACGGCCTTAAATCCCTGTTTACCCAGTTCGGAAAGCAGGGCTGGCAGATCGCCAAAAGTCTCTTTGTTATAGGTAAAAACGCGGTGTCCATCCATATAATCAATATCAAAATGCAGGACATCACAGGGAATCAACCGTTGGCGAAATTCTCTGGCAAGTTCGCGGAATTTATTGGACGGCACATACCCCCACCGCGACTGTTGATAACCAAAGGCCCACAGCGGCAGCAGCGGCGGCAAGCCTGTCAATTCTAGGTAGTGTTTCAAGACGGCATCGGGTTTTTCGTCGGCCATGAAATACAGACGTAGTTCACCTGAATCCGCGCTAAAAGCCATTTGGTTGGCTCGTTCTACACCGAGATCAACCGTACCACGTGCCGGATTATCCCATAACACGCCGATGGCATATTCGGGATGCACACCCATATAGAACGGAATGCTGTAATAAACTGGGTCGGTACCACGTCCATAACCCACCGGGTCAAAATTCCATAAGGCCCATTTGCGGCCCCGTAGATTCAACCCCCATCCCCGCTGGCCCAATCCATAACAGCCCTCATCGGCGGGTAATTGGCGTTGCCATGTGACTTTTTCACCCAGCCAGCTAAAACCACTCTCAACACTAACCTCTTGCCCATTGGTCATATAAATCCGCAGTTGGGTGGTCGTGCGGCTGAAAACACAGGCCATTCCTCCTGCCCCAATGACGACTGTATCGGTATCCTCGGTGACGGTTGCGGCTTGAGGTGCGAATTTAAACGTTTCACTTAGAGCATACGAAAAAACAGGCGAGAATTGACGATCAGGCCGCATCCGAATTTCCACAAGATTCGGTTGATAAAATATCACTGAAATCGAGGCATTGGCGGCATGAATGATCGCCCCGCCGGGGATTTGTTGAACATGTTGAATAATGCCGGGGGTTTTCAATGAACCGGTCACAGGGGGTTTGGCGAACTGCTTTGCCATCTTTTCGGCAACTTTGGCATAGCGTTCGGGTGGATTTCCCTGTTCATTGGGTATCGGTGTCTGTGTTTGCTCGGTCTGTTTTTTGGAGGATTTATCCTGCTTTTTTTTACGATCCCGTCGGAACATAGATTTTCCCGGCCCAATCTTGTGTAATAAATAAGGGTTGGCAAAGGGCAGATGATTCACCTGCCCTGTCGTTTCAAATATGCGATTTTGCCATGCGGTTCAGTGTTTTATGACTCACTCCCCGGTGGCTTGCGACGGTTGTTCCGCACCATCCGGCGTGCTTCGTCAATAGATTTTACCAAGACACGGCGGCTTCTGCCTCCTGCCAATGGTTCACCGATAATGCCCAATTCGTGCAGCGAATCCATCAATCGGGCGGCACGCGGATAGCCAATTCCTAAACGTCGCTGAATCAAGGATGCAGAGGCTTCCCCATCCAACACCACCAAGCTAAGTGCCTCTTCCAGCATCGGGTCGAGTTCGGACAGCGTTTCGAGTCGCGTCATGCCGCGCTCCCATGGGGGCACGGTTTCCTCTTCCGCCTCCTGTACCTCTTGCTGTTCGGTGTGCCATGCTTTCCAATACATGACAATTTCATATAGCTCTTCGTCAGAAACATAACACCCCTGAATACGTTTTGGCCCTGCCGCATCCGGTGCAAGGAACAGCATGTCGCCCTTGCCAACCAGTGATTCCGCGCCCACCGTATCCAAAATAACCCGCGAATCCGTTCCCGATGCCACCGCAAACGAGATACGGGCCGGGAAGTTAGCTTTAATCAACCCCGTGATAACATCCACACTGGGACGTTGGGTCGCAATGACAAGGTGCATCCCGGCAGCGCGTGCTTTTTGGGCAAGGCGTGTGACCGTTTTTTCCGTTTCGTCGGGCCGCGTCATCATCAGGTCGCCGATTTCGTCAATCACAATCACAATATACGGCAGTTGTTCTTCCGGTTTACCCTTCTTGACGACTGTTTTGTTATACGCTTCAAGGTGACGGGCGTTTTCATGTTCCAACAATTTATAGCGCCGATCCATTTCGCGGGTTGACCAACGCAGCACCCCGATGATGCGTTCGCCATCGGTTTCGACTGGCCCAAGCAGGTGGGGTAAGCCATTAAAATGCACCATCTCGACCATCTTGGGGTCAAGGATAATCAGTCGTAGCCGATCCGGGGTATTGTTTGCCACCAGTGACGCAATCATCGCCGTTAAACAAACCGATTTACCCGACCCCGTTGTGCCTGCGATCAACATATGCGGCATGGAAGCAAGATCGGCCACAATCGGATCACCCGATACATCACGACCTAACGGCACGGCTAAGGGTTTATGGCGTTCTTTATAGGACGCTTCGGATTCCAATACCGAGCGCAAATCCACCACGCTCGGTTCGCGGTTGGGCACTTCAATCCCCACATACGAATGACCGGGTACAGGGGCTTCGATACGCACACTCCGCGCCGAGAGTGCCAAAGCAAGGTCATTTTGTAGGGCCGCGATTTTGCCCACACGAGTCCGAATGACCACGCGCTCCCCGGCATCATTAATCACTTCCTTAATCGGCGACACCGCATATTGGGTCACGGTTGGCCCAACGCGCACATCAATCACATCCGCATCAACATCAAATTCCATCATCGTATGTTCGATGATACGGGCGTTGTTATTGACCTCATCTTCGGAGGGTAGTCGCAAATGGGTGTAATGCAGCAGTTCAAACGGAGGCAGTTCCACTGGTCGTTGCCCTACCATGCGGCGGTCTTGAAAGCCATCCACCGTAAAATAGCGCCGTCCATTGCCCCCATTACCGTTGATAGGATTTGAATTTGAACTGCGGGGCTTTACGGCTTCCCCATTTTCTTTAACGGGCAGATTTACGACTTGCCCATTAATCACTAACGTGTTGCGGCGGGGCAGCATCTCGTTTTCGTCGTCTTGCATATCTTCAATCTCATTTTCTAGATTTACCGCTGTCACCGCTTCGTCAGCAACAGAAGATACTGTTTCAATAGATAGTCTTTCCGCTTCCACCTCAGGTATTGGCACGGCAGGCGACTGTATCTCAGCGGGTTGTTCTTCTACCGTCGTTTGTGGCAATGCCGCTAGTGGCAATGGGGGCGGTACACTTCGACCCATCGGTTCTGGGCGTGTGGGTCTCGCAGGTCGCTCGGCTCGCGTTGGTACGGGGTCTGGATTTTGTATTCCCGGCAATACTTGGGGTGGCAATGGCGGCGGTGTAGGAGGTACAGGTGCAGGTGTCACATCAGGCCGCGCATAATTTCCATATGGCACTTCGACCTTTACCCCAGCCGATGGGATATTCGCTTGTGGCGTATAAACTGGCATTTCTTGAACAGATATAGGATGAGCCATCGTCGCTACCGCAGAGGCTACTACTGATGCCCCGATCATCCTCTCTTGGGTGGTGATATCTCCGTTAGGCTGGACAGCAGGGCGCTGTGGGATAGCAGGCCGGACCCGCATTGAAAGGTCTTGCGAACGGGTACCCACCCATTCCAATGATTGACGAATATGATGACGGCGGATGTGCAAAGCCAACATCAAACTATATGCCATGCCGATGGTCAGCACGATAATCGAGAGATATTGGCCCAACACGGTGGTCAAAATGCTGCTGATGGCCCAGCCGACATAACCGCCGCCCTTACCCTCGCGGGCCAACGCTCGTCCTTCTTCCTCAAACGCCAGCAGATGGAACAACCCCTGTAGGCTGATAAAGGCGATTTCAACCGCCAGTATCCGCATCCAGTCAAATTTTAGATTAAGATGAATATTGATTTTCGGCAACAGCAGCAATATTCCCATACCAAATATGGTGAGGGCGGTAACAAAAGCTCCGACGCCAAACGCTTGCTTTAATCCAGTCGCCAATGATGTCGCCACCGCCGCATCCCCGACAGGATTGAGCAGGGCTGTAAACACAAAAATTCCTACGATAATCAGCAAAATCGCCCCTAACTCATCCGCCCAACTGGGCATGGTTTGGCCCAGATTACGAAACGCATCAGGGTCTTCCAAAAATCGCCGCAGCCGATTCCCAAATGAATTAGGGTTCGGTGGACGTGGGGTGCGCACCGGACGCGGTGTCGGTTGTGGGCGTGCGCTGGTCATCCTTGCAGAAGTGGTCTTGCTTGACGCAGCGGTCTTGGTCGTTGTTTTAGCGGTTTTGGATGTGCCAGCCGCAGATTTTGTTGATTTTGCAGGTGTCGCCATTTTTGACGGCGGTGTTTTGCTAGTGGCTGTTTTAGCTGAACCCACTGCCGATTTCCCAGTTGTTCCCGTCGTTGACTTGGTTGTACCAGTGGACTTGCTCGATACGGGTGTTTTCGGTGCAGACGTGCGTGAAGATACGACAGAAGCACTTCCCGTCGTTTTTTTGCTCGTACCTTTCGACGGCGCTTGGGCTGCTGTTTTCGTGGTGGTGGTGGACTTCTTACCGGACGCAGAGCTAGAAGTTGAACTGGTACGCGCCGGTTTGGGTGTCTCAGATGGTTTGCGCGGCGGCGTGTTCCGATCCGACATGCAAATCACATATCCTTTTGAATTAAACTACCTCATTATTGTACCATGCCAACTGATTCGCTGGAAGAAACGTTAATCCTACGTTGAAATAAATCATAAACGAACCGGGCAATGGCGGCACGCATTATTGGCAATTTAACCGGATTTTTCAAGCGTTATTTCTTGGTAAATTTTTAGTAATCTAAATCGGGTGTTATGATTGTTTGGAGTGAGCACAGAGTTTAAGGGGGTCATATGCCAATAGAGGCACGTCAAGCCGAATTTGCTCTTTTGCAACAGAAGGCATATGCGGCTTTAGAGGATATTATCCCCTCTTCAAAGACCTCTCATTTTCTCATGCGGTTATCTATCTACCCTGCCTTTTTCAAATATGTTTCATGGGTGATTTTTGAGAGCCATAATTTATTTGTCCGTCAAGTAATATGGAATAGACCGGGTGACTTCTATCGTTTTTTTGACCCTATGGAAGGACTTAGAAAAGGCTGGCACACCACTCCTACTCTGTCCGTAGCCGAGAAAAAAATTGATGAATCTGTTTTTTATCCCTTATTCAATCAAGCACATCAAATCCTCGTTCCCAAAACCGAGCGCAGTATGGCGATTGATGGCGAGGCTTGGTATCTGCATGTTCCTAGCTCATTTGAAAATCGTATATTAGATTGGAATGCTGTTGGTTGTAAGACGGAAAGTAACTGGCAACCACTCACCGAATGGGCAAAAAAGTTGCACGAATTTTTCCTAGCAGTTTTTAATTTACATTGAAAGGCAAATTTGCATCCCTATGACCTACGAAAACATCCTATACGAAGTTGCCGATGGCGTGGCGACCATCACCCTCAATCGCCCTGAAAAATATAATGCCTTTTCTGCCAAGATGCTGTACGAAATCAGCGATGCCTTTAAGCAAATTACCCGTGATGCCGCCGTGCGGGCCGTCATTATCACCGGGGCAGGTAAAGCCTTTTGTTCGGGGCAAGATTTGGGCGATACTGAGAGTGTCGAAAAAGGTTTTATGGAGCATGTCCGTTCCAAATACAACCCGCTGGTTTTGACAATGCGCAACCTCGAAAAACCCATTATCGCCGCGATTAATGGGGTTGTGGCGGGAGCGGGAGCAGGTGTCGCGCTGGCCTGTGATCTACGTATCCTCTCCGACAAGGCCAGTTTCGTTTTTGCCGCCTTTGTGGGAATCGGCCTAGTTCCCGATACAGGCATTGATTACCACCTGCCTCGCCTTGTGGGTCAAGCCAAAGCCTTTGAATTGATAATGTTGGCCGATGGCAAAAATCGTGTCTCACCCCAACAGGCCCTTGATCTGAATTTATGCACATCCGTCGTCGAACACGATGCCCTAATGGAGCAGGCCCGTACCCTAGCTGTAAAATTCGCTACCATGCCCACCCGTGCCATTGGCTTGACTAAACGCCTCTTAAATGGCACATGGGATCAGACTCTTGCCGAAACACTCGACATGGAAGCGCAATTGCAGCACGCCGCCAGCAATACCCAAGATGCACTAGAAGGCATCACCGCCTTTAATGAAAAACGGGAGCCGAAATTCACGGGTCAATAGCCGAACGAGCGTATCCGTTGCGGCATGAAGTATCTGTGTCAATCTCGTAACATACAGTTACATGGCTGATACGCCCTTGTCATATGGTCGTAACACCGGACGCCTAAAGTGAAATCTGTCACAGCACTATCATTATCAATGATCTTTATAGATCAAAGGATTCAATCTCATGGGTAATCAACCTCCCGTAACAGGACAGCAAATCAGTCCAAATCTGCAATGGGGGATAATCGGGGCGGTCATCATTGGTTTGACCTGCCTCATTTGTTCAGGGGTTTTGGTCATCTATTTGTTGGCAAGTGGGGGCGACGACGAAAACCCTCAATCGGTTGCTAACCCGACACCCTTTGTCTTCCCGACCCAATCAACCCTTCAAGTTTTCGCAACCGCCCAGCCGACTCAGACCCTGCGGCCTTCCGCTACGCCATTTTCAAGCGGGGGCAATAACAACAATCCACCACCCGTTATTCAGCCAACCTTCCCATCCAATTCTGGGCCAGCCGCCTATGTCACCAATACCACCACCCTGAATGTCCGTTCCGGGCCGGGAACGGAATATGGCATTGTACAAACCATTGGGTTAAATCAATTGGTGGGTTTGATTGGTCGTAATAATGCGTCAACGTGGGTACAAATTCGTTTGGTCAGCGGCACGGTGGGTTGGGTGAGTACCAGCTATATTCGTGCCAACGTTGCATTGGGCAGCCTGCCTGTCACCGAACCAACCCCGACTGTCCCCCAAGTGACGGCCAATCCCACCAGCGTCGTCAAAGATACCCAGATTGCTCTCAACGGTACGGGCTATCCCGCCTCGACCCAAGTCTATGTGTATATTGGGCCAAGCAATCTCAGTGTTTTCCCCAATGTGTTGGCTACGGCTTTGACAGATTCAAGTGGTCGCTTCTCCACTACCCTTAAGATGCCTGCCCAATGGCCCAATGGGACAACCATTCCTACCGGGCCAGTGATTATCAGCGTGACGGCAACCAATGGCGTTGGCGCATTGACGACTGTCAACTATACGGCGGCGCAAACCTATACTCCCGTAATTGCCATCAGTCCCAACACTGGACCAGCGGGTACGGTCATCAATGTATCGGGTACGGGTTTCCCGCCATCGCTCAGTGTCAGCATTCGTCTGGCAATCACCAGCACCGATTTCCTGACGACGCCCTACACCACTGCCGTCACTTCAGGCTCAGGCACGTTCGCCACCTCCTTTACCATGCCCTCCAAGTGGCCGGATAACAGCACCATCACCCAGACCAATTTGCAGGTCGTGGCATTAGTGGACGGCACAAGCTATGTGGACTCCGAAGCCTTTACCTATCAGCCCGCTGTAGCGACTCCAGTCATCAGCATTAATCCAACTTCAGCCGGAGCAGGAACCGATATTGCCGTCAGCGGAACAAACTTCCCAGCCAATACCACCGTCGAAATTCGTTTGGGCCTGCCGAGCACGGGATTCATTTCCAGCCCCTATCTGACAGTCACGACCAATAGCTCCGGTGCATTCACGACACCCTTTACCATTCCAAGCCAGTGGACAAATGGCACACCCATTACGGACACTGCTTTACAGGTGGTCGTCACGGTAGCCAGTAATCAATCCATTTCGGCGGTGACATCTTTCACCTTTGTCCCCTAACGCACATTTTCTCCATTTAAAAGGACGGCTCACCCCCGTCCTTTTTATTTAGTTTATTTTCGGCGTCCTGCATTAATCAAATTTCCATTTGGATATTTGGGAATTTTGAGTATAATTTAATCAAATCACCATTTGATTACACTAGAGTGGATGGAGTTTAAATAATGGCCCACCCGGTAACGCCAACAATTGCTGGTGTCTCTTTTGATTTAACAGAAGAACAAAAAATGCTCCAACAGGTGGCCCGCGATTTTGCCCGCAACGAGATCGCGCCAAAGGCCGAACATTATGATCGTATCGCCGAATACCCTTGGGAAATCGCCCACAAAGCCCGTGAACTTGGCCTGCTGACCCTCAATATCCCCGAAGAATATGGCGGGATTGGGGCCAGCGTCCTTGAAGAATGTATTGTCGGAGAAGAACTGGCGTGGGCCTGCTCCGGTATCAGCACCGCCCTCACCATCAACAATCTCGCCTCCCTTCCCATCCAGATTGCCGGAACGGACGCCCAGAAAAAAGAATGGCTAGGGCGCTTGGTAGATGGTCAAATGGCGGCCTATGCTGTGACCGAACCCGATGCAGGCTCCAATGTCGTTGGGATGCGTACCCGTGCCGAAAAACGTGGGGATGTCTACATCATGAATGGCAGCAAAACCTTCATTTCCAACGCCAATATCGCCGATTTCTACACTGTCTTTGCCGTCACCGACCCCGCTGCTGGACACAAAGGCTTAGGCGTATTCGTCGTCGAAAAAGCCTCGGCTGGTGTCAGTGTCAGCAAGCATTTTGATAAACTCGGCCAGCGCTGTGCCGATACCGCCGAAATCACCTTTGAAAATGTCGAAGTCCCCGCCGCCAATTTGCTCGGTGGCAAGGATGGTATGGGTTTTTACACCGCTATGAAAGTATTCGATAAGAGCCGTCCGCCCGTCGCCGCGGGGGCAGTCGGTGTGGCCCAACGTGCCTTAGATGAATGCCTCAAATATGCCCGTGAGCGCGAAACCTTTGGTGTGCCAATTTATGAACATCAGGCCGTCGGTCACAAGATCGCCGATATTGCCATGAATGTCGAAGCGGCCCGGTTGCTGACATGGCGTGCGGCCTTGATTATTGACAGCGGCGTATCCAACACCAAATATGCCTCGTTTGCTAAAGCCTTTGCCGCCGATACCGCCATGAAAGCGACTGTCGAAGCCGTGCAGGTCTTTGGGGGCTATGGCTTTATGAAGGAATACCCCGTCGAAAAATTGATGCGCGATGTCAAAGTCTTCCAAATCTACGAAGGCACCAGCGAAATCCAGCGCAACATCATCGTGCGCGAACTGTTCCGCAACTAAAATTTAAATTTCTTTTAACTTGACACCGTTTGTCTTATAATGAGGCAAGTGGTGTTTTTATTTTGTGGAATTCTTCGTTCGGATTTGAAGGGTCGCGTAATGGATTTTCAGGACATTGCCAATACTCTCTCGCACAGCCTCAAACCGATTTTTGGGGATTTTGATGAGGTGCTGATTGGGCGATTATTCCTCTCGCTGATCTTATGCGGCATCATCGGGCTAGAGCGTTCCGGTCATGAGCGTTCCAGCGGTTTTCGTCCCCATATCTTGGTCGGACTAGGCGCTTGTTTGATGGCGATGGCGGGTGCCTATGCCCTGCCCGAATTTTCGACCACTCGTGATCCCATGCGTGTCGCCAGTTATGTTGTCTCTGGTATCGGCTTTCTAGGCGCGGGTGCAATTTTGCGGCACGGCACAACCGTTCGCGGACTGACGACTGCGGCAAGCATGTGGTGTGCGGCGGGCATTGGCATCACCACCGGGGTTGGCATGGGAGGACTGGCGACCACTGCCACCTTCCTAATTCTGTTTACCCTCGTTTTTCTGGAACGGCTGGAAAAACGGATGGATCGCAAGCACGAAAACGACCTCAATATTTATCTCAAAAATGATAGCAAGGCGGTTGGCAAGACATTGGTTGCCCTCAATCGTCTAGGTGTACCGATTAAAAAAGTGACCATGCTGCCGGGGCCGGGGATGAGTGCCGTCCTGCGCATTGAACTTAATCATTCGCTCAAAGCCCAACAAATTCCCCTCTTGGTCAATCGCTTGATGACCCTTAAACATATCGAGCAGGTGGACACGGACTCGTTAAATTTTGATGATGAGGCCGTCTTCCAAAAACTGAAGAGCATCGAGGCTCCACTAGAACCAGATGACGATATGGACATAAAATTGCGGGACGATATGCTGTTGCATGATCTGAATGAAAAATAGCGGTTATTTTTATGACAATAGCGATCTTGGGTTTGGTGATTTCCGGCGCATTGGTCTTGATTGGTTATGGGATTTACAGTGAGTGGCGGAGCCGATTTAGGGATGATTTACAAGCTCCGCCTCTCGACCTTTTCCCTGATAGTGATCTGCCCCCCAAGCCCGCTATTTTCCAATTCTCCCAAGCCCGTCTCCAACAATTCCGAATCGCCGTCGAAACTCACCCCTTCAAAGCCTATGGCATGATCGAAACGCTTTTTTGGCTGGCCGGCCTTATCCCATTGATAAACCATCTATTGGTTCCGCGTGGGGGATGGGCGGCCAATTTTACATGGGCCTTCGTGATTCTCCCGCATGAAATGGGCCATGTCATCTGCTCACCCTTTGGCACGTTACTGATGTTTCTGGGCGGTTCGATCTGGCAGGTCTTATTTTGGTTGTTGATTGCGATTTATGGCCTACTGGTTCGCCGCTATTTCACCAGCGCCCTGTTCTGCTGGACGATTGTGGGCCACAGCTTTATGGATATGGCAGTTTATATCCGGGATGCCCGCAGTCGTGATTTACCCCTGTTGTTTGGTATGGACAGCAGCCACCACGACTGGTGGAACATCCTGCGGCTTGGGGTTGTTAAAATATGACCACACCTTCGCCGATTTTGCGGTGCTGTCGGGCGTGTTGATTGCCCTGTCTGCTATCGTTTTGGGCATTTGGACAGCATGGGTATTCCCGCGTCTGAGATTAGGCAACCATTCTCGGTTTCAAGGCGATCTCTTAAAAGCCACCACTAGTGGCTATTCGCCGGATGGGATGCCTAAAATGTAAACGGCTCCGCGTGCATCACTTATCGCAATAATCTTATTATCCGGTGACCACGCCGCCCGGTACACATCTAAGGTGCTGAGTTGTTGAGGGGCGATTTGGGCACTGGGCACGCGCAGTTGTTCAGCATTGCCTTGCTGAATCGTTTCAGCAGCGGCGAGATTCCATAAGAATAGATTGGGGCCATTGGTACCTGTCAGCACCAATTGATTATCATGTGAAAATGTCGCCACCCCAATCCGCAGGTTGTGATTGGGCAGGCCTGCTACCAACTCGCCTGTATTGACATCCCAGATATTGACCAATTCCCCATCACCTGTCGTAATGAGCAGGTTCTGGTCAGGCGAAAATGCGAGTGTGCCCGCCGAAAATTCTGGAATAGCGAATTCACGTAGCGGCAGATATTCATTATCCAACTGCCAAATGGTGATACTGTCGGCAAATGACGCGGCCAACAACCTACCATCTCCCGAAAGTGTTATATCTTGGGGTGGGGGCTGAAACTGACCGAGGGTGTGGATAGGTTCGAGGGTATCAAATTTCCACAGCCGAATATTGCCTTCCTGACCCAGTGTAATCACCGTGTTGCCGTCTGGCGAAAACAGCACATCTTGAACCGGGAAAAAATGAGCGTCAGTACGGGCGACTTCTTCCAACGGATCGAGCGTAAAGACCAACAGCCGTCCGTCAATACTGCCCACCGCCAATCGCTTTAAATCTGCCGACTGCGCCACCGGCCCGACAATATTAGTCGAACCTTGAATACCTTCCGAACGTTGCGTCTCATCCAGCAGGCTCCACGCATACAGCTTCATGTCCGTACCTATCGTATAGAGCGTGTTGTTATCGGCGCTGAAAAATAAATGCTGGGCATTCAGGTCGGTAATCGCCCGTACCAACCGACCACTTGCCAGATTCCACACCTGTACCAGCTTGTCTTCGGTGCTGGATGTGGCAAGACGTAAATTATCACTTGAAAAAGCCATCGCCGAGACCGTTTTTTTATGTCCGCCAAAGTGCCCAATCAATTGCAGCTTTTCGGCGTTCGCAGCGGTGATGACTTCGGCGGGGCGCTGCCACAAAATTTCGCCAAGTGTTGGCGTTGGGCGCGGCCCAGTGGAATCATCGTCGGTACACGCCGCGACAAGGATCACCAAAATAATCATCATGTTTAACGGGCGCAGCAGTCGTTTCATCTGGTTATTTTTTATACCTCTTGCCATAAAGGAAGCCACCACGCTTGATGGGGCATCCCATTCTTTTGCACCAGTTGGATGTAGTGATCTAAAGAGTACACCACTTGGCGAAATTCGACACTCAACCGTCCCCGTTCCGCCGTCAATAGTAAATACTCGGCCCGATTATTATTGAGTTCACGTCCATCAGGAGTCGGGGTAAATGCCAAACCGATGCTACCGGGATTCAAAATAATCTGGTCATGCAGTCGCCGAAAAAGTGGTAAATGGGTATGCCCGCCAATCATAATCGGCGCGATTTGTTGCCCCAACATCGCTTGAAGGTCGTCATCCGGCGTATTGGCCCAAATCCGATCCATATTGGAACGCGGCGACCCATGATAGCACAGCAATGTTTGACCATTTTCAAGTGGGATCGTTAGTGTCGGCTGGAATGTCCGCATAAATACAAGGTCATCATCGCTTAATTGGGCACGACACCATTGCATCATGCCCCAGAACGGAACTTCCACCTGTTTATTCAGTTCAGTAGCACTAGGGGGAGCAACCAGCAGGTCATCGGTGTTGCCCATGACCGCCGGACAATTGAGGCTTTGCACACATTGGATAACTTCGTGCGGTTGGGGGCCGCGATCCGCAATATCGCCCAAAAAAAGTGTCTGGTCAGGCGAGGCAGCCCGAATATCTGCCAATGCCGTTTCAAGGGCCGTCAAATTGCCATGAATATCAGAGATGATCGCCAAACGCATATCATGTAAAATCACGAAGCTGGCGTGAACGGCGTGGATGGCGCAGACGGCGCAGGGCCTTACCTTCAATCTGCCGAATCCGTTCACGGGTCAAGCCAAATTTTTGCCCCACTTCCTCTAGCGTATAGCTACGACCATTTTGTAGACCGAATCGCAGTCGCAATATCCGGGCCTCACGTGGGGTCAGCGTACTCAGCACCTCATCCAATTTTTCGCGTAGCAGATTTTGATAGGCGCTTTGCAACGGAGTCGGCATGGTGTAATCTTCGATGAAGTTGCCGAGTTCGCTTTCTTCATCCTCCCCCACTGGGCGCTCAAGGCTTAGAGGACGCCATGATACTTTTAACATCCATTGGACTTTGCGGGGTTCCAAATCCATTTCTTGGGCAATTTCTTCAGGGGTTGGTTTACGGCCATGTTTCTGTTCAAGCTCACGGGCCGTCTTATACAAATGGCGGATGCGGTCAGACATATGCACCGGAACGCGAATGGTGCGGCCTTGATCGGCAATCGCCCGCGTGATGGTTTGGCGAATCCACCATGTCGCATAGGTGCTAAAACGGAAACCGCGTTTATAGTCAAATTTTTCAACGGCCTTCATTAAACCAAGATTACCCTCTTGGATCAGATCCAAAAATGGCACACCCCGCCCCATGTAGCGTTTGGCGATGCTGACCACCAAGCGCGTATTGGCCTTAATCAAATGATCACGGGCCTCGCGCCCATCATCTACCAACGCGGTCAGCTTCAACAGTTCATCTTCAGGGCAGTGTCCATTCAACCGGACCAGTTTATCACTCGCCTCTTTGCCTTTTTCGAGGCGTAGGGCCAATGAAATTTCTTCTTCGGTACTTAGCAGTGGAACCCGCGCCATTTCCTTGAGATAGAGGCCGACGGTATCATCGGACGACACCTCGGTGAGATCAAATTCTTCGTCCTCAAACTCATCGTCCTCTTCGAGGTCATCTAAATCAAACTCATCTAAATCATCAAGGTCATCAAAATCGTCGTCGGTTAATTCACCATTTTCATCCATCGCAAAAAAAACATCATCCATTGGTTCGGCATCGTCCTGCTCGACCTCTGGCAGCATATCTTCTTCTTCCTGCGAAGCATGATCCTGTGTATCAAAATTTTCAAACAGGTCGTCAGACATAGGGAGTCCTCATTGTTTTTTTACGACGAACTCATGATGACTGGCTAATTTTCGTCATCTTCTTGCATTTGATCGCGCAGTGCTTTAAGGGCTTCAAAACGCGGATCAATATCGTCCAGCAAACCATTGTCACGCATCACATCGCGCATGGTTCGGTTACAAAAAAGGCAGCGTCCCGCCTCATTGGTAGGGGTGGTCATGGGCTTATTCAGCATTGCTTCTTCCCGCACAATCGGCGCGAGATCAAGAATCCCGGTTTCATCTACCCGGTACTGGGTATCCAAATTTTCATTGGTAGCAAAGAGTTCTTCAATCTCAAACTCGATCGGGATGGAAACTTCGTCGGTACAGCGGGAGCATTCATCAAATACACTGGTTTGCACATTGCCTTGAATTAGCAAGCCATCCCGCGTTTTGGAGAGACGCAGCGTTGCATAGAAGTGTCCCAACATCAAATCATCTGAAACCTTCAAAAGCGAGGGCACATTAAATTCCGTTTCGCGGCTAAAGCCACTGGTCTCTGCGAGGATAAACCCAACATTCATACGCAGGACTTTGGCACTCACATAGCCGGTATTGGGTGTCTGAGTCACTCAAGCCTCCTGCGTAATTCACCCCAAACGAACGTTGCCGACAACCATTTTGGGGTTACGAGTAGAACAAAAAATAAAGATTTTCGCCCGTAGTGATACTGCGTGTCGAACATCTGAAAAGTGTATAGCCTAATTGTATTCGCTTGACTATGGCATGTCAAGAAATATTAATAGAGAGGCATAACAGTTGGCGAAGAATTGATGACTTTGGCGAAGGTGTCTTTTGAAGCCAAAAATTTGTAAATGGGATAGGGCGGGTTATGTTTCCCACCCCATCGAATTATGTCAACAATTGTTCAGATTAACCCAGTCCGTATTCTTGCAAGACGCGGCGGGCAATGACCAAACGTTGAATTTGGCTCGTACCTTCACCAATCGTCATGAGGCGCTGGTCACGATAAATACGTTCGACTGGAAATTCTTGGCTGTAGCCATACGAACCGTGAATTTGGATGGCGTTGAAGCTGACTTTTTCCGCCACCTCCGAGGCCATCAATTTAGCCATGGCCGCTTCTTTGGTGAAATTTTTACCCTGATCTTTGAGCCATGCTGCACGATAGACCATCAAACGGGCCGCTTCAATTTCAAGAGCAGCGTCGGCGATCATCCATTGGATGGCTTGGAACTGGGTAATTTTGCTCCCAAAGGCCTCCCGTTCGGCGGCATATTTCATGGCGGCTTCAAAAGCGGCCTGAGCCAAACCCACACTCAATGCCCCGATGCTGATACGGCCCCCGTCCAAAGTTTCCATTGTTTGGTGAAAACCTTTACCCTCCTCCCCCAATGTACCCTCGACAATCGGTACCCGCACATTGTCGTAGGTGATTTGTTGCGTCGGCGACCCCTTGAGGCCCATTTTCTTTTCCGGATGATGCACTGTCACGCCTTCATACTGGGGTTCGACCAGCAGCATACAGAAGCCCTTTGCTCCGGCGTTTTTATCAGTGCGGGTCAGGGTAATGATGACTGGGGCATATTTGGGGTTGGTAATCCATGCCTTATGCCCATCAATAATCCACGAATCGCCCTCTTTGACCGCCGAAGTACGTACCCCGCCAACCAAATCCGATCCGGCATTTGGCTCAGTTAAGGCCAACGCCCCCAATACTTCACCGGAAGTCAGGCGCGGCAGATACTTTGATTTTTGCTCGGATGTGCCCCAGCGACTAATCGGGAAACAGCATAGGCCGTTGTGCGCCGCCAGCGATAGCCCGGTTGACCCACAGGCCCGCCCCACTTCTTCAATTGCAATCGCCGCCGAAATCGAATCAAGGCCAGCGCCACCAAAGTCTTCAGGGACTTGCAAGCCGGTCAGTCCCAATTGGGGCATTTTGCGGATGGCCTCCCAGCGCATTTCACCTGTCTGATCCACCTGCGCCGCATAAGGAGCAAGTTCGCGGTCACAAAAATCACGCACAGCCTCTTGATACATGCGCTGTTCTTCGGTTAATTCAAAATACATGGAAGGGTTTCTCCTTATTTATATTTAGCTGGCAGCCCAATCCGTTATTTTTTAAACTGGACAGATTTCCATTGGGCAAATAGGTCACGCAGTTTGAGCCGCTGATATTTACCCGTCGTCGTGACTGGGATTTCTGTTCCAAAGACTATCACCTTCGGGCCTTTCTCAAACGACATCTTTTCGCGGCAGTAGCTCAAAATAGTGGCGTCGGTTAGGGTTGCGCCCTCCTGCAAAACGATATAGGCCCCGACCTCCTCGCCGTAATAATCATTTTCAAAGGCTACCGCAAGGCCGACCTTAACACCGGGGATTTGCAGCAAGATTTCTTCAATATCAAATGGGCTAAACTTGACCCCACCCCGATTAATCAATTCCTTGAGGCGTCCGGTGATGAAAAAGAAACGACGGCCTTTGTCATCTACCTCAAAAAACCCCTCATCTCCGCTGCGAAACCAGCCGAATTTAAACGTTTCGGTGTTGGCATCAGAGCGCTGATAATAATACTTCATGACGTTATGCCCCCGGATGCAGATTTCGCCGCGCTCCCCCGGCCCCAATTCTTGACCATTACCACTGGCATCAAAAATCGCCATCTCGTTGGTAGAAATGGGCACGCCGATGCTCGGATAGCCGTAATCCTGCATCCAATGTTGATGGGTCTGCCAATCCAATTCAATCGGCAAAAAGCAGCTATAGCAAGTGGTTTCGCTCAAGCCATAGCCATGCAAAATCTTGAAGCCAAATTGATTTTCAAAACGTTTTGCCAACTGCACTGCCAACGTGCCCGCACCGCAGGTCAGGTGTCGAAAATGACTTAAATCCTCACGGGCGACATTCGGCCCGAAGATGCTTTCGCCCTTCGCCGCCTGCTCGTCGGCATATTCGCAGCAAAATTGCAGCAGGGTTGGCACGACACTGACCATATTGACCTTTTCTGTGGCGATACGCTCCCAGAAATGATGGGAACTATAGGCCCGATTCAACACCGTGCTGCCGCCGATAAACAAGGGCGTGATGAGGGTGACGATTGTGCCGTTGACATGATGAATGGGCAGCACTGCCATTGTACGCTGATTGCCCGTCAAACCCTGTGCAGCGGAAATTCCATAGGCATCTACCAGCATCTGGTATTGAGTCAGTACGACACCTTTGGGCGCACCTGTCGTCCCGCTGGTGTAGACCAAGAGGCTTTCATCATCCAATGTGGTCGCGTCGGGGGCGTCAAGGTCGGTCTGGGAGGTGAATAAATCTTGCAGGCGGTCATATTGAGGTCGTTTTGAGCCGCCGACCTGAATGATCTGACGCACATTGGTTGCCCCAAGCCCTTCCTCCGTGCCGTGAATAATGGCCTCGGCGCGTTCTAAATATTCCTCGCGCACTAGGCAGACAACGGCCTCGCTGTTGCGTAAAATAAAGGCAATGCGTCGGTCATCTTCGGCGACATTTTGTGGAGCGACGGCAGCCCCAATCTTCCAACAGGCAAAATAAATAATGACGGTGTCGCTGTGGTTGTATCCGATGGTCGCCACCCGATCCCCCCGTTTGACCCCCAAACGCAGCAAGACATTGGCGGTCTGATTGATACGGGTATTCAACTCGGCGTAGGTGATTTCCTCACGCTGGCCGTCTTTGTCATAATGAATGAGAAATACCTTAGCGGGGGATTCCATTGCCCGATTTTCGAGCACGTGACGGATATTACGATAGGGCACCAAATGGCTCGAGGCAGGACGACCTCGCAGCGTTTGGGCCTTCAAAATATTGGCTTGGGTATCGGCTGAAACTGAAGTCAACATAGGGCCTATTTAACTTTTTAAAATGGGAAGCGGCTTACACCTAAACACTTATACTATAACGCGGGGTAAAACTTTCAGAAAGATAGATTTTGGAAAAGGACAAAGGGAGACGATGCCCATCTATTTTTATTCCAATATGGATGAATACGCTTATCTATCCAATTTTTCGGCGCATGGCTTTGAGTTGGATAGGGTCTATTGGCCGACAGTGGAGCATTATTTTCAAGCGCAGAAATTTGTGGAGACCGATCCGCCTTATGCCGAAAAAATACGGTTAGTGAAAACCCCCAAACAGGCCAAAACATTGGGACGTAGCCGTGAACATCCGATTCGAGCCGATTGGGATACGGCGAAGGATGAAATCATGCGGCAGGCTGTGTTGAAAAAATTCCAGACCCATGCCAGCCTGCGCGAAAAGCTGCTGGCAACAGGCGATGAGGAGTTAATCGAGAACGCCCCGACAGATTACTATTGGGGGGCGGGTCGGAATGGCAGTGGGCAAAATAAACTAGGGCAGATTTTAATGGCGGTGCGAAGCCAATTGCGCGATAGTGAGTAAATTGGCAATTAGAACGTGTGGGCGAAAATATGTCAAGCCGAATAGCGGGTAGCGCGTTCGCGGAGTTTCGATAGGGTGTCGGTGGGCATGTTGGTTGCTTCGATGCCCATACGAATCGTGCCATTTTCGGGGTGGTGGAAATCGCTGCCGCCTGTCGCAATCAAGCTGTTTTCGGCGGCGATCTTGAGTATCTGCTGGCGGAATTCGGGGGCATGGTCGGGATAATAGACTTCGAGGCCGTCCACGCCTGCCACGATTGCCTCGCCAATGACTTTGGTCGGGCTGGCATAACGTCCGGGGTGCGCCAAGACTGCTGCCCCACCTGCCTGATGAATCATCGTAATGGCTTCGGGGATGGTCAGTCGGAAACGCGGCACATAGGCCGGGGCATCATTCGCAAGATAGCGATTAAAAGCCGTCTGGTTATCGGGCACGATGCCTTTCTCAACCATAACACGGGCAATATGCGGGCGGGTGATGGCCGCACCTTCGGAAATCGCGTGGACGCGCTCCAATGAAATATTGACGCCCAACCGCGCCAATTTCTCAACAATCAGTTCGGCCCGTCGTTCTCGATAGGTGCGGATGTCAATCAATTGGTTCTGAAAATCTTCATTTTGAAGGTCAATGAAGTAGCCCAAAATATCAATAGTGCGGAGGGCATCCTCACAGCCTATTTCGATGCCGGGGATGACTTGGAGTGGGGTTTGGCTGGCGGCGGTCTGTGCTGTCAACACACCGTTGGTGGTGTCGTGGTCGGTTAGGGCGATGACGTGCAGGCCACATGTAATCGCGGTATGAACAACCTCCGATGGCGAAAATATACCGTCGGAGGCTGTACTGTGCATATGTAGGTCAATGAGTAGCTGCGATGTCGTTGTCTTATCCACTGTATTTAGCAGGCTGTGCCTTCCATGATGAAACGGATAGCAGTGCGCTCTTGACCGTTAATCATAACCTCAGTGAAGATCGGAATGCCAGTAATGGTATATTCTTCAGCAAGGTAGTTGCGGGCGATGGCGATGGCTTTGACGGTTTGATAGACCGCTCCTGCGCCAATCGCTTGAATTTCGGCACGATGGTGTTCCCGGATTACCCCTGCAATTGCACCCGCCACAGCCGTTGAGCGGGAGTGGGCAGAGACTTTAATCAGGCCGGATTGACTAAGGTCGTCTGTAAGATGTTCTTCAAATGGGTGGGTTGAATGTAGCGCGTCCATGTGCTTGCCTGATTTCTTCTATTTATTCAACGATTAAAACAGTGTTCAAAGTGAGTATATAACGACTTAAAGCCCTGACCAATAGAGGGTAATTAAGTAGTGATGTGTGTCATCTGTTTAATATGCTTAAAAGCATAGATAGATATGGATATTTTGACAAAATTCTTGGTCTGGGCAGTTAGGGCTTGAACACCATTTCTATGTTAGTCAAGGGGGAAGTTGGGGGTAGGTGAAAAATTTAAGGTTGTGGAGAGTTATATAAATTTTACTTAACCTAACTCCCACAGGTGGGTGTTGACCTACCCTATACCACCATATATGGGGGGTGCTATTGTGCTAGAATAGCGAACATTTGGTCTGTTGTGAAAAAAGAACGAATTCATTTTATAGGACTAGTGCTGTTACCTTAAAAAATTCAAAAATCTAGCAATCTGCCCCCCCAATCTGTTGCCCCTTTTCAGTGTGAATGGTAAAATCATTTAAACTTTTCGGAGTGAACCGATGAGAGGCAACCCCAAGGCTCAACTTTCCCAATCTTCTTGAGCCTAGAATCCACATATTGGCCTCATTCACTCCCTGTATCCGGTCAAAAAAGCACTCGGCAAGCGCCAACTATAAGTTGCTTAACCACCTTATTAAGAGTGGGTATCTATCTATTTGCCTGCTGCTGAGACGACTTGTTTATATTTTTGCTATCTAATATCGAGTACGGTGTGATGAAACCTGAAGATGCTTGGCTTGCAGCGTTAGGCCAACTCCAACTACAACTCCACCGCAGCACCTACGATACATGGCTGCGCGATGCCAAATTCCTATCGTATGACGATAAGGTCTTTACGGTTCGCGTGCGGAATGGATATGCCAAAGACTGGCTGGAGCAAAAGCTCTATCGGGCTGTTAAACACACCTTATGTTCGGTATTTCATGAGCAGGTCGAGATTCAGTTTGTGGTACAGAATCGCCCAAGCCGCGAGTTCTATGACGATGATACTCGGTCCAGCGGATCGGAAGATTCGACGGAACTCCATTACAGTTCAATTTATGTAGAGGAAGCGCCACCGACGGATGACTGGAATCCCCAGTTAAATTCGGCGTATACGTTCGAGAATTTTGTGGTTGGCCCCAGCAATCAAATGGCCCAAGCTGCTGCCCAAGCCGTTTCGATCAACCCGGGGCAGGTCTATAACCCACTCTACATATATGGAAATTCAGGGCTTGGGAAAACCCATTTGCTGCACGCGATTGGTAATGCGTGTCGTCAGCGTGGCCTCAGAGTGTTGTATGCCACCTCCGAGCAGTTCATGAACAATTTGGTGGAGGCGATACGGGGCAAGACCACCTCTGATTTCCGTGACTATTATCGCGGGGTGGATGTACTGCTGATTGATGATGTGCAGTTTATGGCGGGCAAAGACAGCACACAGGAAGAATTCTTCCATACGTTTAATACCCTGCGTGAACAAGGCAAACAGGTTGTGATTGCCTCTGACCGACGACCACAGGCGATCAAAGGGCTGGATGATCGGTTACGTTCGCGGTTTGAATGGGGGTTGCAGGTCGAAATTTTAACCCCTTCCTATGAAACCCGTTTGGCGATATTGAATGATAAGTCGGAAATGAAGGGCCACCCCCTGCCCCATGAAATCGCCCATCTAATTGCCAGCTATACCTATGCCAGTATCCGCGATTTGGAAGGCACGCTCACCCAAGTGTTGGCCTATAAAACACTGATGGGCAATCATTTAACTATCGAAATTGCGGAACAGATATTGGCCGAAAAACAAGGCAGCATCCCCGTGCCCAATGCGTTGCCGCGCCGTGATATGTTTGCCGTGAAGCGCCAGATCAGCCTGAGCGATGTTTTGCAGGCGACGGCGCGTTTTTATCAATTGTCGCTGGATGACATCCTGAGCAAACGGCGTACCAAAGATGTCAGCTATATCCGGCAGTTGGCAATTTATCTGGCACGTGAGGAAACCCAAGCCTCATGGCCGGAAATTGGTGATGCCTTTGGTGGACGCAACCACAGCACAATGGTACATGGATATAAGAAGGTCGCCGAAGAAATTGAAACCAATACCGATATGCGCCGCGAAGTCGAAGACCTACGAAAACACATCCACCAAGCTGCTGTTTAGGCCAAACCTCACAATTTGCACAAGAAGGTTGCCGAGAATGAAAATGGTGCAACCTTTTAATAGGCATCCCGTATAAAATATAGATGGGATGCCATCCCCCTAACTTGAAATTGACGGCGGGAATCCAAGCAATGATTTTGCCCGAGATGTTAGTTGAACAAGAAAACGCCCTTTTAGAAAAGACCCTACATGACGATGTTGAGGCGTTTGGTGAACTGATTCGGCTGTACGAACGGCCTATCTTCAATTTATGCTATCGTATGTTGGGGGACGGCGCTGAGGCTGAAGATGCCGCCCAAGAAGCGTTTATCCGCGCATATAGCAATTTGGCATCCTATGACCGGGGGCGATCTTTTAAGACATGGTTGTTTTCCATTGCCTCCAACCACTGCATTGATCGGCTGCGGAAACGCCGTCTGACCTTGTTATCTATTGACGAACCGCTGCCGCCGCATCCCGCCCTTGTTAGTGACCAACCAGACCCTGAACAACAAATGTTAGAAGAAGAACGCAGCGCCCTTATACAGAAACTGCTAAATCAACTCGCCCCTGATTATCGGGTGGCGGTGGTGCTGCGCTATTGGTATGACCTTTCGTATCAAGAAATGTCGGAGATGTTGGAAACCACCGAGAGTGCGGTGAAAAGCCGTCTGTTTCGCGCCCGGCAAGCACTGGTCGAGTTGTTAGAAGATTCAGAAGCCCAGATGATTTTGCAGCCGCTGTTGGCAAGTTGAGACGTGTTGGAATAGCTGAGAAAAGTAGGATTACACCCAATGTCGCGTTTAGAACAAGATCCAATGCGGAAGAAGTTCGATCATCTTGAAGATGAGGCGGTGCATGAGCCAGAGGAGACCCGCTTGCAAGCAGGTCAGCGTTTGGCAGCACCAGCCGAGAACACGCAGGAAAATATTCAAGATAACGCTAAACAGGCCTCAGATGCCGCATTTCAACAGGTGGATCATTTGTTGAAGACTGCCCCGGTGGTAGCTTCCCCGCGTGGGTTTGCAGATCGGGTGCTGGCGTTGATAAAAAAACAGGCCCAACTGTACCCCACCTATTCCGAGGGTACTGGCATCGTTTTGGGACTGACTGCCGCTGCGTTGGTGACGATTCCGATTTTGGGAACGATTCTATTTTTGACGACACAGGCGATTGTCAATCAAAGCCTGCGGGTCACGCTGATTCGGGAGGTCAGCCGTGCAATTGAGACAGTAGCCGTCTGGGTACAAAATCCTAGTGTTAGCCTGCCGATTGCTTTGCTGATGGTCATAGCGATTTTGCCCTTTACAGCCCTTTCGGGGTATTTATTCTGGTTCTTCAATGGCCTTGCCAAAGCTGGCGCATCATCCGAACAAGCCTAGTCTGCTAAATTTGGGCCACCGAGATCGTGGTATGCAGGGCACGCTGCTGCGACGAGGTGTTCACTTCCACGTCAAAATACATCCCGCCTGAAACGTAGGGTTCATTCATCTCCATCAATTGGAAAACCTCAACCCGCAATCGCATCGGCGTTTGATAGGCCGTTAGATTCAATTCCGCAAATTGCGAGGGCGCTTCAGGGGTAAGGGTCATGGTCAATTCGGCGGGCGAGACCTCGCCCCCATTGGCAGTCACCCGCAGCAAAATCGGCGTCGGTTCGCTGATGGTTTCCATTTCCATCGGGTCGGGTTCTAGGCCGAGCAGCCAACGAGTGGATTGATTAATGGCTCTAGGCAGGGGGACGACAGCACAAAGATCATAGGCAAGGACGGCGTAATGTTTTCCGGCATCCGCTGGGGCAGTGGCATCATAGGCATTAATGTCTTCAATGGCCTGATAGCCCTTTTGGGTGATGCGGTAGTAGCGGGCTTCATCCATTGCCATATAACTTTTGGTGACAAGGCGTTTGATGCCCTTACTAAATGACCGCTCGGACATGCCTAGACCATTCATGAGGGCATCGGCGTGGATGTTGTCTACTTGGATACGCCCCATATAGCGAAGAATATCAAGCGCCTGTTCTGGCATGGTGGTAAGTTCAAATGGTAGAGTCATGACCCATATCCGTCTGCATTAGAAGATAAAAGTGCTGTTGAGTGTAGTGGACAACCCCATTTGCGGCAAGTCAGTTGGTGAAGGGGATAGGTGTTGAGAAATGGAAAAGGGGGGCATCTCTTATGATGACATGCCCCATTTGATTTTTAGGACATAATATCCGCATAGACGGATTGAGTCTGGGCGGAGGGTTGGAGGCCATTGCTGCGCAGGGTGTCCATCAAGCGTTGATAGTGTCCGGCGGCCTCACTGCGGCGACCCAAGCGGGCATACAGTTTCATGATTTCTCGATGGATGGGTTCGTAGGTGTCGTTTTCGCTGGCGGCACGTAGGAGTAAAGCAAGGGCTTGTTCTTCGCGGCCTTCTTCCAGACGCACTTTGGCGATATTAGTCATGGCTTCAAGATACCCCGCTTGGAAATCCTCGCGGCGTTCTTTAATCCACGACTCAGTGTGTCCCTGTAGGAATGGGCCACGATACAACTCGGCAGCCTCTTGCCAATAGGGCAACCCTTCGGTATAAGAACTGGATTGACGGCCTTTGACGAGCGCCGTCACAAAGCGTTCTACATCATACTCCACCCGTGATTCGGGGTTGATTTGATAGTAACCATCTTGGTGTACCAGCACATCAAAACCGAGGGCCTTATGCAGACGGCGTTTGGTGACATGGAAAACGTTAACCGCTTGGTCACTGTCCAAATCCGGCCAAAACGTCCCACAGATTTCGGCACGGGTGACGATAGGACGATCTAGCACAAAGAAGAACAATAGGCGCGGCAGGTGGCCTTCCCATTCTTCGATTGAGTTCTCATCTTTATAGACGAAACCCGGCCCAAGCCCCAGCGCATCGAGTTTGGCAACCGGGGAATCGGTTTGGATACGATAAAAGTTCTCCCCGATGATCTCGGTATCCTTTAAAATCACGGCTTGGCGACGCGCTATCATGGAAATCCAAGGCATACGTGGAATCGTGCGGCTGTTGATGACCAGTTGGCAGTGATTGGGCAGGTAGTGAACGACGCGCTCCCAAAAAACCTGAATGTCATCGGCTTCATTGCTGGCATCAAATTCATCGAGGATGAGGATGAATGGCCCTTCATGAAGTTCGGCAAGATCGTTGACAAAGGCGTTGATCCGTGCCTGTGTATTGTCACGCGAATTTTGCCATAGCTGGTATAGATGGCGCCCGAAAGTAGGATGTTGTACGGCCATGTCGTGGGAGAAGCCATCGAGAAAGGCATCTAGGTTGATGTCATCTGGACCCATCGCATAATAGAAGGTCGGTAGTGGTGCTTCGTTCAAGAGGTGTGCGACCAGCATCGAACGAAGACGGCTTTGGGGATGGAGAAGAATAATTTGGGCCTCCGCAGCATATTTCTGAAATGCTGCATAGGTATCTGCAACTAACGTTTGTAATGCCATTGTTCCCTCCCGGTCACAATAACAAAGCTAGATTATTTGGCTCAAAAAATCTAGCCTTTTGCTTAGAAATTAGAATATTAACAGGCATGACAGGGGGTTTCACGACCCACTGGCATAGTAAGTAGTATAAATCATTTAGGGTGGAAAAAGCAATAGTAGCGTAGTCTTAAGATTACTAGCGTACTGCCAACGAGACTGTTGGACAACAATTTCATAGTTAGGATATTTCAGAACCATTTTGAAAAGGGTATTTTGACATTCCCTTTTGGGGGGAATACAATACAAGTTTTGAATCTTTCGTGAAATTTTGAGTTAAGTGCCTTATGACTATCAATACTCTCTTCATTCTGGTGTAAAATCTAAAACATGAGGGTAGGATGATGCGAATACTAAAAGGATTGGGATTATTCATTACCGGATTAGGTATCAGTTTGGTGGTCGGGTGGTGGTTGTCACAGCAGGAAAGACATGCTAAAAGAAGTCTCCCCACCCCGAATTTGACCCCGAACGAACCTGCGATTGAACCAGTCATTACCCTGCCCCCGGAAGCATTTGAAGCGATTGCCGAGCCGGAACCTGCAATTAAAGCGAAGTCGGAAATCAAGGTCAAATCTAAAGCCCGTGTGGATGACCTGACGGTTATCAAGGGAATCGGGCCGAAGAAAGCAGAAGCTCTGGCCGCGGTTGGGATTACGACCTTTAATGGGTTAGCGGCGGCGGATGCAAATGAGCTACGAGAGAAATCTGCCGGGATTGGCTCGGTGGAACAGCTTGAAGAATGGATTGCTGCTGCTAAAGAAATGAAGCCATGAAACGGCGATGAAACAATAGGGCAGCGATAGTCGTCCAAAGTGAGCAACAGATAATCTGAATCATCAGGAGATTAAAGAGTAGTGGCAGATGATTTGCGCCCCACCAATATCACCCTAGATCGTACACAGGGCCACCTAACCATTGAATGGTCAACCGGAAAGACATGTGTGTATCCCTTGAGCCATTTACGTGAAGCCTGTCCATGTGTAGAGTGTCGGGGTGGACATCATAATATGGGAATGCAAAATGCCCCCAAAGATATTTTGAGCCTGACACCTGCCCGTTCGTATAAAGCCGAGCGTTTGGAATTAGTGGGCAATTATGCTTTACAGTTTTTTTGGGATGATGGTCATCATACTGGTATTTATACATGGGAACTCCTTTACCATCTCTGCCCTGCCCCGTCCACTGACAATTCATAATACAGGTATCGAAACACTATGTTTGAAACAACCACAACTCATACCGATCTACTCTCGATGCTCGAACTCAATCATTTGCGACTAGAGGCGATTAACCTCTATGACCGCTGTTTGGCAGAGGGTAATCTTTTGCCGCTGGAGCGATTTATCGAGCAGCAGTTGGCCTATGATCCGCCACAAATCCAACTCCTGACGGATATTGCCAACGATTTGCAGCAGCGTTTGTTGACCCTCAAGGCCTATCATTTTGATATTCGACAAAAGATTGTGGTGATGTTTGAAGAAATGTATCGCCTCGATGTCACCCATTTGATGCCTGCTGATCGGCTGGATGATTATCACCTGCTTCAACCAGAACGTGTGTTGATGTATGTGATTGAACAAGGGGTCTCGATTGAAGAAGACGAGCGGATGGTGCTATTGGAACTGCTGCGGGCATCACGTGAGACGGCGGGACGGTTGTACGAGGATGTTTTGTTAACCGAAAAACTGCACGACATGATTTTGGATTGGATCTACGCGCTGACAGTCAATTCGGCCCGCGCAGGTTGGCAGATTTTTGAGTGGTCTGTGAAATCAGACCCCAAACATATTCACTAGGCAGTAGAAAAAGGATTTATGACCACGCACCCCTATAGCCCCTATCTAGCCGAGATTTTGCTGGATAGCGAGACGGTTCAAGCCCGTATTCAAGAGTTAGGCGATAGAATCACCCAGTTTTATGCCGATTCACCCAATTTGCTGCTGGTATGCGTTCTCAAAGGTGGGGTCATGTTCCTTACCGATTTGATGCGGCATGTGGATGTTCCCCACGCGATTGATTTTATGGCAGTATCCAGTTATGGCGCAGGGGCACGGCGCAGTTCGGGATATGTGCGGATTGTGATGGACTTGGAACGTGATATCTCTGGCATGGATGTGTTGCTGGTTGAAGATATTATTGACAGCGGACATACCCTGAATTACATCATGGGGCAATTAAAAGCCCGCCATCCACGTAGCCTGCGTGTTTGCAGCTTGTTGAGTAAGCCCTCGCGCCGTGAAGTGGATATTCAAATTGATTTCTTGGGATTCGAAATCCCGGACAAATTCGTTTTTGGCTACGGCCTTGATCTGGATGAGAAATTCCGCAATCTGCCATTTATCGGCGTGGTAGATTTGGCAGCATTGGAAAAGAAAGACAAAGAATAGTGCTCTCGGCCAATCATTAAACGCCGCAAGGCCACCCAACATTAAGGAGGGAAACAGATGACCCTTACCCCGATTCCCTCAAATCGCCCTCTCTTTTGGCCTGAATTGATTTATGAACTGCAATCCCACCTGCCAAATCGTGAGATTTATATTGTGGGGGGAACAGTGCGGGATGTCTATTTGCGCCGTCCGGTGCATGATCTGGATTTTGTAACCCCAGAAGATGGCCGCCCGATTGCCCGGTTGATTGCTAATGCGTTTGATGGTGCTTATTATCCGTTGGATGATGAGCGTAAGATGGGACGCGCACTCATTCAATATCAGGAGCAGGCATGGGTCATTGATGTAGCCCAACTGCGTGCGCCGACGCTTGAACAGGATTTGCGAGATCGGGATTTTTCGATCAATGCCATCGCGGTCAGCCTGCATGATCTTGACCATCTGCTTGACCCGACGGATGGGGTCGGGGCGATGGAAAGCAAGGAGGTGGTGATTTGCGCCGAGGATGCTATCAAGCGTGACCCGGTGCGGGCACTGCGGGCTATTCGGATGAGCTTGGTCTTAAAATATCGCTTATCCCCCGAAACCAAAGCCGCTATTCGACAGGATGGGCCACAACTCAGCCGCGTCTCGCCTGAACGGGTGCGGGATGAGATCTTTAAATTATTGGGCACGACCAAGCCCTCCTCAGCTTTGGCTCTGCTGGATGGTTTGGACTTGCTGCCCCTCTTGTTTCCTGAAGCGCGGATGATGCAGGGTGTCACCCAAAGTCCGCCCCATACACTGGATGTTTGGCGGCATACTCTCCATGTCATGGATAACTTAGAGGCCCTGCTTACGGCGTTTAGCCCCCGGCGCAGTGATGAATCAGCGGCGAATTTTGGACTGGGGATGGTGGTGTTTAGTCTGGCTCATTTGCGGAATGAGATCGTGGCGCACGTTCAACATCTGTGGCCCGCCGAACGTTCACATATCGCATTGTTGATGGTGGTGGCACTGGCTCACGACATTGCTAAACCAATGACGCACACGGTTGACCCCGACGGCAACACACACTTTTTCGGCCACCCTGAACGAGGGGCGGAGATTGTGACGCAGTGGGGGACAGCGATGCGTCTCAGCAATGATGAAATCGAACGGCTGTATCTAGTAGTCTATCATCATATGCGCCCCCTGATGCTTTATAATAGTGGCAAATTGACCCGACGGGCGATTTATCGTTTTTGGCGGGATTTAGGTGAGGCTGGGGTAGATGTCTGTCTCTTAAGCTGTGCCGATTATCTGGCGACTTATGGCACGACGCTTAATCAAGATGAGTGGCTGCGTTTTGTCCCGATTATCAAGACGCTGTTGGAGGCGTACTATCGGCAGCGCGAGGAATTGGTTAACTTTCCGATGCTGTTGGATGGGTGGATGATTATGAACCATTTTGATCTGAAACCGGGGCCAATCATCGGGGAAATTTTGGAGGGCCTCCGCGAAGCACAGGCTGTTCAAGAGGTGCAGACCCAAGATGAGGCGCTGCGATGGGTCGAAAATTGGCTGGCCGCTCACAAGAATTGATATTTTGAGTCGGCAGAAAAGTGGTAATCTTGAAGGGCGGAAACTATGAACCGCCCTTTTTTGTTGTCTAACTGGAGCTTGTTGAGAGGATCATAATGGCTGAAATTGTTTTGGCGATGGATCAGGGGACGACCAGTTCACGTGCTATTTTGTTTGATGCGGGAGGGCAAATTTTAGGGACGGCCCAACGCGAATTCCCCCAATATTATCCAAAGGCGGGTTGGGTGGAGCATAACCCCGCTGATATTTGGGAAACGCAGTTTGAGGTGGCGGCAGAGGTCATGAATAATGCCAAGCTGCACTCCGAAAGTATTGCCGCGATTGGGGTGACCAATCAACGCGAAACGACGATTATTTGGGACAGAAAAACGGGTGAACCCATTTACAACGCGATTGTGTGGCAGTGCCGCCGTACCGCGCCGATGTGTGAACAGTTGAAAGCCGAGGGGTTTGATCAGGTTATCCGCGAAAAGACTGGTCTTGTCACCGATGCCTATTTTTCGGGAACAAAAATTGCGTGGTTGCTGGAAAACGTGGCGGGAGCGTGGGCCAAATCAGAGGCCGGTGAATTGGCATTCGGCACCGTGGATACATGGCTGTTGTGGAATTTATCAGGTGGGTCGCTGCATATCACGGATGTCAGCAATGCAGCGCGGACGCTGATTTTTAATATCCATACGGGTGATTGGGATGACGAAATTTTGGCGAAATTACGCATCCCACGTAGTCTACTGCCAGAGGTGCGGTCATCGAGTGAGGTGTATGGCGAGTCGGTGCTGTTTGGTGCGAAGCCAATTCCATTAGCTGGCGACGCTGGCGATCAACAGGCCGCGACATTTGGGCAAGTGTGTTATCAACCCGGCCTCGCCAAAAATACCTATGGGACGGGCTGCTTTTTGCTCATGAACACGGGCGAAAAACCTGTGCCCTCGAACGCGGGATTATTGACAACGGTGGCATGGCGGTTGGGCAAAAATCAACCCATGATCTATGCGCTGGAAGGCAGCGTATTTATCGCGGGGGCGGCGGTGCAATGGCTGCGTGATGAATTGGGCATGATTTCGTCAGCAGGGGAGATTGAAACCCTCGCGGCGACGGTCAACGATTCCAATGGGGTGTATGTGGTTCCGGCATTTGTCGGCTTGGGTGCGCCGTATTGGGATTCGTCGGCACGTGGCACGATTGTCGGATTAACACGCGGGGCCAATAAATGCCACATCGCACGGGCGACTTTAGAAGCAATTGCGTTCCAAAGCCTTGATGTGATTACTGCCATGCTTCAGGATTCCCAATTAACGATTGATACATTGCGGGTAGATGGGGGGGCGACGAAAAATGATCTGCTGCTGCAAATTCAAGCCGATATTTTGGGGGCGGCGGTGGAGCGTCCGGCGGTGACAGAAACCACTGCACTCGGCGCAGCATATCTGGCAGGGTTAGCGGTTGGTGTATGGAAATCTACCGATGAGTTATCCAAGCAGTGGAAAATTGACCGCACATTTGAACCGACCATCGGCGACGACCAACGACAAACGATGCTAGCCGGGTGGCGAAAAGCCGTCGAAAAATCACGCGGATGGGCGTAAATTTAGGGCAGCAACAAGCGGGGGAATGGGCGTTGACATGCCCCTCTAGCCCTGCTATACTGGCAAAACATCTTAGGAAGGATGGCTGAGCGGTTTAAAGCGGCGGTCTTGAAAACCGTTGTGGCGTTATACGTCACCGGGGGTTCGAATCCCTCTCCTTCCGCAGATACATCCCAATCGGGGAGATGCCAGAGTGGTCGATTGGGGCCGCCTGCTAAGCGGTTATGCGGTTGAAAAGCTGCATCGCAGGTTCGAATCCTGTTCTCCCCGCCAATTTATCAACAAGAAACCAGTCCAAGCGGCTGGTTTTTTGTTTTGGTCAAAGTTTGGCTTTATTAAGCTGGTCTTGGAAGGTGGGTCGTTTTTTAAACTCGTTGCGGAGATCATTGATATACTGTTGCCATTCCGCCACATTATCGAGTAGGTTGAATATCTCTCGCACAGTCTTTAATAATTCGGCGGCTTCGGCATAGCTTTGCCTATTGCCTTCACCGATACGGATGCGAACGTATCTTTGATAGACGGGCAGAGCTTTTTCGGGCCGGGCCATGCGGGACTGGTTAGCAACCTCAAGATCAAGTGATACTCCCATATAGCTATGAATAGATGATTCGGATTGCATTTTTGAGAGCGTATCCCATGCTTTATCCCAATCTTGGTCATCCAAGTAAATACGGGTCAATATATCATAGCGTCCGGCCTGCTCTAATTTTTTAAGCAAATCAGATCGCACGATTTCCCAGTTGCCGAGTGCTTGAGATGTTGCCTTTATTTCAGGATAAAAGCGGATGTCCGGTGTTTTATTGATGCGAATCCACTGCCATTTAAAACTGCGCTCGTGGTCTTGAGTGGTTTTCAAATGTTCTAGCAACCAACCGATGATAAAGTCGTCATAGTTGGCATTGAGCCATGTTTCAGCTTGTTGAATGGCAATATCCGTATACCCCCTTTGCTGTAAATCGCTCAACACTCTAGGTTGATCTGTCCTGCTTGAGATGTGCGATTTAATAATCTCAACGGCCTCATCTAAACGCTTTAGATCAAGGAGTTTTGTCACCAGCAGATAATATTGCCCATTTTCACGGAGGCGTTCCAAAATAACTTCGGGATCAACATGGTCAAGCGTGTCAAGTTCCATCAACACATGGTCATAGACCTCTTGTCCCCATTTCCTATAATAAGGACGCTTGGCATGATTGGCTTGGGCAGCAAGCAGTTGGTCACGAATGATTGGTATGTCCACTGATTTGGCATATTTAAAAACAATATCCGGGGCATCGTCCGCCAAACCAATCCCGCCAAAATCCGTATCCCATATGAAAACCCGCATGAGCGTGGTGAAGATAGCACGTCGCTCGGTATCAGAATCCAGAATTTCGGATTTCTCTAGACACGTTGCCAGTTTTTCCACGACGACATTTAAAGCCTCAATGAATTCGCCCTCATCATCCAACAAATATTCATAGTCTCCATCCAAAAATTCCTCAAAGATGGCTTGATAGATGGCACTGGCGCAGCGCCAATCGGCGAAATCAATAAAATCTTCGGCAGATTGGATGACGGAAAAGACTGCACTGGCAGGGGTCACGTCGCTGTCATAATAATCGTAATTGTTGAGATTTTCAAATGCGTGGCGCAGTTCTTTGCGAAACTGAGTCGTGTTCACGGGGGTAAGGCGGCTATCCGTGCCGGGGACGGGGCGATCCACAAGGGTTTGGAGGTCGGGATAGTGCCGCACCATCGTCTGGATCAATTTAATCAACTCCTCTTTGGTGCGTTTTTGCAAGACATCTTCAATGGATGACCGTTTCTCAAAGTCGTCGGGACGTTTTAGATAGCTGAGGAGGAGTGCGACGATGTGTTTACAATCTCCCTCATAACTATACTGGCATGTGCAGGAGGTACTTAAAATGCCAGTTTCATCTATGGTCGCTTTGACGTGATAGGGCCGCGATCTTGATCCTGTACAATCAGCTTCAATGGTGTTCCCGCGTTTGACCGTACTCGAGATGGCATTTTGGCGAAAATACTGCTCACCACGAGTGAAACTCTGGCTATTGGCACGGGCACGGATTTGGGCAAGGGTAATTTCTGATTTAGATGCCATATTTTTCAAGTCTCGAACATGCTTTTTGAAGCTGAATTATATCTTGGGAAATGCAATTAATGGCGACAAATGTCAGTTAAATCGCATGACACGAGAGTTTGCTGAGATGACATGGATTGGATAAAATCTACACTCGCTTGAATTCGACATGGATTCTACTTAAAGGAGTTTTTGCGTATGTCTAAGCGGTTGCTGAGTTTATGCAGTTTAGTCATGGTTATTGCGGTAGTCGTGGGGTCATTTGCGCCTGCTGCCCGCGCCCAAGAAGACCTCTCCGGAGAAGTTGAGATTTTCTCGTGGTGGGCAGGCAGTGAAGGCCCCGCACTAGAAGCGTTGATTGCCCTGTTTAATGAACAATATCCGAATGTCGAAGTCATTAATGCGACGGTTGCAGGTGGTTCCGGCACTGCTGCTAAAGCAGTGTTGAAGACTCGTATGGAAGGTGGCGAGCCACCAGATGCCTTCCAAGCCCATGCTGGTCAAGAACTGATTGGTACATGGGTTGCTGCTGACCGTATGGAAGATTTGACGTTCCTATTTGAAGAGCAGGGTTGGCTGGATGTCTTCCCCGAAGGCTTGGTTGACCTGATCTCCACCGATGAGGGCATTTGGAGCGTTCCGGTCAATATTCACCGCTCCAACGTGCTGTGGTATGTTCCGGCGAATTTGGAAACATGGGGCGTAGAAGTGCCTGCGACATGGGACGACTTCCTTGCTGTGTGCCCCACCATACAAGAAGCGGGCGTGACGCCGCTGGTGCTTGGATTTGCGTGGACGGTTTATCATCTTTGGGAAAACATCGCTGTTGGCGTGCTTGGGCCAGAAGGCTGGAACGGCATCTGGACAGGCGAGACCGACCTAATGGGCGAAGATTTTCTCAAGGTATGGGACACTTTCGGCAAGGTTCTGGAATGCTCCAACTTCGGTGAAGATAACGAAACGATGGAATGGGACAAGGCGATTGACCGCGTAGTAGACGGCACCGCTGCGTTCAACGTGATGGGTGACTGGGCTGCTGGTTATTTGACCACCACCCGTGAACTCGTCCCCGGTGAAGGTTTTGGTTATGCTCCCGCTCCCGGCACGGATGGCACCTTCATTATGCTGTCTGACAGCTTTGGTCTGCCATTGGGTGCGCCCAACCGCGATAATGCGATTGCGTGGCTGACTGTATTGGGTTCCAAAGAGGGTCAGGATGCCTTCAATCCTCTTAAGGGTTCAATTCCTGCCCGTACTGATGCTGACGTGACCAACCCCGAACTGTATAATGCCTATCTGCAATCGGCAGCCGCTGACTGGGCGACTGACACGATTGTGGGTAGCCTGTGGCATGGTGCCGCGGCCAATGAACAATTTACCGGTAACTTTGGCGGCGTTGTGGATTTGTTCACCGCCAGTGGTGCGCCCGAAGCGGCTGCAGCCGCCTTTGTCGAGCTATGCTCAACCTCCGGTGCGTGCGGTGGCTGATCTGAATAGACGGTAGTTAATTGAGAAAGCCCTGCCCAAAAGCAGGGTTTTCTTTTAATTTTTGGGAGGTAGGTTGATGTATAACCGAAAAGATAAAGCCATTGCCTTTTTGATGATCTTGCCCTCGCTTATTTTGCTGGCGATTTTTGTCTATTATTTCATTGGGCAAACGGCATGGTACTCGGTCTCAGACTGGGGAACTGATCCGGGGACAGCCTTGAAAAAAGGCGTCGAAAAGAATTATGTTGGCCTTGATAACTATCATACGCTCATGTCCAGTGCGAGTGATTATGAATTCCGCGTCGCATTTACCAATACTCTGTTCTTCACTATTTTCTTTTTAGGGGCTTGTTTGACACTAGGGTTTTTCCTCGCGTTTTTGCTTGACCAGCGGGTCAAAGGTGAGGGGGTCTTTAGAACCATCTTTTTGTTTCCAATGTCGCTATCGTTTGTGGTGACAGGGACGATATGGAATTGGCTGCTTAAACCGAGAGGCGGCCTGAATGTTCTGCCGCGAAAATTATTTGGGGCCGACCCATTGGAATATAAATGGATCAACAGCGACTCCATCTTGTTCAAATTTGAGTGGATGCAGGGTGGTGATTTGTTCTATCTTGCCATCGCCCTGTTTGCTTTTGCATTGTTTACCTATACAGCCCAAAAGCGCCATCTCAGTTGGATGTGGGTGGCAGTGGCAGGCGTAGTGCTGTGGCTGATTTCATCGGCGGGTTTTTGGAACAACATTTGGTTGCCGATTGATAAACCGAATTTAGACATCGGGACATATAATGGCTATGGCTATCACGCGGCTCTTTCTGGCATTATCATCGCGGCGACATGGCAAATGGCAGGCTATGTAATGGCGTTGTTCCTTGCCGGGATTCGTGGGATTTCCGAAGAGCTACGCGAGGCCGCACGGGTAGACGGCTGTACGGAATTGCAGGTGTATCTTTATATCATCCTACCGCAGTTACGGCCCATTGCGTTGAGTGCCATTATCATTTTGGGGCATATTTCGCTCAAAATCTTTGACCTTGTATACGCGATGGCAGGGATTGATAACACGGATGTGACCGTGCCCGGTATTTTAATGATTAAGGGTTTTCGCAGCAATGAATGGGCGCGAAGTAGCGCAGTGGCAATGGTGATGCTGTTTGCTATTTCGTTGGTGGTTATCCCCTACCTGTGGACGAATCTACGGACGGAGAAGCAATAACCATGAACAGCTTAACTATTTTCCCACGCACGCTAATACAAATGACGAAGCCACTTAGAGCGACAGTGGCACGGATTTTGGGAAATAAATCATTGCGAAGTGTCGCGGCCCATGCGCTGTTAATTCTGCTCGCCGCATTTTTCCTGATTCCCGTCTATATGGTGATTATCACGGCTTTGAAAGAGGCTTCTGAGGCCGGACGTGAGGTCACAGCATGGGATTTGCCCTCTAAGTTAAATTTTGAGAGTTTTGAGATTGTCTGGAATGATTTGTCGCCCAATTTACGGAATAGTTTCTTACTAGTGACGGCGGCCACCGCTATTTCAGCGTTGGTTGGTTCGATGAATGGGTATGTATTGGCTAAGTGGCGTGTGCCGGGGGCCTCGGTCTTTTTTCCACTGATGTTGTTTGGGATGTTTATCCCCTATCAAGCGATTTTAATTCCGCTGTTCAAATTCATGGATAACGTCAATTTGTATGGTGGTCTGCCGGGACTGGTGTTGGTGCATGTGGTGTATGGGATTCCGATCACCACCCTAATTTTCCGTAACTTTTATGTGGATATTCCGAATGAGTTATTAGAAGCCGGGGCAATTGACGGAGCGGGATTTTTTGGTATCTATACCAAGATTGTATTCCCACTCTCACTGCCGGGCTTTGTGGTAGTGGTCATTTGGCAGTTTACGCAAATTTGGAATGAATTTTTGTTTGCCGTGACACTGGTCAAAGATAAATGGCAGCCGATTACCGTGCCGCTGGCCGACACCGCAGGCGGTATTTCGGTGGATTGGAATGAGCCGATGGCGGGGGCGATTTTAGCTGCTCTGCCGACCCTACTGGTTTACATCATTATGGGGCGCTGGTTCATTCGTGGCTTGCTGGCAGGATCAATCAAGGGTTAGTTGACCTTGCATCTGCTCCCAAAAATCTGTAAACTAGAACGCTTGCATCGTTTTATGGAGCTTGTGCAAATGGCAAAAACGACGACGGTACTACTTCTGCTCTTAATCGCTATGAGCATTACGCCTTCGTCAGCGTTAGCACAAGGGCGTGAAGCAGCGATTGCCATTATCACCTCCCCTGCCGAAGGAGCAACAGTCTCCGGGCAAGTGGTCATTACGGGTAGCGCTAGCCATCCAAGCGTGTTTGTGGGCTATGAAGTCGAATTTGACAACATGGCCGACGCCAACGAGATCTGGCTGCCAATTGGAACGCGCGTCTCGCAGCCGATTACAGAAGGCACGCTGCAAATTTGGGATACAGTTGCAAATAACGTGGCGGATGGGGTGTATCAAATCCGCCTCCGTGTATTTTTGAATTTACCCGATGAACCACCTGTCGAGTTTGTGGTACGGAATGTAACCGTCTTAAATTCCGTACCGACACCTCTACCAACCCCCCTACCGCCGCCTGCAACCTCCACTGCGGGGCCACCTGCGCCTACCGCCCCAATTCAGCAGCCGCCGACCAATACACCGCGCCCGACGGTTGAAACCTTGATTGATACCAGCAATCAGAGCAGTTCATCTGGCGGGGAGTCGTCGCTAAATTTTGATCGGCTGCAAGGAGCGTTCTGCAATGGGGTGATTATCGCTGGGGTGTTTTTTGCATTTTTCGCTGGGTATTTGGCCTTAAGGGCAAGATTACGTCCGATGGCACGTCAAATTATGTGGCAAATTCGCAGTGAAATGGATGATGATCGGCGGGGATGATTCAACCATTATCCCCACCTCCTACCCCTCCCTAACGATTTAGGGAGGGGAGAAATGCTTAACAAGCTATGCAGAGGATTGCAGGATTTTTTAGGCGTAACGTTACAACAGAGGATGAGGACACCCCAGACGTGAGTATTGAGCGTTACCTGATCGTGGGATTAGGCAATCCGGGCCGTCAGTATGTGGACACACGGCACAATATTGGCTTTATGGTGATTGATGCCCTCGCCAAAGCCTATGACCTAAAATTTGATGGCAACAAGTCCAAAGCCTATTTTGCGGACGGTACGGTTGCGGGCAAGCGGGTCATTATCGCCAAACCCCAGACCTATATGAACGAAAGCGGTTTTGCGGTGCGTGGCCTGATGGATTTCTACAAAATTCCCTTGACACATCTCATGGTCGTGTCGGATGATCTGGATATTCCACTGGGGACGCTGCGGATTCGCCCTAAAGGTGGCGCAGGTGGACAAAAGGGTCTGCGGAATATCATTGCTCAGACAGGGGGTGAAGATTTTGCCCGGATGCGCGTCGGCATTGGTCGGCCACCGGGGAGAATGGACCCTGCTGCGTATGTGTTGCAGCCATTTTTGAAACAAGATGAGGTGCTGCTGCAAGAAACGCTCAGTCGTGCGATTAAGGCGATTGAATTATGGCTTGTAGATGGAATTGACACGGCGATGAATCGCCAAAATGGAACCGCCGAGGAAGCCGCCGCCCGTTTTGTAAAACGCGACGCTGTTCCTTCTCCTGACCAACCCAATTCATAACACTTGGTGGCAAAAGAACCCAATATGCAGTTGAACGGCTTGCTTGATGTACTGGCAGGAACCGAGGCGTTTCAGTCGCTGGTCAAGGCACTGAACACGCAGGCATATCCCGACCAGATGGTGGTACGGTCAGCGCGGCCCTATGTGGTGGCGGCGTTGGCGCGTGAATTGGCTCGGCCCGTGCTGGTGGTGACGGCACGGGTTGAACGTGCATATGATATTGCCGAACAGCTTCCGGCGTGGCTGCCCAACACGCCTATTTTACGCTTCCAAGAACCCACCGCGATGTTTTATGAACGTGCGCCTTGGACAGAGGTGGCGACACGCGCCCGACTGCAAACCCTCGCCGCGCTTGCCCCGCCAATTGTGCCGGGGAATCAAGCTACCAGTGAACCCATTACACCGCCGATTCTGGTGACATCAGCCTATGCCTTGATGCAAGTGACGCTTCCAGTACGGGATTTTCGGGCCGCGTCGCGCCAATTTCGTGTGGGGCAGCGCATTGATATTGACCAACTGATTAAACAGTGGGTCGGGGTTGGTTATCAAGCTGCGACGGTAGTCATTCAACCGGGGACATTCAGCCGACGAGGTGGCATTGTGGATGTGTTCCCACCCGCAATGGATTTCCCGGTACGCATTGAATTTTTTGGCGATGAAATTGACAGCCTACGCACATTTGACCCGGCGAGTCAGCGCTCCGTCGAAACGCTGAAAAGTTTTGTGACCACCCCAGCGCGGGAAGCCCTACCCGGTCAACTGCCCGTCGCGGCGGCACGTTTGGCCCAGTGGTTTGAAGGGTTGCCCGACCAAGACGAAGATTTGGCGTCGCCTGCCCCGGATTGGCGGCATTTGGAAAATGGCACGTCCTTCCCGCTGGCCGAAAGTTATCTGCCCTATCTGTATGATACCCCGACCAGTCTGCTCGATTATCTACCCGACCATACCTTGATTGTGGTCGAGGATTGGGCAGGTCTGCGCGATACGATAGGCGAGTTAGAAGATCAGGCATTGGGCCTGCGGGATGAAAAAGAGGGCATGAACGCCCTACCACCGAATGCCCCGTTGCCCTATCACACATGGGATGAAATTTCTGACGAACTTTCCACGCGCTCCGTTTTGCATCTGGGACAACCCGACGATGTGGAGCATATCAAAGGGCCGATTTTGGGCGAGTTATTTTCCCCCGGCCCACGTTATGCAGGTCAACTACGCCTGTTTTTGGATGAGTTACAGGAAAGCCAACGTCCCGACACACTTTCGGTGATTGTGACCCGGCAAGCCCAACGTGTGGCGGAATTATGGGGCGAACGTACCGACCATTTGACGCCTGTGACAAAAATAGAATCGGCAGCAGACTTGCGACCCATTACGTTTGTCGAGGGGGCGCTGGCCGAGGGGTGGACGCTGCATTATGACGATACATCCAGTCTGTATCTGCTGACCGACGCCGAAATTTTTGGGTGGAATCGGCCCGAACCCCGCCGCCGCATTCAGCCCCGTCCCATGACACCCGAAGCCTATTTTGCCGATATGGTCGAAGGCGACTATGTGGTGCATGTGGATTATGGGGTCGGGAAATTTAAGGGCATCCATAAACGCAAATTAGACGGCAGCGAACGCGAATATCTGTTGGTCGAATACGCGGGTGGGGATATGCTGTATGTCCCGATTCACCAAGCAGATCGCCTCTCGAAATATGTCGGCAGTGATGGCGGCGCACCCACCATTAATCGGCTGGGGACACCCGAATGGGCACGCACGAAAGAACGCACCCAGAAAGCGGTGGAAGAAGTCGCCGAGGATTTGCTGCAATTGTATGCGGCACGGAGTGTGGTGCGTGGTCATGCCTTCAGCCCCGATACGCCGTGGCAGCATGAAATGGAAGCCTCGTTCCCGTATGTGGAAACCGAAGACCAATTACGGGCCATTGGCGAAGTTAAGGCTGATATGGAACGCAATCGCCCAATGGATCGGCTGCTGTGCGGTGATGTCGGCTATGGTAAAACCGAGGTAGCTCTGCGAGCGGCATTTAAGGCAGTGATGGATGGCAAGCAGGTGGCCTTGCTTGTGCCAACCACCGTACTCGCTCAACAGCATTACGCCACCTTTAGTAATCGGGTGATTTCGTTCCCGATGCGTGTGGAGATGTTGTCGCGTTTCCGCACCCGTCCGCAGCAAGAATCCATTTTGCAGGATTTGAAAGACGGCAAAATTGACATCATCATCGGCACACACCGCCTGTTACAAGAGGATGTGGGTTTTAAAGACCTCGGCCTGCTGGTGATTGACGAAGAACAGCGCTTCGGAGTGACACACAAAGAACTGCTCAAACGGATGCGCACGGAAGTGGATGTGCTGACGATGACCGCCACGCCCATCCCACGCACGTTATACATGGGCCTGACTGGGGTGCGGGACATCAGTGTCATTCAGACCCCGCCGGAAGAACGCCTGCCTGTTGTGACACATGTCGGCATCTATGACGATAAACTGGTGCGTCAGTCCATTTTGCGCGAACTTGACCGGGGTGGTCAGGTGTTTTTTGTGCATAACCGCGTGCAGTCTATTGATATGATGGCGGATCGCCTGCGCCGTCTTGTCCCGGAAGCTAGTTTTGTGGTGGGGCATGGGCAGATGGAGGAGCGCGAATTGGAAGCGATTATGGGGGATTTTGCCGCTGGGGAATATGATGTGCTAGTTTCAACCACCATTATCGAAAGCGGTTTGGACATCCCCAACGCCAACACGATTATCATTGATCGGGCGGATCGTTTCGGTTTGGCTCAGTTGTATCAACTACGCGGACGGGTGGGACGCAGTGCCAATCAAGCCTTTGTCTATTTCTTCCATGACCGCGACCATCGCATGACCCCCGAAGCCCGCGAACGGCTGGAAACGATTGGCGAATACACCGATCTAGGCATGGGGCTTTCGATTGCTATTCGTGACCTCGAAATTCGCGGCATTGGCGATTTGTTGGGGACACGGCAAAGTGGTCATATTGATGCTGTCGGGTTTCATCTGTATACGCAAATGCTGTCGGATGCCGTGCAGCGTGTTCGGCAGGATAATGGCGCCTCCACGTTGACGACGGAGGAAATCGCGGATCAAGCGGCGGATCAGGCAGCCCAACTGCTGCAAGCGCGGGCTATGGTAACGATTGATTTGGCGCTACCGGGATTTTTGCCGATGGATTATGTGCCCGATATGCAGTTACGGATTCAACTCTATCGGCGACTGGCGAATATCGAAAACGAGACCGAACTTGACGCGATGCAGGCCGAGTTGCAGGATCGTTTTGGCGCCATGCCCAAGCCTGTGGAGGGGTTGTTGACCCAGCTTCGCATCAAATTGTTGGCACAGCAGGCTGGGGCGACAGCAGTAGCAACGGAAAATGGCCGATTGCATATCAAACTGCCGTATTTGGGGAGTATTGACCGCGTGGCGCTGCAAAACTATGTCGGCGAAGTGGTGCGGGTCAGCCGAACCGCTATTTGGTTCCCCCAGAATATGCCTGAACAAGAATGGCGGCCTTTGCTGGTGGACATCCTGCGGCGCTTGAATCGAGAGCAAGTGCAAGACGTGTTTGCAATCGAAGGTGACTAAAAAATGCATCCCCTCCCCAAGAAATCTATTGAGGAGGGGTTTTGTTTAATCGGCAGATCAGCCGTAGATGTCAAAATACATAAATGTGCCAAGCGCAATCAGGATAAGCCACAGCAGCAACGTCGCCCGCATTTGCAGTTTGAAGTTTTTGACCAAAAACCACGCGGGTAATTTCTTCTCAAACCACATGCGAATCAGTAGATAGATGCCGGAAATGGCAATGATGCCGCCGCCGATGGCATGAATCCAAATGGCGATTTTTTCAAAGCCAGCCGGGTCGGGGGTATCCAGATAACCGTCTACATTGGGACTCATACGACCTAGAATGGAAAACACATTGACCAGCACCAAAAAGGTCATGATGTTGCGATGAGTGGTGAAATCCTTGCGGACGGCGAAAGATGCGCCAAACAGCAAGGCCAATACCATAAACCACTGAAAGACGATATTAAAATCTGCGCCAAAGGGAGTGGGGTGACTCACGGTTTGGGTCGTACCCCCTGATGGACTGCTTCCTGTTGTCGGTTCCCCACCGGTTCCATCAGATGGTTCGGCGGTGGCAAGGGGTTCCTCAGTGGCGATGGGAGCCGGCTCTTGAGTAGTCTCGACGGGTTCTTCAGTTGGACTAAGCAAGGCTCCATCTGTCGTTTCGAGTTCGACTAGGCCAAGAAAGCCCTCGTCCTCGTTGTTGCGTACCATTGTAAATACAACCGCGCCGACCAAACAGGCTAGTACCAGCACAATGAGACCCTGTATGGGTTTCGATAATTTGGGCATAAATTAAAATCTCCTTGAAACATGAAAAAAAGATGTTTTCCCACCGCTGCGTATTGTTTTACAGGGAAATGAGCTTAGAAGCAAATAGGCCCGCTAACAACTATTAACGGGCCGATCCGTATTATTCAAATTTTGCTCATATAAGGACTAATGTTCCAAGACCTCAGCATCAAAATGTTCAAGTTCGCGGCGGAGTTGTGTGAGGGCTTCGGGCGACTCGACCTCGACAATCAGGGCAACTTCACCCAGTTTCAGATGCTCGGCGGCGGTTTCAACTTCGGGATGACGTGAGCCAAAGGTCATGGCGCTGGCAATGGAGCGGGCAATAAGCCGACCCATCAAAGCCCCCAAAATCGTGGTTGCCAATAAAATGACAAACGTGAAAAGATGGGCGGAATCAAAAAAGCCCACTTGGTTGGTCCAAAAGGCCAAAATGAGTGCCCCAGCGATACCCCCGATCAAACCAGCTTCTTCGGGGGTGAGATGACTGCCAACGACAATGGTTGAACCATTTTTGTCACGGGCCACGACTGCGGTACGGCTGATGGCTACCAAGTCGGTTTCGGTGAGTTGATCAACCGCGTGCATCACGTCTTGGCGTGATTTAAAAATCGCTATTAAGCTCGTTCCACTATGAATCATCATCGTCCCTCTCCCTGACTTACCCTTGGTTAATTTTACTGGAAGTGGGCTGGCAACATACAGGATAACACATTCGAGGGGTGGGTTGCTAGACAACAACCCTGCCATCTGTGTATAATCGCCAAAAACAAAGCCTCTAGGTGGCCCACTATAAAAGGCGGCATCCGTGAATCGGCGTCCCAATATTTGGAAACTCCAAGCGGAAAAAGACATCAAAGGTCTTATTGCAGCATTGCAGCATCTTGACCCGGACATTCGCAAACGTTCGGCGGCGGCCCTGCGCGTTTTGGGTAATCCTGAAGCGGTGTTTGCGCTGGCGCGGGCACTGGAACGCGAACGTAATTCCGATGTACGAGATCATTTGGCGGCAGCCATTGAGTATTTGGATCAAGATACCCTCGTCGAAAGCCTGATCGAAAATCAAAACGTACCCGGCCTGATCGAAATGCTGGCAAGTCCCCGCATTGAAGATGTCATCCGTGCTGCTCGTGCGTTGGGGCAAATCAATGACCAGCGTGCAACCGAACCATTGGTTACACTATTTCGTAACCCCGTTGTGGCCGATGAGGTGCGCCTTGCCGCAGCCGAAGCGCTGTTGGAACTCAAAAGTGCTCCCGCCGTCGTGACCCTTTTGGCGGCGTTGCGCAAGAACAATTGGCGGGTACGGCATAACGCGGCGGCAGTATTGGGACAGCTAAACGCGACGTGGGCTACCGGGCCATTGATTAAATGCCTAGAAGATGAACATGCGTGGGTGCGAAGTACGGCGGCAGATTCATTGGGCCGTTTTAATAACCCGCGTGCCTTAAAAGCGGTCACGGAGCATCGCATCAAACAAGAGCAAGGCAAAACCACTCCACTGCCCGAAGGCAAACTAGAAGAGGGTGTGGAAGAAACCGTCCCAGCGATGTCCACCGTCGAAGCGATTCTGGATGCAACAGAATCCCCGTCGAGTTTGTTAGCAAAATCGGCTATGGTGGGGAGCGCCAGCGAAAAAGACGATACAGTGGTCAGAATGCCGGTCATCAAACTAGAGAGCCTGCAAAGCAATATTGGGGACAAAGCGGATAGGGATGAGGAAGGTTTCTCACCAGCCCTAGCTGCTGCCGAAGCCGCCCTCAATCAATTGTCGATGGAGACCGCACCCAGTGGTTCTTCTTTATATGATGACGAAGATAGTGAAGATGGCTCGGTTATTGACCCCGAAGCCGATGATGACATTCCACTGGAATAAGCAAAATTGCTAGAATTACAAGGGCGGTTGATGTGCCGCCCTTTGTGATTATAGGCGTTTATTGGGCCTCTACCAATGATCAAAGCATCTGGCTATGGTTGGATTGGCTCCTCCGGCGGTGCGGGTTGGTCTTTGCTGATACCCCGACCGATAAATGCCTCCAAGATGTCAATCGGAATTGGGAAAAGAATCGTCGAATTTTTCTCAACTGCAATTTCCGTCAGTGTTTGCAGATAGCGTAGTTGTAGAGAAATCGGCTCATTTGACATTTCTTGGGCCGCCTGTCGTAGTTGAATAGCCGCTTGGAATTCACCCTCTGCATGGATAATTTTGGCGCGACGTTCGCGGTCAGCTTCGGCTTGTCGAGCCATGACACGCTGCATGGATTGGGGTAGTTCCACATCCTTGATTTCTACAACACTCACCTTGATTCCCCACGGTTCGGTTTGCTCATCAATAACCTTTTGTAATTCTTCATTGATTCTTTCACGCTGCGAAAGCAATTGGTCAAGTTCATGCTGACCGATGATGCTCCGCAACGTTGTTTGAGCGATTTGCAGGGTTGCTACATTAAAATTCTTGATCGTGATGACAGCCTTGATGGGGTCTAGAACACGGTAATAAACGACGGCGTTCACACGCAGGGTCACATTATCACGGCTGATACATTCCTGTGATGGAACATCTAGCGTAATCACACGTAAATCCACCACTAACATCCTTTCCAAACCGGGAAGAATGAAAAACCAACCCGGTCCACGTGCGCCTTTGGTGATACGCCCCAAACGAAAAACGACACCACGTTCGTATTCATTGACGATGCGAAAACCCGAAATGAGATACAACAGGCCCGCGACAATGGCAGACCCTAAACAGACCGCCAGAATTTCCATAAAATATCTCTCCCTGTTTGGAGGTTAATTTTTAGTTCATTTATTAGTATACCCCTATTTACATGCACGCCAACCGCCCTCAAATTGGGGGGTTTTAGCATGATGGGCCTGCCCAAAAATGTGAGGTGGTTTGCGAATGGACTCTGGCCCGTGTATCATCGCCATGTGCAATCAAGTATTGGGATAGCAGGGAAATTTTGCGATGAGTCGTCGAACTGCCCAGATTATTCGTCAACGCCGCAAACGTCGCCAGCAGCGGTCAGGAAGCGCTGCTAAACTAGGCCGCTATATTGGGTTGACCAGCATTGTCCTATTGATTTTGGTCATCGTGTTGGCGGTTGGCACGGCTGGCACAGGGGTTGGGGTCTATGCGGTCTATGCGCGACAACTACCCCCTGCCGATTCGATTGTGGATGCCCAAGCCGATACTTTTCACACCACGATTTTATATGATCGCACCGGTAACTTTTCGATTTATGAAGTGATTGACCCGCTGGGTGGAGATCGGCAGTATATCACGATTGATGAAGTGCCCGATTATTTTTTAAAGGCGACAGTCGCCATCGAAGATGCTAGTTTTTATGAAAACCCCGGCTTCGATTTACAAGGGATGCTTCGGGCGGTATGGTCCAATGCGACCAGCGACCAATTGCAGGGGGGCAGCACTATCACGCAGCAGTTGGTCAAAAATGTGCTGATCCCGCCAGATGAGCGCGATGATGTCTCGTTTGACCGCAAGCTCAAAGAAATTATCTTGGCGTCGGAAATTTCGCGCCTATACAGCAAAGATCAAATTTTAGAGTGGTATATTAATACCAATTTTTATGGTAATTTGGCGTATGGGGTCGAGGCGGCGTCACGGGTCTATTTTGATAAACCTGCCCGTAATCTTACGCTGGCAGAGGCGGCTCTCTTGGCGGCAATTCCCCAATTCCCACTTCTGAATCCAATTGACAGCCCCGAAGCCGCCCGCGAACGCCAAAAGGTCGTATTGGATACAATGGTTTTTGAGGGATATATCACCCGTCCCCAAGCGGATGAAGCACTGGCCCAACCCGTCGTCATCAAATCATTTGCCCAACGTTTTAATGTCGCCGCGCCGCATTTTGCCCTCTATGCCCGCCGTGAAGCCGAATCTATCTTGAATAATATGGGTTTGGATGGCTCACGCATGGTCTCCCGCGATGGCCTGCGTATCTATACCACGTTGGATTTAGATTTGCAGCGCCAGTTGGAATGCGCGGCCCGTACCCATGTCAGTCGGCTGGCAGGGGGTGATCCCAATTTTGTGCATAACACGAATGTGGGTGGCGAGTGTATCAGCGCCCAATATCTGCCGCCGTTATCACCAGAAGATGCCTTAAAACCCCGTGCCGTGACCAACGCGGCGGGCGTGATTCTCAACGCCAAGACGGGCGAAATTGTGGCGATGTTGGGCAGCTTGGATTATTGGAATGAGGGCATTGACGGGAATTACAATGCGACCCTCGCCCAGCGTCAACCTGCCTCAACCTTTAAACCCTTTGTCTATTTGACAGCGTTTTTTAACCCGATTGATAACAATACCGTCGTGACCCCCGCCACTATGCTCTATGATGTTCGCACCGAGTTTGATTCAGGTGGATTAGACCCCTATATCCCGGAAAATATTGACCTGCAATATCATGGGCCAGTCAGTGTGCGGGAGGCACTCGCCAATTCGTATAACATCCCGGCAGTGGAAATTATGAATTGGGTGGGCATGAGCCGCGTATTGACCACTGCCCACAGCATGGGCATCAATTCGATGACGGATGGGTTAAGCAGTTACGGCCTCTCCCTAGCATTGGGAACCGCCGAAGCGAGCCTGTTGGATATGACCTATGCCTATAGTGTTCTCGATAATTTGGGCACGATGGTGGGGTCGCCTGTGCCACCCGAAGATGCCCGCATTGGGTATCGCCAGTTGAATCCCGTTTCGATTTTGCGGATTGAAGACCGCGACGGCAACATTTTGTGGCAGTACAGTGAGGAAGAAGGGACATTTGACCGTCGGGCCATTTTGGAACCGGGCATGGCCTACATGATGACGGATATTTTGGCGGATAATGAGGCTCGCTGGCCTGCGTTTGGTCGCGGCAATGCGATGGAATTGAATCGGCCTGCTGCGGTTAAAACCGGAACGAGTGACAATTTCCGGGATAGCTGGACAATTGGTTATACCCCGCAATATACCACCGGAATTTGGGTCGGGAATAACGATAATGGCAGCATGGGAGATGTGACCGGGCATCTGGGGGCCGCCCCCATTTGGCACGCCATTATGGAATATGTCCATGCGCGTGGTGAGCAGCTACCCACCGAAATATGGATCAAGCCGGAGACGGTTATTGAAAAAATGGTGTGCCGCTGGTCGGGGATGCTGCCGAATCAAAATTGTCCAGCCTATAGCGAGATTTTCTATTCTAATCCGGCATCGGGTATTGATTACAGCCCCTATCAAGTGGATACCTACTACACCACTGTCGAAGTGAATTTTTGCAACAATACACTTGCCACTGTTTATTCCCCGCAGGAATGTGTAGCGGAAAAAGTCTATTTTAATTTCCCGCGAGAACTCAAGGCATGGGCAGAAAGCAATCCCAATATTGAACTGCCCCCCACTGTTTATGACACTTCGACCTCGGTAGTCATCGGGCCAGTGGTGATTACCGAACCTGCCCAATTTGATTATGTCAGCGGTACAGTCGAAGTGCGCGGGAATGCGGACGATGGTCTATTGCCTGCCCAACGGGAGACAAGTGACCAAGCCATGACCTACTACCAATTGGATTTTGGCAGTGGGTCGCCGCCGCAGTCTTGGCAGCAAATTGGGGACAGCCAACCCGAGGGCGGGACGGGTATTGTTCTGGGCACATGGGATTCCCGCAGTGTACCGGATGGCTTATATACGTTGCGCTTGACACTTGTTCGCAAGGACACCAGTATTGAAGTGGCAAACCGCGAAGTGATTGTAGATAACACGCCGCCAGTTGCCCGATTGGTGTCTTTGGAGGCGGGTAAGGAATATAGCGCTCAACGCGATGTTTTTGTGGAGTTGCAAGCCGAACCGTCTGACGCGAATCAGGTGGAGACGGTGGAATTTTATGTAAATGGAGAATTGATTACTACCATCACCGATGCCCCCTATCTCTATCGCTGGGAAATCACCACGACAGGCGAAGCAACGTTTTGGGTAGTGGCGAAGGACGCAGCAGGCAATCAGGCCGAAAGTGAGCGCCTTACGGTGCGGCTGGTGCCTTAATGATCTAAATTGGAGACAGTCAACAGATTTTGGATTTCTTGGCGCAGTTGGGTGGGTGTGATCGGTTTGACCAAAAACTGCTTCGCACCCGCCTTATAGGATTCCTCTTTGATATGGATCGAGGCGTGCCCGGTATAGACAATCACGGGGATATGAGAGGTTGTAGGGTCAGTGGTAATTTCTCGACAGGCTTCTGCTCCATTCTTGGTGGGCATATCATAATCCATGACCACTAAGGCTGGTTGGTGTTGTCGGGCAATATCAACGGCTTCTTGTCCATCCCGCGCTTCCAAAATATTCCATCCGCTGCGCTTGAGAGTCAAACTCATCAGTGTCCGCATGTCCGACAAATCATCTACAATAAGAATTGTTACTGCCATAAAACCACCCCTTTAAGAGTTCTGCCAAGCGACAGCAAATAAATAAATCCCATAAATTGGCAGTATATCCCTACAATGCATGTTTTATTATAACATGGGGTGCCGTAATCTTAGGAATACTTCGTATTCAATTTAATGAAAAATTCAAGGAAACGAAATTTATCAAACCATCGGCTCATCGGTTTTCTTTTGCAGCAGTTGTTTGATCTCACGTGATAGCTTACCCAGTTCGATTGGCTTGGTTAGGTAGGCATTGGCCCCAAGTCCTAAAGCCTTCTCGATGGCGTCCTTGTCGGTGCGGGCGGAGATTATCACAACAGGCAATTTGGCAAATTCGGCATGTGCGCGGACTCGTTTGCAAACTTCAAAACCGTCAATATCGGGCATCATGAGGTCAAGGATCAGCAGATCGGGTTTTTCGACTTCGACCAAGACTAAGCCATCAGTGCCGTTGTACGCCCCAAGCGGTTCGTGACCGAGCAATTTGAGATAGGTGGAGAGCATGTCTACAGTGGCGACTTCGTCATCCACAATCAATAATCTGGGCATAGGGTTTTCTGCCTTCCTCATCGTCTCAATCTTTTCCGCAGATCAAAGTTCAACCGTCGTGCGATCTGCATAGACTACTTCATCAATGCCTTGCAACAAGCGGAGTGCAAGATAGGCGGTGAATATCAACATCATACCATAACAAAAAAATACGGTTTGTACAGGGAGGACACCCAGCATCGCCCCTGCAAGCCCAATCGAAAGTACAAATGGCGCTTGGAATACAAGGTCAAATGCGCCTTGTACCCGTCCCTGCAAAGAATCCGGCGGGATGGCCTGTGTTAAGGTGCCCAAAACGGCCCGCGAGACCACAAAACTAAACCCAATGATGGCAGCCAATCCCAAAACAATACCCAGCGGCGGTTGAATCACAAAAAAGGTGAGGGCCAACCCATTGACGGTGATCGCCAGCGCGACAAGGCGATTGGTCGGCAACGCCCCGGACAGTTTTTTTAGGATTGCTCCTCCTAATATAATGCCAATTCCTAGTACCGCAATCACTAGGCCAAATTGACTAGTACCGACTTCGAGTTCATTTTGCAGATAGTCGAGGGTCAGAATGAGCGTACCGCCCAATCCCAATGCAACTGCCACAGACAGCGCCATAATATACCGCACGGAACGGGTCTGCCACACATAGATGAGGCCTTCTTTGAGTTCATGCCAGACCTGTTGGGCAGATGCACTAGGTGCGATAGTGCGCTTGGGGAGGGTTATCAACAAAATGGTGAGGCCAGAAATATAATAGCTGCTGGCATCAATCGCAAAAGCCCACTGGGGGCCAATGAGTTCGACTGTCACCCCCGCCATCAGACTGCCAAATAACAGCGCCATCACCACCCCCATATTGAGGAGAGCGTTGGCAACGGCAAGTTCTTGCCGAGTGAGAATAATGGGCAATATGGCAGAGCGGGCCGGGTAAAAAAGCGTGGCAACTGTCCCCTGCCCCAGTGCGACGAAATAAAACATCCACAGATAGGCAGCATCGCGGCTGGCAAATACGAGCATCATCATTAAAGAGCCGCGAATGGCCTCACTGGTTAACATCAGCGTTTTGCGGTCAAAACGATCTACCAGAACACCCCCGACCAAACCAAAAAAGATGCGCGGCAGGGCCAAGCAAATTGGCATCGCGGCAGTCGCAAGCGCATTACCCCCGCTGAGGTGATGAATCACAGGTAGGGCTGCAATGATGGTAAATTGGTCGCCAAAAAAGGAAGCCCATTGCCCAATCAACAGGGCAAGAAACGAACGATTCCGCCCGATGGCCCTAAAGGTTTCGGGATTGATACTCGTCGCTAGGGTCTGCCCATTGCTGGTGGTTGATTGTTCGGGAGTGGTCATGATTTTATAAGCGTTTTGTCCTATGTGCGCCGTATTGTAGCGCAGAATTGGCTTTCAACGATTGGTGAGATTGAACCGTTGAGCATTAGTGGGGGAATTTTGACAACACCCTCTCCAAGAAAAAAGGGCAAGGGTGATTATTCGTCAGAATCGAGGGCTGAAGCTTCTTCCTCAGCCTGTCCCAACATGCGGGCCGGGGTGCTCATGAGGTGGATATTGCCAAAGGTACTGGTTAGGGTAATTTCTATGGCGGGGTGATCTGGCTCATAGGCAGCGGTGACAATGGTTTGGTCAGGGCGCTGACGAAACTGGCGGGAATGGCGTATAATGCGGCAAAACGGCCCACTTTGCACATGAATAATGGCGGGCACATGCTCTGGGACGGCAAGGCGTACATCCCCAAAGGTCGAACGCGCCAAAATGGGGCCAGATGGACGATCCGGTGCGACGATACGTAAATCGCCAAAACCCGAAGCCATATATACCCGGCTGAGATCAAGACCGCGCAAATCCATCTCCAACTGACCGAGGTGGGAACTTGCCAGCAATGCCCAAGGCAGGTCGGGGGCAAGATTGACATCCCAATCCGCTAGTGAAAACAGCCATGTATTGCCACGCCGCAAGGTGAGTGAGGCCCGATTATTCCGCACATTTAAGTTGGGGCGAGAACGGGCAGTATATTGTCCGGCGGCTAAACGGCCCGGTCTGGTCAGGGCTTTGAGCTTAACATCTATCTCACCACTGCTGATTTCGATCAGGCCGCTTTGCACACTGCCGCGTGTGATACCAAAGGTCTGGGCCTGCCAACTGAGTGCAAAATCGCCGCGCCACAGCAGTTGTAGACCCAGAAAAATCAGCAGGACGGGCCAAAAATTCAGCACATCCAGCGACAGCAGTAAATAGTTATCGAGCAGCAGCAGTACGCCAATCACCACAATGAGGACGGGCCAGAGAAAGGGTGTTTGGCGTAGTTGAGAGCGTTGGCCCATCGTCTATCCCCTATTAGCGCAAATAATCTACCAACAGGGTGTGAGCCGATGAACGACGCAGACGATTAAGGGCTTGGGCCTCCAATTGACGCACGCGCTCACGGGTAACGCCGATTTGCCGTCCCACTTCTTCGAGCGTGTGGGTTTCGCCATCCAGCAAGCCATAACGCAGGCGCAGGATATGGGCTTCACGTTCGGGCAGGCGTGTCAACACCAATTCCAACTGTTCACGCAGCAAGTTCTGCATGGTCAGTTCATCGGGAGCAGGGCTGCTGGTGTCCTCGATAAAATCCCCTAGGTTGGTGTCGCCCTCGTCATCAATGGGCGTGTCAAGGCTCATGGGACGGCGCGAAATCTCCATCAGGGTATGGATTTTGTCGGAGGTCGTTTCCATCCGGTCAGCAATTTCGTCCGGATTGGGGTCACGCCCCAGCGATTGCTGTAGTTCCAGACTGGTGCGGCGCATTTTATTCAGTTGGTCGCCCATATGCACCGGGACACGAATGGTACGGCCTTGATCGGCAACCGCACGGCTGACGGCTTGGCGAATCCACCATGTCGCATAAGTGCTAAATTTGTGCTTACGCTGATATTCAAATTTGCGGACGGCACGAATCAGGCCGATGTTGCCTTCTTGAATCAGATCAAGGAAGGGGACACCCCGCCCGACAAACTTTTTGGCGACGCTGATGACCAGACGCGAATTGGCCCGGATAAGATGTTCGCGTGCCAAACCGCCATCTTCAATAATGGCTTGCAGACGTTCACGCATGTCGTAATCCATCATATCGCCCAGTTCGTCCATTTGGGCTTGGGCAAACTCAGCCGCTTCCATACGTTTGGCAAGCGAAACTTCTTCTTCCGCCGTGAGCAACGGAATATGACCAGCTTCTTTGAGATAAAGCCCTACGACATCATCGGTTTCAATGGCCTGTTGATAACCCGCATCCTTCGACAGATCAGGTGTCAGCAGTTCGATCTCGCTGAGAGCATCTTCTTCATCGAGGACAAATTCTTCTAGCGAATCCAGATCGGGTTCTTCGTCTTCTTCCGGTGGTGCTTCCAAAACGGCAATGCCCGCCTCGGTTAGCTCATCGAAGAGCTTTTCGATCAGCGGCACATTCTCTTTATCTTCAGGCGGCAGGGTTCTGAGCATATCATCATAGGTGATGTAGCCTTTTTTCTGGGCTAAAATGGTCAGTTGCTCCTGCATGGTCAACTGTTTGTTTACCTCAATTGTGGTGGGCATGGTCAGTGTCATCGTCATGCGTTATTACCTTCAAAGTTTCCCGCTTTACGTTTGTTTATGCAAGTCCCTACGACAAGAAAGCCCTACCGCACAGGGTAGGGCCATGTTCTGCTAACTGGCTGTCCCCAGATTGGTGCTACGATGTCGGCGGCATCTGACTTTCATCCGCCGGTGGTGTGGCGTCTAATGGCGCAAAATCTGTCGCCAACAAATACATGAGGGTGTTGATACTGCCTGTGTCAATCAGATAGACCCATTCCCCAAGGCGATCATTGGTGATGCCGTCAACAAAAACCGCGTAATAGGCGGTTTGTGTGGGATTCAGTGAGCCAATTTGCAAGGTGGTATCCTTTACCTCATTACCGTTACTTTGATTGTACGCAATCACCCCAAAACTTACCACAAATTGGGGCTGCGGATTGAGACCATACTGGCTGAAGTCAGTGGTCTCATCAAACTTTACGAGTTCAGTCAGCCACAGGTTGTAAATTACCTCAGTCGCCAATTCAGCCGCCGTAGGGTCGGGAGCGGTGTTTGCCACATCTCCGCGTACCCACGAGTTATCTGGACTACGTACCAACAAAATAGACTCATCTGACAGGCGATTAACGAGACGAATACCGATAATATCGTCGAGGGATTCCTCTGCGCCAAAAATGGGTCTGATACTCGCGGCTGGGGTTGCCCTGTCGGTGCTGGGTTGAAAGGGTGGGCCGTTAGCAATTAACAGACCAACCATGACACCCGCAAACAGTAGCAACATCACAGTATACGGCAAATTTGATTTTCTTACACGTTTTTGGTTCATATGTACAAAAACATTGAAAAATTCAATGTCCACTAGTACGGCCTTTAAAAACCAAAAGGTGTAGCGCGTGCCGTCTATATATACTACACCTTAACTATTGGATCGGCGTATAAATTTTTGCCTAAATTTTAGGGACAATCATCAGTTGCGGCTAATTCCGACGGCGTGTCCCCCAAACCATCACTCCGGCAGCAAGCACAAGGCCGGGGAGCAAAACGAGTGTAATTAGTTGAATCCGACTGCGTTCTTGGTCACTAACGGTAACAGGCAGCAGGTCGGGCCGGGTGGCGGCGGGTGGCGCGGCAACTTCGGCATAACCAATCAGCCAATCAATGAAACTCTGCCATAAATAACTATTGGCGGCTTGTGGAATCAGGGTGTTGGTCATCCAATCTGAATCCCCTACCAAAATGATGCGCGGTGTAACGACGGCTTGATCTTCGAGTGGCACTTGGATAGCGACAGCTACTGGCAGTGGGCCGCGAATATCTACCCCATCGGTATAGTCGGCAGGATTATCCAAATTCAGACGAGATAGGCTGTAATTGCCATCCGCATCCGGCAGACCCTGTTCAGCAAATGATTGATCGCTGGAAAAAAGCAAAGGGCTACGAACATAATTGGCTTGATTGGTGTCGGATTCCGGTACACCCCCTGTAACTTCTTCTAGCGTCTCGATGGAGCGAACAAGGCTAAGAACAGGGGACGTATTGGGGAAATTAGCGACGGCGGCATGACCACTAAATAGCTGTATCAAGAGGTTAAATTCACTACCTGTGGCCGACTGAAAAGTGTCTGAAATCAAATCCTCGCGGAAACGCACCCCCAATTCATTCCATAGATATTGGTTAAACAAACCATCCTTCAGAAAAGATAGGTTGTTACCCGATGCCAGCGTCGAATCCACATAGGGTGGGTCGGCAGTAATTAACATACTCCCGCCGCGCTGAATATAGGCGTCAATTTTGGCGATGTCGCTTTCCGAATAGTCGGTCTGAGGGCTGGAAATCACAATCGCACTGGCATCATCGGGAATAGCTTCTACCTGCGCCAAATCTAATTCTTGGAAGGTGATGCCAAGTCCATTAAGGGCATTACCAGCATAGGACAGTCCAAGTCCGGCCTCGGAAGTCACTTGGTTCTCAATATGCCCGGTCACAAAATAGATCGTAAATTGGTCAGCGACCAAAAATTGCAGCATGGTCGTGGCAATATCACGCTCGTTTGGTTCACCAATAGGCTGCGGTTGAAAGCCATAAAAGTTGTTGTCTTGGTCTACGATTGCCAAGAACAATGGCCCGATAAGCGAGCCATCCGAACTGGAAAGCCCGTAGCCGTAGCGAGTCGCCAATAGGGGGTTTTCATCAGGATCAATATATTCGACTTCAATATTGCCCTTGCCCTCATTGACAAATTGGCGCAAGATGATGTCGGCGGCTTCGCGCTCCCGAAGTTGACTACGTGGATAGAAAGCAACAATTTTGGCAGTGATTTCCAGATTGCGCCCCTCAGCGGCTAGAGCAGCTTGTTCGGCTTGATTGATGCGCTCTGTAAGACGATTGACGGCATCCAGTGAGACTTGATCGAGGGTAAATTTTTGGTAAGTGGTCAAGTCACCCGTAATCTGCTGGTGCTGAATGACCGCATAGCCAGACGAGACGAGGCCGACAAAAATCACCGTAACGACAACAGTCCCCGTGCCATAATAAATCTGACGGCCACTCAGCCAGCCACGTAGTTCATCCGGGGCGATTAAGAACCATGCCCCTAAGCCGACCACGCCGATAATCAAGGCCGCAAACGCCTCATTGGTCAGTTTTTCTTCGACGAGGAAGATGATAAGGGCAACCAGCAGCGAAATCGCCCCAACCATCGCCCCCCAGCGTGACAATTTGGGTAAATCGAGAGATTGGATAACTTGTCGGAAATTCATTACCGCCACCTCCGCGATTCAACCAGACGGGTGGTCACAAACAGCATAATAAACATCACCCCTGCATAAAAATAGACATCTTCGGGCCGGATGACCCCTTCAAGAAATGAGGTCGAATAGTGGGATTGGAGGCTGATGACACGCAGGGCCTCAGCGACGCGGGTACTGACGATGGAGGCTGGCAGTAATCCGGCCAAATCTCCGACCCACAGAATAAATAGCACCGCCATGCTGAGAAATCCGGCAATGATCTGATTTTCGGTCATGGCCGAGAAAAACATGCCAATGGCGATGGTTGCCCCACTGAACAGCCAGATGCCGATATAGCCGCCAATAATTGGGCCAAGATCGAGTTCAGATTGCAGCGGGGCGGGACTGGGGTCGAAATTGGTTAGGGATAGCAATATCCCCTGATAGAACAACGTAACTACCAACATGATGCTATAGAAAGCCCACGCCCCCAAAAATTTACCAATCACCAACTCGTGATCGCGGATGGGCATGGTGAGCATCAATTCAAGTGTGCCTTCACGGGTTTCTTCAGCAAAGAGACGCATAGTCAGCAGCGGTGCAAAAAACACCATCAAAAAGGCGAAGGTGCTGAGTACCACTGTGCCATCGGCGGGTTCAAAATTGGCGCGATCTTGTAGGTCGGTGTTGAAATTGAGACCAATCAGCATCAGCACGGCAAACATCACCAGATAGGCGATGGGTGAAACAAAATATTGGCGGAGTTCCCGCTTAAAAACAGTCCAAATATTACGCATCTTCCTCTGCTCCTAGCGCGGTTGTGACTTCGAGGAAAATTTCTTCAAGGGTAATGGCGACAGGGCGCAGTTCCAGCAGTTCAAGGCCGTTCTCCAAGACTACCGCTGCCAATGCTGGACGAACGTCTTTGTTGTCTTTGACATTGACCACTACACCGTTTTGATAGGGTTCGGCAAATTTGACACCCTGTATTTTAGACAGGGTATTGGCTAGAGATTTTTGGTCAGCCCGTCCGCGTGCTTCGACATAAATCCGACTGCCTAGATTCAATTTGGAGCGGAGTTCACGGGGAGCGCCCTGTGCCACAATTTGACCGCGATTGATAATCACCACCCGATCACAAATTTGCTCCGCTTCGGATAGGATATGGGTGCTGAACATGACCGTGTGCTGAGTGCGGAGGTCGCGGATAAAACTCCGTAAATCGGCTACTTGGGCGGGGTCGAGACCGATGGTCGGTTCGTCCAAAATCAACACGGGTGGATTATGAATGAGCGATTGAGCGAGGCCGACCCGCTGGCGCATCCCTTTCGAAATGCTGCGAATCAGGCTTTTGGCACGATGTTCCATGCCGACTAAGGCCAGCACTTCTTGGGTGCGTTTTTTGCGCTCTGGCACATGCCGCAGTTCCGCCATAAATTCAAGATAGCCCTGCACCGTCATGTCGGGATACAGTGGCACGGTTTCCGGCAGATAGCCGATTTTTTCACGGGCCGCCAGCGATTCGTCAAAAATATCGTGGCCCGCGACTTTGGCGACACCGGAGGTTGGCGGCATGAACCCCGTTAAAATCCGCATGGTAGTGGTTTTGCCCGCGCCATTTGGCCCCAAAAAGCCGAGAATTTCGCCTTCTCTGGCCTTAAAAGAGATGCCATGCAGGGCTGTGAAATCCCCATATTTTTTCACCAGATTTTGGACTTCGATCATTTTTTGGCTGTGTCCTCATCTATTTTGGTTAAGATGGCCTGTATAAATTCATAGGCCCGTTGTTGAGTATCCGTATTCAAAATATCGGCCGTATCCTCGGTTTGTCGCCATTCAACAGGGGTATTTGAGGCACGTTCATACCCCATAATTGCGGCGGCCTTGCAACCAGCACCAACCAGCGGCCCCACCGCATTGACGGTCATCAATGGGCGACCCATAATGCCGAGGGCTGGATTAGCAGCGGCAACCTGCTCTAAAATGCACATCAAGTCGGGATTGGAATGATAGCGTGAGCCAAAATCCGCGCCCCAACCGTGCTCTGTAACCCAACACAATTCGCCCGCGCCAATGCTGTCAATTGCCAACCACCACGCTGACTGCCATTCTTTACCATATTTGGCAGCCAATTCAGCCGCCCCATTACAGCCAGCCGTTTCGCAGCCCGTAAAAGCCAAGACCACCTCAGTGTTTTTCAGTGGGTGACGGGTCAATGCTTCAGCAAGGGTCAGCAAGAGGGCTACCCCTGAGGCATTATCATTCGCACCGGGGCTGTCCGGGCCAATCTCATCGGCAATGACCAGCCCTGCCTGCCCGATCATCAATGCCCCGATTAAACGCCGCATCCAGACCGGGGCATTTAGCGCGGTGAATAATGCCCCCGCAAACGCCAACACGGGCAAACTGCTGAATAGATAGGGGCTGTAGGGACGCATTCGGGGTTGGGCTGAAAAACGGACAACGTCGGTATCCAGATGGGCCAACAGCACCACCCGTGTTTTGGGTTCGCTCGCTTGGGCAGGCAGACGGGCGATGATGTTTTGGGAACGGCGCTGCGGCCAAAACCACTCCCCAAGCGCTGCACGACCCGTCAAAGCACGGCGGAAGTTGTGATGGGCCAACAGTGTCAGCGTCACGCCCAACAAGCGTAGAAGACGTGATTTGCCGCTGCCCAATGTGCCAATCAACATCCCGAAGTTAGCGACAAGCGTGATAAAACCGAGCCGTTCACCCACCCGCCGGATGCTGTAAAAAGGCTGTTCTTGCAGGTCAGTCAAGCCCATGTCACGCAAACGGGAGAGGACATACTGCCCCGCTTCATATTCTTCTTGCGATAGAGGCGGACGGACACCGATGGTCTCTGCCAAATAGTGAATATCAGTTCGTACTTTTTCCATACGAAATAACTCGTTTCAAAAATAAATGGGAACTTTTTTGCTTTGGTTAACGTCCTGCCCACAAAAGACCATTAGTCTTTTAAGGAGAATATTGCTACCCATGAGAGCCAAAGCATCCCTGATTATAGCCCTGACCTTGGGGTTGGTCATGGTAATTGCGAGTGTACTTCCGGTGATGGCCCAACAAGACACCACACCCACCACTGGAACCGCCCAACAATCTACCTCCCCCGTATTCATTAAATCACATCGGGTTTCGGTTGAGATTACCGATCAAATCGCCCGCACGACCATTGATCAAGTTTTTGTCAACGAAGGCACGGTGCAGGCCGAAGGGACTTACGTTTTCCCCCTGCCACGCGGCGTCACCATTTCCGACCTGAAGATGATTATTGATGGCGTGCCCATCCAAGCCCAAATTTTGGAAAAAGATGAGGCCCGCGCCATTTATGACCAGATTGTACGCCAAATGCGTGACCCTGCATTGTTAGAGTATGTTGGAACAGATGCCATCCAAGCGAATGTGTTCCCTATTCCGGCAGGTGGTCAGCGTACCCTGCAAATTGAATACACCCAACTGCTGCCAGTTGAAAGCGGCCTTGTCCACTATGTTTACCCGCTTCGTACCCGTCATGTCTCACCCCTGCCAGTTGGTGAATTGAGTATTCGCGTCAGTGTGGAATCTAACGACCCCATCAGCAATGTCTATTCGCCAACCCACCCGATTGCAATTGACCGCAAGAGCGACACCTCGTTTGTGGCAGGTTTTGAGACAACCAATACACAGGAACCCACCGACTTTAGTTTGTACTATGGGGTGTCGAGCGAGGACATCAACCTCAACCTGCTGACCTATCGGGAAAGCGCAGGCGAAGACGGCTTTTTTGTCGTGCTGGTCTCGCCACCCGTTGAAGTGGATGAGAGCCGTGTTATCCCCAAAGATGTGATTGTCGTGCTCGATCAATCCGGCTCCATGTTCGGCGAAAAATGGGATCAAGCCCGTGCCGCGACCAAATATGTGTTGGATAACCTCAACAGCGAAGACCGCTTTAATCTGGTGGTGTTTAGCACCGGGGTCAATGTTTATGCCAACGACATGCAAGGCTTAGACGCGGTGGAGGATGCCAAAGATTGGATCAGTGGCCTAGAGGCGATTGGCGGCACGAATATTGATGGCGCTTTGAAGGCGGCATTGGATATGAATGGGCGTGAACGCCAGACGGTCATCCTATTTTTGACCGATGGTCTACCCACTGAAGGCGAGACGGTTGGGGCAAATATTTTGGCGAATGTGAAAGCCAATGCCCCCGAAAATGTGCGTTTCTTTACCTTTGGCGTCGGTGATGATGTAGATACCGTGCTGCTCGACCAACTCAGCCAGAACTATGGCGGGACGTCGGCCTATGTGCGCCCAACCGAACGGGTAGATGAAGAAGTCAGCAATCTGTATAACAAGATCAATTCGCCCGTGCTGACTGATTTGGAATTGGAAATTGAGGGGGTCAATGTCTATGACGTGTATCCCGCCATCAATAACTTGCCAGATTTATTTGTGGGGTCACAGTTGATTATCGCCGGACGCTATCGTGGCGATGCCGATAATGCCAGTTTGAAGTTAAGTGGTAAGGTCGAAAATGAAACCCAGACCTTTACCTATAGTGAACTTGATTTCCGGGCCAATGCAGGCGGCGAAGAACTAATTCCGCGCTTGTGGGCGACCCGGCGGATTGGGGATTTACTCAATCAAATTCGGCTCAATGGCGAAAATTCTGAATTGGTGGACAGCATTGTGCGCCTAAGCATCCGCTATGGGATTATCACGCCCTACACCTCCTTCCTAATCACCGAGGACGACATTTTCACCCAGACAGGGCGCGATGATGTACTGCGCGAGGCTCAATCGCAAGCTGGTCAATCTGCGGGGACATTCACTGGTTCAACGGGAGTCCAAGCGGCTGATGATGCCAATGAAATGGCGAATGCGCCTGCTGCAATGCCCTTACCCACTATGACTGCTGCTGGAACACCGGGAGATTTCGGTGGCGGCGAAGCTGGACAGACTGAAGGCTACTATGCGCCGCAACAGCCGATCCAAATTGTGGGAGACCGCACCTTTGTCTGGCGCGAGGGGGGGTGGATTGATACCACCTACGACGCTGACACGATGGAACCGGAACAAATTGTGTTCCTAAGCGATGCCTACTTTGAACTACTCGATGCCGATGAACGAGTGGCCGAGTTTTATGCGGTTGGCGATCACATCATCTTTGTTCTGGACGACCAAGCCTATGAGATTGTGCCAGAATAGTCACTAGATTCTGACAAATTTTGTACACCGAACGGGCGGCGGAATGATACTCCGCTGCCCGTTTGCATTTGGCATGTAACGGCGGCGGCGCTACAATGCTCTGTACGTACTAGCTTGTACGCGGTAGTTCAAGGAGCGCAGCGCATGTTAAAGGGTTTACTCCCTAACCCAATGAATCGGCGTTTTATCAGTCTGTTGTTCATTAGCCTGTTATTGCTGGCAGCCTGTAACGGGGATGACAATGGGAATAAAAGTGATGGAAATTCGTCCAATACGGATAACTTAGGATTGTTTGAATGGGATCGTTCCCCAGACACGATCATTTTGCGGATGGACGATCAGGCGAATTATGAACCCCAAGCCTATTTTGATAACGATGTTCCCTTATGTACCTTATGGGGCGATGGACGGCTCGTGTGGGTCAATACACTGTCAGGCCGGAATGAAATATTAGAGGCCCGCCTCACCGATGACCAAATCCGTAGTTTGATTGAGACGATTATTCGTACAGGCTTCTACGATTGGCAAAATGATATTGTGCCACCAAGCACCGATAGCCCTGTATTGGAAAGCCTGACCCTCAATCTGTATGACTCCAACCGCACTGTCGAACGTTATTCGCCATGGCCCGCCAATGGATTTGCGACCCTGCGTCAGACCTGTGCCGATTTGGTCGAATCCCGCGCACTGGTCATCCCTACCGGGGGGTGGATGAAGGCCTATGAGGTTGAAGCAGACTCCAGTGCCAAAATCATTCCTTGGCCCCGCACCGCTCCTTTTTCCCTAGAGGAACTTGCCAGCAGTGGCACACCACGCTGGATTGAAAGCCCTTGGGCCGAATTTGTCTGGACAAATATCACCCGCGAACTGGGGATAGTGCAGGTGCGTGAGGGCAGTAAATCCTATCTGGTGAGTTTGCAGGTTCCCGGCATTTCCCGTGATGCCCCACCCGCGCCAAGTGAGGGTTAATCCTCCCCACAGCCATTTTCAAAATGCAGGCGATAGACTTTCATGTTGTCGCCTGCTATTTCTTTGAGATAGGGCGAATCGGTAATATAAACTAACTCTGTGCGCGGGTCATCATCTTCCGCAGGGTTCTGGGTGGTCAAAACCATCATCCACTTCGCCCCCTCCTTACACATCAATTCCATCGTTTTTTCGCGGTCAGTGATGATCGGCACAACCTCCGGGCTGACTAGACCCGCAATATCGAACACATGCTCACGTGGGGCAAAATAGCCGAGTGCCCCAATGTCATGCACTGCAAAAACATCCTCTTCGGGGACATTAAGCTCGACCCACTTAGATGCCTTGACCATCTCGGTGTTGATGAGTTTGACATCTTCCCCATAGACCTTGCCACCAATCCACCAAAAACCGGGGACAGCTAGAATCGCGCTTAGGGCGAGGGTGCGAGTTAGGACACGCTTGGGGGCGGAATTTTTTCCCCATTCCACGATGATCCATGTGCCCCCCACGCCATAGAGCAGCAGGGTCGGCAAAACAGGTATGACGTAACGCCCATGATGAAAATAAACGGGCATGACAATCAGATAGACGGTGAAATGAGCAAGACCCCACAGAATGGGCAGAAGGTATAACCATTTCAAAGCGGTTTTTTGGCGGGCGGTGGCGGCTACTCCTACAATGACAGCAGGTACCCACATCAACTGCGCCCCGGCTAACATCGTAATGCCCATCTTCCAAATGCGCGTGCCGATAAATTCCTCGCGGAAGCCTGCGTTATAGGCGATTTTGGCACGAACAGTGGAGGGCAGGGGTTCGCCAATCAGCGATAGATTGATAGCAATGTAGGGAATCATGATGATCGCTGCCCCAATTGCCACCCCGATGCCCCATGTCACAAACGTTTTGAAGTCGGGATAGACGCGGCAGGCCCAAACAATTAGCCCCCCGAGACCCAATAATAGCAATCCTTCAGGCCGATTGAGATAACACAGGCCGCTGATTAAACCAATCACCATGCCATTTTTTAACACCTCTTGACGGGTGGTTTTGGGCAGACCGGGTTCTTGCCAGAAGCGCCAGATCAAAATGAGGCTGAAGGTGATAAACCACATCGTCTCCATGCCCGACGCAGCGGCCCAAATCAAATGCCACGACAGAATAATCAATAATCCTGTGCCCGGCCCAACCCATTTAAGATTTGGAAAGAGTTGTTCGGCCAGACGCACACTGACTGACCCTGCCACCGTCAGCGCGAGTGTCCCTAATAGATGCGCCCACAAAACAGGCGAGAGACCCAACAACTGCCCAATGGCAAGCGCGGCGGTGTACAATGGCCCACTCGAAGCCGCCGAAGGTTGACCGGGGATATAGGCCCATTCGCCGTGCCGTGCCAGATTGCGGGCATAGACCTGATGAATCCAAGAATCGTCCAGCGGAAATCCTGCCCGATCATAGACCGCCGCAAAAATGGTATAGCCGATGACGCTGAGGGCCGAGATCAGCAGCAGCAAAAGGTCAACTGGGCGGATTCCCAATCGGGTAGCAGCGGCTGGCATAGGGAATGGCTTCTTCAATGAAGCGATAGATACGGACATCGTCTCCGGTTCCTTCTGTATTGCTATCTAAATGGGCAATTGGCTCTAAAAAGGGCGGTGGCGGGGCGCCTTTATCAATCAACGGGGCAAACGCATCGGTAACGTTTTTATCAATCACCAGATGGGTCACACAATAGCGACTGGCGATTTCTGGCAGCCGGTCAAGCGGTGCATCCGGTAGATTGACACTCATCAACCCTGTATGAAAATACCACGCGGGTGGGTCATTCACCATCAAAACGGCATCGGATGGTAAATAGGCTTTGATCTCGTCATAGTCGGGGGCTTCTTCGCGGTTTTGCGCTTGGGCTGACCATGCAAAACCACTCAAGATGATGACCAAAACCAATGCCGCTGTGCCAAAGACCATCCGAGCCTGTGGGGGATGCCATTTGCGCCGTTGGGCCGCCCAGTTGATGGCGTCATCAAGGCCCATAATCCCCAAGATCGCCCAAAACGGCAAAAGGGCCGATGAGGAATGGAACAATCCGCCGCGATAACCCGGAAAAGCAAAGACAAAGGTCATGGCGAGATGCAGGCCCAACGCATAAATCCAGAATCCGGTGAGCAGTGGATTTTTGCGGTGTTTCCACAGGGTCGCCAGTGCAAATGGGCCAATCAAAATCCATGTTTCGACGGCCAACCATGTCCCAAAATTAGAAAGCAGGGCGTTCCAGCGTGACTCCAAAATATTGGCTGCACCCCAATCCACAAAATTGGAGAATGACCAGTCCACCGGATAGGCGAATAATTCATTATAGCCGCGCAAGAAGGCCGTCTTAATTCCGCCGCTGGGGATGGGCGAGTTGATAACATCCAGATTGCGAATAAACCATGCCAGCATTACCACAAGATAAGCGGCAACTGTGCCGGTAGCGGCTTTCCAATTGGGGCGAGGCCACAGGGTCAGCAAGAGGGCGACCAATAAGAGCAGCAGGCCATCGGCGCGGGTCAAATGGGCAAGGCCGCTGAGTGCCCCACTGAATGCGAACCACCGCCAATTGTGTTTTTGATAGCCAAGCCCCATTGTAATCAGTGCCCCGGCCCCAACCAAGCCATAGAGGGCAAATGTATCAGTGTTAACCCAAAAGGGGAAGAAAAATCCACCAAAGAGGACGATTAAGGCCGTCATCCAACTATAGCGGCGCGTACCCCCCAGCGTATAACCGAGCCAACCTCCCATCACGACCAACCCCGCCAGCGCCAAAACGGAGGGGATTTGGGCGGCATTAAAATTCGCGCCAAAAATCGCCATACTGCCCGCGCTGAGAATCGAAGCCAGTGGCATCCAATAGGTGTGACTGGGGGCAGGAATTTTGTCGGGTGGGTTGAGATAAATCCATACATATGGGTCGGTTAGGCCCTCGCCCTGTGCCAAGCGTTGACCTGCATTGTAATAATAATAGGCGTCGGTGTAGCCGGGTTCATCCAACAGAACAATCAATAGACAGCCGACCACCAGAGCCAGCCCAAACATCCACACGAAATCGCGGCGCATTCTTTTTTGCCTACCCAATGTTTGCTTTTAATGGATGATGAGAAATTCATCCATGAGTGTAGTCCAAAATAGCGAAATGTGCCGAATCGTGGGGGAATATTGACAAAAAATCCCTCCTCAAAATCTTGGGAGGGACAACAAGTGGAATGGGTTGATATTAGGCCGCTTTGCTATGTTCGGCATGGTCACGAAACCATGCGACGGTGGTGCGGATGGCCTCTTGCAGTGGGGTGACATCCGCGCCAAAGGCTTTGGCAAATTGGTTGTGGCTCATAATGAACGGCTCGTTGAATTCATAGTACATCTCGACAAATTCTCGCATGACAGGCACAAACAAACCCATCGCTCGCAGGATGAATTTATTGGCAACTTGCAAACGCGGCGTATGGCCCGTTTCCTGATAGATCCTATTCACAAATTCGCGCGTGGTCACGGTTTCCGGCGCGGGTAGATGCCAGATTTGACCCAACGCCTCTTCGCGCTCGCCCAATGTCACCAGCGCCTTGCCCATATCGGGGACGTAGCTATAGGTGTGCGGTAAATCGGGATTGCCAATTACCTGTGCCGCCTTGCCCGCCAGTGCCGCCAAAAATAAACGATCCCCCGCTGCCGAATCCATTGCTCCCGGCCCGAAATAGTCGGAGGCTCGACCAATCGCGGCCCGCACTTTGCCACTGCGATGCGCCGCCATAATGTCTTGGGCCATCTTGGCACGGGTCATCCCTTTGCGACTGGTGGCCTTGTTTGGCAAATTTTCGGTCAGGGGTTTGCCAGCCGTTGGGCCGTACATATAAAGATTGTCCATCACAATCAATTTTGCTTCTGCTGAAGCCGCTCCTTCCAACACGCCAGCTTGCAGCGCCGGGAATAACTCGGCCCACTGAGTATAGGGGGGATTGGTGCATTGATAGACGACACTGGCTCCTTTAGAGGCTTCCCGCGCAAAAGCATGGTCGGTGACATCCCCTTTTATGATTTCGACCCCGGCGGGTACATCGGCTTTGCCACTGCGATTGACGACGCGCACTCCTTTGCCGCGATTGACCAGTTCTTGGGTAACAGCACGACCAACTGGGCCAGTGCCAAACACAACATTCAGTTCGATAGACATGGTTCGATTCCTTATTTGAGAACAAGGCCTGCGGTTTTTAGGATGTTGGTGATTTCAAAACGATAGAATTCTTCAGGGTCGCCGACAACAGGTGGGGTGTGTTGAAAGAGTTCCAGCATAATCATGCCGTGCATCTTGACCCAGCCCGATACCCCAAAATACATCGGTTGAAGGGGAATGTTATAGCCATCGCGTTCAATCATTTCGATCATGTAGGCCGAGACGTGCGGTGGCAACTGCTGATAGTCGGTGCTTGACCGCAATTTACCGTTCGCCATCGCCTCCGCCAGTATGCCGACCACGACCCGGAAACCCCGTGTAGCTGCTGGGACGGTGATTTCACGCGGGGCATGATAACCGGGGATGGGATTGCCATAAATCAACTGAAAGTCGGCTGAATTTTGTATGGCCCATTCCCGATAGGCCAACATGACCGCCATCAAACGTTCGGCATACTCTTCGCGGGGCTGACTGCTGTCGGCTTGTTCCATCGCATCGGCCAAAGCGTTAAAAGCATCTACAATCAAAGCCGTTACCAATTCGTCATGACTGGGAAAGTAACGATAGAGCGCGGTCACGGTCAGGCCCATGTCACGGGCAATGGCACGGAGCGAAATTGCCGTTGTACCCTGCTCCTGCATATGCTTGCGGGCAATGGTTTTGATTTCTTCGCGGGTGTTTTCGCGCAGTCGTTCCCGCCGAGAAAGTGTCATGTTGAAACCCCTTCTTGATTGCGGTGTAATCTATAAATTACATTGTATATTCCTGTGAACACTGTAAATTATTGTGGCATGAGTCAACGTTTTTGTCAAGCAGGCAAAAAATTCCGAGAGATGGTGTGCCTCTCGGAATAGATAGACTTCTTTAAGCGTGTAGGCTGGAATTAAGCGGAGGCGGATGAACCCGAATTGGTGGTGTCGTTCGGTTGTTCACCTCCCGATAGGGACGTATTAGCGGCATCATCACGATTTTCGGAGGGTGATTCTGTCGCGTCGCTGGCGGACAGGTTGGCTTCGGCGTGCATTTGCAACAGGGCCTTCGACAGTGCTCCCATGCCAGCGGCATTGGGCAGATTCAGCGGTACACTTTCCGCTGGAATGTTTTCGCTTTGGGGTGGCAGCGTCAGCGGTTCAGGGGGTGTCATATTGATGCCTGTTGTTTTAAACGGGTTGATAATCAGAGTTTCAGACTTATCACCCTCCATCCCCTCGCTGGTTTCGGTGCGTTTGACAATTTCCAACAGCGTCAGGCGTTTGGCAGGCGGGGTCGCCGTAACGTCATCTTCGGCAACTGGGATCAAAACCGCCGGGGGTTCGAGGGTAATTGTCGCTAGTGGATCAACCGCAGGCACCGGGGGCGCTTCTGGCTCAGGCGTGGGTACAACAGGCGGCGCTTCAACTACCTCAACAGTGGATACCGCAGGTGCATAAGTTTCGGGAGTATATGAGGGTATCACCAGCGTCCCCGTTTGTGATAGGGTCAGCATGGGGGTTATATCCGCTAATTTGGGCGGGCTAGACGCAGGCCGACCTACAACGGGCAGCAGCATGGCAAAGGCTTGATGACCTGTGCGTGTATTTTTCTGGAGGCTAAAGCGTGCATTATTGATGGCAAACAAATCATCCGCAACCGCATATTGGATGACGGTCTCTGTGGAGGAATCTGTGGTGCTCAAATATTCCAAGACGGCTGCACGACTTTGAAACCCTTCGGCTTTAGGCGGTTTAAATACAACCCGCAGCCAAACCCCAGTGTGAGGCTCCTCGGCATCGTTTGACATGACATGGCTGATTTCACCAACGGTCTTGGCAATGCTGACCAGCAAAATAAGTCCCTCAAAAAAGGTGTCACGCTGAACTTTTAGAGTACGGGTATGTTCCAAGCGCAGAACGGCCTGTTCACCAATTTCATTGAGCAGCCATTCCGGGAATTTCTCTTGGGCCAGCGGCTGAAATTCGGCTTCAGCCACACTGCCCTTAAATTTCCACTCCGTCAGGATGGACCAGCTTTTGACCAGCATCATTAGAATTTCAAGATTGCGGCTTGCGTCCCCGATGAATTTGGGACTGCTAAAGGTTAACTCTTTTCCCACCGCTAATTCTAAGTAACCCATCGCCTTGCTTAACGGGTCGGTAAGCTGCTGGTACAGATGCTCTTGCAAGAAAGCAATTGATTCCCAGTGCAGACTTTTATAATCCATTGGCATAATTCCTCTCTAAGCTTTCTTGCCCGCTAGAATCGGGGCTGCTGGCTTGCAATCGAGTATCAACAGATGGTTCGGCTTCCTGCGTTTGGGTTGGTGCAGGCGAATCTTTGGCTTTTTCCGAAGGCGCTTCGGCTAAAATTTCTTGCGGCCCAGTGGCCGAAACCGAGGGTGCTTCCGTCGTAATCGTCACTTGAGGCAGAGATTGGCTGGTAGTTTTGGAAGCGAGGCGGCGAGATTTCACCTTAAAATCTCCCGGTTCGGCGGGCGGTGGTAATTCGACTTTAACAATGACCGAGGCAGCCTCTGGCGTGGGAGTGGCTGAAGGTAGTACAGGCGGTGTTGAGGCGCGTTTGGGACGATACCAACCACCGGGGCGGAAGGGGGTATCGGGAACCATTGCCCGTATTGATGAGGCGGCTGTCGGGATTTCGGCAGAGGCCCGGATGGTGGTCGGTTTTAAGACCCATGTTTCTTCCGGGGTAGAGATGGCTTTAAGATGGGCAGTGGTGGATTCGCTGGTAATGGGTCCTTGTTCTAAGGTATGGGGCATTGGCAAAGTGGCTTCAGCGATATTGATGACGGCTTGACTGTCATGCGATGGAATCAATAGGCTGCTGTCCGTTTCGCCATTTTCGGCTTTAGATTTGCGGTGGATGACAAAAACAAATTCGACCTTTGACCCATTATCCCGCAGTTGCAGTTCGCTGGCGTTCATCCGTAAGAATTCTCGGGCCATGCGCAGTTCAAAGGTGATAATCTTGCCCCGCCAATGTTGACCCAGTGAGGTTTCCATTTCCTCTAATGATGTAAACGGTTTAGTGTCATGCAGGCGGGTAAAACGGATGCGGAACAGCACGCCATTCGACCCTGTATCCAAGATCAGTTTGGTAGTGGTGCCCTGACTGGCGGCCACATCGTACAGCAGATACAGAGCTTCTTGGAGGGCGGGTTGATTGGCTCGGATAAGGAAATTTTTGGCGATAAGCAGCGGCGGAACCAGTTGAAGTTGCATCGTCAACCAATCCGCCAAATTTTGGATGGGGAACGATTGGATGCTGCGTTCGGGGACTTGCCCCTGTGCTTTATATTGGATAAGCCACGACCAAGCGTTGACCAAATTAATGGCATTGGCGACCTGACTGGTTGCACGGTTACGCCACCAATCCGCCTCAGTTGTCGGGGCAGCTTTTTCAATCGCCGACAATGCGCCATTCAAGGGACTCACCAGCCGATTGTGCAGCAGGAAGTTTAGGTCATTTAAGGCTTCCCAATCTGGTTCACGATACAACGATGCTTGTCCTTTTTGATGCGATTGAATCCGGTTAGACCATCGTCTAGTTTGGGTTTATCTCTAGCCTATAAAGCACAGATGCAAGTCCCCTATAAGAAACTTGCATCCGAAAAATATCCCAAACGAGAACGCAGATTTTGTTTCGATCATCCTCAAAAAACAGCTACTAAATTGGCGGTTGGTATTCGCACAGGCGGCATTACGTCAAGCTGATCGCGTATTTCTGCAAGGGCCTGTTGGAAAAGTTTCATGAGGTCACTATCTGGCCCCTTATAGCGGCGTAGGGTTTGAATTGCACAGGCATCACATCCCTTCATCGCCCGGTAACTATCCGTTTCACATTCAAGGCAACCATTCAAACGAATCATCATCAACATAAACGCAAGGGTTTCTTCATGCGTTTCGGGCAGTGCCGAAATCCGATCTACCAACCCGCGCCATTCCGGGCCGCGCATCGCCCTTAATTCTGGGATTGCCTGTCGTGGAAACATTAGTTCATTTGCAGTATACATAACCTAACATCCCTCTGGTGCTTCAAAAAAATAATTGCCTCTTGCGGGGTATGTTTCAAACCTTGCCCTCAGCATACGGGTTCTAGTCCGAACGGCGTACACTACTGGGGTACTGAATATGGTTATAAATATATTTGAACAGACCAAACCTCAGAATTTAGGCTCTTTAAACAGATTATACGTCGCTTAGTTGGATTAAACCGAGAGGGTAAACCGTTATGGTTTGATAGGGAAATGGTTAGAGTTATTAATTGACAATTTCAGGCGTCGGAATCGGGTTGACAGAAGCCCTTACTTGGAGCGTATCAATGATTTTATTGATGGCACTTTCATAATCAGTCCGGCTTTGCTCAAGGACACTTAACTGCCATTCCGCATAGGTGAGATCATCCACTGGCACTTTCAAAACATAGACGGTTTCGGCCAATTGGGAAGGCCCATTTTCGTTGCGATAGTACAAGACGTAAATACAGCGCCCATTCGCCTGATTTTGGACTTTATAACTCACCTGACTGTCTGCTTGAGGTTGCAAGGTGGCTTGGTCAACCTGCGTCATGGCATTCATCTTTTGGCAGTCATCTCCTTGGATGCCGGGAGGATAGGTTTTGATTTGCGTTAATTGCAGGCGGGCGACATTTTGCCCATCGCGGTCAATGGCATCCCCACCGGTTTCGATTAGAGTCACGGGCGGCTGTACTACGCCATTGGTGGGGTCAACCACAATTTGGGATATATCCGCCTCCACACTTTCCCAAATGGTTGGCGAGCCATCAGCCAATGGATAATCGGATTTAAGGCGGTCACGGGTGCTGCGCCAGCTTTCAACCCGTTCATCGGCCAACAGCCATGTCTCCGGCACATCCACTTCGACTTCCCATTGGGTAACATTATCGGCGGCATTGACAGTGAAATGGACGGTTCGGCTGCTATCAAACCAGCTAAGGTTGTAAAACCAATCTTCAAAGGCATCCGAGAGAAACAAAAATCGCAGGCCGACCCCACAAGCAATTAACATACCAAAAAAGAAGAGAAGCGCTATCCATCGTCGCACCCGTCGTCCTCGATTGCGTTTACGCTCCAAATTATTGATGAGGGCATTATCGGCATAGAGGGGCTGCGATGACCCAAGCGAATATGTCCCATAGGCAGGCTGCGCGACAGACATAGTGGCGGGTTGGGAGGTCGGATAGGTGGGATAAGCAGAATAGCCGGAAGAGGCCGGGTTAGGTTGTCCAGTGGGTTGATTGAGGGCCGTTTGCATCTGGCGGGCAACCGGGTGATTGGCATCTAATAGCAGGGCCTGATAGACACAGTTACGATATTCATTAATGTCGGGCGAGACATGCGCCAACCACAGCCACACTTCAGCATTCGGCGGCTCACTTTGGACAGCCTGACGAAGGTAAGCTAAAGCCTCTTGGCGGCGTCCCTGTTGCGCCAACTGGATGCCCATCTGAGTTTTGGAGGTGGGATACATGACGGGTCTCGAAATAAAAAGATAATAAACATAATCTATCATAGCTGTACACAGCGCGGCGATACTTGACGCCTGCTGCACGGCTTATAACCTAAGCATAACGCCAAACCGATTTGTCCACAATGTCCTTTGCATAGTAGAGCTAATTCGCTATATAGTTGAGGATGTTCAGCAGGGAGTGGTTACTTGCAACTGCTGATCAAGTGACGGGATATAGAGTGAGATGACTGAAGCGCCACTAAGTTATTTGAAGCCCGGTTTTAAGCTGGGCAAATATGAGATTAAAGGGCTATTAGGGCGCGGCGGCATGGCGGAAGTCTACCGGGCGCATAATCCCGACATAGGCCAAGATGTCGCCATCAAAGTGCTGCACCCCGCAATTGTGGATAGCAAAGATGGGTCGGTTCGATTTCGGCAGGAAGCCCAAGCTGCCGGACGATTATCGCATCCCAACATCGTGCGGGTCTATGATTTTGAGGTTCAGGGCAATATTTATTACATGGTGATGGAAATCTTGGAAGGGAGTACCCTACGAGATTTAATTTCCGACCACTCCAACGGAATGCCTGTCGCGCGTGCCATGAGCATCTTTCGACAAATCGGCATGGCCGTGGACTATGCCCATAAAAATGGGGTGATTCACCGCGACATCAAGCCCGCCAATATTGTGCTGGTGGGAGATCGGGCTGTCCTCACCGATTTTGGTTTGGCAAAACTGGCTGGACATGTGCGGTTGACGGCGACAGGCACAAGCTCCGGTACACCTGCTTATATGGCCCCTGAACAAGCATCGGGACAGGAAATCACGCCGCGCACCGATATTTATTCGTTGGGGATTGTGCTATATGAGATGGTGACAGGCGATGTTCCCTTTAAAGGTGATTCGTTTGCCAATGTACTCATTCAGCATATCCAAGCCCAGCCCCCCGCCCCAGCAAAGCCGTCGAGTCGTTGGATTTTCGCACCGAGGCCGTCATTTTGCGGGCGCTTGCCAAAGACCCCGAACAGCGTTACGCCACCGTTGAGGAGATGATTAAAGAACTGGATGCCAATTCCGGTGATTTGTCCGACAAGACCATTTTTGTCAGCACCCAAGAGATCACCCAATCGGCTATGCCACGCGCCACTGCCCAAATAGATATGACCCATAGCACCATCGTGATTCCAGAAGGGTCTCGTCCCTCTGTCCCGAATATTATCACCAAGCCCCAACAGCGTAATATATTTTTGTTGGGGGGGGTGTCGGCGGCAGTGGTTTTGATCGCGGTATTGGCAATCCTGTGGATGTTTCTGGGGGGAGACGATAATCAAGACAAGGCTGACACAGACGAGCCGAACCCACCTGCTCCTGCTGGTATGGCCTATATCCCCGGCGGCACCTTTAACATGGGATCAAGTGGTGGAGAGGAAGCAGAAAGCCCTTCGCACCGTGTTACCCTATCGCCCTATTTTATGGACTTAACCGAAGTCACCAACGAACAATATATGCAGTTTGTGGTCGAAACCGGCTCACCCGAACCCTCAACATGGGTACGTGACGAACCCTCGGTGTGGGAAGTCGAAGGCAACAATATCTATGTCGTCGGCAATATTGATAATCGCCAGTCCTACGACGGGGCGGAAATTACGCCATATGCGGATGGCAAGATCACCATTAACTTGGACGCCGACACCAACGATGGGGAGGTTATTGCTGAGTTTACGGGCAAAATTACGCCCGAAAGTGGTCTTGAGGTTGAAGGGGATATTCGGATCGAGCAGCGTGTCTTTTTTGAAACCTCGTCCTTTCAAGAGGGTGGGGTTGGCGACCATGTACTCATGCACGGCGACAGCGGACAGGAAGGTAGCTTTTTACCATTGATTGTCTCGCCCGTTTCGACATGGGGGTCGGCTGATGTCTACGTCGGCGACGAGCAGCTCTATTTCGATATTGGGGCACATGTCATGGTGACCCATCGGGTGCGGGATGCTGAAGGCCGCATCTTAAAAGCTGATGGGACATGCTGCTACTCTTTGGCAAACCCCGCCGATGGCTATGTTGACCCTGATGGCTATGAAATTATGATTTTGCTCTTTCAAGGCTCAGGCAGCGGCTATGATGGTCGCCCGAACAGTAACCCCGGCGAAGTCGCACCGGAAGTACCCCCCGCTTGGCTCAATTTGTATTCTGATGATGTGACCATTATCCAACGCCCCGCCTCGGAATTGGCCCGTTTTGCCGAAGGCGAGGAGCAATTTCCTGTAACGGGTGTGACGTGGGAAGGCGCAGTGGCCTATTGCGAATGGGCCGGCAAACGTCTGCCAACCGAAGCCGAATGGGAATTTGCGGCGCGTGGCACAGATGGTCGCCAATATCCTTGGGGCAATGAGTTAGTGGTCGAGGGAACGACCCCAGCCAATGTGAATGACATTAATGCGGGCAGCATGGTCGCCGTAGGAACATATCCAAACGGAGTCAGCCCCTTTGGATTATTGGATATGGCTGGCAATGCCCGTGAATGGGTACAGGATTGGTTTAGCGATACCTATTATTCGGAAAGCACCGAAGAAAACCCCACTGGCCCACGACGGGGTGATATGCGAGTGCTGCGTGGTGGAGGGCCATCGGCGGATGGGATTACCACTGTGGCTGATTTTCGCACGACGGCACGTGCCTCCGACAGCCCATTTGTGGCCGGGGAAACCTATGGTTTTCGCTGTGCTGCTGATACTATAGCACCATCATAACGGATGATGCCTAGCGTGAATCACATGCTTTCAACCCCTATGCGATGGGTAATACTCATCATTGGCCTTGTTATCGGTTTTGTTGGCGTGGTACTCATGGCCCCACCCAGCAGTTTAGCACAGGGCGATGCTACCCCGACACCCACCCCAACCATCGTGCC
>JAIOHL010000082.1 GCA_019913005.1 Anaerolineae bacterium | reverse complement strand
GGCGCGAAAAAGCCAATGCCTAATTCGAATTTGGGGTGATTCTGCGTCACCCCTTTTTACCTCGTCATAATCGTGAGCCATTTGAAGTATAATCTCCACAATACACGGGTTTCAGAATAGGACAGGCTAATGGCTGAGGCGCTTCGTTTCACACACATCCATCTCGAAAACTGGCGAAATTTTCTCAAGGTTGATGTCCCCCTAGAAAGTCGTGTATTTCTGGTCGGCCCCAACGCTTCTGGGAAATCGAATTTTTTAGATGTCTTTCGCTTCCTGCGGGATATTGTGGCGATTGGGGGGGGCTTTCAACAGGCAGTGCGCGAGCGTGGAGGCGTCACGAGACTTCGCTGTTTTGCTGCCAGAAGTCAGCCCAACATTGTAGTCAAAGTGCGGCTGGGGCACGACGAAAACCCCGCTGTTTGGGAATACGAACTGCATTTTAAGCAAGACAACCAGCGCACTCCACTGATTCACATGGAACGAGTGTTGCATAATGACCGGGAGGTGCTTTTTCGCCCGGACCAAGCAGATGAAGCTGACCCTGCCCGCTTAACCCAAACCTATCTGGAACAGGTCAGCATCAATAAAGACTTTCGGGACGCTGCTACTTTCTTTGAGTCCGTTCGTTACTTGCATATCGTCCCTCAATTGGTACGTGACCCCGATAGATCCATCGGTCAGACTAATGATCCCTATGGTGGTGATTTCCTAGAGCAAATTGCTCGCACTCCTACCCGCACACAGGAATCAAGGCTTAGACGTATCCGAGATGCGCTCATGGTTGCCGTGCCCCAATTGGAAGACCTCGAACTTGAGCGTGACAAGACCAATGGCACGCCCCACTTGAAAGGAAAATATAGTCACTGGCGACCTAAAGGAGCATGGTTAAATGAAGAACAGCTTTCGGATGGCACGCTTAGGCTCATCGGTTTATTGTGGGCAGTGCTAGACGGGGATAGCCCTTTATTGTTAGAAGAACCCGAACTTTCATTACACCCCGATGTGGTAAAAGTAATCCCCCAAATGTTCGCACGGGTACGGCGCAAATCGGGTCGTCAGTTCCTTATCAGCACCCATTCCCCTGAACTTCTACAAGATGAAGGGATTGGCCTTGATGAAGTATTGATTCTTCAGCCTACTGAGAACGGCACTAGCATCAGGCCCGCTGGTGACTTTGAAGACGTTGCCCGACTACTGGAAGGAGGGCTAAATCTTGCCGATATTGTGACCCCCAAAACTCGCCCTGAAAATGTCAATCAACTTGCGCTGTTTGGAGAATAAGCCAATGTCGGATGCCCGTGCAAAAGTAAAAATCTCGGGTGCGGTTGAGGGGCTGATTGACCGAGAGGTATTACAAAAACTTATTATTCAAATGGAGGCTGAACCCGGCGATATTTATGACTATCATGGCAAGACCAAACTGATTTCCAAAATCAATGGGCATAATTATGCAGCAGAATATACCCCTTGGATTATCCTCATAGATTTGGATAATGATGCCTCCTGTGCGCCAAGTTTCGTTGCTAGTCATCTGCCTAATCAGGCATCCCTTATGTGCTTCCGGGTCGCTGTCCATGAAATCGAATCTTGGCTTATGGCGGACACTGAACATCTAGCGAAATTCCTGAAGGTTTCGGTAGGTAAAATCCCCACCAACCCAGATATAGTCTCCGACCCAAAGCGAGTGATTGTAGACTTAGCCCAACATTCAAATAGTCGGGATATTCGAGAGGATATAGTACCCAAGCCCAAAAGTGGTCGGCAAACTGGCCCGGCCTATGCCTCTCGGATGATTGAGTTCCTAAATCATCCTAAATATGCTTGGAGGCCAGACATTGCGGCAAAAAACTCTGACAGTCTGGCCCGTTGCCTGCGTTGTTTAAAGAATCTGGTTAGGGTCGTTGAGGAAAGTCAAACCTAACTACTCACTAAACGTCAGCCTTAGCAACCGCGTGTATTCAAAATTGGTGTCGGCGATGAGCAAATCCCCATTGGGTAAGACCGCCATCCCCTGCACCTCCGCGATTTCGCCGTCCTCAATTTCAGGGCTGTCGCCTTCAAGATCATGCCCATATTGATACAGGTAATCGCCTGCTGCGTCATAAATCGCAATCGGCCCATAGCTTAGGTCAAAGTAAATGCTGCCATCTGGCCCAATCGCAAAATGAGTCGCGGGTTCTGCCAACACATGCACAGGATCAGCGATGAGTGTCCCCGCCGCGTCAAATATTCTCACATCGCCATCGTTCAGCACGTATAGATTGCCATCTGGCCCAATTTCGATGTCATCGGCCAATTCATCCAAGCCGGATTCGACATGAAATTCGGTCATCGGGACAAGGTTACGATCCAAAACCCGCACCCGCGACCCGATATAATCATCTTCTTCATCTACCAACCAATCCAACAGGTAGATGGTGCCGTCTGGCCCAATTTCTATCTGGCGTGGGCCTTCAAACGAGCCATCGTAATCCCCTTGATAGACTGCCACCCTATCCCCGCTAGGGTCAAATTGGTGCAGGGCTTGATTGCTAGATTCCGCTACCCATAATGACCCATCTGGCGCAAAGGCCAAATCGTCAGCATACAGGAAGTTTTCGGGATTCAGCGCAATATGTTTAACGTACTCCCCATCCTCGGTATAGACATGAATCCCATTGCCGCCATCCGCCACATAAATCAGACCATCTGGCCCAATCGCAATCGGCCCCAGATGATAAAAATCGGTGTCTGTTGGGATTGGATAAATCGCTTCATTTTGCAGTTCCCATACGATGCTGCCCTGTTCAATCGGCGTGGGGGGCGGGTTGTAAACCACCGTCTCGGCAATCGCAAGGGCGGTTGGCTCAAACAGCGCTTCTTCGCCCGGCGCGGTCAACATCAGCAGTAGATGGAATACCCCTTCGGCGGGCTGCCAGACATAGGCCATATAGGGCAACCCCTGAACAGGAGCGCGTCCTTTGGCCCCCGGCACCCCCGCGATGGTCATTTCGGTGGGCGTCTCGTCTGACCCCGACCCGATCATCATATAACCGAGCAATTCCATCGGATTAGCCGATTCATTCAACCCGCCCTCGATCATGCTGGCAGGCGTGGCAAGGCTGATAAATACCTGCCCCGGTGATAATTCGGTCAGGGTCAAACTGAGCGCCATCTCCAAAATGGCAGGATCATTCATCATATAGACACTGCCGAAAAATTCATCGAGCATCCAGCCTTCGGGGTATTGAAAGGCAAACTGTCCATCCGACGAGGCATAGGTTTGGGTCAAGGGGTCATTCTGTGCGGCTGTCGGCCCAACCATGACCAGTAAGGTCAGCAATAGGAAGAGAGAGGCTAATCGTCGCGTAAAAATCATCTGTACCTCCGCGAAAAAACGTCGATTATTGGGTAAAGTATGAATGTAACCGTAGCTATAACGTGTACCAAGCGAGATGTGTTCCATGCGTAAAGCCCATGATCCCAATTTTCTAAAAAATGACCAATATAAAAACGCCTCCAATCTCAACGCCCGTATCTATCTCCATGCCCAGTTTAGCACCAATAAATATGGGTGGCCGCGTTTTGTGTTCGATTTTTTTGCCCCCCTCCCCGCCGATGCGCGAATTTTGGAGGTCGGGTGTGGGCCGGGGACGCTGTGGGTCCAAAATGAAGACCGTATCCCCTCCGGCTGGGACATCATATTAACCGATTTTTCCGACGGCATGTTAAAGGATGCCCAAGAGAATCTAAAGGCCATGCAGCGTCCCTTTAAATATCAAATTGCCAATGCAATGGAACTGCCCTTTGAAGATGCGACGTTTGATGCCGTCATCGCTAACCACATGCTCTATCATGTGCCAGATCGCCCCAAAGCGCTATCGGAATTTCGGCGGATTTTGAAACCGGGGGGTTGGTTGTTTGCAGCGACGAATGGGGACAAACATCTTTCTGAAATCGAGCAGATGTTGTTTCAACTCGACCCGGACAACCCCAACAACGTTTCCAAAATGCGCCAGAACGCGGTGGATTTTGGTTTTGAGACGGGGCAAACGCAGTTGGCAGCCTTTTTTAGCGATGTTCAGTTACATCGCTACGTAGATGCGCTAGAGGTCACACAGGCCGCTCCACTCATCAATTACTTAGGCTCGATGACATCGAAGTCGCTCAAATCCAAGCAGGTGCGCGGCCTCACTGAGCACATCACCCAATCGCTGATTCGGGATGGCAGCATCCATATCACCAAAGAAACGGGCCTATTTGTGGCACGGCGGGAGTGATTCAGTATCAGAACGCACGTTCTATAAGTAAGGCTTATATAAGTGAGAGGCCAACTTCGTAACCACGGTTACGGATTTATGGGTGCGGGTTATATAGAATGGCTCGGTGATGGCCGTTAAGATAGGGGATGTGTGGTAGGAGGATGACACAATCGGGGTATGGGAAATTCTACGAACGCGGGGATAAATCCACCGCGCTAAAATTAGCGTTATCTACCGACTATTCTCTAGGCTAAATTCAGCACGGTGGCTTTAGCCCCGTGAGGAGGCCGAATTATGAAAATCACTAAAAGCCTCATTACATTGGGGGTTTTAACAACCTTCTTCACGTTTCAGAGTCCCAGAATACAGACAGGAGCGGCCCAGACCTCTAGTACCTTCCCTAACGACCTTGTTTACGTGGCAAGCGAGTACGGTGAAGAAATAGGGGACTTCACCCAAATGATTTTGTTGGTAGATGCCAACACTCTTGAGGCCACACCTATCTATCAAGCCGAACCAACACATGAACTTAAACCTTTGGCATGGTCACCGGATGGCAACTTGTTAGCCATCGCAGATATTCAGCCCTATCTGGCTTCTGACGGAGAGTTTAATGCACGAGTGGTGAAATTGTGCATGGCATCACTCTTAGGTAGTCCTATACGATGCTTCCAAGACCACCTTTCGCATTGCTATAACACTAGTCCAGCGACAAGCCTTGAACAACTTCGCGTCAGTTGGTCACCTGACGGAAGCAAAATTTACTTTGTAACGGAGGACAAAACGACCAAACGATTACTTGAAGCTGATGTGGCGACAGGTGAAACCATTCGCACGCTCTATGAGACTGCTTCTTATAATGACGATGGCCCTTCTATTTTGGCTTGGTCACCTAAGCTAGATTATGTCGCTGATGGAACAGGTTTAATGCAGCGTACAGGCAAACTCGTCAACCTAAATACTGGGGCAACCTATAATTTCACCGATTTAGTCACCCCTTATGGGTATGGTTCGCGGGCCGAGATGCCGCAAGGGAGTGGTTATGTATGCACGGGATTTTCGCCTAGGGGTACATACATTGTTGCTATAGATGAGACGGCGGAGCAAGTGCTCATCACCGATATGGAATTAAATGTCCTCTACCGTATTGACAATCTGGGGGTTAAAGGCTCCACCTATTTGGAGTGCCCAGTTTGGAATCTTGACGAACAAACACTCTATATTTTCTCTTACAATCCGGACACAAGCGTTTATATAGATACAGGCCGAACAAGTCTTTTTATCTACTCGTTACCCGAAAAGAACTTGTCATTGCATAGCCAAGATACGGTCTACTCTCCGTTCACACTCTCACCAGATGAAACACATTTTGCCTTCGAAAACCAGATTTGGGTGGATGTATTATCGCCCGATGGAGCCATCATTCGATTCGGGACGCCGACACAACCTGCCCACTATCCTCTGTGGCGACCAAAGCCATGACGGCAACTGTTGATAGTTAAGGTCGAAATTCTCGCCGAAAGCGTTCAACGTATTCTTCAGGGATTATAGAATACGCCAGGCCTAGCCCATATAAAAAAGCATCAACCGCTTCACGCGAGTCACTGCCAAACATCATTTTTTCGCCGCCAAGGACAGCCCACTTGCCATTTTTTTCGACTACGGTGATGTTCCAATAGAAGCGGTCAGCCAGTGTGATACAATTTTCAATCGAGCCTTGGTGCGTTTCCAGATAAGGTAATCGCTGCATTGTCGCCTCCATATTGGTGAGTTAATGATTAGATTATAGCGAGCAGTTGCCAAACCGCCCTGCCCTCCGGTATTGTTATCGGCAATCGCCCTAGCGCCGGAGGTGTGTTATGTACCCGACATCGAAACGACCCGCCCTCTGTATCATTGCCCTCATTGCCTTGCTCCTGATTGGCCTGCCGATCACCCGCGCCCAAGATGACGCCACATCCGGTCAAATCGCTATTGCGGGGTCGGATGGCAATATCCATTTATATGACCCTGCATCGAGCACATTCACCCAAGTTTCCACCGATGGCGACAACCGCTTCCGCCGTTTTGATTGGCCCACGTGGTCAACCGATGGTCGGCTGGCCTATTTTGGGGTGAGCGTGGCGGAGGGGGATGGTTATTCACTCGGCATTTTTGTCCGTCCCGCCGATGGGGGTGAGGCCGAAAAGGTCTATACATCTAGCCGCGAAAATTTCACCTATGCCTATTGGTCGCCTGCCGATTGCCCCGCCGGAAACTGCCGCGATTTGGCGGTGCTTGCCAGCCCGAATGGTTCGTTTTTCACCCTCAAGCGCGTGCGGGTCAGTGATGAGGCCGACCCTGAAATCAGCGACTTAGGCGAGGGGGCGCCATTTTATTGGGATTGGTCGCCGGACGGTCAATCCATGCTGTGGGCCAGATTCAGTGCCTCGTTGGAGGTATATGACAGCGCCGCCGATGAAATTTCATTGACGTATGAGGAATCACAGGGTTTTCAACGGGCAGTGGATTGGTCGCCAGTTGATAACCGTGTCTTATCGGCAGTTTTGAATGAGGATGGCACATCGGATTTGATGATTTTTAAGGGGCAGACCCGCACCCCCATTGCCGAAGATTTGCGCTCGGTGGTCGCGTTTGAATGGTCGCCGGATGGCACGCAGATTGCGTATCTGGATGGGCTGGACGGGGCATTGACGGTGGTGGACAGCACGACGGGCAAATTTGTCGCCGCCCCCGCCAGCGAGGTGGTTGCATTTTTCTGGTCGCCGGACAGCCAAAAAATTGCCTATTTGACGTTCGGGCAGAGCGATGTTGGCTCATCCGCCCGCCCGAATTTTCAGGAGATTGTGCTGGAATGGCATGTGTACGATTTGGCGGCGGCCTCATCAATTTCACTAAGTTTGTTTGTGCCCACCGACACCATGATTTATTATTTGAGCTTCTTTGACCAATTCGCCCGCAGTCATCGTCTATGGTCGCCCGACAGCCGCTATCTGGTGTATGGGGAGGCGTTGTCGGACGGGTCACAGCAGGTTAGTTTGGTTGATGTGACCACGCCGGGGGTATCGCCGCAGACGATTATGGCCGGGGAGATTGGGATTTTTAGTTGGCATTAACAGGCCGAGGATTTCATGACTTTTAACAAATTGAAACGGTAATGACCATCCATCCCCACCCCCGACCCCTCCCCAAAGCGTGAGGGAGGGGGGGAGTAAAGCCTGTATCGAGGCATTTGTGTGGATATTATCTCACAACGACATTCATTCAATCGGCGTGTCTGCCTGATTACCCCATTCTTTCCAAGAGCCGTCATAAACCGCCGCGTTTTCGATACCTGCGATACGTGCCACCAAAAAGCCGAGACTGGCGGAGACACCTCCATTGCAATAAAAAATAGGTGCTGCATCCACCCGAATCAGATTTTGCAGGACGGGGGCGGGTCGCAGGGTGCCATCAGCGGCGTTGAAATTGGCTTTGGGGACGTTGACCGCGCCGGGGATATGGCCTTGGCGTGGGGCACGGGCAAATTGACCCGCGAATTCTTCAGGCGTGCGCACATCCATCAGCACGGCGGTGGAGTCGTGCATGGTGGCTTGGACTTGATCGAGGGTGCGAATCAAGGCCGGATTAGGCGTGGCAACAAAATTGGCAGGGGCATAGGTAGGGATTTCAGCCGTAGTGGGGCGATTTTCTGCCGTCCATTTTTGCCAGCCGCCATCCAAGACCGCGACGTTTTCATGCCCATAATAATTCAAGGCCCAATAGAGCCGCGCCGCGAACATGCCCCCCGCGTCGTCATAGGCGATGACGAAGGTATCTGGCCCGATGCCATAACGATTCATCACCTCGGCAAAACGCTGGGGTGGGGCGATTTTGGCATGACGCGGGTCGGCGGGGTCGGTGATTTCATGCACCCAATCTATAAAGATCGCGCCGGGGATATGCGATTTTTCATAGGCCTCGCGGTGATTGAAATAATGTGGCAGGGGTTCGCTGGCCGGGACGACATGTCCGCGAATATCCACAACTCTCACATGCGGGTCGTAGAGATGGTCGCATAGCCAATCGGTAGTAATCAGTGTGTGATAAGTCACCTTTTTTCCTTTTCGGTGAAAGTGTAATTTAGAATGTAATAATCACATCTACGCGCTGACCATCCCGCCAGACATGGGCTTGGCCTTGTTCGCCTTTTTTGTAGTGTGAGGTCATACGATTAAATTCTTTGGGTGAATGGATGGGTTTGCCGTCGAGCAGATAGACAATATCGCCGGAACGTAATCCTGAGCGCCCCGCTGGTGACTGCGCCCTGACCACCCCTAACACGACCCCGCCTTCAATATCTTGCGGCAGCACCACATCCACTGCCGACAACGGATGGGCATCGACGCCTAGTTGTTTGACCCCGCTGGCCCGTTTGACGACCATGACAAAGCCACCTGTTGGGTGTAGAGCGCCGCGTTTGACCAGTACAAATGCAGCTACCCCTGCTACCGCCGTTACTCCAAGTAGGCCCGCCCAAATCGGGGTTTCAATGATACGGCGACTGCGCTGCCAATTATTATATTCATCCCGATACGCATAGTATTGATTGGAGGCCAGATAAACACTCACGGTGCGGGTAAGGGTCGCTTCTTCCACACCTTCATTGGTGGGATAGGTGACATTCAGAGTCGCCTGAAATGCAATGGCCTCATCCCCCAAATTTTGTTGGAGGGGTAGGGCAATCACCAGATAGGGCTGGGGACTGGCCGATTTTAGGACGGCTTCGGCAGGTGGGTCGAAATTGACCTCCGCCGCGTTGATCCAGTTATCGGTTGGCAGGGCCTCAAAATTGCCTGCATAAGCCCCACTCAAGCGTACCGACCCATCTTTGAACGCCCATAAACCATCGAGTGACTTAAATTCAGGAAAATTAATGGTCAATTGGGTGCGCGGGGCGGCTTCATATTCACTGTAGGCCAGCAAAAAGGTATCTTTGTCCGTTTCCAACACATAATCATAATCGCCATAGGCGCTCAAAAAATCATCATAGCTGGCGTTGCCCAACAGCACATCGGTAAAATCGGCGTTCTCGTTGTTAGCTTCAACAAGGCGTTCAACTTCAGGCGATGGGGCAGTTGGTTTTTCGATGGTCACGGCACGCAACAGGGCCAGCACCGAAATTAAGCCGACGAGGGCACAGGCCAGTAGTCCATAGGCAGTGATCGGGTAGCCCTTATAAAACAGGTAAATCACCGCCCCCGCGATAGGGAGATTCAGAAAAGTGATCCATGCGGCGGGGAAGCCCAAAAGTGACGATGCAGCGAAGCCAACTGTGCTCAACACCCCCTGCACGACAAAAAAGATCATGATGTAAATCCACCAACTTCCACCACGTGCCATCATCATTTTGCCCTTAGCATGTATTTTGTAATTTGATGCCCATATTTTAATTCAAAAGATTAGTGCGAGGTATCACTAATTTTTAGGGGTACTGGCCTCTCCACCATTTTGGATGCTGACACGATGACATTTGCCGGATACAGACCAAGTGAAAATCGGTAAAAAATGAAGGGTGTTGCTCCCATTTTTTGGGGGAACATACTTCAAGTCGAATTTTTGAGGGTACAATAGTTCGTCGCTGTCAAAACCTTTGGTGGTTCAGTTACGTAAGGAGATACGACCAAAGGACAATTTCCGTTGGGAGGAAGGAACCGACATGTCGAACAACAATGGCGCGGCAGTGAATGCCAATAATATAGTCTTGCGCACAGACAACCTAACCAAAGAAATCAAAATGGGGGAGGTGACGGTACAAGCCCTGCGCGGGGTGAGCCTCACGGTGGGCCGAGGTGAATTTTTGGGCATCATCGGGCCGTCGGGCAGTGGCAAATCTACCCTGTTGGGGCTGATTGGTGGTCTCGATACCCCCACTCAAGGCCGGATTTATATTGATGGCGAAGACATCACCGACCTGAATGAAGTCGAATTAACGCGAGTACGCAATGAAAAAATCGGCTTCGTATTCCAATTTTTTAATCTCGTGCCGACCCTAACCGCCCTTGAAAATGTGGCCCTGCCAATTCAATTTGCGCGTAAAGCCAAATATTCGCCCCATAAACGGGCTAAAGAACTGCTCGGTCTATTTGGATTGGGGGATCGTATGAATCACCGCCCCAGTCAGCTTTCGGGTGGTCAGCAGCAGCGTGTGGCGATTGCACGGGCATTGGCGAATAACCCACCCCTTTTGATGTGCGACGAACCGACGGGTAATCTCGACAGCGCCTCAAGTGAATTGGTGATGAATACGCTGCGCGATGTGCAACGGGCCACCGGAACTACGGTTCTGATTGTTACTCACGACATGGGCGTCGCGTCACAGGTAGACCGCTTGGTGACGTTGATTGACGGGCAAATCGCTAATGATGTCGACCCGCGCTCCACAGCCCAAAAGATGGCGGTGCAAATGCTCAAAGAAAAACGCAAGACGGGCGAAATTGCTGCCCCGCCACAACAATAAGGGGGAATCAGGGCTATGAACAAATTAATAGAACGCTTCCGGTTCTACCTGAAGCACTCGATTAATGACCTGCGTGCCAATCCGTTTCGCACGTTTTTTGCCTTGCTGTGCATTTCCGTTGCCGTTGGTGCGATGGTTGGTCTCCAAACGTTTGGGGTCATTATCGAAAACACATTGTCTGGTGACATGCAAGAAAGCAACCGGGGTGATATTCGTCTTTCCCCTTCGATTGGTTTTGATGATGAAGAGGGTGGGGACGCCCCTAATAGAGATTCGGGCCAAACGCGTGGTGAACGCGAAGGGATATTGGCAGAAGATTATGGCTTTTCGCTGAGTGGAGTAGATGCCATTCGGGAATATCTAAAGGATCGCTTCCCCGATGCGATTGGCGACGCTGAAGCCAACGTGACCTACTCAATCATCGGGGTGCATGACGGTCCGGGGTCAATTGAACTACCGAGCCAAGACACCTTCGAGGCGATTACACAACCGTATTTTGTTGAGGTTGACAAATATCCGCTGTATGGCGAAATCAACGATGAAGAGGGCCGCCCGCTAAATGATCTCATCAATGACGTGACGGATGTGGTAATCAGCCGCAACCTCGCTGACAGCTTGGAAGCTAAAGTCGGCGATCAGGTAAAAATAAGCGGGTCTGTTCAGTTGTTTACGATTCGTGGGATCGTGGATACACGCGAAGAGGGTGGTTTCGAGAATATTCTTGGATCGCTATTTGGTTACTGGTATGCCGATGTAAATGCGTTGCCGTTGTTTGAACCTGTAGACGAGGAAGGTAACCATCCTTCTTTGGAAGAGAGCGGTCTTCAAATCAGCAGCATTTTTGTCCGGCTCGAGGATACTGAGGTAACAGAAGCGGTCAGTGATGCGCTTGACCGACGTTTTCCTTACACTAGCAACCGCACGCCGAACGATTTGGAGAAAGACAATCGTGACATCGTTGCATTGGTCAAACAAGCAACAAGTTTTATGGGGCTAGTGTCGCTTTTGCTCGGCGGTATCGGCATCGTCAATACGATGTTGGTCGTAGTGCGCCGCCGCACCCTTGAAGTGGCCGTCCTCAAGACCTTGGGCTTGCAGCCCGGTGAAATCACGACCCTATTTATGATTGAATCGGCGATCATGGGTTTCCTAGGCGGCGTACTGGGTATTCCTATCGGTTGGTTGGTGGCACTAGTCTTTGAAGGGTTCGGCGAGAGCTTTCTGAATGCCAACCTCGCGTTTTCTCCGGCCATAAATCCGGCCTTGACGGGCTTATTGGTTGGAGTTGTCATCACGACCATTTTTGGTTTTCTGCCAACGCTAACGGCGGGGCAGGTGCGACCCAGCAGTGTGCTGCGCCCAAATGATAACATTGTCCCCCGCGCAGGGATTGCCCTCTCATTCGCCGCGATTCTGGCGGTCGTTATGGCGCTGAGTCTTGTGGCGCAAGGATTCATCGGCGACCTCGTGGATGTAGATGTCCTGTCTGTCTTCTCAGCAATCACTGGCGGCATACTGGGTTTTTTGATCGGGCTAGCGATGCTGGTTGGCGGTTTGTGGCGTACTTGGACAGGTCGTAGTCTTGTGCTGCGCATTGTTCGTTGGCCTATCATTTTCTTCGGTGTGCCGCTGTTAGGTGCAGCCTTTGGCTATTTTGTGCAGGCTCTGATCGTGCTTGTCGTCACCTTCATCGGGGTCGGAATTCTGTTCATGGTTCTTTGGGTCTTGATTTGGCTCGTTGGCCGATTCTTCCCGTCATTCCGCATTGTTGACCTCAAGGTGGCTCTGCGTGCGATGCTGGCGGCCAAGAGTCGGGGTGCTTCGGCTCTGCTGGCGCTGGTGATTGGTATCTTTACGTTGAGTGTTGCGGTGATGTTGATCCAGACGATTCAGGACTATTTTGAAGACTTCTTGATCGACTTTACTGGCGGCAACGTTATCGTGTTTGTAGCGGTGCAAGGCGACACCGACGAGCAGATTGAGCAACGCCTGACTGAACTGGATTACCTTGACAGCTATACGCAGGTTAACAGCTATGAGACACGCTTTGTCTCGTATGAGGACGTGAGCGAAAATCAGGTCTACAACAACCTTGCACAGCTTAAACCCCGTGTTTATGCTGGTGCGCCCCCCATGACCGAAGGTGCTGATCTGTACGACAATCTTGAAGGCTTCTTTGAGATGGTGGATGGGCGCGACGTGGTCTCCAATCTACCCGATGTGAAGTTTCAGGAGGGCCGCCAACTGAATGCCCAAGATTCCGAAGACCCCGTGCTGGTTATGGAGCAGACTCTGGCAGTAGACGCGGCAGGATTCGCGGTGGGGGATAAGGTCACGTTTGAGTTTATTCCACCCGCTGGACGGGGTGAACCACAAGAAGTGACGTTTACGATTGTCGGCCTATCCGAGTCGAGCGAGGGTTTTGCTATAGACAGTTCACAGATCTATGTGCCGCGTGCCTCGCTGCCAGAAACACTTACACCATCCGCAGTGCGTATTGTGGTTGACATGCCGGATGACAAAGTTACCCAACTGAGGCGTGATCTATCTGATATTCCGGGGGCGTTTGTGCTGGAAACGCGCTTGCTCAGCGACTTGCTGAACCGCGTTTTGGACACATTCACCGCCTTGCCAACCCTTTTGGTCGGGGTATCGCTCTTTACAGGTGGAATTGTCGTGGCAAACTCTGTCGCGCTGAGTACGATGGAACGGCGGCGCGAAATCGCCATTATGAAGGCTGTCGGTTTGCAGCGGCGGCGCGTTTTGGGGATGCTGCTTATGGAAAACAGTATCATGGGACTCCTAGCAGGCTTAATTGGCGTCGGCATTAGCGTTGTGCTTTTGCTGCTGCTACTGATCGTTGTATTTGAGCGCGAATTGGGTACCTCTATCCCTGTATTTACGGCGTTCGGGTTGATGATGAGCTGCGTCGTGATATCGCTTATTGCCTCAATCCTTTCTGTCTGGTGGGCATCTAGCGAGAAACCGTTGAAGGTACTGCGCTATGAGTAATCAGTAGGGCGACTATTGTAACTATCACACGGTGTGCTGAATCTAGCCGGAAAATGTGCTGTAGATAATGTAAAAACCCCCTTCACAACATATGGAGGGGGTTTTGATTTTCCCTAAATTTAGGGAAATTAGTTATTGGATTGAATGACCTTGTTGGTCTTGATATTGATTTGGCGCGGTTGCACTTCTGGCACTTTGGGCAGTTCGAGGGTCAGCACCCCGTTTTCATAGGTCGCTTCTACCGCGTCGGCATTGACGGGTTGGGGCAGGTTGATGCTGCGGCTCAGGCTGCCGTAATACCGTTCCTGCAAATGCACCCGTGTACCCTCGGCAACTTCTGAACGCACCACCTCGGCGCTGATGGTCAAGACGCCATCATGCAGGCGGACATTGATGCTGTCAGTGGTCAGACCGGGCAGATCGGCCACGACGGTATAATGGGTGTCCGTTTCATGCACATCGAGGTTGAATGCGGCGTTTTGAGTAGGCCATGACGCCCGCCATGCTTGGTCAAGCGCCCGATCCAATACACTTTGCATCGCGGCCATTTCACGGAAAGGATTCCAACGAACAATCGTGGTCATTTTTGCTCACTCCAATAGTTGTAGATTCTGTTTGATTTCATGACCCTAGTTTTACACCACGACTATAAGAGGATTGTTGGCACGATATAAAAAGTGTATCGGCGAAACATAAATTTTTTGTAGGCGACAAAAAAAGACAGGCGTTACCCTGTCTTGCTAGGCTATTCAGTTGTTAATCTATGGTGGGTGTCCCCCAACGACCCAGTTGCTGCTACTGCGTCGCGGTTGCCGCAGGGGTTGGTGAAGAAGCCGGGGCGTTTGGAGAGGCGATTGCTGAAGGACGAGCTTGCGTCGCAGCGGATTTTTGGGTGGTTGTGGGGGTGGGGAAGTCGGGAAGATCCAAAACGGTCACAGCCGTTACATCCTCCAGCGGAACCCAGCCATAAGCTGCGCCACCCAACCAGATGGAAATCCATATCTCGCCGTCCACACTGGCCGCACCCGTCACGATGTAGGTGTCATAGCCGCTGCTGTCGGCGTCGGCTGGCAACATCACATCGGCACCATTGGAGCCAGCAATGACTTGGCTACTGCCGGGCGCAACAAAGGCGGGTTGGTTTTGACCCCAGTTAATCATCACAAGGCCCAAATGGGGCACGTTTTCGGCAGTCGGCCCAAAGGACAGGAAATCGCCTTCCGCGACTAAGCTGTAGGCACCAGTACCAAAACCCAAATCAGTGCCGCTTACAAAGTCAGCCGTTGTCGCCCGGACGACAAAACTGCCCGCGACGGGGGCCGTAAAGACGAGGTGGGCCGAAGCGCTGCACGGATTGTCTGCACCCGCCGGATGGCTGTCATCATCGGAAGCGATCAACGTGCCATTTTGATAGACCTGAATCAAAGGGTCGAAATCCGCCCCTTTACAGAGCATCATCAGGGTAACACTTTGGCCCGCTTCCATTTCTAGAGCATAGCTATCATATCCGTTGTTGGTATTGCCTGTCTCCCAAAGCAAGTCTCCATTGTAACCAACGGATGCTGCTGATGCTCCTTTGGGAGTGAACACCACCGATGCGGCTACCACCGTAATGAGCGTAGCCACGAGCAGGATACTCAGTCGTTTTGCTGTCATTGTGAATTCCTCCATGTTGAATACGATTACAATGCGCAAAAGCATCTGTTATCGTAAGGTGGGGCCTAGGTGTTCACAAGGGGTCAGCGGGATGAATTTGGACGGGTTCGGCGGGCAACATTGTCTGGGTCAGGTGGCGACAGGGGGTATAGGCTGACCGACCCATTCGCAAAAATGAGACGTTGAGAATCTGAGACGGTCATTCAATAACGACATGGCTACTTGGCTAATCGAAAAATAAAGACAGGAGGTTGCCCTGCCTCTATTTTTATATTCACTGCAGTGCGTTATTTAGTTTATGGCTAACTGTCGCGTGGGTGTGACCCCCGATAATGGCAGCCATCCATAATTTTCGCCGCCTAGCCACACGGCAATCCAGACTTCGCCATCCATTTCGACGGCATCCGTAACCACATAGGTATCATACCCACTGCCATCAGCATCGGCGGGCAACCAAACATCGGCACCGTTGCTGCCACGAATGATTTCACCACCGCCGGGGTTAACATAGGCGGGTTGGTGCTGACCAGTATCGAGCTTAACTTCGCCATAATTCGGAACATTATTGGCAACTGGGCCGAATGCGACAAAATCGCCGTCAATATAGATCTTGTAGCCGCCTGTACCCCATCCCCCGTTTGGCAATGGCGGGTAGAAGGCCCAATAGCTGGTGGCATGGACGATGAAATTCCCATCCACGAGGGCGGTCAACGACAGCAGGGAGCTATAGTCACAAACGTCTTCGGGGCTAGTGGGATAACCATCATCATTCACAAGAAGTAGGTTGCCGAGTGAATCATAAATCTCTAAATACGGATCAAATTCCTCTTCCAAACAAATCATCCCAATTTCAAAACTCTGGCCTGCTTTGACCGTCAGTGCATAGGCATCCCATGCGTTGGTAGTGTCCCCATCTTCGGTAAACGTCAGGCTTCCGGTATACGATACATAGGCTGCCTCAGCCGAATGGGGCGCTGATAGCCCAACTGCGAATACTGCCGCGAACGCTATAGACAACGTAAGAAACAAACGGGTCAATCGTTTCATACAGGTCTCCCAACCATAGATTAAAGTAAAAGATGGACTGCTCTTTTTTATGATAAGGCGATTTATACACGATTACAATCAAGCTGGCACAAAAATTCATAAATTCTTCGTACTAAATTAGGCAACAAACACAGCCTTCTGAAACTATCTATTTAGTTGAAAACAATTGACACCATCCGAAAAAATTCCTCTGACCACCCAAGAGTGACCAGAGGAATAAACAAAGGTTTGAAAGGCTGTCAAACGAGGGGATTAGTCGGCCCCGCCGACCTCTGGCATCGCGCCAGTGGAACGTTTGGTTTCGGGGGCGGTTTCCGCAGATTCGATGCGGGCAATGCCACCCGGCCACCATGTCCATTGGCGGAAGAACGCGGCCAGTGCGGGGTCGAGGATGGTACGCACCACAAAGGTATCAATGAGAATGCCGACGCTGACCGCGAACCCGATTTGCGCCAGACCGAGGATGCTGCCTGCCATCATCGCGCCGAATGTCCCTGCTACGATAATGCCCGCCGAGGTGATGATCGAGCCAGTGGCCTGCACGGAATGGTGAATACCTTCAGGCGATCCATAGCGGCGGACTTCTTCTTTCATGCGGCCAAACAGGAAGATGCTGTAGTCAATGCCGAGCGCGACCAAAAAGACGAACATGAAAAACGGCACCCACCATGTCAGTTCGTCCGACCCCCAGATCACATTGGAGGCAAGGCGGGTGATGCCAAGTGTGGTGGTGTAGCTCAATAGGATGGTGCCAATCAGGTACATCGGGGCGACGATGCTGCGCAGCATAATCATCAGGATGATGAAGATGCCCCCCAAGACCAGCGCAATCGTCAAGCGTTGATCGCCCGCCAGATAATCACGGATGTCGGTATTGACGGCTGTCGAACCATCCAAGCCGGATTTGTGGGCGTTGTCTTTGAGCACATCCTTGATGTCTTCGGTGGTGTCCATCGCCTGTTTGCTGTACGGTTCATCCTTTAGCACGATTTCAAAACGGGCGGCATTGGTCGCAGGATTCACAAAGGTACTGCTGAGATGCTGCTGGACATCGGCGGGTAGTTCCACACCGGGTCCAAGCGGTTGAGAGGCGCTGCGTACATAGGCCACACCGTCCAATTGGGAGATTTCAGCGGTGAGGGTAGTCGCGTTGGTGAGCAGGTCGCCCCCATCAAAAATCGCCAACCCGGTCAGCGGTTGCATCTGTCCCGCGCCGATGTGATCTTCCAAGACGCGGAAGCCTTCCACCGATTCAGAGTCTTGGGGCATATCGGACAGCGTATCATAAGTTTGCTGCTGCAAGAGGCCATAGACCGCCATTGGGGCCATCACGACCACAATCAAGAGGATGGTTTGCAGTGGACGGGCGCTCACCCATTGGCTGGTGCGTTTGTAAATCGCACCTGTGTTGCGGTGATGAGGCTTGGCAGGCCAGAAGGCCCATTTGCCCAAGAGACCGAGCAGGGCAGGGGTCAGCGTCAAACCAGCGAGCAGACTGACAATCACACCAATCGCAAGGGTTGGGCCAGTCGTGTTGAATAGTCCAAGCGCGGAGAAACTCATCGCCATGAAACCGACCACTACCGTTCCGGCGCTGCTGGAAATGGACTCCCCGACGCGATGCACAGTGTTGCGCACGGCCTTGCGTGATTTCAAACCATCGGCCATTTCTTCTTGGAAGCGGCTAATCAGGAACAAGCAGTAATCCGTGCCCGCGCCATACATCACCACAATCAACAGCATGGTCGCCGTCCCAGAAATCGTCAGGGTGCTTTCCGCCAGCCATGCCACAATCCCGCGTGCGATGAGGAAGGCCACCGTCACCACCCCCAATGGAATCAATGGGGAGACGGGGGAGCGATAAATCGCTAATAATATGACGACCACGAGAATCAAGGTGACAAAGATCGTGCGGTCAACGCTAGAAGTAATGGCTTCATCGTATTCCGAGAAGATAGCGACCTCACCCGTGCGATAGGTATTAAGGGAGGCAGGGGCGGCCTTCAGTTCATCCCCAATCGCTTCCAGCACGTCGCGGCGCTGCTCAAGATCGGTGGTGTTGACGGCCACGACAACCATTGCTACCTGCTGATCGGCAGAAATCAGGCCGCCTGCCGCTTCAGGATTCAGGGTGGGGGAGGTGACAGAGGCGATATGCTCAGGCGCATTTTCACTGACCAGCCAATTGCTGACTTGCCCGATAAAGGCGGTGTTGGTTTCGTTGGTCACGGTGGTGCCATCGGTGGCCTCAAAGACGACCACAATGCTGCCGTCGCTGGCCTGCTGTGGAAAATGCTCGTTGACCAGTTCACTGCCAACGGTGGATGACGCATCATCCGGCAAGAAATTTGACTGATCGTTGCTGGTTACTTCTTCGAGATTAGGGGCCAAGACCGTGACAGCAATGGCGACGATAATCCAGCCAAACAACAGCGGAATACGATAGCGGTCAGCGAACCGACCAATGGTGCTAAACATGGAACTGCTCCTCACCTTATGTTATAATCAACGTTAAAGACAGACTGGCCGTTGGGATCCCGGCAGATCAAATGGAACGGCGGTTAATTGTCAACTGAAAGGGTTGTCTGAAAAATGGCAGTCCTTTTTGCATTGAGGGGGTGACGCGGCGATCCCGGCATGATTGGCGCGATGCACCTCCCTCCCGACCAAATCCCCAAGTGGGCAAATGGCGTTACATAGGCAGTTCTCCGTCTATGGTTCTTGCATATGAGTGTGATGGATGAAATTGACTTCGATGCCCTTAATCAACATTGAAGCGTACATCTTTGCCATTTCATCAGGGGTATATTCGTTTGGACGTTTCGACCACCAGCACATCAGTTGGAACAACATGCCTGCCATCGCATTGGCGACAATGACCGATGGTGCGTCCGCATCAGCTTTCCATGTGCACTCACGGGCGATATTCTCTTCCCACGCTTGCGCAATAAATTCACGGGCCATTGCCTGCAAACGGAAAGAGCCATCGCGCCCAAATACAATTTCCATCAATTGTGGGTGATCTTGGACATATTCAAAAATCAGCTTGGCAACGGAGTACATACCTTGTTCAAAGGTGTGGTCGGCGGCAGTCAGGTCTTCTTTGTTTTCAGCTTGGGTGCGGAGTTCAATAAAGCCCCGCATGGCAAGTGCTTCGATCAACTCTTCTTTGTCATTGAAGTGAAGGTAGAAGGTGCGCTTGCTGACGTTGGCGGCTTCTGTGATGTCGAGCACCGACGCGGCCTCATAACCCATACGGCTGAAAACCTGTTCGGCAGCATCCAACAAGCGCTGGCGGGTTTCCAGTTTGCGTTGTTCGTGGCGGTCTAGTGCAGGAGTAGTCATTGCGATTATTTATATCCCTAGTGTGCAATAATGCACACTGTGTATACTATTGCATATAGGGTATAGAATTTCACGCGACGTGTCAAGCCCCCAAAAATCATTACGCCAAAAATGGATATGAGTAGCGCCCAGCCAACCAATTTCTCTGTTACGAGGTTCAAAGTTGGGCAGGTCTTATACCAGATTCGTCTAAAGGC
>JAIOHL010000081.1 GCA_019913005.1 Anaerolineae bacterium | reverse complement strand
CGTCCAGACAATCGAGCAGTTCGGCTACCGGACGATTGATCCACCCACCGCCAAAGGTCTCGCCGAGATGATTATGCGCGTCAATCACCGGGAAACGCGGCTTGGTGATGGTGGTCGTCGGCACAACCAATTTGGATTGCGGGCGAAAATCGGCTAAGGGTAGGCTCATCACTCATCATCTCCAAAATACGTCAGCGCGTTGGATAAATTAAAGGCGTGGATGTAGCCTTCGATGGAGGCGGTAATCCAATCCACGACATATTGATGGGGGTCGGGCATCTCCACATTCTGATAAAGCTCTTGGCGGGCCGTGACGACCTGCGGCGCTGTCCAAACATAGCGGGCACAGGTCTTGACAATCCACGTCCGGCGTTCCGGCGATAGGTCGTTCAGCGCCATGCCCTGTTCATCCGGTTGCAGCCATTTCTGCCAGCGATTCGACTCATGGACGGCCTCGGTTAATTTTTCGAAGAAATGGGAATGCGGGGATTTTTCCTGCTGGGTAAGGCTGACCAGCGCATCATACTCATCGGCGGTAAATTCCGGGCCGACGTTGGCCGCCCCCATGCCTGTGCGTGGATAATCGGCGGGATTTTCGACCCAATCCGTATAATGGCCTTTGATCAGCGCTTGATAGGGTTTCACAATTCGGTAGAGAGCAGTGGCGGCTTGGCTATCAAACGTTGTGGTGTGCAGATCCGTGCCGACTTGGGCCACAATAAATGTTGGGGCGGCCTGCATCAATTGTCGCTCCGCTAAACCCGCATATAATTGACGCAGGAATTCGCTGAAACTGTCCAGATTCACCAGACCGCCATGCACCTCCTCCGTGCCGACCTCATAGGCAATAGGCGGGAGTTGCAATCGAATGCGCTCATGTTCGGCATAGGCCATCAAATCAAGGCTGCGTTCCACGACTACCTGAATCGGCAGCGGCCCGTTAATGGTGCGGTCAACCGTCGGGTCAATATGCAGCAGCGTATAGCCCGCCTCCAACACCGCCGTAATCGAGTGTTTGACCTCCGTGAAGGTCTGCTCAAAGCTCAATTGATCTCGTCTATGCGCATCTTTCAGCCACGGCCCCCCATGATCCAAACATGGGTAAAGCCATTCACGCCGCGCCCCATATTTAGCTGCATACGCATCCAGTTTTCGCACAAATTGGGCAGGTATCCAACCCGTATAGCCACCATCGCGGTCTACTTGATTGAGTGTCGCGGCAAACAGCATGGGAGTGTGGTGACGGGCGGCAGCTTGCACAGCGGCCTCCAACACCGCATCCGAATTGGGGCAGGCGGCAAGGAGGGTTAATTGCACACCTTGATGTTCGCGTAGGTGGATAAGGCGCTCAATGATCGTTTTGAGGTTCATAGACTCTAAACCACTCCTCAAGCGGGGCGATGGGCGCATAAAAATCCGTCCAAGGGCGGGCGTATTGGTTGACAATTTCGGTCAACTGCTCCAATCGCCCAACCCCGGTGTGACTTAGGAAATATTCACGCTCGGCGGTATTCATAGTGACCGCTTCTTTCCACACTGCCCGTCCCCCTAAAAAGCCGCTGGCCCCGTTGCGACAGGCGATTTCGACCTGACGGGCAAAGGTATCGAAGCCGACCCCGCCGCTTAATAAAACCCAAGGAACCGGGCTGGCCTCACTAATAGTGCTGCAAGCTGCCTGCCAATGGCCTTCATCGTTGTCGAACGTCACATCTATCGGGAATTCGAGCTTCAGCACATCCGTCCCCAGACTCCCCAAACGGCGGGCTGTTTCGCGCACAATGGTGGGTCGCTGTTCAGCAAACACAGCACTTTCTTTGGGGATGGCGGGGTCGAGGCTGTAGGAGAGGGGTTCGACAAATAGGGGCAGGTCATGGTCATGCGCTTCTTCGGCTACCTCATACACCACCTGTTCAATTTCTGCCGCCACATCACCCGCGTCAGGATGGTAATAAATCAAAATCTTGACTGCCGACGCCCCCATGTGTTTGATTTTCGCCACGTCCCACCCATCAATAAACTCGACCCGGCGGGCAGTGGAATCGCCGCTGTAGCCCGTTTTTTCCAGTGTCATCAACAAGCCGCTGCTGCCTGCCATCCCCAATACCGCCTCTAGGCCATAAATCGGGTCAAGCAGCACCGCCGACACATGATGCGACAAGATGCTGACCACCTCGGCTTTAATCCGGCTGGCGGCACCAAAATCCGTCGGGTCGGGCAGCATCTTACGATAATTATCCCGCTGGTCAAAGGCCAAGACGGAAAACACATGGCGGGGGGTGCTGGTAGTTTTGAGACCACGCCAGCGTCCGGGCGAAATGGTTTGGGGCATGGACAAAAACTACTCCTTACTATTTACTCCCCTCGCTAGTTTGGAGAGGGGGTGAGGTAAATTACACCGCATGATTGATGATAAATTCATTCAATTCGTCAGCAGTCGGGGCGTTGGTCGTTCCGCCTACCTGCGTGACGGCCTGCGCTCCACACGCGATGGCAAAGGCAAGCGGGTCAGCCTGTCCGGTTAATGTCGCATACAGATACCCCGCGTTAAAGGCATCCCCCGCACCCGTCGTATCTACCACTGCGACAGGTAGGGTAGGGCGGTTGACGATTTCGCGGGTAGGGGGATAGACCGCCGTCGCGCCTTCGGCCCCGCGTTTGATGACCAATGTCCCGCCGACCTGTTCGGCTAATTTAAGGGGCTGCCATGTGCCATCGGTCAAGGCGGTGGCTTCGCTTTCATTTGGAAAAAACCAGTCCGTCGCTGCGAGGGTCGGTTGGAGATAGGGATTTGCCTGCCATTGTTCGCTGGGATCCCATCCACAGTCAAGCGATGTGGTCAGACCGCCCTCATGTGCCAGTCGAAAAATAGCTGGCAGGTGGGCTTGCAGGGTACTTTGCAGAAAAAATGACCCGACATGTAGGTGGGTATAGCCGGATAAAAGGTCGTGATTGATCTCCTGCCCGTCAAAATCGGCCATCACGCCGGGATAGGTCAGCATGGCCCGATCACGTGGATACGTCAGCACAAGCGTCACCCCTGTCGCCGCCCCCGCGATGGTTTGGATGTGCTGTGTCCCCACGCCCAAAGCCATCAACTGCTGGATGACATAGCGCCCCATCTCATCATCGCCAACCCACCCCATAAAATCTACGGGTAGTCCGAGCGTGGCGAGTCGAACAGCGGTGATAGCGGATGAACTACCCAGCGTCATGCGAAAACCCGTGCCGACCAGTTCCCGCCCCAAAATCGGCAGGCTGGGCAGTCCGGTCATGACCAAATCGGCGTTGAGTTCACCCACCACCAAGACACGCGGCATTAGTACACCCATTCTGGCAGATACGGCGTCTGTACCTCGACCATTTCATCAAACATGTCACGGATTTCGGCAGGGGAACACACCGCCGCCGTCAATGGATCGAGCATCAGGGCATAGATCGCCGCTTCCCGATTTTGTTCCAAGACCGCCGTCGCCACCAAATCATGCACCGCGATATGGGCCGCATCCAGCGCCGCCAGTTGAGTTGGCAGTGCGCCAAAATGGGTTGGCTGAATCCCATTGCGATCTACCAAACACGCCACTTCGACCACGCTGTTTTGTGCCAGATTGGTGATGAGGCCCGTGTTAACCACATTGCCATAAATCACCGTCGGCGTATTGGTTTCGATGGCTTGCATAATATAGGAGGCATATTCCGGCCCGCGCTGCAATTCCATCTCGTCCTCACCAGTGAGCAGACGGCGGATTTCGTCATCGGCTTCTTGTCTCCATCTCGGCCAATTGTTCGCATAAAATCCCGTCTCGCCGAGATAGCCCGTCCGTGCATATTTTTCGACCAGATCAGGCCGCTTGCGAAAATAGGGGATGTATTCAGAAAAATGCCCACTGCCTTCGGTCACAAACGCACCCAGATGCAGCATCATCTCAAAGCGGATGGGGTCTTGTTCATAAATCGCCGGGTCTTGGGCCTTTTTGCGGAGTAGGGGGTAAAGGTCTTGGCCGTCGCGGGTCAATTCCACAAACCACGATAAATGATTGACCCCCGCCGCCCGAAAATAGAGTTCGTCCTGTGGAATCTCCAGATACTCCGCCAATTGCTCGGCGGTATGTTGAATCGAGTGGCATAGACCCACAATCGGCAGCGACGATGCTCGAATCCCGGTCAGACACGTCAGCGACATGGGGTTGGTGTAATTGATGACCAGCGCATCGGGGGCGAGTCGTTCCGTATCGTGCAAAATATCGAGCCACGCCGGGAGGGTACGCAGGGCCTTAAAAATCCCACCGGGGCCAATCGTATCCCCGATACATTGATTAACGCCGTATTTCATCGGGATGTCAAAGTCGTGGCGTACATTTGCCAGCCCTGCCACCTCAATCGTATTGACCAGATAATCTGAATTCGCCATCACGTCTACCCGATTGGTCGAGGCTTCCACACGCCAGTCTCGCCCCGACAATTTTATGGCTTTTTCGGCGATGCGGTGGGCTAATTCAAGCCGTTCCGCGTCAATATCCACCAACGCAAAAACGCCCGTTTCCAAGCCGGGGGTACACAACACATCGGTGATAATTTCATAGGCAAACACCGCGCTGCCCGCCCCAATAATCGCTACTTTTGGCATGAAATAACTCCTCAAAAAATTGTGATTGCTTAACCTCACCCCCGTCCCCTTCTCCAACAGGCGAGTGGGAGAGAACATCGTATTTAAGGCCCTCTCCCTCGTGAGAGGGGTTTGGGGTGAGGTAAATGAGTGCATCTTTATGATTATTTTAGACCGGACTTGCTTGACAGTCAAGCATTTTCGCTCTATAGTAATCACAAATGAGCATAAACGCTCGATTTCGTCCGATCAAAGGAACGCTGGAATGCCGACGGATTTCACCCGCACCGAGATTCAAACCCAAGCCGACGCATGGCAAAACGCGCTGGATGTCCTCCATGCCCAACACAATGCTTTGCAGGCGCTATGGGCCGATGCCAATGCCGATTCGCTCATTTTTACGGGCTGCGGCTCGACTTATTATCTGGCACAGACGGCGGCGTGTTTGGCCCAAGAGCATACAGGGGTTATGGCGCGGGGTGTTCCTGCCTCGGAGCTTATGTTACACCCCACAAGCATCTATCCGGTGAATTCCCAACCCCTACTCGTTGCGATCTCACGCTCGGCAGCTACTACCGAAACCATCCATGCCGTCCAAGCCTTTCGACACCAATATGCTGCCCCGGTGGTGGTGATTTCTTGTTATGATGACCGCCCCTTGAATCTTGAAGCCACGCTCAAGCTCGCTATTCCCGCTGGGCAAGAACAAAGTGTCGCGCAGACTCGCTCATTTTCGAGCATGTTGGTCGTGGCGGAGGGGGCCGCAACCATTTGGGGCAGGCAGAATATCCAAAATGTCCGATTGGCAGGGCACGAATTTGTCCAGCAAGCCAGCCTATTCGCCGAATCCTACGCCGACCCGATCCGTTTTACGCGCTATTTTTATCTCGGCAGCGGGCCGCGTTATGGTCTGGCCTGTGAAGCCATGCTCAAAATGAAAGAGATGTCACTGACCCACGCTGAGGCCTTTCACCCGATGGAATTCCGGCATGGCCCTAAATCAATGGTGGACGAACAGACACTGGTAGTTGGCCTGTTGAGTGAAACGGGTTATGTGGAAGAAAAAGCCGTCCTGAATGAAATGCGCCAGCTTGGAGCGACCACCATCGAACTTTCAGCCAATCCGAGCGCAGATTTTGCCATTCCCGAAGATCAACTGGTGCATTATCTACCGCCGCTGCAATGGCTGGCCTATCATCGCGCCGTCAAAAAAGCACTTGATCCCGACCATCCCCGTCACTTGGAACAGGTGGTTCAGTTATAAGGAGGTGTATCGCACGAATCGCACCCTTACACAACACCCAGTCAACCCATTTTTTGGAGAACAACGCATGATGAAAAAAATAACGATCCTTACGATTTTAGCTGTTCTGCTGGTGGCAAGTGTTGTTACCCATCAACCTGCCGATGCCCGCCAATCGGTTACGTTGCGGCTGTGGCAGCACCAAGAAGGCCCATTTAATGAGGCCACCCAAGCCCTGATTGATGCCTATACTGCCCAGCACCCTGAAGTCACGATTGAAGTCGAGACTTTTGAATATGACCTCTACCTCCAAACGCTGCAAACCTCGCTGCCTGCCGGGGATGAAGCCGACATTTTGGAGCTATTTGGCACATGGGTCTGTGGTTACTCCGATTACCTAGCCCCCATGCCGGACGACCTTGCGGCTTCGTTTGATGCCAGCCAGTTTTATGATGCGCCACTGGGTGGTTATCAATGCGACGATCAGGTTTATGGATTGCCCCAAGAATTTAATGTTGAATATGGCGCGGTGTTGGTGAATCAGGCCATGTTTGAAGAAGCAGGCTTGGCTTTCCCGCCCGCGTGGGAAAATTGGGACGCCCTGATTAGCGATGCCCAACAATTGGTACAGGAGAATTCCGACGGTCAAATGACAGTAGCCGGCTATCATTTCACCAATGCCGACGCCATTGTGTTTTCCTTCCTTGCCGGGATTTTGCAGCGCGGGGGCGATTATTGGAACGAGGATCAAGATGGCTTCCAATTCGATACCGAAGAGGGCCTCGCATCGCTGGAGCATCTGGTGAATCTGGTCGAGCAAGGCGTAGTTGACCCCGTGCTATTTAACGACACCTCCAATTGGAGTGGCGACGCCTTTTTCACCGGCCAGACGGCGATTGCCCTAATCGGCCCTTGGGCAGTGGCCTATGGGCTGGACAGCTTCCCCGATTTTGGTGCGTTTGACTATGTGGCGCTGCCCGCTGCGGGTGATGAACCGATTTTCGCAGCCGATTCCGGTTGGGGCATGACGGTTTCTGAACGCAGCGACCATCAAGACGTGGCATGGGATTTCATCAACTTTGCCGCTGCCAATGCCGACAACGCCCTGCAATGGAATATCACCACTGGCACGATTCCGGCCCTGCGTGCATTGGTCGAAGATGAGATGTATCGTACCCCACTGCTCGAAGCCTCCCCATGGCTGGCGGGAGTGTTAGATGAATTGCAGTATGGGCGTTATGTTGGTGAGATGCCTGACCGCGATTTGCTGTTTTATGACATCATCTATCCCTATGTCTTGGACACCTTGCAAGGCTTGATGAGCGCCGAAGATGCCGTTGCCCTGATGGACGAAGACGCCAATTTGATGTTTGAGGACTAACGTCAAATCCGAGAAGATACTTTACCTCACCCCAAACCCCTCTCCGACACAGAGAGGGGCTTAAATACAGCGACTTGCTCCCCCTCGCCTGTTGGAGAGGGGGCCGGGGGGTGAGGTAAAAAGAGGTTTTCCTTTTAATCATCAGGAGCAGAGGCACATGGATAACTTACAACCGCTGATTTTATATTGGGGGCTGACATGGGCGGTGGTGGGCAGTGCCGTGACCCCGCTGGTGTTTGATCGGCGCGGGCGCAATCCTTGGTGGGGCGGCTTAATTGGCCTGATCGTCGGCATCTGCTCCGGTGAAGTGTTCGGCTGGACGTTGCTTCAAATTTTTGATAGTGTCTGGCCTGCCTATGCCCGCTGGCTGAGTATTTTCGGCGGTTTGGTGCTGCTTCTGCCGCTGTGGATACTTTTGAAACCCCAGCGTGGCGAACATCTACGCGCACACGGTATCGTACCGGGGACGATTGTGCCGCTGATTTTTTATCTGATTAGCCTGAGCGCCTTGCCGATGATTTGGGCCATTGCTTTGGCCTTCTTTGAATATGACCCGGCGCAAAAAGGCGGCCCAATTTTGGGGCTAGGCGGCGAAAATAAATATGTTGGCACGCAGTATTTTGAAGAGATGGTCGAGGGCGATTCCCGTAACCCTCGTGAATTCCGCAACAGCATCGAAACAACCCTGAAGTTTACAGCGGTGGTTGTTCCCCTGAACCTACTGATTACTATTCCGCTGGCCTCCATGATTGAATCGGTGCATCAGCGTGTGCGCGTGGTGTTTCGTTCCATCTATTTCCTACCTGTCGTCACCTCTTCGGTGGGGGTGGCGATTATGTGGGGCTACATTTTTAATGCCCAATACGGCCTTGCCAATGAGGTCACGGGGATGGCGGGAATCAAGCCCGTCGCGTGGCTGCAAGACCCCCGCCTCACGATTTGGGGGATTCCGATTGCCTTGTTCGCGGTGATTATCGCCTATCTGTGGCAAGATTTTGGTTATAACACCGTCATTTTTATCGCCGCTCTGCAAGGCATCCCCGACCATCTCAAAGAAGCGGCACGGGTAGACGGCGCGACCCCCTTGCAGGTTTTCTGGCACATCACCTTGCCCCTGCTGCGCCCGACCATTCTATTCGCTTCCGTGTTTACACTGATTTCATCGTTTCAGGTCTTCGACATCATTCAGGTCATGACACAGGGTGGCCCCGGACGGGTGGAGGGCAAAACTAAAGTGATGGTTCTAAACATCTATGAAAATGCCTTCCGCTTTGGGCGTATGGGCTGGGCGGCGGCAATGTCATTGGTTCTGGTGGCAATGATGCTCCTGTTTACCCTGTTCCAACTGTGGGCCTTCCGCTCGGATTGGGAGTATTAAACAATGACGGGTATCCACGCCAAAACCATGCGACTTTCCACGCCGCGCATCAGGGCCAGTTGGATTGTGTACGCCGTGCTGATTGCGGGGTGCATCGTGACGGTTGTGCCCTTTGTCTACACCATCTTGGCCTCGTTCAAAACCCACGCCGAAATTATTGACCCCCATCAACAATCTTTTCTCCCGCGCGATTTTACAACCGAAAATTATGAGACGATTTTTGACGACCCCAGCCTGCCGATTGAGCGTTTTTATTTAAACAGCATCCTCATCGCCGTCAGCAATGTGTTTACCCTCCTGTTCAGCAGCGCCCTGTTTGGATTTGTGTTTGCCAAATACCAGTTTCGCTACAAACGGGTGTTGTTCGGTTATGTGCTGCTGACCATGATGATTCCCTTCCAGTTGACCATGATCCCCTCCTACCTCATCCTCTTGAAATTCGACCTGACCAATAAGTTGTGGGGCTTGATTCTGCTTAATTGGTTCGACGCCTTTGGCATTTTCCTGATGCGCCAATTTATGCGCAGTATCCCCGACGAATTATTGGACGCGGCACGGGTAGATGGGGCGACGGAATGGCAGATTTTCTTTCGCATCGTCATCCCGCAAATCAAACCCGCCCTCGCCGCCTATGGCACGTTCATTTTTATTTCCAGTTGGAACGCCTACCTCTGGCCGTTAATCGTGTTAAAAGATCAGGATGTGCGTACCCTGCCGATCATTTTGACTTGGTACAATGACCGCCATACCAGCAATCTCGGTCTCGTCATGGCGGCCTCGGTGCTGCTCGTCATGCCCATTTTGATGGTCTATTTCTTTTTCCAACGCTGGTTTGTGCGCGGCTTTACGCTGAGTGGATTCAAAGGATAGCGCCCCATGACCAAACGGCTGATTTTTTTGATAGTGTTCATCGGGCTATTGGCACAGGGGCAGGTAAGCATCGCCCAAGAAAGCCCTACCCGTGATTGGGCCGCCATCAACGACTACATCATTCAATTGCAGCGGGCACGCGCCAATCGGCTTGGCGGGACAGCCTATGATCTCGTCATCAGTGATATTGCCCTTTCCGCCAACCACCGCGAGGTCATTGACGAATTGCGGAATAGCGCAGGTGGGCCAAAATTGGTCGTGGCCTACATGAGTATTGGGCAGGCGGCGACTTTTCAATATTATTGGAAACCGGAATGGAAAGAGGGCAATTGGCCGGATTGGGTCGGTGAAGCGGATCCCACATGGGCCGGCGATGTCTGGGTCAATTATTGGGATGCTGAATGGCAGGCGATCATTTTGACTGGCCCGGATGCCTATATTGACCGGATTATTGACCTCGGTTTTGATGGGGTGCTGCTGGATCGGGTTGACGCCGCGACCTATTTTCGGGAGCAGGGGCGCACCACCGCCTATCAAGAAATGGCCGATTTTGTCTTGGCAATTGCTGAACATGCCCGTGAGCGTTCGCCCGATTTCGGGGTATTTACCATCAATGGTGAGGACATCGGCCTACAATTCCCTGATTATCTGGAGACCGTGACTGGCATTTTGGTCGAAGATTTATATTACGGCTATCCGCGTGACCACGCAGCCTCCCCACCCGAATGGACTGCCGAACGTGAAGCCATGTTGGATCAATGGGTGGCGGCGGGCAAAATCGTGCTGACCGTAGATTACACCTTGATTGCGGAACAAATTGACGATGCCTACACCCGGTCAGCGGCGCGTGGTTATATTCCCTACTGTGCCGAGCGTGGCTTGAGCCGGATGCTCATTCACGAAGGTCATGAGCCGGATTAGAATTGACCGAATGTAACGTGCCGATTATTATGCTATGAGGGTGTCTAAAAAGCAGAAATTTGACCTCACCCCGAACCCCTCCCCAATTAGAGAGGGGCTTCAATTGACCAGATTCGACTCCCCCTCGCCAGATGGAGAGGGGGCTGGGGGGTGAGGTTGGACTTTTGCGACACCCTC
>JAIOHL010000080.1 GCA_019913005.1 Anaerolineae bacterium | reverse complement strand
GCTGAAGATCGTGTGGGCTTCCCGGACAACTATGAAACCGAGTTCAAGCTGTTTTTTGTCTTTGATCGCCCCGATAGAAAATTGGTGCGTGCCATCTGTGGCAATGAAATCGCGGCCCAACATCAACCCGGCGAAGCGTTTGCATACGGCAGCGTGCTGTTGATGATTTCATACTCCGCCAAGCTAGATGCCAATGGTCAGCCCGTTTTGGACGAAAATGGACACTACATCGCCGAAAAACTCGTGGCCCTGCATGTCCAGCGCAAAGAGGAAGGGTTTGGCGAAGCCTATGGCCCAAACCGGGCTGGCGAATGGGAATTTGTGGCTTTTAATGGCGATGGCAGCTACCAGAATCGGCCCGAAACAACCAATTTCTGTGCCGTCTGTCATGGCGGTGAGGGGGGCGCATCGGTTGATTATGTCTTCCGCATGAATCTGCTGCATGACGGCGAGGCCGCGCTCATGTCGCCGCCAGTGGGTGAGAATAAAATCAGCCTCTATCTGTATAGCTTTCACGAACCCATCCTAGAAGTTGCAGTTGGCACAACAGTGACTTGGGTCAACCATGACGAAGCCTCACATACCATCGTCGCAGCCGAGATCAACGAACAAGGAAAAGTGGTGGCCGCTGAAGATCGGCTCTTCCAATCCGAGGTTTTGCCCAGTGCCAACATTGAACCGGGCCGGACGTTTAGTTTCACCTTCGATGAACCGGGCGAATATCTCTATCTGTGTACCGTCCACGCTAATGAGGTCGGCAGGATCATCGTCACCGAATAGGTATTTAGTATTGGTGGCTGCTCTGGGGAGGTTTTTCCCCAGAGTTTTCAACGAGCCACGATACACTTAACCTTGCTGTCGTTGAGGAATTCTCATGGGCATAACCGAGTTCGCATAAAGCTCGCGTGCGCCATCCTCCATATACGGGTAAAACCAATAATACAGGTCAACCGCCGCGACGTTCACAGGTGGGGCTATCCCTTCGCCATCCATCCCGTTGAAGTACAAAACGGCCAATGAACCGAGATCAGGCAGCGGATTGACTCTGGAATACAAGTAAAACATTTCGCGCAATCCGCCACCCATAACCGTCAGTTTCCCGTCCGGCGAAATCTTAATTTCCATCGGAGCGCTATGAGGCCAATGGGCTTCAAGGGCCTCAATCGCATCGGCTTCATCTTTGGAATAAACGCGGTTGAGCGGCGCACAGCCTAGTTCGATCATCAGCGGAACTTGTGGCATTTCGCTAATGGTGTGGCCTTCCAGCCGCTTGGCGAGGATTTCCGGGGCGTTTAATACCGGGTCAGCGATTTGTTCATGCTCGGCACCATCAACGGCGACCTTCACATAAATACCGTTTTTCACCTCATTGAAGGTTATGTACCCCAGCAACCCTCCCAACATGCTTTCACGGTGTTTGCCGATCCACGTATTTTCCTGATCGTGAATGAGACCCGTTAGTTGTTGGGCAATCATGAGTTCAATATTTTCTCGCGGCACGGCGGGGACAGCCGGGGGTAGGCGAAATAGATGCAGTTTTTGCAAGGGCGCGTGGTCGAGCCAATCCTGATAGTAGAAGCTGTCGCTGACCTCATCAAATGCTGTGCGGATCACCATTTGGAGATTGGCGCTGAGTCCGGTGGTCATGTCACGCAGTTCTTTCCCACGTTTTTTAACTTTGGCATTGACCGAATCGTCCTCAATAGCATCTTGGGTCAGGTCGGCGGACGCACCTACTACAAGTTTTGAGACTTTCGCTGTTAGTGTGGCTAATTTCGCTGGGGGGAACAGCATGGAAATCGCTGCCTCCTTTAGCACAAACAACACCAACTTTTGGAGCATAGACCAGCCGGCATCATCGGCAGTTTTTGCCATGTCTTCGGTTACATAGCCTGTCCATATCTCCAACAGCGCCGAAGCGAAGTTTGCTGCGAAATCGGGACCGTTTTGGGCATTCTGTTCGTGACGTGACATCAGGGCATCCTTGAGTCGTTCCCGGTCTTGCTCCGTGTAGATGGGGTTGCCGTCCTCATCTTGTAACATGATCGGCGCTTGGCGATCCGTGATCCCCCGCACGTGCTCACCCGGCAGTGGATTGGCCGAAGAAACCCTTGCCCATGAAGGCGGCGTCTTAACCGATTTTTTCGTCTCCGGGGTGCGCTGAATGCTTGCTTTCTGTTGTTTGGCGAGCAAACCCAGCACGGCCTGATTCCCGATCCTGCGTTGTAGGTGCAGCATATTCTTGGGGGAAAGTGTGGGGTTGAGTGCTGCCCTTGCTCCGTCCTCTTGATTGAAATCAGCGGTCTCGCCGCGTGACCGCGCAAGCCGTTCTGAATCTGGTTCTTCTTTTCGCCGATGGCCCATACCTTAATGCTCCCGTAGCGATTGGGTAAGTAGTACAGAGCCATTGTATGAACACCCCATCACGGCTTTGTGACAGGATCATCACCAACCGAGGAACTGGAACTTTATATTTGCCTGAAAAGTCATTATCATAGGAAACAACGACCAAAAGGTCATCATGGGAGCATCATAGAACTTTATGTCCGAACTTCGGATTCATTTATTTGGTGAACCGTCGCTTGAATATCAGTCCAAGCGAGTCGTCCTCAAACGGCGCAAGGCCTTGGCCCTCACCGCTTATTTGGCCCTCGCCGAACATCTCCAAAACCGTGACACCGTTGCAACTTTGCTTTGGCCCGAACTGAGTCAATTACGTGCCCATGCTGCCCTAAGAAGCACGCTGTATGCGATTGGCACGGATGTTCCCCGGGATTGGTTATATGTAGATCGTACTTCGCTTGGGATCCAAAGAGATGCAGTTTGGATTGATGTCTCGGCATTTCTATCTTTGGTGGCCCAAAGCCGTACCCATCGCCACGAACAGCAGCTTCTGTGTGAGGAATGCGCCGCTTGGTTAAAAGAGGCTCTCACGTTGGCCCATTCCGATTTTATGACCGGCTTTTCGTTGGGTGAGAGCGCCGAATATGAAGAATGGCAGGCCTTTCAGCGTGAATGGCTGCGGCGTGAAAAAGCCTATGCCCTGCGCCGCTTGGGGGTATATTATGGTCATCTGCAAGAGTTTGATACCGCCGTCTCCTATGCCACTCAATGGCTGGCGATGGATACCCTCCACGAACCCGCCCACCAATTGGTCATGCAGTTGTATGCCGCCAGTGGTCAGCGCGACAAGGCCATCCGCCAATATCAACAGTGCGTCGAATTATTGGATATGGAATTGGCGACCCTGCCCTCCAACAAAACCAACGAATTGTATGAAGCGATTCAGTCTGAAAACGCCGCCTTTTTTAAGCGACAGACCAGCGAGATCAAGCGAAAAACGAGTGTGCTGCCCTCCTCGCCTGCCTTAATGGTCGGGCGCGAACAAGCCCTCCAAGAAATTCGAGAGCGTGTGCTGGGGTCAAACCCATTAACGGTCATTCAAGGGTGGCCCGGCGTGGGCAAAAGCACCATTGTGGCGGCCCTTGCCCATGATCCAGTGATTGATAAACAGTTTCCCGACGGCGTTTTATGGGTTTCGTTGGGAGAAGCCCCCAGTTTGATGACCGAACTTGGCATCTGGGGCGATGCACTGGGTCTAAAGAATCTCAAGGGCGATTCCACCCTCGAGGGCATAATGTCCCAGATCAAAACCCAACTGAAAAACAGCCGGATGCTGCTCCTTGTAGACGACGTGTGGCAGGTTGAACATCTCACCCCCTTTAATGTTGGGGGGCAAAATTGCCGACTAGTGGTCACGACACGGCTCAATGAAATCGCCCAAGCCCTTGCCCCAACCGCTATTGACATCTATCGCTTACCCGTGCTGACGGAAATCTCGGCGTTAGAGCTGCTCCGGCGATTGACCCCCGAAAGTGTCAGCCAATACCCCGCTGAGTCACGCCAATTGGTCAACGATTTGGAAGGCCTACCATTGGCAATCCAAGTCGCCGGACGTTTGTTAAACAGTGAATCCCGCTTAGGCTGGGGAGTTGGTGAGTTAATCAAAGAACTGGGTGATGGGGCAAAACTACTCCAAGCCCAAGCCCCTAGCGACATGGTGAAAATGGGGCAAGACACATCCTCCACCATTGCCGCTTTGCTTAAACGCAGCACCGATGTCTTGAATGAAGTGGATCGTTATCGCTTTGCTCTGTTGGGCCTTTTTGTGCCAAAGCCTGCCACATTTGACCTTGAGGCCATTGGCACTGCTTGGGAAGAAAAAGACCCGCGCCCCACCATCCGTACCCTCGTCAACCGGGGCCTGCTCGACCCGTTAAGCGGTGGGCGCTTTCAGATGCACGCCCTGCTCGTCCTCCATGCTCGCTCACTGTTGGAGGGGTATCAATAGGCGGCATGACCGCATCCGATACCCACTTTTTTGTATTTCCTCCATTGGTGACGATGGCGTGACAAGTTGGTGATGCGTGCCTGCTAACATGAGACTGCTGCGCGATTTTAGGGAACTAATCTTTCCGAAAGCCCCTATGCCGCCAGCGCCATCATCATCTGAAAGCAATGTAGGAGAACACATCATGGAAAAAGGATTCAAACAACTGGTTGCGGAAGCAAATGCCGCTGTCGAGACCGTCGCGGTAGACGAAGCGATGCAACAACTTCAAACGCCAGAGATCGTCTTTATTGATATTCGTGACCTGCCGGAATTGCAGCGCGACGGCAAGATTCCCGGTGCCGTCCACGCCTCACGTGGGATGTTGGAATTCCATGCCGACCCCGAAAGCCCCTATCACAAAACGGCCTTCGCTTCCGGCAAGAAACTAATCCTTTACTGCGCCAGCGGTGGACGATCTGCGCTGGCAGCCCAACGGTTGCAGGAAATGGGACTACACAACGTCGCCCATATGAGCGGTGGCATCAAAGCATGGAAAGAAGCCAACGGGCCAGTTGAGATTATCGTCTAATACGGAATTCAGGTGATTCATAGGTGCAAAAGAGGGTCAGTCTGAACCTGACCTCTACAAAATCCTATCACCATGCCGTATAAGGGAATATTTTGAGCCTCATTTATGGGGCTTTTCCCCACCTTTAGCCCGATGGTTTGACTGTCGGGCACAAAATTCAATTTTTTGTCTTTACACGCGGCTTAACGAAAGTTCCCATTCTGCACCACATCAAGCAACCCCTGCATAATGTGTTCAAGGTTAAGGGTCTTGCCAGTTTCCAGCACAGCGGCGAATGCGATCTGCCCCAATCTTGCTTCGAGTTTGCTATACAATTCCGCATAATCCGCATGACCTTCTGAAACCAAGATGCCCCAATTGGCCTTCAAAAAGCCTAGCCAGAGGGTCGCTTCCTCCATATACCCTTGTTCATACCACAACCATGCCGCTTCAAGCAGGTAGATGCCTTGAATGACGGGGCTTTGCAAAGCAGCGGCCATTTCCAACCCTGCCGCCCATTTCACAAGCGCTTCTTCGATCCGGTTGGCAACACGTAAGGTAGATGTCATTTCCAGCAGGGCATTGGCACCATACCAGCGTTCACCAATGGCTTCCGATACCTCAAGAACCGCCTCAAGATAGCCAAGCGAAGCAGGCAGATCACCCAACTGGCGCGAAAGACGCCCCAATTGACACAAAGCCAGCGCTTCATTGGCCGGATGGTTGACCTCACGCGAAAGGGCAAGGCTGCGCTGATAATATTCCCGCGCTTGAACAAGATCGCCACGCGCACTGATGAGATCACCCAAAATGACCAATATCCCCACAAGGCAAGTCTTGTACCCAATCGCCTCACATAATGTGACGCACCGTTCCGCATATGCGACGGCGGCGGGTTCATCCCCCATATGCAGGGCTGTCCCGCTCAGATTGCGCAGGGCCATACAAACATCATAAGGCTGACCAGTGGCCTCCGCGATGGCGAGGTACTCCCCATCATAACGGCGAGCATTTTCGAAATCGGCTTGGATATGGGCGATATGCCCTAGACCATTGACCGCCAAACCCATCTCCGATTTTTCACCGAGGGCTGAACTGATGGCAAGCGCCTGTCCATACATCCGCTGGGCCTGTTCATAGTTGTCTGTATGATAAAAAACCATGCCCATGACATTAAACGCTTTGGCTTTATAAAGACGATTATTCAGCCGCTCGGCCAACGTTAACAGTTGTTGTGCCAGATTCATGGCAGTATCGCGCTGACCAATACGGGTGTAGGTTCTGGCAAGATAATACAGATGCACCATTTCGGCTCGCTGGTCATGAAGCAATCGTGCCGCTGTTAGGCCAGCTTCCATCAGTTGCAGGCGCTCTTGGGGATACAAGCGGGCGGCCAAAAGTTCGCCCCCCGCCAACGAGAATTCTTTACATAAGCTGGCAAATTGCTGATCTGCACCCTCCTCGACGTGGGCTGCTGCCCAGAGCCACCACTGTTTGATCTGGAGCCATTCGTGATCGAACACCGCCAGTGCATGTTCCCAGTTTTCATGCCCGCGTTGATAGGCAGCCTCGGCAGCACGCAATTTGCTCAGATAGTGCTGCGCCATCCGATAATGTACATTTTCGAGTGGTTGAGTTCCAAGCATAGGCTTCTAATCGCGTCTAGTTTTCCGTGTAGCTTAACGAACCATCCAATTCTTGACTTCCTCACGTAACGTTTGCATGATGCGGCTAAGATCGAGCGACTTGCCAGTTTCAAGTGCAGCGGCGAATGCGGTCTGCTCCAATTCTACTTCAAGACTCCAATACAATTCATAATACTCTACATAGACGTCTGTAGGGAGAGCGCTGAAATTCACTTCCAAACTCCCCATCCATTGGGCCGCTTGTTCTGTTTGGCCTTGTTCATACCATAGCCAAGCCGCCTCAAGCAGATAGAGGCCTTGCATGGGCGAACTCTCGATGGTCGCCATAATTTCTAACCCCTCCCCAAATTTCGCAAAGGCTTGTGGGGTATCTCCGGTAATGCGAAAAAGTGTGGTCATGTCCAGCAGCGCATTGGCACTATACCAGCTATCCCCGATCTCCTCCGACAAAGCTAGGGCAGCTTCAAGATACGCCTGTGAGGCCGACATGTCGCCTAGCTTTCGGTACAATCGCCCCAACTGGACTAGTGCAAATGCCTCATTCATTCGATGATAAATCTGACGTGAAATCTCTAGACCGCGCAGATAATATCCCTCAGCGCCAGCCAAGTCGTCTCGGTTATACGCGTGATCCCCTAATATGATTAACACCCCCGCAAGACAATGATAAAACCCAATGGCCTCGCAGAGCGTAACGCAACGTTCTGCATACTGAACCGCCGCTTCATCATCACCCATGTGTCCGGCCCCCATGCTCATGTTACGCAGGGCCATACAGACATTATAGGGCTGTCCGTTCGCTTCGGAGATGGCAAGGTATTGTTCATCAAAGCGGCGGGCACGTTCGAAATCGCCCTGACCATGCGCGATATTGCCCAAACCACCAACCGCCAAGCCCATTTCATGTTTTTCACCCAATGCTTGGCTAATGGCAAGGGCCTGTTCATAATTTTGCTGGGCCGGCTCATATTGAGACTGCAAGAAATATATGCCACCAAGGACATTGTAAATTTTGCCTATATAGAGGCGATCCTGGCGTTGTTGGGCAATGGCGAGTGCTTGCCGGGCAGGATCCAGCGCTCTGTCGAATGGCCCAATGCGACGCTGGGTTCTGGCGATCAAATACAGATGCACCATTTCGGCTTGTTCGTCATGCAACAACCGCGCCGCCGCTAGTCCGGCTTCAAGCAGTTGAAGACGCTCTCGTGCCGGCAAACGCACAACCAGCAGTTCACCGCCTGCCATTGAAAACGCTTGGCATAAGGTGGCGATTTCCTCGCCCTCTTGCACATGCGCTGTTGACCAGTCCCACCAGTGCTTGATTTGCAGCCATTCGTGATCGAACACCGCCAGTGCATGGTCACAATTTTCATGTCCCCGACGATAGACCGCCTCAGCAGCACGGAGCTTGCCGAGATAGTGCTGCGCCATGCGATAATGCACGTTTTCGAGTGGTTGAGTTGCAAGCATAGGCTCCCGATTCCATCCAAACACACTGGCCGTCTCGTCATGATTTTAGTTCAGACGCACGCCCCCTGCCTTACCCCAAATCGAGCAGCACCCGATTTAATAAACCTGCAAGTTGACTGGCATCGGCTTGGGCCACAATCGCGTCCACATCTTCCGCTGGCAAGAGGGGTCGTAGTTCTTCCAACAACGGTTCGACCTGATAGCGTATATCCTCAATGCTGGCGGGGTGGTTAATCGCCATACCCAACAATTCAACCGCCTCGTGCAAATCTTGGCCCAGCGTCAGCAGCAGACGTGCAGTTTCAACGGGCACGTCCAGAACTATTGGGACATAGTTGATGACAGTGGCTAATTTGAACGCCTCGCGCAGATACCGGGCCGCATCCTTATATTCTCCCAGATTGGTCGAGACCGCCCCCAGATTATCCAACAAAATCGAGGCCCCTGCGCGATCCCCCACATCTTGGGCAACCGCCAAGCCTTCCAGCATCGTTTGTTTGGCTTCTTGATATTCACCCAATTCGTCCAATACATACGCCAGATTATTCAACCCGCGCCCCACACTTTTACGATCCCCCAGAATGCGGTCAATCGCCAGACTCGCTTCAAATTGACGGCGTGCTTCGGCATAGTCCTCCACCTTGAGTGCCAAAAAGCCAAGATTGTTGGTCGCACGTGAAATCGCCGCTTGGTCGTTGGCCGCCGTACCATGCCGGAGACTGGTTTCGTAGTGCTGCCGTGCCTCATCCACCTCGCCTTCAATCCGCGCCGCCTCGCCCAACACGTTGTAAATATGCGCGAGGGCCGCCAAATCTTGTAATTCAAGCGCAAGCGTTAGGCTGGCATAAAGATGCTGACGGGCACTGGTATAGTTGCCCTCATCCAGTTCGACATTGCTCAGATGTCGTAGCGCATCCATAATCCCTCTGTGATGGTTAAAGGCTTGGGCCATTTCTAGCGCATAGTTAAATTGCTCACGGGCCTCAGCAAATTCGCTCAACCCCCAATGCACCTGCCCCAAGCGGATATTCAGCGCCGACTGCATCCGTAGATTTTCCGAGTCGGTCATCATCTCATTTAAGGTCAGTGCCCGCTTAAAATAATCCCGCGCTTGCAGGAAACTGCTAATCGCCAATGCCTTTTCTCCGGCGATAATGACATACTCTCGCTCCTTACGTGGATCACCCGCCGTGTGCCAGTGATTCGCCAGCGATGCCGCGTGCTGGCTGGGGTCGGAATAGACCTGTTCCATTGCCACCGCGATTTTGCGATGCAGTTCGGGCTGTTCATCTGGCGTCAGATTTTTCACCAGCCATTCACGCACCTTATCATGCGAAAACTGCCAGCGCTCATCTAGCACCTCAATCACGGAGGCTTCGGCGCAAACTAGCAACCAACGATCAATATCCACTGTCGGTTCCGCCACATGCAGCACATCGGGATGAATCCGCCGACCCGCCACCGCCGCCATTTTAAGCAACCCGCGTGCCCACTCCGGCACTTTTTCCACCCGCCGCCGGATAATTTGTTCAATGCCCCCCGCCACAATCGTCGTCGGCAGATGGTCGGGGCGGATGTTGTCTAATTGCCCCGCCTCTTCCGCCAGAGCACGAATCACCTCGACCAAGAAAAAGGCATTGCCCTCGGTTTCACGCTTCAACAATTTTACGATGTTTTCGTGTTTGCCAACCTCCCCCAAAATCGCTACTGCCAAGCGCGTGATGTCCTCTGCCGGAAAACGTCCGAGTTCCAAGAGGTGCATATCTGGCAGGCGACTGGCAAGATCAGGCCGTTCGTCAGCGCGATAGGTCGCTACCACCATCATCGGCAGGATGTCTATCACTTGCATCACCTGTTGCAAAACCGCCAAACTTTCATCCCCGGCCCACTGCATATCTTCCAAAATCAGCAGCAGCGGGGCGGATTGGCGGCGGAAAATCCCCACAATCGTTGCCAATAGGCGCTGCTGTGTACCTGCCGGGTCAAGTTCGGGGGCAGGTTCGACAGGACGGCCCATAATCAGTGCGATGTCGGGCACAAACGGCATCAAGATACCTGCTTCAAGGTCGGTCAAATCCGTTAGCAGGGCCAACCAGCGCAGCACCGTCCGCCAGACTTGGAACAGCGCCCCACCTGTCACCACTTGCTGTCCCCGCACTACTTGTATGCCCTTAACCAACGCCTGTGTGCGAAGCTCCATCAACAAGCGTGATTTGCCAACTCCGCTCTCACCTGCCACCAACCACGCACTGCCATGCCCGGCGGCGGCCTCATCCAGCGCTTCACTCAATTGTTTGATCTCAGTGTCACGGCCCAAAAATGGCGCGGATTGTAGGAAACTTTCACGGGTCGCCGCTGTCTCAATTTCAATTGGCAGCCCCACCGACGCACACAAATCGCGGATGACCGTAAACGCATCCTGATAACGCTGGGGGCCTTCTTTGTGCAACAGCTTTGCCAATACATTTGCCAGCGCACTGGTGATGGTCACTTGCTGAAATTCCATTGTGGACAGTTTTTTGCCATCCGGGGCCGTCTTATCGCGTTTAGGTGGTGGGGGCAGCCCCTGTAGAATGGTGGTTTTGAAGTGGTCGGCGTGCTGCGCATCAGTGGGCAAATCCACGATTTCGTTAAGGTCATTTAGGCCCTCCCCCGTGCCTTCATCTACCGGGGTTTTCTCAATCGGCACTTCGGGCAGTTGTGTCAATTGAATGGTACCGGGCATAGGCGGTTGAATGCGCGTCTCCCACATCGCTTTGGCCGGACGTAGATTTTTGTCGGCGGCATTATTGGCGGCGTCATCGGCAAAAACATCATTCAGCACCGCAAAATTTGGCTCACGGTTGATAATGTCATACAGCAGTGTCACATTACTGGATGTATCAAACGGATGTGTGCCGACCATCAACTGATAAGCCATCACGCCAACCGCCCACAAATCCGTCGCGGTGGTGATCGGGTCGCCATTGAGGATTTCGGGAGCCATATACGCCAATGTGCCCGCCGCACCCTCAGCTTTTTCACGCGGGGCCGCCAAGCCAAAATCCACCACCCTGACCTGCTGATCGCGCGTGACCAAAACATTGCCCGGTTTCAAATCCCGATGCAAAATGCCATGCCGATGCAGATAACCAATCGCTTGCAGTACCTGAACCAATAGGCTGACCTGTATCGCCAGCGGATGACTCCACCCCGCTCCCAAAATCGTCCGGGGCGTTTCCAGCAAGTCCATTGTAAAAAATGGATAACCTTCAATGTCAAAACCATAATCGCGCACGGTGATGATGTGGGGATGACGCAGCGACGACAGGGTTTTGAATTCTTCAATCAGGGCTTTGCGGCTCTCATTCCGATCCACCGAACCGCTAAACTGCAAGTCTTCGGCGTTCGTCAACACTCGCTTAAGGGCAACTTGCTGTCCAGTCAAGCGGTCAGTCGTTCGATACACCGCCCCCATACTTCCAGCCCCCAGCGGATTATGCAGGATATACCGCCGACCAAAGGGCGTCGCTTCATCATTTGGTATCAAGAAAGTACCCCCCAAACGGGCTTTCCAAAAAGAGCGCTTTAGATATTACTAGGTCATCATCCTTTGATTATGCCCTTTTTAGGTCGGTACAGCCAAATTTTTGTCAAAACTGATTGGTCTAGGTGACTACGCCAACTTTTAATCGCTCCACAAATTGCAGGGTCAATTGTTCCATTTCATCAAGTTCGGCCTCTCGTCCAAACCACACCGCGTAAAACAGGCGATCCGTCTCATCTTCCGAGGCTTGGCGAATTTTTATGCCCTCCACCGTCAACTCGTATTTGCCAAAATGCCCTGCTTGTGGCGTGACCCACCCTTTTTCAACCAGTTCCTGTAAAAAGACCAAGTATTCATCACGTGTATAACCCCGAATTGGGCGTGCCTTGCCCAATTTTTCCGCCAGCGCCTCGGCTGAATCCGCCTCCTTGCGCCACAGGGTTGTCAGGCTCTCCCATGCTGGCCCACTGACCCCAAGCCCGTGCCATGATTGGCGGTGGCAGTCACAGCGAAAGGCATAGAAGGCGGACACAAAATCCGAAATCTCAGCCAACAGCGACGGGGGATTGGCTGGTACGACTTGACGCTGCATCTGGTAGCAGAATTTTTCCTGCACGTGGGTGTCATGCTGCACCGCTGAATCCAATCGGCGCAATAATTCATGCAGGCGGGTCAAATCATCCTGCGGCAGCGTATTTTCAATGTGAATGAGCGCTTCGTTGGCGGCACTGAAAATATCAATCAGGGCATAGCGACCTTTGGCGGTCAGCCGATACGCTCCATCCCCCACCAAAAATCCCTGTCCGACCAGCTTATGAAAGCCTTCCTTAAATGGCCCGGTGGAATAATACGGGATGGTCGTCTGCAAGGCGTGGGCGGTGATGGGGGCAGGCTCAAATTGATAGGCGTGCAGCAGCAAACCGAGACGCAATCCTGCCATCCCTACCCCTTCCACTCGCCGATTGACCGCCTCCCCATAATGCACACTCGGCGCGGACATCAATTGTTGCAGATTTGACCAAATTTCAGCATAGCGGGACATCGTAGCATCTCCATTGATAATTTTATAATTGCACAATTCTGCAATTGATTATATAGCGAATTATTTAGGAAGGCGAGGCATTTTGATTTATCATGGGTCTAGGAGGTAATCAAAAATGTTGGATATCTTGGGTTGCCTAGATGAAATGAGTGAACTCGTGGAGAGATTGTTGAATGATGCGCCAAACAAGGAGCAAAAGGAATATCTTTCGAACATGCAACAAGGCTTGTCATCCCAAAAAGCGTTATATCCATATTTGATCGAATTAATTGCGGACAGAAGTGTTTGGGAGGGTGTTAGACAGATAAGTCATGAATGGCGAGGGCCGATTATATATATCTTGGGATGCACTCAACTATGGCTGGAAGCCAACTTTTGGCCCATAAGCCAGAGCCAACGAACCGCCACTGAACGGATACGGGAACTTGCCAATCAGCTTTGGGAATGGTCAAATCAGGGCCACCCACCCCTATAAAATACACCCACTCTTCGCCGCCAGCGCATAGGTACGCAGTTCGGGCCGTATATTCGGACGCCGCTCCAAAAATTGGTTAATTACAGCGGCCACTTCGTCTTTTCGCTCAAGCGGCATGTGCCCCAAGCCATGCAAAGCCCCCTCCTGACAGGCGATGGAATCAAGGGTGAGGATTCGCGCCATAACTTCAAGACCAACCGGGTGAAATGGCGGTTCGTGGAACGACATCGGAAGGATATCCCACCACATATAACAAATAGCGTTAATTGGATTTGCGCCTTTTTCATCTATATGTCCAAGATGGGGCGAACACCGAACTGCAAAAAGACTGGCATAAAGATCATACATCGCCCGAATGCAACGTTCGCGCATTTCCCATGCGAGCGTGTTGTCCCGTAGAATCCAAGTGAAGTCGCCAGATTGTCCGCCGATGTACCATAGGCTGTTTTTCACTTGCAAATCAGAGTACGGGGCTAATAGAGCGCCTGCATTCTCAAAAAGGCGGGTCAAATAACTCAACTTGATTTCGTCTGAATCAATCGGATCTTGAAGCGTGAATTCCCACGAATTATCCTCTTCGGGATTGTCAAAAATGTATTGCACCCATTCCTCTAAACTGATTTCGATGCCCATGATATGCCCTCCACAAACAGTCGTTTGGTCTCAAAAATGATTACGTCTGGCCTAACCCATGCGTTCGTTACTCTATAGAATCATAATATCGCAAATAGTCTCCCCCTACCCGCCGGAGATTTTCTGATGCACCTCACATGGAAATCACTCGATAACGCCGTTTTGTTCATCGCCGAAGACATCCCCGCCCACTATCAAGATGCCCTAGAGAGCCTTGCCTTTGTCAAAACCGATGACGGCATGGCCCGCTTTTTGCCGAACGACACCCCATATCTGGAAATAGCCTTCGCCCATTTTCAACACTCACTCGAATCCATGCTCCAACAAGCCGCCCATGAAATCCCCGTCGCATGGGAAGCGGCGTTTGAGGGATTTTTACAGTGTATCCAGTCGCTCGGCACCGATTGGTGGGTGACGGGCAGTTTGGCCTATGCCCTACGTGGATTCCCCATCGAACCCGGCGACCTTGATTTTATTGTGGAGGGGGACGGCGCATTGCAATGGCGTGAAGCGCTGGTAGAACTTTTGGTCGAACCCACCTATGAAACCAACTGGTTCTGCAAATATTGGGGAAGGGCCTTTCACCATGCACGGATTGAATGGGTCGGCGCGATTGACCCCACCAGCGATTTTGCGTATGTGCAGGATTTTTATCTGCCCGTGCGTGACCATCTGGAAACCGTCACATGGCGCGGCTATCCCGTCCGCATCCCCCCACTTGAGCCGATGCTCAAACTAGAGGAGACGCGGAGTCGTTTAGATCGTGTGCAACTCATTCGGGAGGCTCTACAAAAGGCCTAAATATATACAGAAGTGATTCAAACTTATCTAGGGGCTGGCTCAAAGGTATAATGCTCAACGACTAAGGAGAGCAAAAACCGATGAGCCAGATTCCAACAAGTGTAACGGAAGAGCAGTTTGAAAACCATATTCGCCCCTATTTGAGTGTTGCCAAACGGGGCTATGTGAGCAAAATCGCACTCTACAAGATATTCAACTACATTTTGTATCGGTTGCATACGGGCTGTCAGTGGGAGCAGTTGCCGATTGCGGCAGATCGGGAGGATGCCCAAAAAAAGAAATCAGTTGGCAGGCGGTGTATTACCATTTTCGCAAGTGGAGTGCGGATGGAAGTTTTGAGCGGGTGTGGCAGCAGAGTGTGGTCGTCATTCGCGAGGCGGTGGATATGCGGTATTTGAACTTGGATGGGAGTCACGCCATTGCCAAGAAAGGTGGGGAGAGTGTGGCGTATCAGGGACGCAAGAAGGCCAAGACCTCCAACATTTTGCCCATCACCGATGCCCAAGGCTATGTGCTGGCTTCGACGGGCATGGTAGCGGGCAACCACCATGATGCCTTTGATCTCAAACCGCATTTACAGCGGGCTTTTGGCGACCTGAAACGACTCGGCTTTGACCTCATGGGGGTCTATTTCAATGCCGATAGTGCTTTTGATACCTTACCCGCTCGCAAAGTCTGTTTCAACTATGGCCTTATCCCCAACATTGCTGAAAACAAGCGGAACCGTAAACGCCCCAAACGTGGACGTAAGCGCTTGTTTGACCCTCTCATTTACCAACACCGTTTTGTCAGCGAGCGCAGTTTTGCTTGGATGGACAAGTTTCGGGCTTTGTTACTACGTTTTGATCGTTTGGATACGGCCTTTTTAGGTGCTTATCATCTCGCTTTTGCCTTGATTAATCTGCGCCACACCTTTGCTCAACCCAATAAGTTTAAATGAGTTCCCTGTCTGTCGCAACAAACCTTTTTCCATTCTATATCTGGGAAACCATCAGAATTTAACCCAACACCCTTTCTAGTGTCCCCTATCTGCGAGAGTCGTTTACCGATTATTTCTCTCCTTTCATGTGATGTTTGATAACAATTCAATTCTGAGATTAGTTGCTTATATTCCTCAGACTTTTTAATCATGCTGATCTGCGCATCTCAGTAATTGAACTATATTGCTAACGTATGTTATTGTTCTGGGATTGAAACAGCCTTAAAGTCCTAGCTTGGTTAATCTCCTCAGCGTCATCCATACAATAGTATGGTAACCCTTGCTCATCTAGGTGCCAAATCCCGTTTCCCCAATTACCGGTGTAAGGATTATAAGTACATCTAGGTGAAGGAGCTGCCATGAAATTAGTGTTAGCATTCATAGCATATGCCAAGGGGCGACAATCTAAACATGCATATCGATATTCACAATCTTGGCAAACCAATACATAATCCTTGCTGAGTTGCCAAATAAGTTGGACATTATTTTTTGAAATAATATCTGCCAACGAGTGTGTGTCCAAGATATTCCCTAGGACTGTATCTCTCGCAAAGATACAAGGCAACACATCACCATCAGCAGAAATTGCGATCTTACCAGATAAACAGTTATTTCCATTTATACTTCTTTGATAAATATTCGCATCTAATTCAAAATCAGGGAACAGTCGATATGAGTTCTGAATAGTTTTTTCTTGATCTGGGTAGATATCGGTATTGGAAGCTCTGCCAGTTGGATAAATAAGATGTGGAAACCCACCTTGGACACCCAGATCACTTATATAATTTACAGTCTCGCTGATCGTATCCTGATTGACACGCATAACTACAGTTTCTAACCTTATGGGTATATCCAACTCTTTCAGAAAATTTACAGCATTCATTGCTCGCTTATGACTACCCGGTACTTTTGTTATCTTGTCATGGATGTTAGGATCACTTGAGTATATGGATATTGCCACTTTAGCTCCCATTTCTCGAAGTCTCTCAGCATGTGAATGCCTCAGTAGTGTTCCGTTTGTAAAAACTTCAACGGATTCAAATCCAACATCAATTGCATACTCCATAAGATCCAAAACCGTTTCTCTATTTTCACCCTTGTAGAGAAATGGTTCACCGCCTATGAACTGAGCATCTCGGCAACCAAGAGAATATGACTGGCGGATGGTATTCTGCCACTCGGCAAACTTCATAATCCGATCATTACGATTTGGGATTTCATTCTCATATTTTTTGTTTGGTGCAATGCAACTTGCATAACAATGAATACAGCCTAGGTTACAATGTTGAGTCAGTATTTCAAACCAAATAAATTTTAGTTTCCGTTCTGTTTCACTTGTGTCTCTATTTGAAAGATCGGATAAGTGCGTATCGTCTTGATGAGGTTGTTCCTCAGATAGATATGCCAGCCCCAAATCTATCAGTTGTCGCAATAACTTTTCATCACCCGCAATTCCTTCGCCAACCAATATTTTCCGTGCAGATTCATTTAGTGCATATATTTCTCTATTTTCAATATCGTACAATGCTGCGTTTTTAGCGCCTTGCACAAAATGAACTCCTTCTCGCAGTCTTGGCATCATGATATTCTCTATTAATTTATAGTTATCTTGGAACAACTTTAGTGATAGCCCTCGCAAATCCACGAGCTGCTTCTAAGGCGCAACCATCCAGACATTCCTATGACTGCAATTTCCTGTTATTTCGGGTTGGAGGACTAGGTAGTGGCGACACGTTAACTGATACATTTTCGATTATAGTCATGAATGAAAAGGGCCGTGACCCATTCGAGATAGGTTTTGGATTTGGAGAAGGCGAGGGTCTTGCGGGTGAGCCGGGCCAGCCGTTGGCGTAAGGTATTAAACCAGCGTTCGACATGTGCCGTTTCGCCTGTTTCCTTGCCGACACAGCGATGGCGCTGGGCATCAAAAACAAGGACATAAGCCTCCCAAAAGTCGCTCACCGATGCCTGCCACGTATAATCAGTGGGGAGGCGTTGCCACAAATGCACGCAACTGGCCCAAGTGCGTTTGCCCCAATAATAAGCGACAAATCCTGCCGGGTGCGGCGACACAGGGCCACCCATAGCCACCAATCCTCGGCTTTCTTGCCCACAAATGACCAGACCTCATCCAATTCCAAGACCTCGGCGCTTTGGGCTGGCACTAAGGTGGTTGCCAAAGGCTCAAGCGCTTGACCCCGCTGGGCGATCCAACGCGCCACCGTCTGACGCGAAATGCCCCAGACTCGTTCAATGCCCCGCAAACTCATGCGCTCGATCACGGCGCGTTGCACTTGCAGCCGAACCGTTGTGGGGTAGCCCACTTGTGATTTGAGGGTTCCATAGCGTCCACACGCCTTACAATGGTATTTTTGTGCCCCTTTGTAGTCATGCCCATTCCGTACTAGTCTTTCGCTGCCACATCTCGCACATTGATGCGTTATACTTTCTTGGATCATTCGGTTGCCTCTAGCTGCTTGCACCCTTTGCTATTGGCAACTTTTTATCCCGCATCAGTCAATTTCTCGCCACTACCGAGGACTAGGTCTAACAACATCACTTGCACAGAAACTATCACATGCACAGTGACTATTGCAGCTACAGCCAGGGCCAACATCTACCTTGGGACAGTAACCTGTTTCATCAATGGACAAGTTGTTAGTAGATGCTACTTTCCAGATAACTGGATCGAAGTCATCCAGATCGAATGTAATTTGGAGATCTGATTGATTCTTATCACCCACTATTATGTAGCCTTTCGCTTATTGAATAAATTATGCGGAGTGTTTATCTCAGCATGGTATTGCCAGAATTACGGTTGCCGTTAGTACGTGGCAAAAGCAACAGATTTACTCATTTTCCCAGTGTCTGGACGGTTAAGGCGCAACCATCCAGACATTCCTATGTCTACAATTTCCTGTTATGTCGGGTTGGAGCAGCTAATGTGACCATCACATGAACAGTGACCTTGGCAGCCACAGTCAGGACCACAACTTACCATGCGACAGTAACCTGTTTCATCGATGGACAAATTGTTAGTAGATGCTACTTTCCAGATAACTGGATCGAAGTCATCCGGCTCGAACGTAATTTGGAGATCTGATTGATTCTTATCGTCCACTATTATGTAGCCTTTCGCTTATTGAATAAATTATGCGGAGTGTTTATCTCAGCATGGTATTGCCAGAATTGTGGTATCTGTCTTTTCAGCTAGATCATCATTTTTCAAAATCTCGTACACTTGCCTAATCGTCATCTTTCGAGTCATGAAGCATCTTTCGGTGCTCGCTGGGTCAAACAACTTATTCTCAGCCATTGCACGGGCTAAGCAATCACCACCACAATGCCACTTCACCGCACAGTCGTGGCAAGTTGGTAAGTTATAGAGATTTCTATCTGCCTGTTTATTTAACCTGTCATGATCGATCACAAATGAAGCTGTTTCTTGATCGTAATGCCCATACATAAAAAATGGCGCTCGTTTGTCGTATCTAGTTGATACTTCAACACACGACGTTAAATCTCCATAAGGAGTTACAGTCATGTTTGAGCCGGATGCCCCACAAAATGTTGCGTTAAGGCGCGAAAGGCGTGCCATAGAGCAGGTGAGTTTGATACCTCTCTGTGCAGCGTGTTTCCAAGCTACTACATATTCCCGCGAAAATTCTGCGGCATCTGGAGCCTCTACGCCACTATAGGCACATCTTCCACATGTGAATAAGGGTTCAAAGGTCATTCTCGAAATAGATGGGCAAAGTTCCGAGAAATAGTCCACCAATTGGATCAATTGGGTTGAGGTCTCACGAGTAATTACAGCATGAATTCCATAATTATATGATTGCTCCTCAAAGTACTTGATAGTCTCGACAACATAATCTGAGGAAGGTCTGCCTTGGATCATAGGACGTTGTGCATTTTGAACATTAGGAGGGCCATCGATGGAGACTTGCACATGGCTAATGTTGGCAACAATCCACTCTCGTTGTTTTTTTCCTAGCACACCATTTGTGACAATTTGAGTTATCAACCCAAGGTCGTTTTCAACTGTCCTAGCTCGAGCGTACTCAACTGCTCGCTTCAATAGTGTCCAGCCAAGTGTTGGTTCTCCACCTCCGAGAAATTCAACCGTAATCCTTGAGGCTTCCGTTTGAAGTGCGTTTTTAACGATGAAATCAATTGATGCTTTTGCGATATCCCAATCCATGTAGGTTTTGTCGATGTCACCGCTGTTTGCGTAGCAGTACACGCAACGCAAATTGCAGTTGAAGGTAGGAAAGAGGGTAACTCCCGTTGGTTGGTATGTTTTGGAAGGTGGGGGAGGTTCTAAAATGACTTCATCATCAAGTAGTCCCTGTCGTTTGAGCGACGCTATAAAGTCGACGAGCTTAGGACTAGAGATGTCTTGTATACGCAAATCCGGGGTAGATTTGAGGTATCGAACTGCTTGCGCAGCGCTCTTGTTTACCAGAAGAGACTTACCTCTTAAGGGTGAATATATAACAAACTCATCTTCGGTCATTTGTTCTACATATAAATCATCCACTACTTGCATAGCATGGTGCTCCGAAAATTAACTCAATTCTAACTAAGATTAGAATATGATAGCCAATATTGAATAGTGACGAATGTCACGGCCTTCTATGCCAAAATTAGAAAAATTGGATATTAAAAAAGGAGAAGGGAGAATATAGCCATGTTCCTTCCTCCAATCAACAGTTTTGAGCAATACTTTGGGGGTTTACGCGACCTGCATTAAGGTCAAAGTGTTCAGCATCCGCTGTTGAGCATTGTCGGCATAGCCATCTGTGCGGTCATTGGTGGGACCGATAATTGGGTGGATGTGTCGATGTTCGGGCAAGTGAAACGCGCATGGTTCGAGACATTTGTGGAATTGCCGCATGGGATTCCCTTGCATAACACATTTGGGCGGGTGTTTCGGCACATCAATCCAGAAGCCTTTGAGAGGTGTTTTAGCCAATGGACGCAAGCCTTGTGCAGCCTAAAAGCAAGTGACGTGGTAGCGTTGGATGGCAAACAACTGCGGCGGTCAAAGGATAGCCTACTGGGGCGGGATGGCATTCGCTTGGTGAGTGCTTGGGCCAGTGAGAACACGCTCATGCTGACCCAAGTGCAGGTGGAGAAAGATCGCAACGAAATTCCTGCCCCGACACTCATCAACGTTAATGGAAAATTGCAGCTCTCTAAAAAATAGCGTGATTTCATACCATAGAAGGGCTTTCTCATGATGTCCTGTGCGCTTTCAACTTCCAATCTAGCATGAGGCTGGGCAGTGTCCAGCCCTGACGGGCTGCTGCTACGAATTTTGCTTTGGCTTGCGCCGCTTCGCTCATACAAAATTCGTGCAGGTCTCCGACGACATTGCCCTCAGCCGCCTCATGCTGGGCGATTAGCAGAAAGCGCACCTTAACAACTCATCAACGGAAGTTTGCCAGCTACGGGCCGAAGAGATCAGCAAGGCGATGAGCGCCCCCACTGTCGGGGCAGAAGCCCTATCGAGTCGGCAACCTTTCCCACGATGAATAGCCCCCTATTGCCAGCAGCATTGCGGCAGTCGTTTCCCATTCCCATTCAATTCTATAGATACAAGGAGTTTGACCATGCTATCCGAGCGTCTGCTTAAGGTTGCTCTGAAACAGTCTGTCATTATCATGACAGTTCTACTGGCTGTCCCCACCATCGGCGTATTAGCCACCTTGCTCCTAACAACCATCTCTTCCATGTTTTGTGAGCAGATGCAGGGGCTCATGACCCTCAGTGTCGTTGCCACCGCGGTTGTCCTCACCGTGCAAGAGTTTCGCCATTCTTCCAAGCCCTAGAATCGGTAAAGCCCGACCAGCCTGCAAGCATTGTCGGGCACACCTTAGCTTTTAGAAAGCGAGTTCATTATACCATGACCCTAACGTACTTAACGGGCACTCGGTATCCGGGCGCTGCCCTCAAACGTTTTCTACCGGAATACATCGACATCCTGCTGCATAGTGGTGAATCGCTACTCACAACCAACAAACCGGGCGTAGATAACCTCATTATCCGGCACTGCGATCACTATAATCTCCCGCTTCAGGTCTATGAATTTGCCTGCAACAGCAGTCAAGGGTTTATAAATCGGCGCGTCAAAGTGCAATCGGAAGAAGTGCAAATTCAGCCTTACATTGCCCCATCTTGGCAACGATTCCGCGCACTAGCAGAACGTGCAGACAAGATGCTGTTTTTCCATGCCGGTAAAACACGTGGCACGTGCTATGGGATGCCAACGCTCACTGCCTTCGATCTCGCCTGCCAGAAACGCGGCGTTGAAGGGGAACAACTGATCGTTCAGCACCAGCAAAAGGCATGGGTCAGCGAGACCGAACTACGTAGTTCGCCAACTATCGGTGCAGCACACATCTATGTGAACAGCCGTTTTGTGCCGGGCTTAGGAGGTGAACGGCATTGTGTCGCTCACTTCCGCATTGAGACTTGGCGTCGGATTGGCGAAATCGTCCAGCCGGGGGAAGGTCGCAGAGAGTTTGTTCTGCCTCACATCAGTAGCCGCGATCAAGCTCTTTTGCATATGCTGCATCAAGCTCTGCTTGAACTCGACCACCACCGCCCCGAACGACTCATCATCCATCATTGGAGCAAGAATTTGGAAGCAGCCCCTTACGCCCGTAATCACGAGGTCGGCTATCCCAAATTGCGTGAGCAAGTTTGCACCTTACTCAACCAGTACACGCAAGTGATCTGGCAATACGAAAAACAAGCAGATGTCCTCCAGCAGATTGGCAAACCGATATCATCGGGTCAAGCACTCTGGTATCACAAACGCAAAGTCACCGCTTATCGGGGGTTATATCAATGAGCAATTTAAAAATCATCCATGAACTTCTCCGCGAGGAGTACGCTGTCAGCCGCCATATCTGGTGGTTGGATGCCGAATCTGGCAAGCTGGTCAACGATGTGACCTATTGCCTTCTGCTCATTCGGAAAGCCGCTGAGTGTATCCGTCGCGACGAAGAGGATTGCTGGCGGGAGTTGGCTGCCTATGCTGTTGGGCGTTCAATGAGCTATCTGCTCATGCACGCGATTGGAGAATTTTTGCTGAATTGCGGCGAACTGACACCACTTCCACTCATTGATCTCGCCGTAGAGAAGTATCGCAACTGGCAGGGTGGTGAGAGTCCACTACTGGATGAAACCGAACGGCTCTATATCCATGCCCTCACCGAGAAACCCGAACCTGACCGTAAGATGGCATTCAAGCATGACCATCACTGGTCGCGTTACAAACCACGAATGCGGGATACACATCCCGCGCCAGAGGTGCAGATGACCAGCAAATCGGTACATTGGTTGTTTTAGGTTATTGCTTGAAGTGGGCGCATTACCTCAAGGTAAAAAGTAATGCGCCTTCGCTTACGCCAGTTCAAATCCAAGCACGTTGTTTTCAACGTGATTCTTAAATTCTTCCATAGATGTAAAGTACATATACCCTGCTTGCACAGCCCGATCTCGAACCGAATCAGCTTCATCAATTAGAATGGCAATCGGTTGGCTATAGTTTTCTTGCAGCCCTTTGGGCCAAGCCAAATCCAATATTGCAAGCGATTCACCTGTCTCCTCATCAACCAGTTCGTACTGGTATTCACCCTCTGCTAGCCCTTGTTCTTCCACCCAAAGCAGAGCATCCAAAAGCATTTGCTGCTCTGATTCACTATCAATACTCTCCGGTATAGACACAATATCTCGATCCAGCACTGATCCAACAATTTTATCTTCAGTGCGTGTACCTGCTAACAGACCATCAAGGAAGGCATTCGCAGCATCAGCCAACAGTTCTTGGCGTGCTTCTAGGAAATAATGATAATTTTCAATCTTCCATAGATCAGGCTCCATTGGTATCCAATGAGACTGAATGACACCGTTATTTTTGGCTGCAAAGGCTTCTAGGTATTCTGAAGGATCACGGTCAGTAACCCGTAAGTTGGTATCTTGAGTCAAAAAGGTGAAGTTGGCAATGGCATTTACTTCTGTCTTATTGTAGCCATATTGATATAGCAAAGCTTTGGGGAAAATATGATGAACCTGCAAACTGCTTAGACGACCTAACATGTGAGATGTAAGCGGTACACCGCTAACCCAGTCAAGTGCGTTGTGGACTCGGGTAAGCATATACATCACAGGGTAAAATCGCGAACCCATACCCCATCCCCGAAAATCTTGCGGCTGAACATTTAGGTCACCACGTTGTTGTCGTAGTTCCTGAATCATACGATCAAGTGCTCCATCGTTGGCTTCAATTAAAGACAAGTCTCTATTTAAGTACGATTCGGTTGACCCGGCATAACGTCCCCATAAGAAGGTATGGATATACCAATAGAGTAATTTATCCCGCTCTTGGTGATCGGATAAATGTCCTCCACATTGATCCAAATAACGTACCATTAGAGGGAATGAGTATCGACTGCCCAATACACGATCATGATCTAAGCCCAAACGTCCTGAAATCAGATTGAGCAAATTATCAATCAAATCTTCGGCACGCTGCAATCCATCTTGGAAAGCACGGGTACTTACCCCATCCAAATAACTGAAGAATGCTTCACCTGTGAGGATTGTATTGATGCAGCGCAAAAACCAATCCAGCTTGAAATTGAACCCAGCCCGTTCCCACTTTGCCAAACGTGCATTCATGGCACTTCGTGCTTCTGGCCAGGGAGCGCATATCTTTGCCAGTGCTAGATCACCTTTTGATAATTTCGTTCCCCCACTGTTTACCTCATTGAAAATGTCTACAACAGTATCAACTGTTTTGTCTTGCCCTGTAACGATTTCCACATGAAAATCACGTTCCTTGATATTGCTAACGAGATTAAGGCGATTGAGGTATACAGATAGATTGCCTTGTAATTCTGGATTTTGAACAATTTTTTGTATGTAATTACCTGTGCCTTCGCGCATTAGTGTGGTTACATCAATCCATAATGGATCATCACGCATTTTTATAGGTGCGTAAAACTCGAAATCTTCTTGTTCCAAATTGAACCATAATCCAGTAAATGCATTGGCATTGCCTTCAAAAAAACGCGGCGGAGTGCCGCGAATAATGCCGTATAGTGAAGTGATTCTCTGCTGTCCATCCAGAAGTAACTTAACTGTCCCCTTTGCTAATGGACCGTCTCCCCGCGCATCTGCACTTTCGGTTTCAGTTTCCCAGATAAGCAAACTGCCAACCGGATAGCCTTGATACATTGAACGCATCAACTTGCGAACTTGGTTACGATTCCAAACGTAACCTCGTTGAAATTCTGGTAAAGCAATACTGCCCATATCAATCTGATCAAGCACCGTCGAAAGTTTCATTGTCTATCCCTCTTGTGCCAGTGTATCCTATTTTATAATTATATCTTTTACTCACAATGATGTGAGCCAAAACTCTTCTACTTTGAAAAAGAAGGGGCTTTCATTCTTTCGCGTCAACTTTTTGAACATTGCCCCGAAATTTGCCCCCTATCATCGTTTACAGATCGTAAAACAAGCTGATAGGAAGGCAAGTCGTCATGACCAGCAATACCAATCCACTCACACTCCCCACGCGAGAGCCGCGCCGCACGAAGTCGCTCAATATGCGACTGTCGGAAACTGAGCGTGCTGCCGTAGATCAACTGGCAGAGATGCAGGGGGTGACTGCCTCCGAGCTAGCACGGCATTTCCTGCTGCAAGCAGTGGTGTATTACAACCGCAAAGTGCAAGCGGGAGGGGCAACCAATGGGCAGTCCGAATGGTAATCAAAACGAGGGAAGCGAATCCAAAAACAGCGAAGATGGGGTTAATATGTCATCTCTATGCCGAACCCTAGCGCGGGTGCTTGCCCTGCTAGATGAAAGCGAGTACACTGATAGAAATCGACAGGACAGCGTGCGGAAACACGATGCCCTGCCTGACCCAGCGAGTGAAAACGCACCCGCGAGGCTAGCTGAATAGTGTATCACCTACGCCTTGACCGCGCCTATCCTTCATTCGCCGCAAGGCTTTTTGCATTCTAGGGACAGGGACTCATGCGAACCTATAAACGTCGTGAGGAAACAAACCACCAAGACCCCTATCAGCTGACCGAACTGCCTAAAGCTAAACCCTGCGCGGTCTACTATCGGCAATCAGGTGAAGCACAGGTTGGCAATATCTCGACCACGCTGCAAACCGTCGATATGGTCGAGCATTTGGTACGTCTGGGTTGGGCGCCGGAAAACATCATTATGATTGACATGGATGCGGGGGTCAGCGGCACTAAAAAGATGGAAGAGCGTCCGGGCATGAGCCAAGTGATGACCCTCATTGAGAACCAACAGATTGGCTTGGTCGCGGCGCAGGATGTAGACCGCTTCTTTCGGGATGTCACTCAGATTGAGCCAAACATCTTCATTGATGTCTGTCGCCGCAACAATATACTGGTACTCACCCCCACGATGGTGTTTGATTTTGCCCATCCGATGCAAGGTCGCTTTCACATGCAGATGTTCAGGGAACACGCCCAACGCGCGGCGGATTACCTCGAATATCATGTACGGGGTCGTCTCGTGAAAAGCCGCCATTGGCGGAGCGAACGCGGGATGTGGGCCGGTCGCAAGATTGCTCCCGGCTACATGGTGGATAACCGTAAGACGCTGCCGAATGGGGAGCGCAATCCGACCTATCGCTACTATGTCCCCTTTGAACCTTATGCCCAGTGTATCCGTGCCTACTTCAAACTGTTCCAAGAATATAATGGCAGCCAAGAATACACATGGACACATATCCAAGCACAGGGTCCCTTCTTCCCTGAGTTCTCCGAGGACATGCTACCAGACGGATTTATCTTTCGGATGCAGGTTGACCATCGCTCCCAACACACAGGCAAGCTCTGCCCCAGTCGTGGGGGACTGCGCTTCATCCTAACCAATGTTGTTTATCTCGGTCATTGGGTCCATCAGCAAGCCATTGTCGAATGGGATAATCATGAACCGTTAGTGGAGCATGACCTGTTCATGTTCGCCTATAATGCGCTCGCCAAAACCGATTTCTACGGCGAACCCAATCCAGCGTATGCCCCCTTTCGGGATCGTCGCCGCCAGCCACAAGAAACCCGCACTGAACCTTATCCCACCTATGCAGGGTTGATGTTCTCAGATGATATAGAGGGAATGCCGCATCGACGCTTGGCAGCCGTCTGGAACGCTTGGAGCAAAAATTACCAATACAACCTGTATATTCCGGGTGGACGCGCCAATATCTGGAATATCCGAGCCAAGCTGGTCGATCCCGTGATTGATGATCTGCTTTTGCAACGTCTACAATCCACCGTCGTGGATGAGGCGTTGTGGCAGGCGGCTATCAGCCATACGCAGCAAGGCAACTTTGAGGAAATTCGACGCATCGAGAATGAAATCCGGCAGGAGAAGCTGGCACAGGATAACATCATTACCACGCTCGGCAAGCTGACCAACGATGAAATGATCTACCGTGCCCAAGCCCAGTATGAAGCGTCAGCCCGTCGGATCGAACTGCTCAAGGCGCAGGCCGAACTGCTCCATTCCGACAAAAAACGTCAGCGTACCTTAACCACCGCACGTCCCGCGCTAGAACGTATTGCGGCTAATTGGGATATGATTCCACGTGCTGAAAAGCGT
>JAIOHL010000079.1 GCA_019913005.1 Anaerolineae bacterium | reverse complement strand
GAAGGGCGGGTCATAGACCGTGCCCCCACAAGGCCGTTTTCCACCGTAGGGGCAAGTCTGAGACTTGCCCAATTTCGAACCTCGCAACAGAGCAGGTTGATCGGACGTAAATTACCCGAATAGAAAACCTTCACCGCCGCGAGACGCCCATCATTCACACAAGGTAGCACCTCCGCCCGACAGGGACGTGATGGTCACGGTGTTGACACCCCCCGCTGCGACCAACATAATATAAACGTCCTGCCCCCCCTGCGACACTTCGAGCACGACCATCGAATCCGTCGGCGGCATCTGCGAACTGACCGTGCCCCCAGCCTCCGCTACCTGTTCCTCAAAGTAGGTCACGGCATCGGCGATAGTCATGGACGTGGTGTACATGATCGAGCCTGCCAGATTCTGGACATTGGCGGCGTCGGGCAGCGGAGGCACACAGGCTGTAGTCGCGGATGTATTGGGCAGTGTCGGAACAGCCGCCGGAACTTCTCCCGTACCCGCATCAGGCACTGCCGCCGCAAACCCCAATAGACTTGGATCGGTCACGCCGTACAGATTTACAGTGGTGGTACTGCCCGTCTCATCCAATCCCACGACCAGCAAGATAGCCTGACCATTCAAGGTGAAGCCATACAAGGCCGTCTCATCCGCGATGGTTGGCGGATTATCCGACTGTCCCCCTAACGCCGACACCTGTTCTTGATAGAAGGCCACCGTATCTTGGATGCTAGACGGCGTGGTATAGGAGGTGAAACCGGGAAATTCTGCGGTATCAACGGCATCCGCCATGATTGGAACATCGAGTATCCCCGGCGGGCAATCAGCCGGAAGCTCAATCGTAAGTGGCTGGTTGATGTCGCTCAGGGTGTAATCCCAAGCGAGTGTGCCCTCAACCCCTGCCCCAAAATAATCTGCGCCACCTGTCGTCACCAATGTATAACGCAGCAGATAGCCCCCATCGGACGCCACCCACAGTTCGCCAGTAGAGTCGGCAATGTCGAGTGCCCCCTGTGCGCTTTCATCAAACGTGTAATGATTGGCCGCGACCTCATTGACGGTATCCGCACCCGCTTCTTCCGCGCCAATCACACTATCCAAAAATCCGGCGGGTTCCCATTCGGCGGCAAACGCCCCTTCAAACTCGACGGTATTGGCAGTACACGAATTTTCATCGCGTCGTTCGTATGAAGTGCGACTCACTTCTGCCATGTAGACCGAAGAGGCAACCCCATCATCCAATTTTTCGATGGTCAACTGACGGCCCGTTTCGTTCACCAGCATGGTATACGTGCGCGACCACTGCGCTGGCTGTCCATCGAGTGTGCCGTCAAAGGTGAGGATGAGCGTCGCCCGATAGCTGCTCAAGGTCTCAAGCCCTGCCTCCGGCAACATCAAGTTGAACGGGCCGGGGCCAAAGGTCGCCTCAAACGGCTCAGATGTGGTGACATCGTTGGGGTCAGGTGTCGGCGTGGCGGGGTCTTGGGCCGCCGATGGCTGACTGGGCAGCATCGCAAGGGCGACAAGCACAGTCAAAAAAACCACAAAGGCGAACATCCAGCGTTTTGATATGGGTGTCATGATTTTTAGCATCCTCCCCGACTATTGGGCGTTATTAGCCGCTCTACGTTGTACGGTAATGATGGTAGTGCCTGTCGTCCTGCCTGTACGATGAATCAGGCTATGGTCATGAACAGTCACGGTCGCACCCCCAAGAGGGAACTCGATACCCTCGTGCCCCGCTGGCGTAAAGGCTTCGGTAACGGGAAATTCGGGACACACCCCGTCTATGTTAGCGGTGCAGGGTGGGTGGACAGGCAGGTTCGGGCACCACTTCAAGTAAATGGCGGATATCTGCAGCCCCGCCAGTGGTTCATAGTCAATCTGCAGCACTAACTGATCGTCAAGGAGAGTGCCTTTAACGGAGGGAGCGTGCATATCCGTGCGAGCGTGCCCAGCCCGACACCCCGGGATGCGGTTCGCCGTAATATCCCATTTCATCCTCGGGCTGCTGCCAGACCTTGGGTCGTTAGAAAAATGGATGCCATCGGTACTTTCGATGAGAATGAGCCGAACGTCGGTGCTTATCAACGTCGAGGCCCTATACATGGTCGTTAAATACTCCGAGTGTATGGCGACCAAGTATTCACAAGGGACGACATTTACGGGGATGGTCTTGCTAAGCTGAAAACTGGTCGCAGCGCCAAAACGATTCGTTTGTTGGGCGGCGATCTTGATCTCGACGGATGTCCTGCCGACAGCCTCACCCTTAATCAACACGGTAGATTGAAAGGGTACATCGGGGGCTAGGCCTGCATGACCTATTTGGAAGTCAGCCGAGGCGATAGAGAAGTCTTGGGAAGTTGCACTCATCACCATGCCCCCCAGCACCCGCACCCGGCCACCAGATTCTCCCCCCACCACCAGAGGATGCGCCTGCACCTTGACTTGAACAGCCGCCGTCTGACCCAGACAAAATCTATCCGATGTATTGGAGTTTACGATGAGTTCATAGGCAGCAAACGTTTGCCCACCGCTGTCTTGGGCTTGCACGAGCGGTAATTGAAACACAATGGACAGAAGGAAAATCAGGGGAAACCATCGAAAAGCAGTATATCTTCTCATTGCCAATTCCTCCATGAAACTATGTAGCGGTTCTTTGTTATGTCATTGGCGGACAGGCGTGAGGGTAATGGTGGTATACCCCGCCGCGCTGCCCTGCATATGACCGAGTGTGTGTTCAACCGTGATCGTTCCGCCTTCAACCGGGAAAACGATGTCCTCTATATTCTGCGGAGTGAAATTTTCGAGAACGGGAAACACCGGGCACGTCCCGTCCGGGTAATGCCGACAGTCTGGGTCAACAATCGGTAGGCTGGGGCATGTGTCTGAATAAAATGATTTCTGAGCGGGTATCATCGCATAATCCACCGACACAATCAGGTCGTCGTCAATGAGGATGGCGTGTAAGGACGGTGAATGAACGCCCTCCCGATGATGCCCCGGCCCACACCCCGTATAGCGGTTGACCGTCGTGTACCACATCATCGGATTGGTAAGGGATTTCGCGTCGTTGTTTGAAAACGAAAGGCCTGTGGTGCTGGTCAGGCGCGAGTTCCGAAAGTTTAGGCTCATCAGGGCACTGGTCTTGTAAATGGTCGGCACCCACACCGAGCTAATTTTCACTTCATATTCACAGGCGACCACCCGCACAGGGATGGTCTTTTGAAGCTGAAAACTGCTGGCCGAGCCAAAACGATTGGTGTTGCTCCCCGCGACTTCCACCAAAACCGAGGTTCGGCCCACCGCTACCCCGGTAATAATGACAGCGGATTCCAACGGTACATCCGGCGCATACCCTTGATAGCCAATGCCCGTGTCAGCGGTGGCAATGCTGGCGTCTTGCGAGGTGACACGAACAGACACATTGCCCACCGTCACGCGGCCCCCCGACCCGCCCGCTACCAAAACATGCGCCTGCACCTTGAAGGGGACTGCGAAGGTTTGACCGAGACACACCCGATCTAGCGTCGTACCTTGCACGATGAGTTCGTAGGTGGCAAACGTTTGCCCACTGCTGTCTTGGGCTTGCACGAGCGGTAATTGAAGCACCATTACCAGAAGAAAAATCAGCGGAAACCATCGAAAAGCAGTATATCTTCTCATTGCCAATTCCTCCATGAAACTACGAAGCTGTTCTTTTTTATATCATTATTAGACCGGCGAACTTGCTATTGAACCTCAAGCGGCGTGATCGTGATGGTGGTGCGACCCGTCGCGCTGCCTTGTGAATGATTAAGCGTATGGTCAACGGTGATGCTCCCGCCATCAATGGGAACACTGAAGGGCACGGCCTCCGGCGAGAAACTGTCACGCCCTCCCTCATTGGCCGGGTGACACGTCCCATCTCGATATTCGTCGCAGCTCTGAATTCGACGATTTTCTGGCAAGTTGCGGTGGCACTGAATATACAAATTGCTGGACGTCGGAAGCTCAGGAATCGTAACGGTTCCGCTTAGGGTGTCGTCAGTGATTTGCGCGTTTATCGAGACGCCTTGTTCCCGAAACGTGTCACTTCCAACCTCACACCCCGTGAGGCGGTTCGTGGTGAAGGCCCACCGTAGCGCACTTTCCGTCGGCGAGCGTGAGTCGTTAGAGAAGCTAAGTCCCGTATTACTTTTCAGGGGAATGTTGACCATGTTGGTACTGATGAGCACATCGGCACTGTACATGGTGGTCACCCAGAACGTGGTCATATCCACCCGGTAGGCGCAGGGGACGACACGCACCGGGAAAGATTTTTGAAGCACAAATGTATTGGCAAAACCCAACCGGTGGGTGTTATAAACAGTGACCGAGATATTGATCGTGGTCGTACCTACCGCGACCCCGGTCACCAACACACCGCCAACAAACCTTCGGCCAATATCGGCTGTGGCAATGCTATCGTTGGATGATCCGGCAGCGACATCGAGGTTACGCACCTCAACCGCACCAGCGTTAGGCTCTCCCTCAACCAGCACATTCTCTTTCACGCTGACTGGAACGACTGCGGTGTGACCGAGGCAGAACCGATCTAGCCGTGTGTTTTCAATGCTGAGTTCGTAACTCACAAACGCCTGCCGTCCGGTGGGAAAACCACCATCCTGCGCTTGCACGAGGGGTAATTGCAACACGACTGACAGAAGGAAAATCAAAGGAGACCATCGAAAAGCAACCCGTAGCTTTGAGTGTCGAATTGAATTGCGCACGGCAAATTCCCCCTAACAAACTCCGAAGCTGTTCTTTATTGCGTTATCGGCGGAACGGGCCTGATGGTCATGGGGGGTACGTCCCACGCCATAGCCTTGTCTATATGACTAAACGGTTGGTCAACGGTTTTTGTTCCCTGCTCAATAGGAAAAACGCAGTCCCGCTGGAAACCAATGGATTTATTATATAACAAGCTCTGTATACCCTTCGTCATTCAAGTTGACGATTTAGAAAATTTGTGCTAATTTTGAGAGCATGGTCAACCCAAGTGACAAGGATACAGCCACCATGCCAACATCCAACACGAACCGACTGATGCCCAAACTACGCATTCATGATGCCGCCGAAGCGCTGGACTTTTATAAACAGGCCTTTGGCGCTGTGGAGGTCTATCGGCTGACCACCCCAAGTGGCACGGTCATTAACGCCGAAATGCAAATTGAAGGGATGCCCTTTATCGTCGCCGAAGAAAATTTGGACAGCGGGATGCCTTCGCCGATTACGTTGGGTGGGACGACCTGCCAAGTGGATTTACAGGTCGCCGATGTGGACGCCCTTGCCGAACGGGCCATCGCTGCTGGTGCGTTGGTCATCTTCCCGATCAGTGATCAATTTTACGGGATGCGGCAGGGTCAACTGCAAGACCCGTTTGGGCATCGTTGGAATATCGGCATGGTGACAGAGCCGATGACAGGTGAAGAAATGCAGCGCCGCTTTAACGCCATGATGCAAGGCGAGTCATAAAATCTCTCAGCGTGTTGAAAAAGTAAGAACGAGACTCTAAGTACAACCATCAAGATCAACGTGGCTGTACTTAGGTCAAAATATAGGGGAACCATAGAAACAAGAAGGCATCATGACAAAACATCGGATTTATACAATGAGTTTCGCAAGAGTCTATCCCGAGTATGTCGCTAAGGCAGAGAAAAAAGGACGCACGCAAGCAGAAGTTGATGAAATTATTTGTTGGTTGACAGGCTATAGTCACGAAGCATTAGCAGCCCAACGGGAAAAACAAACAGACGTTGAGACTTTTTTTGCGGAAGCTCCACAACTGAATCCTGCGCGGGCCTTAATTAAAGGCGTGGTTTGTGGTGTCCGGGTGGAAGACATCGAAGAACCAACGATGCGGGAAATTCGTTACCTAGATAAATTAATTGATGAGTTAGCCAAAGGAAAAACGATGGAGAAGATTTTGCGGAAGCCATAAATCTTGTAGGATTAACCCACAAGATTCAGGCTGCTCGGTTATGCGAATACCCCCCACTCCGATTCTCCATCAAAATGGGCGGTTTGGTTTATATGGGGTTAGCTGCCCATCGTCAACATCAGGATCGCTCCCCCAATGAGCAATAGGGCCGCGACGATTCCGGCAACAATAGCAAACCCGTGTGGATAGTGGCGTGCGTGCATCATTTCCCTCCATGAATTGTGACAACGTACCCCCGATTATACGCTCCGTGAAATCGTGTTGAGAAGGGAAATCGCACCCTAAATATCAGGGAAATGCGGTAGGCGGATTACCTACAATGATTTGTAGTGTCTGTTATCCTATGGTAACATGAAAGTATCTACAATGTAGAGACGAGGCAAGTACAATGAAAACGCGAGTCAATCGGTGGGGCAACAGCCTAGCGCTACGGATTCCCAAAGCCTACGCCGATGAACTAGGGATTGAAGACAACGCCGAGGTCGAAATCTCGGTAGTTGATGGGCGGCTAGTGGTGCAGACCGAGCATCACTATACCCTTGAAGAACTGCTGGCGCAGATCACCCCCGAAAATCTCCACCCGGAAACCGACTGGGGAGACCCAATAGGCAAAGAGGAGTGGTGATGACCTATATTCCGAGACGTGGCGATTCGGTCTGGTTGACGTTCAATCCGCAGGCAGGTCATGAACAAGCTGGACGACGGCCTGCTGTTGTCCTTTCACCCCAAAGCTATAATGAGAAGGTCGGCCTTCTCTTGGCCTGTCCGATTACCAATCAACACAAAAATCTTCCCTTTGAGGTTGCTATTCCCGACGGACTTGGTGTAACGGGCGTCGTATTGTCCGACCACGTGAAAAGTCTTGATTGGCGTGCGCGGGACGCTGTTTTTATCGCAACTTTGCCAGACACAGTGATTGTCGAAATCCTTGAGAAATTAGCCACACTCCTGCGGTAGACACTTCGCCCAAATAGGCTTGATTATTCCAGCAGCGATTTATCAAACCCCAAGACGCCCTGCAAGCCAAACAGTGTCAATTCATGCGTCGAACGCGCTGTATATTCCGCCGAAAAAGCCGTGTCGTTTTCCACCCACCACGCCAACATTGCCACCTCGGCCCCGGCCACATAATTCGCCAACAATTCAATCGGCATCGGCAGGCTGTCGGCACGATGGCGGGCCAACAATTGGGTTTGGATGTACCCGGCAATGTAATTTTGCAGCGTGTTCATGACCATACCAGCGGCGGGGCTGTGCAACACGGCACGATAGGCGGCGCGGTGCTGCTCGATATAGCGAAAAATGATGATATACGGGCGGGCGGTGGATTTGCGGGCCATGTCGTCGGCGTTGGTCTCGGCTTCGATGCGCTGGATCACCGCCTCAAAGTGCATCCGCACGGTCTGGGTCAATAATTCCTGTTTATCCCGAAAATGCAGATAAAAGGTGGCACGGCGCACCCCGGCCTCATCCGAAATATCCTGTACGGTGATGGCGTCGTAGTTCTTACGCTCCACCAAGCGCATCAGGGCATCATAGAGGGCTTGGCGGGTGCGAATCACACGCGGGTCGAGTTTACGGGGCGATTTATTGGACATCATGACCACTAACGTAACACTCCGGCTATTTTGGTGATTGACTTTGGGCATAAATCAGCCTATTCTGAAAATCAGCATACCAACTCTTGGACAATATGTCAATAAATTCAGAAAGGCCGTCGTCATGTATCAATGGATTGCCAAACGCCAATTGCTGAAAGGTTATGCCGCCATTAGCCGGGCTGATTTCGCCAGCGTCGCCAGCACGTTTCACCCCCATGTGCGCTTTCAAATGGTCGGCGATCATGCGTTGGGCGGTCAATTGGTGGGGCGTGATCAGGTGCTTCAATGGGCGGGACGGTTGGCACGGCTGTTCCCAACGTTGAAAATTGAGGCCGAAAGCATCCATGTCGCGGGCTGGCCGTGGGATATGGTCATCATGGCGCGGTTTCGCGTATCGGAGACCCTACCCGATGGCACTCCCTACGAAAATCGCGGCCTCCAATGGCTACATATTCGTTTGGGGCAGGTCGTCGAAGATGTGCTAATGGAGGACATGGTACGGCTGAAGGATGCCTTGCAGCGCGTGGCGGCATCGGGGAATCAAGAAGCCATCGCACCACCCTTGCGTCAGCCTTAAGCAACTGAATGGAGGGTGCGTCGCGGTGAACTCTGTGTGTATCCATTTTTGGGATGGCACAGGGCCATCCCCTACGCAACCCCATCGTGACGGTATTTTGTACCCTTACGGAATCGCCCCACCCTACTACCGTCTCGGATAACCCGCTGTTGGGCCGAGCGTCTTGCGCAGCAGAAATTCGGAATAGCCTGCCATCATAAAATCCTTAATTTCGCCGATCAATTCATACCCCAACCGCTCATACAAGCGCCGCGCATCAGGGTTAAACGACGACACACACAAAAACACGTTGGGCACGTCGCGGAAAATGCGTTCTTCGGCAAAGGCGATGAGCCGCGTCCCCACCCCGCGATTTTGCCAGTGCGGAGCGACACAAATGGATTGCAGATAGCCGACAAACGCGCCGTGCATATTGAGCACCAGCAGTCCGGCAATTTCATCCCCATCATCCCCCTCCCCCACCGCGATATAAACCTCCTTATCGGGATGGAGGATACTTTGCAGACAGGCCGCGAAATCTCGCCCCAAGGTTATCCAAGGGTCGGTGTTTGCCATCATCCGCGCACAACGCTCGGTCTCGCTGGTGTTTTGAATCAGGCGTATTTGGCTACTGGTCATCTGTTCGCTCATCCTTTTGTTGCACCTCAATTTTTTGCCGATATAATCACCCCATTCTAATCATTTTCAGTTTCGCGTGGCCGAGAGGGAATAGACGTATGGATAGTGTTCCCATTCGGGATAGGGACCATGTGATTACCGCGCTTACCATCCGTCGTCAAGCGTTTGCGCTGCGTTATGCAGTGGCGATTGGCGCAATGCTTGGCGTTGGCATAATCCGTGCCATGCTCGATCCCGTTCTGGAACAGCGTAGCCCCTATACCTTGTTTTTGGTTGTCCTGCCGTTCATCGCATGGTTTGTTGGACGCGGCCCGGCCCAACTTGCACTCTTCTTGGGGGGCATCTTTGGAACGGTATGGTTTCTCCCCTCCTTCGACAGTCTGTATGACGACCCGGCGGATGCTCTCGCACTGGCGATTTATATGGTGGTGGGCAGCGGGGCGGTTTTTCTGACCGACACACTGGCCGATCTCTATGACCGTGTAAGCATCCGAACCAACCAGTTGGAACAAGAGGTGCAGCGCCGCTTGGTGATCGAGACCATCCTGCGCAAAAAGGAACAACTGGCGACGGAACAACTGGTCGAACTGGAGGCCATTTACCACAATTCGCCCGTTGGCCTCTGCATTTTGGACACCGAAGGCCGCTATCTGCGCATTAATCGCAAACTGGCGGAGATGAATGGACTTGCGGTTGCCGACCACTTGGGCAAATGCCTTTTTGAGATATTCCCCAACGATGCCCCTGTCTTCCGTGCTCTGATGGATCAGATCAAGGCATCGGGCGAACCAATCAACAGTTTCCCGCTCATCAGCCATCCACGCAACCGCCCCCACTATACGCAATATTCGATGGCGCATTGGATTCCATTGAAGGATACCACAGGTGAACTAGTCGCTATTAGCATTGTGGTGGAGGACATTACGCCCTCGAAGGAAATTGAGAACACCTTGCGCATCAATGAAACCCGCTTTCGCTTGGCCCTCAAAAACTCCGACCTCCATATTGCCCACAGTGACCTCGATCTGCGCTATACGTGGGCCTTTACGGGCACTACCGACCCGACGGTTTTTCTTGGCAAGCGCGATGACGAAATCATCCCCCAACCGCACGCCGATACACTTCTCCAATTGAAACAGCAGGCGATTGAAACACAAAGCACCGTTCAAATTGAAACGGAAATGCGCGGGCCGCTGTTGGAGGGTCACTACATTCTCACCGCCGAGCCGTCGTATGATGAACACCATCGGGTGGATGGCGTCTATACCACCGCCTTGAATATCACCGCGCATAAACTGGTCGAACAGCGCACGCGAGTTTTATATGAAATCGCTACCGCGCTGACGGGTGTTACGACCCTGCCGGAAATCGCCGACATTGTATTGTCGAGCGCGTTTCGGTTGTTGGATGAGCACCACACCGGCGGCATACGTTTACTAACCCCCGATGGCAAATCACTCGCCTTTGTGGGGGTGCAGGGTACTGCCAGCGCCGTTTCCGCCTACTACGACAGCATTGCGCTGGACGCGGCCCTCCCCGCTGCCGAGGCGATGCGTCTGCGCCAGCCTATCTGGGTGGAACGTGTCCAAGACTACCGTGACCGTTACCCCGGCTTGTTTACGAGTGAAGTGCCATCGGCCAATGTCCATGCTATGTTTTGTAT
>JAIOHL010000078.1 GCA_019913005.1 Anaerolineae bacterium | reverse complement strand
TGCTTGGATGGACAAGTTTCGGGCTTTGTTACTACGTTTTGATCGTTTGGATACGGCCTTTTTAGGTGCTTATCATCTCGCTTTTGCCTTGATTAATCTGCGCCACACCTTTGCTCAACCCAATAAGTTTAAATGAGTTCAATATCATTGGATGATTTCTGTAAATTATCCTAATTCGATTGACAGTCTTAACCAATTTGCTATAGTTAACGCACAAGCATGGTAAATCCCGGATTTATCTCCGGTTAACATTTGTGCAACTCTGGCAAGGAGCCTTTAAATCATGACCCATATCATCACTGGTCTGTGTTTGCGAGACGGCGCGTGTGTAGAAGTCTGTCCCGTAGAATGCATTATCCCCGGCATCCCTGAAGCAGAATGGCCGTGGTACTTCATTGACCCCGACACCTGTATTGACTGTGGTGCTTGCGTACCCGAATGCCCCTATGAAGCCATCTTCCCCGAAGACGAAGTGCCGGATGCCTATGAAATGAAGCCCAGCCAAGGCTATCAACCCTTCAAGGGTGATCGCGTCAATGCCGCCGGTGGTGAAGTATTTGACCTCACCGAAGACATCCAGCCTAATTACGATTTCTTTTCGGCTGGCCCCGGCTACAACGCTCGCGGTTAAGATTTTATTAACTTAAAGCTCAAAAAACCATCTCCTTCCATCGGCAGATGGTTTTTTAACGTTCCAAAAGGCGACTCATGAATCTCGAACAATATCATCGTTTCACCCAGCAGCTTGTTACCAATCTCGAAGCTGACCCGCGTGTGTTGGGCCTCATAGCTGCTGGCTCAATGGCGGCACAGGGGCGTCATCCAGATCAATGGTCTGACCATGATTTTTTAGTCGTGGTCGAAAGTGGGCAGCAGGAAGAGTTTCGCCAAAATTTGCGGTGGGTTCCCGATGACGACCATATCATTTTTTCGTTTCGGGAAACTGAACATGGCGTTAAGGCGATTTTCGACTATGGGCATCTGATTGAATTTGCGGTGTTTGATCCTGCCGAACTCCAGATGATAAGCGCCAATGAGTACCGTTTGTTGATTGACCGAGCCAACCTTGCGCCTATCCTTACTGCGATTGCTGAAAAGACGGTTGCCAATGCCGCCAAAGCCAGCGATACCCATTACCTCGGTCAATTTTTGAGTCACTTGATGATTGGTGCAGCCCGTTATAAACGCGGCGAAAAGTTAAGTGGGCATCGCTTTATCAAAGATTTTGCGATGGTTGAACTGCTGTGGCTTTTGGGTAAATATTTACCTGCGGAAAACAAAGCGGTACTGGATAATCTAGATGCCCTCCGCCGATTTGAAAAAGTTTTTCCAGAAATCGGCGCAACTTTAAATGATATCCTACTGCTGAATCCTATTGATTGTGCCATAGGGATGCTAAAAACAGCGGATACCTATTTGCGCCCCACCATGCCCAATTTTCCGGCTAATGCCTTCACTGTTATTCAGCGGTATCTTCAGAATATTCAGGCGAGTTAATCGGGGCAGATTTGAGAAAAGCCTCAACCGTGCTTAAGTTCCAATAGCGCGTCCCATTCAACCCATGAGGCCGATGATCGAATTTAATGAGATTTTGAACATCGGCTTTATGCCGACCCAAAACCCATGCCACTTGTGAAACCGTCAGCGATGTTTCGTCAGGATGGGCCTGATGCCAATGGTCAAGGCGTGGCAGCCCCGGCGTAACGACCTCCTGTTTACAGACAGGGCAGCGCGTTTCGCTAATGGCGGCAAACTTAGGGGTATCCTCTTTGGGAGCAAAATAGGACGCATCCCACGCCACCAGTTCATCCTCAATTTCTTCATCTAGCCGGACTTGTTCGTAGGTCTCCTCGTCGCTGAAGTAGCGGCTGTTAAAATAACAGTTATCACAAATGCCATAGGGGTGATTCTTGGGCAGGCGTTTGCCACAGCTTGCACATTGACGCGCCGCCTCAATTCGTCTCAGCAAAGCCGCATCTATCCGCGCTGACCAATCCGCCCGCGCGTGACGAACCGCCTCCGCCTCCATGCCGCTGTTGCGAAATTCAGGCCGCTGGCTCAACCACAAATAGACATCGGCATGGGCAATAGATTCTTCGGTGAGGTCAAGATCAATACTGTCGCGGATTTCCAGCGGGGGCAGCGGCGGGGGTGGCATCTGCCGATCCAGCAAAATCGCCGTCGCACACCGTCGCCAATAATGACGGGTATTTTCACGAGTTGGGGCATTGACCAATTTGAGCGCCATCTGCAACCCTAATTGTTCAACTTCATGTGCCTCCAACATTCGTGCCAATTCGACCCGTTCGGTCATATCCGCTGTTTTAAGCACGCTGCGGAGGTGATCGGGAATAGATTCCAAACGTGCCCATTCCTGCAACCGTTCCGCAAACGTCCCCGGCAGCAGTTCCAATTCTTCTACTGAAGGGGCAATGCGGGCATGGGTCAACTGATGGACGGGAGCGCTAAATAAACGCCGCACTGTCGCCAAGCCATATTTGTCCATCGCCCCAACTTCACCTGCTTCGGAATAGCCAAAGCGCCCAGCCCGTCCACCAATTTGCTGCACTTCGGATGGGGTCAGCATCCGCCGATCCCGTCCATCAAACTTGTCCACTTCATAGAAGCAGACATAATCGGCAGGCAAATTCAGGCCCATCCCCACCGCGTCCGTTGCGACACAAATTTCCGTTTGCCCTTCCGCAAAACGATCCGCTTGGCGACGGCGGACTTCAGGCGGCAGGCTGCCATATACCACTGACACCTTACGCCGCATGGCTTCAAGGCGGGTTTTTAGTTCCAGCACCATCGAGCGCGAAAAGGCCACCAAAATGGTGCGCTTGGGCAGTCGGCTAAGTGACCAAGGATAGTCGGCAACTTTGATAGGGGCGAGGCGCTGGTGTTCGACTACTTCAAATGGCATGGAAACGGATTCGGCCATCGTTTTGACCAAATTTAGGGCTGCTTTTGGCCCAATGACGTGAATCTCCGGCGCACGGGCTTCCATCAAGGCGCGTGTCCATGCCCAACCGCGATCCGGATCAGCCAGCATTTGGGCTTCATCAATAATGATGCACTCCCCGCTATGATAGGCATTAAACATCTCAATCGTGGAAGCGGTGATCGTCGCGCCGTCCACCGGGATATATTCTTCCCCAGTCAACAGATTACAGCGCACACCGTTCATATTGAGGCGGTCAAACACCTCAAATGCCAATAAACGCAAAGGGGCGAGATACCAACCACTCCCCGCGTCAGCCAGTGCAGTCAGGGCATCATGGGTTTTGCCACTGTTGGGCGGGCCAATATGAATCGTCACTCGCTGATTTTCGCGCCCTTCATGCTCCCATGTCGGGAAAATTGGCAGCAAGCGTGCTCGTAGTTCTTCGCGTAACTGCTTTTCTTCTTGAGCGCGGCGCTTCCGGGTATCTTCAATCCGGACTTGCTCCTCAGCATAAGCGGTGCGGCGTTCATCGCGCCATTCCACCTTTTTAGCTCTCAGCAGAGTCTTAAACTCATAGAGATGCTCTGGCAAGCCCCATTGACCATAGACCTGTTCCCAGCGCGGGTTAGTGGTACTCAGTTTTTCCTGCTGCAAGTGATGACGCACTTGGGCATACGATAATTCGGCCACCAATGCGATTTCACGCGGCTTAATCTTTTCACGGCCTGTAAAATGCAGGGCATATTGGGGATTGGTATAGGCGGTTTCAACATCATCCGCCGGAAGCCGCATATTGCCTTGTGGGTCTTCAAAGGCAAATACATCGCCTGCCTGAATCGCCGCCTCAAGGGTTTCGGGGCGTGTACCCAGACGAGTTGCGGCTTTATTCAAGACATAGGTACGCGCCGCCACCTTCTGCCGAAAGGTCGCTCCATCTTTGGCATCAGACCGCAGCACATTCCCCGAATCTTCCAAAAAGGGCTGCCATTCTTCATCTCGAACTCGACTCTCCGCGGCTGCCGTCCGTCGTGCTTTTTCAATATCGGCCTCGATGTGTGTCACCCACGACATCAACTGGCCCTTTTTGCGCCATTGCAGCGAAAATCGGATGAGTTGCCCCTGCCCCACCAGACGATCAATAATCGGCTGTTCAAACTGCTCAACCAGCACATCAAAGCGAGCCACCTCGCCTTTAAAGGTTGTTAGATAGGTCACAATTTGTTCCAGCATTGGGGCAAGATTGCGCCGCAGTAAAACTTCTTGGATGGTCAAAGGTCCCAAACGCAGGGGGTCATAAATCAGCCCATCAGCTTGCATCAAGATTTCACGGCTTAACAGACCCTGTATGGCTGTCTCATCTACTCGATTGGCAAGCTCGGTCAATTCGACATAGCCAGTATCGGGCAAAACCCCCATCACCGATTTCTCGGCATCCGAAAGTTTGGCCTGCCGTGTATTTAATAAATCGGCAATGGGACGGTCAATATAGGTATTGGCATCCCGCATTCGGGGTAACTGCGGACGACACCAAGTCCGCAACGCATTTACTTGGTCAGCCGTTCGACGCTGGGGGTCAAAATATAAATCACCGGTCTGCCCGACCTTGCCCGATTCAACCAATTGGGTAATTTGTTTATTGGCCCGATTATCCACTCGGAAGCGACTGGCTAAGACACTGCGGGTCACAAAACCTTCGGGGATGCGGATGAGCAGGTGAAAAAGCGTTTCAGGACTGGTTTTCCATTTTGCCATGCGTGTACTTTTCATTGATGGGATTGTCGGGGTAAGCCGTTACCGCCAGCCCCATGTCGCGCCTCGACGGGTTCAGCCACGACTTGGACTGAGGCTTGGGGGGCTTCTAGGTCAGCCGTATCTTTTTTTTGAGTCGGTTGTAGGTCGGCCAGTTTCAACTCGACAGTCGCCACATCACTACTAGAGGTCGGGTAATCATTTAAGTTGACTTTTTCACTCTGGGGCAATTCATCAACAACTACCAATTCGCCCAATTCAAGCGCGGGCACCCAAAAGCCAAAAGTGCTGCCTTTGTTTGCTTCACTTCGAAACCAAACTTCGCCTTCCGAGCGCTCGATAATTGCTTTAACAAGGCTCAGACCCAAGCCCGTGCCTTCAATACTTTCAGTGCCGGGTTCGCGTGCTCGATAAAACCGCTGGAACAATCTCTTTTGGCGTTCTGGGGCGACCCCAAACCCGTTATCTTCAACCTCAAAAAAGACCCGACTGCCCATGCGCTCCAACCGGACAATAATTCGGCCATGATCGGGTGTATATTTTACGGCATTACCTATTAAATTAATCATCGCTTGGCGGAACAGCGCTAACTCACCCGACACGATCATCGGCTTGCTCGGCAAAGCGACCACCAACTCGTGTAATTTTGCATCTGCTTCCCCACGCATACGGGTCAAAGCGTCTTGCAGAGCCATCACCAGATTAATCGGGTGATCCGAAATTTGCAGAGCCGCTTCAATCCGCTCCAAAGTCAGAAGTTCATCAATCAACAAGCGCATCTGATTGGCTGCCCCTTCGATATTTTCAATCGCTTTGGACGCCAAGTCTGGCATTTGTTCACGCAGGCGCTTCAATAGGAATATTCCATTAATGACCGCATTCAGCGGGTTGCGTAAATCATGGGCCGCCATCCGAATCATGTCGGATTTCAATTGTTCAGCATTATACGTGCGGGTATATAAATCGGCATTCCGAAAGGCAATCGCCGCCCGATTCGCCACATGGATCACAAACGCCCGCATATCGGTATTAAAATGGGTAGGGCGTCGGCTTTCCAAATGCAGCACCCCCAAAACCTCCCCCTTAAATACCAACGGAACAGTGAATTGGGAACGCGACCCGGCATAAATCAGACTTTGATCGGCGTGGCTGGTCACATACGCCATATAAACGGGCTTGCCACTTTCAGAGACTCGCCCCAAAATTCCGGCATGAACTGAGAGCGGTTCGCGCATGAGTGTTGTAGCATATTGAAAAGCCGCACCAACCACCCGCACTACCTGAAGGCCATTTTCAACCTTTTTGGCAATCAACCCTGTGTCGGCTGCGGTGCGACGAATAGCCCAATCGAGCGTAATATCCAACACGTGTTCCAGATTCAGGACACTGTTAAGTTCCCGATCCAAATTCTGTAAAAATTCGAGTTCCTGAAGGCGTTCATTTAACTCGTCAGGGTTCTCAACTGCCCCAGATGCAGGTATGTTAGGGTCAGTCGTCATAAGGAAACAACTCCACCAAAATCAGCCATTTTTGAGCCTACAAACATTACAATCTTAGCATAAAATAGATGCCGCGCTAACGAATTTTTGACGAATGGCGGCGTTTGTTCTATATTTAACAAGTGAACCACATCCCACGAATTATAACGCTGGCCCTGCCGCGTAATAATATCAATAACACACAAAATTTGTCCCCACAACAGCATGGAGGCGTAAGTACATGGTGGATAGGACACAAGATTTTACCAGTGGATTACTGGAACAAATTAAAGGCTTTAGCCGTGATGTGCAGGCTGTTGAAGTCGGCAACGTACTCAAAGTTGGTGACGGTATCGCCCTCGTATCCGGTTTGCCCAATGTACGTGCTCAGGAATTGGTTGAGTTTTCCAACGGTACACTCGGCGTAGCCTTCAATCTCGAAGAGGATAGTGTTGGTATCATCATCCTCGGCGAGTACATTGACATCAACGAAGGTGATGAAGTTCGGGCAACAGGGCGCATTAACTCTGTTCCAGTTGGCTCGGAACTCATCGGGCGGGTCGTCAACATTCTAGGCGAACCACTTGATGGCAAAGGCGCAATCAATGCCACTGGCGGCACCTATGCCGTTGAGCGTATCGCCCCCGGTGTTATGGAACGCCAAAACGTGTTCCGTCCGGTGCAAACAGGCTACCGCGTAGTAGACGCCCTTATTCCGATTGGGCGCGGACAGCGCGAGTTGATTATCGGCGATCGTGGTACAGGCAAGACGGCACTCTGCTTGGACACGATTATTAACCAAAAGAACAATCGCCCCGGTGATGAACTGATCTGCATTTACGTCGCTATCGGCAAGCGTGCTGCGGAAATCCGCCGTGTGGTTGCCACGTTGGAAGAATACGGCGCGATGAGCCACACCATTGTGGTCGCCGCTTCTGCTTCCGACCCCGCCGCTATGCAATACCTTGCTCCCTATGCGGGTTGCGCGATTGGCGAATACTTTATGGAAAATGGCAAGGACGCCCTCGTCATTTACGACGACCTGTCCAAGCACGCTTGGGCCTATCGTCAGGTATCCCTGCTGCTGCGCCGTCCTCCGGGCCGTGAAGCCTATCCCGGTGACGTGTTCTATCTGCACAGCCGTCTGCTGGAACGCGCCGCGCAGCTTTCAAAGGAACGGGGTGGTGGCAGTTTGACCGCTCTCCCCATCATTGAAACCTTGCTCGGTGACATCGCCGCCTATGTGCCCACCAACGTGATTTCGATCACCGACGGACAGATCTTCTTGGAAGGCGACCTGTTCTATTCCGGTCAGCGTCCCGCCTTGAACGTCGGTATTTCGGTGAGCCGTGTCGGTGGTGATGCCCAAACCAAAGCGATGAAGAAAATCGCAGGCCCACTGAAAGTAGACCTTGCCCAGTTCCGTGCGTTGGCGGCCTTTGCCCAATTCGGTTCTGGTTTGGACAAAGACACCCAAGCTCGTTTGGATCGTGGTATGCGCTTGACAGAACTCATGAAGCAGCCCCAATTCCAACCCGAAACCCTGCACAAACAGGTCGCTATCATTTTCGCCGGGACACGCGGACACCTTGACCATGTACCGGTCAGCCGTGTCAAGGAATGGGAAGCTGGTTTCTTGCGATTCTTGGAAACCCAATACCCCGACTATCCCAACAAGCTCTATGAAAAATTGACCTTTGAGAACGTTGAGGAAATTCTCACCACTGCGGTGAAAGACTTCAACGCGACTTGGAACTAATACGGAGAGACTATGGCCTCCGCAAGAGAAATTAAGCGACGCATTGGTAGCGTCAAAAACATTTCGCAGGTGACACGGGCACTGGAAGCAGTGTCCGCCAGCCGCGTGCGCCGTGCCCAAGAACAGGTGCTCAACAGCCGCCCCTATGCCGAAAAAGCATGGGAAGTGCTGGTGAATGTCGCCACTGCAACGGGGGCCAATGAACATCCCCTGCTTGCCAAACGTGATGGAATTCAAACGATTGACATCGTGCTCGTCACGTCGGATCGTTCGCTGTGCGGTGCCTACAACAACAACATCATCAATGTCGCCGAGCGCTTTGCCTCAAGTTTCCAAAATGGTCAGCATGTGCGCTGGATTACAGTGGGACGCAAGGGCCGTGACTATCTCGCCCGTCGTGGCAAGAATATCATTGCCGAATTTCACAACCTACCCACCCCCCTGTCCATCGCCAGCATCGCCCCAATTGGCAACTTGGTTGTCGAAGATTTCCTGTCTGGCACAGTAGACGCGGTGTTCCTTGCCTACACCGATTTCGTGAACATGTTGGTGCAGCGTCCGGCGGTGATTAATCTACTACCCCTGCAACGCTTTTCACCGGAAAATATGGTACAGCAAGAACTCCTCAAAGCCGAGCCAGATGCGACCACCGCAGGCCGTGATTATCTCTATGAGCCAAACGCCAGCGCGATTTTGGATGAGATTATTCCACGTTTTACCACGTTGGAAATCTATCAGGCCCTTTTGGAGAGCAATGCCAGCGAACACAGCGCCCGGATGGTTGCCATGCGGAACGCCAGTGAAAGCGCCATCGCTCTCGCCGCTGACCTGACGCTGGAGTACAACAAGGCCCGTCAGTTAGCCATCACCAGCGAAATTTTGGACATCGTGGGTGGCGTCAACGCCCTCCAACAAACACAGGACAAGGCGACCCTGAAAGCCGCCGATCAATTCATCAAAGATGTGGGTGGGGAACTGCTTGCCGACAAACGTGCCGAGCGTTCCACCAGCGCCCGACACAACTAACGAAGGAGCAGCAATAACACTATGGCTGAAGTGCTTGGAAAAATCATACAAGTATTGGGTAGCGTGGTAGACGTTGGCTTTAGCCCAGAGGTTCACCTACCCGATATTTATCACGCGATCCGTATCCCGCTGGGTGATGGCAAAGAAGACCTGATTCTGGAAGTGCAAAACCACATCGGGGAACATCAGGTTCGCTGCGTGGCAATGGACACCACCGACGGTCTCTCGCGTGGGATGGATGCCTATGGGACAGGTGACTATATCCGCGTCCCCGTAGGTGAAGCCACATTGGGTCGTATCTTTAACGTGTTGGGTCGCCCGATTGATGGGAAACCCCCTGCCGACACCGACCTGCATTACCCTATTCACCGTTCTGCACCTTCCTTTGCCGAACAAACTTCCAAAACCGAAGTCTTTGAAACAGGTATCAAGGTGATTGACCTCATCGCCCCCTTCACCAAAGGTGGAAAGATGGGTATTTTCGGGGGTGCGGGTACCGGCAAGACCATCATCATCACCGAATTGATTGACTCCATCGCCAAAGTCCACTCCGGCCTCTCCGTATTCGCTGGTGTAGGCGAACGTACCCGCGAAGGGACACAGCTTTACGGTGAAATGGAAGAGTCCGGCGTATTGAAGAACGTAACGATGGTGTTCGGTCAAATGAACGAACCCCCCGGCGTGCGTTTGCGTGTGGCCCTCAGCGGCTTGGCGATGGCGGAATATTTCCGCGATCAAGGCCGTGACGTGCTGATGTTCATTGACAACATTTTCCGTTTCTCCCTTAGCGGGTCAGAAGTATCGGCCCTCTTGGGTCGTATGCCCTCCGCCGTAGGCTATCAGCCCAACCTCGCAGAAGAAATGGGCCAATTGCAGGAACGCATCACCTCTACCAAGACGGGTTCCATTACCTCAATGCAGGCCGTCTATGTACCCGCTGACGACTATTCCGACCCGGCCCCCGTCGCCGTGTTCGCCCATCTCGACGGGACAATTGCGTTGGAACGTGCTTTGGCAGCGCAGGGGTTGTTCCCAGCCGTAGACCCGCTGGCCTCCACCTCCAAGATTTTGGATCCCAATGTCGTCGGTGAAGAACACTATCGCACCGCCAACGAAGTCCAAAACGTGTTGCAACGCTATAAGGAACTGCAAGACATCATCGCCATTCTCGGCGTGGATGAACTGAGCGAAGACGACAAGCTGGTCGTGGCCCGCGCCCGCCGTATTCAGCGTTTCTTGACTCAGCCGATGAAGGTCGCCGAGCAGTTCACGGGTCGCCCCGGCAAATATGTTAAGATTGACGACACGGTGCGCGGCTTCCGCATGATTCTCGATGGTCAGCTTGACCACATCCCCGAAGGTTTCTTCTTCATGGCGGGTGCAATCGAGGACGTGCTGGACGCTTACGCCAAATCACAGAATAACTAGCCTAACCATCTACCCTCAAAACACCCCCTCACTGTTTACGGAGAGGGGGATGGGGGTGAGGTTGGACAGTTAAGGAGCAAAACAGTATGCCCATTCATGTCGAAGTCGTCAGCCAAGAGCGCAAACTCTTTGATGAGCCACACGCCGATATGGTCATTGTTCCCGGTGTAGAGGGTGTCCTCGGCATTTTGCCACGTCACACTCCCTTGCTGACCACCATGACCTTTGGTGAACTGCGCGTCAAAAAAGGCGGTGCTGAGGAAAGTTTCATCATCTATGGCGGGGTCGTCGAAGTCCGGCCCGATAAAGTCGTGGTACTCGCCGACGCAGCCGATTTCACAGCCGATGTGAATCTGGCCGAAATCGAGGCCGCCCGCGAACGTGCCCGTAAGGTATTGGACGAAGGCCCGCCGCCCGAAGAACACGCCCATTATGCCGCCGAACTCCGTCGCGCCGAGCTTGCCATCAACGTTGCCCGCAAGACCCGCAGTCGTGCAGGTGGCGTGCGTATTGTGTCGCAAATGGACGAACCCGATAAAAAATAACCATCACCCTATAGATTGACCAGAAACCACAGGCTACTTTACCCCTGTGGTTTTTCATATATTTTTTCATCCCCGTGATTGATAGGCACTTGGCTGACATCCTTGCACCAAATCGCCTTGCCCCCTTGAAATTCGCGTCGTAATCCAGCAAAATGCTGTGTCCGTTGTGTCTACTGTATCCGCCGTGTCCCCAAGTCCGCATCTCTGGACGGTATGGGGAAGATGCGGTAAGGTTATAGACTGCATTTGACACATAAGCATTTTCACGAACCGATTCTCAGTGTTCGTTTGAGGGAAAGCATCTCATGGGTATTATCGCCAAAGATTTAGGCGTTGATCTCGGTACGGTCAATGTCCTGATTTATGCGGGTGGTCAAATTATTCTCCAAGAACCTGCAATGGTGGCCTTGACCACCGAAGATGAGTTTGTCCGCGCTGTCGGTCAGGAAGCCCGCGATATGTGGGGCCGCCACTCTGAAGATTTGACCGTGATCCGCCCTCTCAAAGATGGCGTCATTGCCGATTACGAAGTCACCGAAGCCATGCTCAGTTATTTTTTCCGCAAAATTAAGGCTCGTGGTTGGTTTCGTCGCCCCGAAGTGATGATCTCCGTCCCCTACGGCGTAACCAGTGTCGAAAAACGCGCTGTGCATGAGGCCGCCATACAAGCCGGGGCACGCGAAGCCTATCTAATTCACGAACCCCTAGCTGCTGCGATTGGGGCGGGTTTGCCCGTCCATACCCCCGCTGGCAATATGATTCTGTCTTTAGGGGGCGGGGTCAGTGAAGCGGCTGTTTTGGCGATGGGGGGGATTGTCGTCGCCTCTACCGTCCGGGCGGGCGGGCAGCGATTGGATGAAGCCATCATCAACTATGTGCGCCGCAAATACAGCCTGATTATTGGCGAACCAACTGCCGAAGCCGTCAAAATCCAGATTGGCGCGGCGGTGGAACAACCCGAAGAACTCTCAATGGAAATTCAGGGCCGCGATCAGGTCAGTGGCCTGCCCCGCACCATTACGATTTCCACCAGCGAGGTTGTAGAGGCGCTACGCGAACCCTTGATTACCATCGCAGGTGTCGCTCGACAGGTCTTGGAAAAAACCCCACCCGAACTGGCCTCTGATGTGATTGACCGGGGTATTGTGCTGGCTGGCGGCGGAGCACTCCTGCGCGGGATTGAGCAGTTTATTACCCAGCAGACCAGCGTCCCGGCCTATCGTGCCGACGACCCATTGGTAGCAACAGCAGTTGGCGCAGGCCGTGCCCTCGAAAATCCCAGCCTCATGCGTGGCAACATTGAGCGTATGTGATTAACGTACTGCCATATTTAAGACCTCCTCAAAGAGAGCGAGGTCTACGGGTATTCCTTTGATTTCTTTGATTCGCTTTAGGCCGTCTGGTGTAAAACCTGCTCGCCCAAAAAACACATAATGGGCATTAAATGGCTTGTCTTTGGATGTCACGGGAATCACTTTTTGCGACTTATTAAAGAGTTTGTCCACAATCTCGGCACTAATGGCTTCCGAAGGACTCCATTTGCATTCCCCAAACAAAATATCGTGTGAGCGCCAATTCACCGCAACCACATCAATTTCCTCAGTGCGTGACCAATGAGACCCAATAACTTCTACTGAAAAAGGTAGCTTACCAGTCCCACCTGCAATCTGAACCCATTTTCGACATAGCTCCTCAAAAGCATATTTACCCACAAAACCCGTCATATGCTCTCGAATATTTGCCAAAACATCTGTGGTCATGCCTGCCGTAATATCTGACATCCGGGGATGAATGAAACGAAAGTAAAATCGCAAATATGGGTCATTGATAACATATCGTCCTCGCCGGCTTTTATCAGGATCGCGTACAGTGGCCGGAATTTCACGACCTACTATTTCCAAATTACTAAGCGTTGTCAGATACTTATTGGCAATAGGTCGCTCCATATTGGCTTCAAGAGCAATATCTGCCAAAGTGTGATTACCATTTGCAATGGCCTGCAAGAGATTGATATATTGTCGTGGCTCTTGTACTTGTTCATGCAATAACAAACGCGGCTCTTCCTGTAATAAGTTGATACCTCCCATCACACGCCGTTTGATATTTTCTGAAACCGTTAATTCCGGGTCAAATTGTTCCAGATAAAAGGGAATCCCTCCCAAAACGGCATGAACGGCAACTCGCTCTACTACATCATATTTTGGAAAAAAGCCCGCCAATTCCTTAAATGGTAATGATGACAAATGTAATCGGCCCGTTGCACGACCATAAAGGGGAGCGCGATAGGCAATGACATCTCGTTCCATCATACCGACATGTGAACCAGAGATAACTAGAAAAATGGGAAGAAATTGTAGACGATGATCCCAAACTTTTTGTATGACACTTGGAAGTGATGTATCCGCTCCACTTGCATAAGTAAATTCATCAATAATGACGGTTGTTTTTTCTGACCTCGACTCAATTACTTTAGCAAGTTCTTCAAACGCATCTTCCCACGAACGATGTGTAACGGAATGATTAGGTAGGTGTCCATGAATATGCCGATAAACAGCTTCCGAAAAAGACGCGAGTAGACGTTCGGCAGTGGTTTGAGTAGCAACCCAATAAAGAGTAGGTGTGCTACGGGATTGCCACCAATGCATCAAGAGACGGGTCTTCCCTACACGCCGACGACCATAGACGATCAAGAAGGTGGCTTTAGGGCGTTGATACTGCTCTTCTAGTTGATCGAGTTCCCATTTTCTGCCTATAAAGCTCATACATGATGCTCCTGAAAAAACTAAATATACTTTACTATACTCTAAAGTATACTAATTATCCAAACGTAATTCTAGGCCGATGTTCGAATCAAAAAACGAGCTATCTTTTGCCCGTTTTTATCTCAATCATAGGGTTTCTCCTCAAATCACATAAATAATATACTTCAAAGTAAAAACTTCAAAGTATACTAATTCTTAGAACTACGCCCCTAGATAAAACGTCATATGCTGCAATTCGACTACCGGATCAATATATTGGACATGCACACCTTCTGGCACAGCGAGATTGATGGGAGCGTAATTCAAAATGGCACGCACGCCCGCTCTAATTAGATCATTTGCAACCGATTGGGCTACTTCAACCGGCACCGCCAACATCGCAATTTGGATGCCCTGAGTGGGAATTTCGACGGCAATCCGATCTACTGACATGACGTTCATTCCATCAATTTTCTGCCCAATTTTATCGGCATCCACATCAAAAACCGCCACTACTCGAAAACCACGCGGGGTAAATCCGCGATAATGCGCCAGCGCATGACCCAAATAACCCGCCCCAACAATTGCCACAGGCCATTCGCGGTCTACATGTAAGACTTGTTGAAGCCGATTTCGTAGCGTTTCAACGTGATAACCCGTCCCCTGTTTTCCAGAGAGAAAACCGCCAAAATGGGACAAATCTTTTCGAATTTGCGCAGAACTCATGCCCAGATACTCACCGAGTTCCCTAGATGATGTCACCTCGCGGCCCATGCTTGCCATCTGATTCAGTGCTCTAAGATAAATAGGCAAGCGACCAATTACAATGTCAGGGATCTCGTCAGACGTTAAGTCCAGTTCATGCGATGAAGGTAGATTGGACATACTCACCTCAAAAACAGATTTGAGCAGGCTGGCTGCTCAACGAATAAAATCATATGGGCCACATGTGCCGGGTATATTTATAGTCTAACCGATTAACTTGTGAAAATCTATGCTATCTGTGGAAGCACACATACCACCGATGGCTAGGCCTGAATTTTGAGCTTCTGGCGAGGGCTTATCCATGTCACGCGCCATACGGCAACCCCCATGAGCAGCAACCCCGGTAAATAGACCCTCCATGGGAAACTGCTTGGTTTAATGGCATCGAATTCATCCGGTGATAATGGCAGATTGCCAAGTGCATCCCACATAAAAGCAATCAACGCCAACCCTATCCCCGCAAACAGTATCCCCCAATCCGCCCTACTGGGACGAATCAGCCATTCGCGGTCATCCACCCAAACCGCCGCAATGCCGCCTGCTACCATTAAGGACGCAATCAATACTGGACTAATGACTGGCCCCCACCACGGCACCGGCACCAGAAACAGAATATCCCATGTCAGCGGCGAAGCAGGCCACCCGATAAATACCCACAGCCACACATAATAGAAAATATCCCACACGCCAAAGGTGAAAAACGCAAAGGCGACTCTCGATTGCAACCGCCGTCCCGCAATCCACCCCACCGTCAGCAACATGACCATCGTGGCGACTTCGCGTCCAATTTCAATACTCGTAATCGTTCGGTCAAAATCAGGGATTTTGGTTAGGTCGTCTCCCAAGTCATACATACGACGTAGATAGACCACAACAGCCGATTCAAGATAGGCCATCGCAATCGCAAACAACCCGACCCACCACAATTTTTTGACCTGCATTAGAACCGATCCTTATCAAATACTCCATTTATTTCGTTATGCCCGTTGCCGTTTTCCTCAATCTGTCCATTATCCATGCGTTGGCTAACCTTTTTGCCGCGTCCGAGCGCCACACTGCGTTGATAAGCCGCCCAAATCGCGCGTGAAATGACCGTCCGCAATCCACCCTTTTCAATATGATAGAGCGCCTCGGCAGAAGTTCCCCCCGGGCTGGTGACTTGATTGCGCAGGGTTGCCAGATGTTCGCCACTTGCCATCGCATATTCCACCGAACCCAACATGGTATGCAGCACCAATTTTTCTGCGATGCGGCGCGAAAACCCCATATGCACCCCGGCATCCACCATCGCCTCTAGGAAAATGAAAATGTAGGCCGGCCCAGTGCCACTCAGCGCAGTTGCCATGTCAAGATAATCCTCTTTCTCGACAAACACTTCTTCACCAAGCGCCTTCAAAATCGCCTGTGCCTGATTTTTCTGCTGCGCCTCGACCTCATCAGTTGCCGTCCACACCGTAATGCCTTTGCCGATTTTGGCGGGAGTATTCGGCATGGCCCGCACCACACGCGGATTGTCAAACAGATGCACCAAATAGCTAATCGGTATCCCGGCGGCGATGCTCAACACCAATTCACAATGCGCCAAACTGCGGTCTCCTGCTGGCAGCACATCGTCCATGACTTGGGGTTTGACACCCAAGACAACGATATTCGCTTCACGCGCCGCCGCAAGATTATCAGTCGTACAGCGCACCGCATACCGCGCCGCCAATTCCTGCCCGCGTTCCTTGCGTGGCCCAACTGCGATAATCTGTTCTGGATGGACGCTGTCATTGCCGACCAAGCCCGCAATCATCGCCTCCGCCATCTGTCCGCTGCCGATAAAGGCTAGTGTCTTGTTTTCAAACATGACGACTTAATTACCCCTTCATGCCGATAAAGGCTCACCCGTCTATTGTTTATGTGTATTGCCTACTCAATTTCAATACTAAAACGCGGCCCGTCATAACTCATCAAATAAAACGTCCGCTCTCGTCCTTCAAATGGCTCTCGCATCAAATCAGTGGCGACATACCCCTCTTGAAAGGCCGTGCCAAACACCTGTCGAGCGTGATCACGCCATGCCGTCGCCAATTCAGGGTCGCCATGCAAAATCGCCGAACAGTCCGATGGGATTTCAATGAGCATCATGGCCCCATCTGGTAGCTTCAACTCACCCTCATAAGGATGCGGACAAAACACCTCTGGCCCCGGCTGTGAGGGATTGATGATTGGCATTCCAGCATCCAAATATTGGGCCAATGTCAGGCTGTTGCGTTTACCAAAAAGCCGTTCCTCAACCCGATTGCGTGTCAGCCACCACTCCGCCATCATACGATCTGGCGACAGGGTAATGTTCCGTTCCCATGCTTCGTGTTCATCCACGCCAAAATAATCTGGCACGTAGGACTGCACCATCGCGCCTAATTTGCGGATATACAAATAGGCATCACGACTACTGAGGGGGTCAAATGCGATTGTGACCAGTCGAATCCCCTGCATCACGGCCATTTCGCGTTGCTGACGGGCCAACTGTGAGGCAAGGCCAATCCCACGATAATCAGGATGCACGGCCAGTCGTTCAATCACCAATTTCAGGTTTGCCATTGCCGGGCGGCGTGGGTCAAGGCTGTCTGTCCCCAAAAACGCCACTAAGAATCCCACCAACAATTCATCCTCAAACGCCCCCAACACCTGTCCCCCATTACGGGCATAACTGACCAGTGTGTGGCGGGCAATGTGAGTCGTCGGGTCATCTCCATAGATCAACCGCTGCAAATCCATCACCGTCCGAAATTCTTCAGGTCGGGTCAGGGTTCGCACCGAAAATGCATGTACACTGGACATCTGCTTTGTCTCTATCTCGCTTTTCTTACTTAATCGGACGAAGTTAGAATCGAATACCGGGTCGCCGCCGGAACATGAACCGCAGAAGTTCAAGGCTGTAGCGGCGCTGCGGCATATACGTCACCAATGTATCTTCAAAGCGCACAGGTCGCACCCCTGTATATTCATAAAGATTCCCCAGCCGTGCGGTGCGATGCCCTGCCATCAAGTCAAACCATTGTTTCGTTGCAGGCCAACGCGGAAAAATCACATTCGCCACTCCTGTTAGCCAGCGCAAAAAATAGGGCGGTAATGGAAAAATCACCCGTTTGGCATGGGTGACACGCATGACAGTCCGCGTCATTTCATTAAAGCTCACATACTCGCCACCCCCAATATCCACCGTGACATCCACCAACCCCAGTGATTCTAAGCTGGCTTCGAGTGCCGCGACGAGATTATGGATATACAGTGGATTGAGTAAATGTTCTCCATGTCCCGGCTGGAAAAAGAAAATGGGGTTAGCCCGTACCAGCATCGCAAGATTATTCACAAAATGGTCATCTGGCCCGAACACCACCCCACAGCGGAAAATCGTATAGGCTACCCCGCTGGAGCGAATCAGTTCTTCCACCTGCCCTTTCACCCGCAATAACGGATAGGCGGATGAAGGTTCGGCTCCGAGGTGACTTAGAGTAATAATACGACCTACTCGTGCGGCCCGCGCTCCGGCGATGATCTGGCGTGTACCGATTAAATCTATTTGTTCAAGATCATGTCGGCTGCCCCACCATTGTGCGCTGGCAAGATGATAAACGGTATGAACGCCCTGCATCGCCTGAAATAAGGATTCCGCTTGGAAAATGCTGCCGGGGAAAATTTCGGCCTCACCCGCCTCGGCCCACGGCCAAGGATAGTGTCGTCGTTGATAACGAGCCACAATCGTGGGTGGCACCAAGACGCGCACTAGGTTGCCAGAACGTAGCAGTTGGGCCACCAGATGACGGCCCACAAAACCCATCGCTCCTGTAACAATAATCATAGTGAAAATGATTCCTCCGGCGCGACATTATATCATGCCGAAGGAATGGCCGTGATGGTGAGAGTGCCTAACTCCCAAACACTAATTCAAAACCCCCACCCAACGCCAAGATGCCGCCGACGATCAATACAAATGCGGCAATCGGCGCAACCACCCCAATAGTCCGCAGCCGTTTGAGGTCGGCATTCGGATTACGCTTGGCATAGATGCTGTAAAAATGCACCACGGGTGGCACGAGCAGCAGCATAGTGAATAGATGACCGATCTGCTGCCCTTTGATTTCATAGGCATCGTCAAAAATGTACAACACAAACAAAATCAGGCCGAGGGTTACTTGAATATCCACCAAAATCGCCCAGACGGTCATCACCAGTTTGTCGCGTTTGGAATCGGCACTACTGACCAACGCATAAATGAAATAGACGAGAGTCGCCAACGTCCCCAATAGCACCAAATAGCGCCAGCCGGAATGGAAATTTAGAAAGAAATCAACCATGAATCTATCCTCTGTTGATCGGTTCATTACAGAATATATCAAATTCTATTGTAACCTTTGGCGGCGGCAAGGGTTATAAATTCTGCGACGCGAAGGGGACAGATTTTTGCTATAATCCCCCGCACAATAATAGAAATATCCGCGAAATACAGCGAAGGAGCGCATTGTGAAAGGTCGGCGCGTAGTTGTCACAGGTATGGGGATTATCTGCCCCATTGGTAATTCCGTTGAAGAAAGTTGGGAAAGCGCCAAAAATGGCAAATCTGGGATCACCCATATTTCCCAATGGGACGCCAGCAATATCGGCGTAAAAATCGGTGGTGAAATAAAGAATTTTGACCCCGTTGAATATTTCGGCAAGCGTGAAATCCGCCGCATGGATCGTACCACCCAGCTTGCCATGTATGCCTCGAAACAAGCCCTCGACAGCAGCGGCCTCGTTGTCACCGACGAAAACCGCTATGACGTTGGCTGCATTGTTGGCTGTGGCATTGGCGGCATCCATTCCATCAGTGAAGGCGTTCTAGCCTTTGCCGAAAGAGGCCAACGCGGGGTAAGCCCTCTGCTCGTACCCATCATGCTCCCCGACAGCCCCGCCGGACGTGTCAGTATCGAATGGGGTCTGCGTGGGCCAAATATGGCGATCAGCACGGCCTGTGCGACTGGTAACAATGCCATCGGTGAAGCCGCCGCCATGATTGCACGTGGTGCCGCCGATGTGATGTTGGCAGGCAGCACGGAAGCGGGTTTGATGGATTTAGCCGTCGCCAGCTTCGATAATATGGGGGCGATTTCTCGGCGCAATGACGATCCTGCCACTGCTTCTCGCCCCTTCGATAAAGACCGTGATGGTTTTGTTGTCGCCGAAGGTTCAGCCATGTTGATCTTGGAAGAACTGGAACACGCCCAAGCACGCGGCGCGACCATCTTGGCAGAATTGGTGGGTTATGCTGCCACCGCCGACGCCTTTCATGTCACCGCCCCGCTGGAAAACGGCGAAGGCGCGGTCATGGCAATGAAACGGGCACTCAAGGATGCCAACCTGACCATTGATGATATTGATTATCTCAATGCACACGGCACCAGCACCCCACTTAATGATGCCAGCGAGACCCGCGCCCTCAAAACTGTTTTTGGTGAACGGGCCTATGATCTTGCCATTAGCTCCACCAAATCCGTCACGGGCCATCTGATGGGTGCAGCCGGAGCAGTTGAAGCGGTTCTGAGTGTCAAATCGCTATTGGAAAACTTTGTACCACCGACCATCAATCAATTTACCCCCGACCCAAACTGTGATTTGAATTACACGCCCAATGTGGGTAAAGCACACCAAATTGACTACGTGATGAGCAATTCATTTGGCTTTGGTGGTCACAACGCGGTGCTGATTTTTGGGCGCTACAACGGCAACGGTAAGGCTTAAATAGCAACTCGCAGGGTTCGTAGGGGCAGCGAAGATTATCGCCGTCCCTACCCCAATCAATGGCGAGGTGAAAAATCATGAACAACGGCAACAACGGACACTCGTCGAACGGGTCAAATGGGCATAAGGGGCAACTTGAAAAACGCCGTCTTTGGCCTGCCCGCAAAAACACCGCAGGCAAGCCCAATGGCAGTGGGCCGCTTGAGCGACTGACGCATCTCAACGCAAATTCAACCCAATTTCAGCGGCGCTATGCCCATATTGTTGGCTGGGGCATGGCTGTACCAGAGCACGTCCTCACCAATCACGATCTCGCCGCCATTGTCGAAACCAATGACGAATGGATTGTCGCACGCACAGGTATTTCGGAACGACGCATCGCGGGTGAAAAAGAAACGACCGGACAACTTGCGCTCAAAGCAGCCCAAGCAGCCCTTGAAGTCGCCAATATTTTACCCACCGACCTCGATCTGATCGTTGTTGCCACTTCCACCCCGGAATTCATTTTTCCCAGTACCGCCAGTCAAATTCAGGGCTGGTTAGGTGCAAGCCAAGCCGGGGCCTATGACCTCAGCGCGGCCTGCTCTGGCTTTGTTTATGCGGTAGATATGGTTTCGGCCAAAATACGCGCGGGGGACATCGAAACCGCCTTGGTCATTGGTGCCGAGACCATGAGCCGTGTGATGGATTGGTCAGATCGTGGCACGTGCATCTTATTTGGCGATGGCGCAGGGGCAGTCATTTTGCAGGCCAATCGTGAACCCGGCGGCGTCTTGAGCAGCGTTCTACGCTCGGACGGCGCGGGTTGGGACGCCTTGACCCTACCAACAGTGGGTAGCACCGAAACCTTCCTGCGTGACCATAAGTCCAAGAGTGAAGCCGACGACACCAAAGAATCCAAAGATAAAGAGGGTGGGCAGGGTCCGAAATTGCATCGTATGAGCATGAACGGGCGTGAGGTGTTTCGCTTTGCCACCCGCGTCGTCAGTGACAGCATCAAAGAGGCGCTTCGGCTTGCTGACCTCACGGTAGAGGATGTCACCCTGATCGTGCCGCACCAAGCCAATCAGCGTATTATCGAATCCGCCGCGCGCAGCCTCAAATTGCCAGAAGACAAGCTCTATAGCAATATCAGTCGCTATGGCAACACCTCCGCCGCCTCGATTCCGATTGCCCTGTGTGAAGCGATTGAAGAAAATCGCATCAAACCCGGTGATAACATCGTGTTTGTGGGTTTCGGCGGTGGTTTAGCATGGGCCTCAATGGTCGTGAAGTGGGCGGTCATTCCCGAAAAACGCAACCAAACCATCATGGAGGCACGGCGTCAAATTACCTACTGGTATGCCACCCAACGGCAGGGTGCCGTCAAAACATGGCGGCGCGTCTATAACCGACTGGCGGGTTCAGCAACTCCCAACGCCACAATGGAAAACCTCCGCAAAAAACTCGAACGGAGCGATTGGGAATAATCTTTACGGAAGGGGCGCATCCAACGCCCTTTTTGTTTTCACCAATTTTCATCTTGACTGGTCGGTCTTGTGTTTTGATCGCCCTTGTAAATGTGAAACGACATCGTCTTTGAACCTATCATTGAATGGAACGATAGTTCTATCAAAAATCATAGGAGCAAACGCATGGCTGATTTCCCAATGGAAATGGATACATTTTTTATCTGCTTTTCACGCAAAGGCCCAATTTGGACAGGTGAGCCAAGCCCCGAGCTTGAAGAGCGCCAAAAACGCCACGTCGAATATTTGGGCAAATTACGCGCCGATGGCAAAACGATTGTCAGCGGCCCCGTTGAAGACCCCAGTAGCAATCTGCGTGGCGTCACGATTTTCAAGACGCCAACAATCGAAGAAGCCAAAGCACTCATGGCCCAAGACCCGCACGTCAAAATCGGGCACTTGGTTGTCGAAATCATGACTTGGTGGGTTGGCAAAGGTTATCTACAGGGTAAAGAAGATTAGGGTGAATAAAAACCCCCGGCTCATTTACCGGGGTCTATAGCGGTCTTAACATTAACCGGCCTGTAGTCAAGCTAGATTCAGCACGGCGGTTTTAGCCCCGTGTTATCATCCCTTCCGCTTTAATGATTTAACGGTCAAGTGGCCTATTTTGCCCGCCGTCAAACGGGCCAAAATAGCGATATTGCAGCGGTGCTTGTTGCAAACTATCGAGTATTTCTTGGGTCGTCGGCATATCAAAATAGCCTTCTGACAGACCCTCAGCAGCACTAAAACCCGATCCAAAAATGTTGAAGAAGTCAAACGCGAATGGATATTCTTGCACGCGATACGACGACATGCCCGCCAAGTCAGCCGCCCGTTGAATCGCATCTTCTTCATAACCGATTTGGTCTACCAGTCCGCGATCTTTGGCCTCACTCGCCACCCACACCCGGCCTGTCGCCAATTGACGCACTTCATCCTCAGTCAAAGTTGACCCCGGACGGCTGGCGACGGCTTGGATGAAATTGGTAAGCAAAATTTCGCTCTGGCTGCGCCAATACGCTTCCTCTTCAGGGGTCAGCGGACGGAACATGCTGCCAAAATCTTTATTTTCACCCGTCGCAATCGTCTGAACATCAATCCCCAAATCGTCCAACAGTTCTTGGGCATTAAAAAAGGTCGAAATGACGCCAATGCTGCCGACCAGCGAACTGCGGGTGGCCCAAATTTCAGTCGCCGCGCTCGAAATGTATAAACAACCCGATGCACACATCCCTTGCACTGAAACCACAATCGGTTTCTTAGCCCGCAGTTTTGCCACCTCGTGCCAAATCGTATCGCTGGGGTCAACTCCACCACCGGGGCTGTTAGCGCGGATGACAATTGCTTTGACATCGTTACTTTCTTCCATCCACTTAAGCTGCTCTTGCATATACCCTGTCGAGGCGCTAAACAGGCTGTCCCCTGCGATAATCGGCCCGGTAAGGTCAATCACGCCAACCGCTGGCCCAGTTTCCTGAGTCGTGTCTAGTTGACCCGCCCATGTAGATAGCCCCACAAACGAGGCTAAACAAAGACATACACATAGACAAATGGGCATCGCCATCCCTGCCAATGTCGAAAGCAGCACCCATAGCGCTGTCCGATTGACCACTGAGGCTTCTCCACGACTTTTTTGGGGCGGGGATGTTTGCACAGGTGGTTGAAAAAACGGGCCACTGGAAAAATTAGGTGGCGGTGATTGCATAGTTCCCCGTTGGGGATCATTCGCTGGAAATGGGGGCATCTCTGACATACCGCTAATCCTCTCCTCAATCTAAAACGGGGAAGCGATACACTTCCCCAGTCTCATCTTCCTCAATTTAGCCTTTGACAATCCGCACAAAATGGCGTTTGCCATATTGCAGCACGGTGGGTAAATCCGCCGCACGCACGACCTCATCAAAATCCGTCACCTTGTCACTGTCGCGGCGAACACCGCCACCTAGAATTTGGCGTTTAGCATCACCTTTGCTTTTGCACAAACCCGTCGCTACCAGCAAATCCACCAACGGCATATCAGAGGGGATCGCATGTTCGGCAATATCATCCGGGATACCACCCTCTTGCATGGCCTTGCGCGAAAACTCACGCCCCTGCAAAGCGGCTTCACGACCATGAAAAATCGTGGTGATGTCGAGCGCCATCCCCGCTTTGACTTCCTGCGGTTCCACCTCGCCCTGATTAATCCGAACCATCATATCGTCCACGTCTTCCTGACTCCACCCTAATAGGAGTTTGAAGTAGAGCGGCATGGCGAAATCGGGCAGTTTCATCAAACTGGTGTACATCTGACCGGGTTCACTCAGCAAGGCGATATGGTTGCCTTTGCTCTTGCTCATTTTTTCGATGCCATCCGTCCCCGGTAGGCTCTCTCCCATGGCAATGACGACTTGCGGCTGCACGCCGAGTTTTTGCATCAATTGGCGGCCTGCCATCAAGTTAAACAATTGGTCTTGTCCGCCAACCTGTGCATCCGCCTTGAGGCCAATGGGGTCATACCCCTGCATCAATGGGTAAAAGAATTCATGCAGATATATGGGATTGCCGTCTTCAAGCCGATTACTAAATCCTTCGCGTGCCAAAAACTGCTGCACAGTAAAATGTTGGGCAAGTTTGATGACATCCAAAAAGCCGAGTTCCGCCAACCATTCACTGTTATGGCGCACTTCCGTTTTCTTGGGGTCGAGGATTTTAAACGCCTGTTCCTTATAAGTCTGGGCATTTTCCGCCACTTTTTCCGGCGTCAAGATTTCCCGCGCCTTAACATCATCTGGGTCACCAATCAGCGAGGTAAATGACCCGATCAGGAAAATGATGTGGTGTCCAAATTCCTGAAATTGGCGCAGTTTGTGCATCGTAATCGTATGCCCAAGATGCAGATCGGTGGTACGGGGATCATAGCCGCAATAGACCCGTAGTGGACGCCCTTCGCGTTCGGCCTGAATTAGGCGTTCGCGCAGTTCTTGACGCATAATTTCACGGGTATGGTCGTCTCCATAGCCCGTGTTGCTCATCAGAACATCCACTTGCTCATCTATTGACACGCGCACTTGCGTATTCCCCGTCATTGTCACTATTTCCTCCAATTAAAAGCGGCTAATGGGGTCATTATAGCACAGCGACGGGGAGGTTTGAAAAAGCCGTATTGATTAATCCTGTGGAGGTGACAAACGCTGGTAGAGTTGGGACGCAATCCGCCGTACAAAGGGGTCGGAATCATCAAGCGCGATGGTACTAGCAATCAACCCTTCGGTTGGGTCAATCTGAGCGATACCCATCAGGGCATAGGCCCGAACAGCCAGCTTTGCTTTGGGCAGGAGATTCAAGAGTGGCACTAGGGCAGCCTGACCAATTTTCACCAACGCCGCAATTTCCACATCCGGACGGTTGGCATCCCCCGCCCCATCATTTCCAGCAATTCGAAAATCATGCTCATTAGCACCCAGATCAATCGGGTGGGTTTGGCAGTCTTCCACCAACGCCTGCAAAATCACCGGAATCGCCCGCGCATCCCCAATTTGCCCCAGCGCCCACACCGCCATATGTCGAATCATATCGTGGTGAGCAACGACCAGTTGGATCAACACCTCAACCGCCTCTGCCGCCTGCAATTTGCCTAATGAAGTTACAGCCCGTACAACTACCTGCTTATCTGGGTCGTCGAGTGATTCAAGCAAGGCCGGGATCGCCTGCGGATCGCCAATCGTGCCCAACCCCTCAGCCGCCAATGCACGTACCCGATTGTTTTCGTCACTCAGGGCTATTTGAAGTGCCTGTGATACCTGTGTACCGCCAATCGCTCCCAAGATTTTGGCGGCTCCGGTACGTAACAAATCATCTTCTTCTTGTAAGGCCAAAATAAGTGCATCCGTCGCAGGCTCACCCATCATCGTGAGCGCATTCACCGCCGCTGTCCGCAGCATCACGGCATTGTCCGATAATGTTGCAATCAAAGGCTCAATGGCGCGGGCGTCACGGCTTTTACCCAGTGCCTGAATTGCCCGCATCCGTTCCCCTACATTGGGAGCGTTCAGGCTATTGATTAACTGTTCCATGTCCGAATCATTCATTCCCTACAAAACTCAACGATGCGCCATGCTAATAATTGCATCTATAACTCAATTTATTATTCTCGCTGAATCTATACAACAACGCCAGTCAAAAGTGTAAATTTTGAGAGATTGATACCAAACTAAAACGCTTTCCTAACAGCCTCCGCGCCGTCGCTATTGAGATTCAAGGGTCTGTCACCTATAATGACGGTAACTTTCGTTTCAAACATTTTCGTTTATAGGACAGCTCTCTAATGAAACAAATGACCAGCGCTGAGATTCGGGCGGCGTTTCTGGAGTTTTTTGAAGAAAATAGTCACAAAGTCGTGGCATCCTCATCGCTTGTCCCCGGCAATGACCCCACCCTACTCTTTACGAATGCCGGGATGGTGCAGTTCAAAGATGTCTTTTTGGGCATGGAAACCCGCGATTATCGCCGTGCCACCACCGCGCAAAAAGTGATGCGGGTCAGCGGCAAACACAACGACCTCGATAATGTCGGACCCAGCCCACGCCATCACACCTTTTTTGAAATGTTGGGCAACTTCTCGTTCGGCGATTACTTCAAGCGTGAAGCCTGCCAATTTGCCTATACCCTTGTCACCCAAGCCTACGGTCTGGCCCCAGAACGCCTCTATTACACTGTGCATCAGGACGACCAAGAAGCCTACGACATTTGGGTCAATGTGGTAGGCGTGCCTGCTGACCATGTCTGTTTAATGGGCGACAAAGACAATTTTTGGATGATGGGTGATACTGGCCCATGTGGTTACACTTCCGAAATTCATTGGGACAAAGTCCCCGAACAAGGTACCGCGTCGGCCCAAGCATCCTTTGACGCCGACGATGGCCGCTTCCTTGAGTTTTGGAACTTAGTGTTTATGCAGTTCAACGCCCTCCCCGATGGCACGCGCGTCCCTCTACCCAAAACGGGTGTGGATACCGGGCTTGGCCTAGAGCGCATCGTGTCCATATTGCAGGGCAAGGATAACAATTACGACACCGACTTGTTCATGCCCATTATTCGTGCTACCCAAGAATTAACAGGCCACACCGACGCCGAACGCCAAGCCAATTATGTGCCCTACCGCGTCATTGCCGACCATTTACGCGCCGCCTGTTTCATGATTGCTGATGGCGTGCGCCCCGGCACACAGGGCCGCGACTATGTGTGCCGTATGGTGCTGCGTCGAGCCATGCGTTTTGGCAAAAAACTGCCCTTCGATACCCCGACCTTCCTTGCCGACCTTTCCGGTGTGGTGATTGCCAATTTTGGTGACGCCTATCCAGAACTAAAGGAACACCGTGAGACGATTTATCGCACCATCGCCACCGAAGAAAACCGCTTCCTGCGTACAATGGATCGCGGCCTGAATGAACTAGAGGCGATGTTCGATACCCTCCCCGCTGGTGGCACGCTCGACGGCGAACGGGCCTTTTATCTGCACGCCACGCTCGGCCTGCCTTTTGAAGTCACCCGCGACGTTGTGGTTGAACGTGGCTATCAAATAGACGAAATCGGATTCAAGGCCGCGCAGGAAGAACATGCCACTGTTTCGAGCAAGGGCAGTTTCTTCGGGGATATTGATGTCGCCGAAGCCTACACCCGCGCCCTCGAAAATCTGCGCCATAATGGATTCACCGAGGTCGCCCACGATCTCTATGGGGCCTATTCGCAAGAAGTTAATCTAGTCGCCCTTCTGCAAAATGGTCAACCCCTTGAATCCGCCACTGTAGGGGATCGCGTCGAGGTTGTCCTAGACCGCACCCCCTTCTATGTCGAAAGCGGCGGTCAGGTCAGCGACACCGGCATTATCGAAGGCGATGGCTGGCTGATTGATATCGAAGATGTGCGCCGCCCCGTTGGTGGCCTGATAATCCATATCGGCGAAGTGGTGCAGGGAACTGTTCAATCGAATGTGCCTTCTATCGCCAGCATTGACGCCGAACGCCGCGTGGATATTATGCGAAACCACACCGCGACCCACCTGCTCCATGCCGCCCTTCGGAAACGACTGGGCACGCATGTCCAACAGCGTGGTTCACTCGTCGCCCCCAACCGCCTGCGTTTCGACTTCAGCCACGACGCCGCCCTGACCTTTGACGAATTGAATGATGTACAGCGTGATGTCAATCAAGAAATCCTTGCCAATCTGCCCGTCACCGCCGTTTGGAAGACTCTAAATGAAGCAAAGGCCGAAGGTGCGATGGCTCTCTTTGGTGAAAAATATGGCGATCAGGTTCGCACCATCACCATTGGCGATGACAAGAAACGTTTTAGCTATGAACTCTGCGGCGGCAATCATGTCAACAACACCGCCGTCATTGGCTCATTCATCATTGTCCAAGAGGGCGCGATTGCACAGGGCATCCGTCGTGTCGAGGCGATTACTGGGATGCAAGCCTCGATGTTCACCGCCCATCGCCTGAACACGGTCAACGAACTGGCCCACCAATTGCAAGCCTCTGCCGAATCCATTACGGATCGGGTGAGCGCACTGCAAACGCAAATTAAGCAGCAGCAGCAAGAAATCACCGACCTGCGGGATCGCCTAGCCCGTGCCGAATTTAAAGACTTGCTCTCTAACACCCAGCAGTTCCATGATGTACATGTACTCGTGAGTCGCGTCAGCCCCACCTCACCGGATACCCTGCGCCACATGACCGACTGGTTCCGTGATGCGATTCCGACCAATGGCGTCGTGGTTTTGGGCATGATTGCCGAAAATGGCAAACCGCAGTTGATTGCCGCTGTCACCAAAGATTTGACCAAACGTGTCCATGCGGGCAACGTCATCAAAGAAATCGCTGCGATCATCGGCGGTGGTGGCGGCGGGCGTGATAATCTGGCCCAAGCAGGTGGTAAAGATGCGACCCGCTTGGACGATGCCCTTGCCCGTGCCAGTGAATTAATCGCCGAACTCTTGGCGAAATAACGCAAAAATCGGGCGGACACCCTGTTCGCCCTTGTTTTTGAGGGTTTTTATGGGATGGGAGTCCGATTGAAAAATCGTTGGGCCGCCGAAGCATTTCTCAAATCCTACACGGAGATTTTCGCCGCCATCTATGACACCACCACTCAAGATTTAGGCGCGGTACAGGTGGCCTATTATGGCGATGCGGAGGTGGCCTCCTTCCAAATGGAATTTTTCGCGGTAGAGGCCGAGCCATCAGCGGTGCTAGAAGCCATTCGCGCCTATCCCATCCAACCCGACGAAACCTACGTCCTCAATGTGGCCCACGCTGATGAAACTCCCGATACCACCTACGCGAATTTAGGCTATCAATATCAGCGCACCTACCCCCTTTATGGGATCGAATCCCCGCCAGCATTGGATGTCCCCAAAATCGCGGTATTTGAAGTCAAGCGCCCTGCCCAAGCCATGTACGTCAACGAAACCCACCTGCAACACGAACCCATGCCCGTGCATATCGTCGGCCATCCAGCCATCCGCCAATTTTTCGCTAAAATAGAGGGGCAGGCAGTCGGCTGGATACAAGTAATCCAAGCCGTCCCCAACATCGCCTATATCAACAATTTGTATACCCTGCCCGACTTTCGACGGCGTGGGGTGGCGGGGGCATTACTCAATCGGGTGCATCAGGTTGGTGTCGAGAATGGCGTCACCCGCATTTTATTGATACCCTCTGAGATGGCAAAACATTTTTACGCCACACACGGTTATCAGCCCTTGTTATATTTCAGTGTTTGGCGCGTTCGGCGACCAGCGGAGTAGACACGATGGCGCAATCACAACAGAGCCTTCCCCGCCAAAAACGGATTCAGCGTATCCAGCTAGAACCCTATGATGATGTTGTGTCGGTGCGTGACCGCCTGCAATTTGTCAACGCCGGACGAGTGCTGATCGTTTTCCCTGCCAATGGCAAAATCCTGCGTCGCAAACTCGATCTGGTGTTGATCCAGCGTGAAGCGGCCCGTCGTGATTTGCGTTTGGCTCTTGTCACTAGCGATCCTGACATTGCCTCCCATGCCAAAGAATTAAATATCTCGGCATTCTTTACTATCGAACAGGCCCGAACTCAGCGGTGGAAGCGCCCCCGCAACAAGGTATTTGTAGATCGGGAAGACCGCCCCCATGCCGAACACGATCCGTATGAACTGATGCAGGTTGCCTCTCGCCTCAAACCACCGCCAAGTCCGAAAAAACAAGCCGTGCGGCGTGTTATACGGGGGGTGATGTTTGGTGCTGCGGTGCTGCTGCTGCTGTTTGGCATCTACGCCATCCTACCCAGTGCCACCGTCACCATTACCCCCGCCAGCGATCAATTGAATGAAATTATTAATGTGACCGCCGATCCATCCATCAGTCAAGCGATCCCCGAAAGCAACCGCATCCCGGCTGAAACACGCCAGTTCTTACAAGATGGTACCGCGACCATCGAAACCACCGGACGACGCACTGCCGAAAGTGAATTAGCCGAGGGCAAAGTCGTCTTTACCAACGATACAGGCTTGGCGACCTTCGTCCCTGCTGGCACAGTGGTACAAACGATTGATGCCCCACCCATCCAATTTGAGACGCTTGAAGACGTGGCCCTACCCGCCCGACAAGGCGCAACCATCGAAGTCAATATCCGTGCCCTCGAAAATTCCAATGGCCTGCGCGGGAACGTGGATATTGGTGAAATCGCACGGGTCACTGGCCCCCTAGAAGGCAGCGTTTCTGTCACCAATCCCAACCCGACCTTTGGTGCAGGCGTGCGGGAGGCCGCGTTTGTCACCCAACAAGATTATGATCGGCTCATTACGCTGGCCCGCCAACAAGTGCTTACCAACGCCCAAGCCACTCTAAGGCTCGCCGCTGATGCCGATCAATATTACGTCATTTCCGACCTCCAAATTGTTGGAGAGCCACAGCTTTTTTATAGCGCCGCCCTCAATGAGCCAGTGGATTCGGTTAGTCTAACCATGCAAGTCACCGTCGCCACGACGGTCATCAATTTGGATGAAGCTCGCTTGATAGCCAATGCCTATCTCGCTTCTTTCGTGACGCCGGGGAACGAATTATTTGAACGCGCCAGTGTTCGCGTAGGTCAAATTCAGCCTCCCGCCGCCGATGGAACCATTGCCCTTACCCTGCGTGTGGATGGCAGCACCCGTGTCGCCATTGACGCCAACGAAGTCCGGGATCGTTTGGCCGGAAAATCTGAGAACGAAGCCCGTGCCCTTTTGGATCGCCAATATACACTTGATCCTGACGAACCCATTGAAATCAGCACATGGCCCGGCTTTTTGAACCGACTACCGATTTTGCCCGTTCGTATTAGCGTCCATATTCGAGGAGGCTAAAATGGAGACTTTCCCCGGCAAGTTGCTCGGTATAGATCATGGCCTTAAAGTTATTGGCTTTGCAACCTGTGACCGTATCGGCCTCATTGCAGCCCCCCTCGCGGTACACCATCGCTCCTCCAAGCGTGAGGATTTTGCCTTTATCAACACCCTCATCGAAAAATATGAAATCGCCGCGTTGATTGTCGGGATGCCTCCCCGTCCCCCTGATTTTGAAGGCCACAGCCAATCCGACACTGTGCGCCTTTGGGGTCAGCGTTTGGCGGGTACGGTCTCGATTCCGGTTTATTTTTGGGATGAAGGACTAACCAGTGTAGATGCTGAGGCATTATTACATGATACCGACCAAAACATACCCGAACGCATAGATGCCCATGCCGCCGCCGTCATGCTGCAATCCTTTTTGGACGCCTTGCGCGATAGTGGCATTGAGTGGCCCGAACAGGTAACGGCTATCGAGGAATAATCAGATTTTCTTGATTCGGCGGATAATTTCATCAAGCGGGGTGGCCTTCTTGCGAGTTTCCGCTTCGGCCTCTGCAATTTCGTGGTCAATCGTGGCCTTATGGTCATAATAATAAGCCAGCGCCGCGTAGATTTGGGCATGGCTCAACTCGAAATTTTCGACAATCCATTCCACCGACGATGTCCCCAACACAAACATCCCTACGATGTCACGCACCGTGATTTTTGTCCCGGCGATAACAGGCTCTAGTCCTCCAAACCCATCATCCACCAATTCAATATGATTGATTGCCGCAATCGCACCCATTGTTTATGTCCTACCCGATGAAAAATACTTGGTTTTCAATATCCGCATCAACTGTGCCCGCCCCAGTCTCGATGAGAGCGTGATATTCCAAAAGAGACTTCACGATTGTTCCTATGCCATCTTCACCTTGCAAATGTCGCAGCAATCGCATTATTCCGGCGTGGCGCTTACCTGTGGCTTGCCATTCGTCGTGTAGTTTCATGTAATCTTCATCAAACGACACTACAACTCGCCCTTGTTCAGTGGCGTATTCCAAATGCGCAGTATCGCTGGCTTTATCAAGGCCAACTTCTTCGCATCGTAATACGTCTATACCCTTTTTCCTCAATTGTACTGCAATCTGCTTGGCAACATGTTTATCCGTATAAAATTTAAGTGCCATAGGAGTTCCAGTTATCAAAGAACTTATTTCGGCGATTTTAACCAACAAGGGACATTGTCTAGAATAAGTATGTTGCGCTAGGCTGCAACCAATATTTTAGCAAGCCTTCCTCAATCAGCCAATCGTCATGGCCCCCAAAGTCAAATACCCCTACCACATTCTCCCCTCCCTAACGGTTATATATAACCCCCACCCATATCAAACGCTGGCACTTGACAAGTGCATACCGTTTCATCGCCAGCACTTACTCTGTCGTATATTAGCTGTAAATAAACTTATCAACCCTCTTATAACCCACCTCACACACCACTCCAGACACCGCCCGATTTCCGCCTATCACCAAGCGCCCCCACCTGTGTTATCCTATATTCCGGCAGTTGAAATTCGACACCTTTGAAAGAGACCGCAACCGATGTACGAACAACAACCCTATTCGGATCCGCTGCAAGAACCGCATGGCGTCAGCGTCCGAACCCTCGGCAACATCCTCCGCGCCATCCTGATTCCCGGCTGCTTGGGGTTCATTTTATTGTGCGTGGTGGTCAGCTTTTTCGTCGTCATTACCACCCCCGAAGGCTACAACCCCATCGAAGGCATGGCAATCCGGCTTTACTTGGTGCAAAACCGTGATGAATTGAACTCCCCCATCGGCACCGACCCCACCCTGAAGCGCTTTGAGGTGCGCGAGGGCGAAAGTGCCAACGACATCGGCATTAATTTAGTGAAGGCGGGTTTCATTCGGAACGGCTCATTATTCGCCCGTTATGCGCGGTTTCAAGGCATAGATGATGATTTGCGCCCCGGTGTGTTTTTCATCAGCGAAACCATGACCTACGACAAAATTTTGGAGGTTTTGACCGACCCCACCCCGACTACGGCACGCTTCTTGGTACGCGAAAACATGCGGATGGAGGAAATTGCTGCCCAAATTGATGCCACCCCCCTGCTCAGTTTTACAGGCGCGGAATTTTTGGCCGTCGTCGGGCCAAGTGCCATCCTGCCGAATGACTTCCGCACGCGCTATGGTATCCCGTCCAATGCCTCACTCGAAGGATTTTTGTACCCCGCCACTTATGAATTGACTGCCACAGATACTGCCATTAGCTTCCGCGACCAAATGTTGACCGCCTTCGATACCTATGTCACCCAAGATTTACGCGATACAGTAGCTTTGCAGGGTAAAACGATGTTCGAGATTGTGACACTGGCCTCTATCGTTGAGCGTGAAGCTGTTTTAGCCTCCGAACGCCCCACCATCGCCTCGGTCTATCTCAATCGTTTGAATATCGGTCAAAAATTAGACGCTGACCCCACCGTACAATACCAGCTTGCCAACAATCGCCGAGATGGGGTGTGGTGGCCCTTAATCACCGCTGATGATTATGTCTCTGCTGTCGGCCCATACAACACCTATCTGAATGTCGGATTACCGCCGGGACCAATCGTCAACCCCAGTCTGTCTTCCATCCGTGCCGCTATCTACCCCGCGACGACGACCTATTTCTATTTCCGCGCCGCCTGCAATGGGGACGGATCGCATCAATTCTCGACCACTTTCGAGGAACATGCCGCCAAAGGATGCCCATAAGATTTAAGACTGTGGTTTCCATTGTTCGATAAACGCCATGAACACTGCCGGATTATAAGACTGCCCTTCTTCCAATTCGGCGGTGTTTTGTGAATGCAAGAATGTGCCATCGCTTTCCAAAATATAAAAATGGGGATAGCCCGCCGCCGCTGGAAACTGCTGCAAAAACGCATCATTGAAATTCTCTTGGCTGTAATTGACCTTTAGGATGACAAAATTCTGCCGTAGCGCCTGATTAATATCAGCACGCTGCTCAATGAACTCATCTAGGATATGACACCAACCACACCAATCTCCACCGATGTCTAGCAAAATCCGTCTGTTCGATTGTTGTGCCTCATCAACAGCATTGGTTAGGTCAGCAGCGGGGTCGCGTGTGGGGTCATATTCCGCTACAAAAAAGAGGGGATAATCTGAGACTGGGCTTGGTTCAGAACTGCCTGTTTTGTCATTTTCAGCCGATTCACACGCCACTAGGAGCGCCACACAACCTATCACAGCCCATAACATCCGCTTTTTCATGCGATACCTGCCTTCATTTGGTGTTTTTCTACCATTCGTACAATCCACGCTTGAAAGGGTCACACGGGTAAGTATAATCGGAACGTTTTTGGCTGACTTTTTTTCCCAGCCAACTATCAACCTACACTGAAAATAAATTCAAGAAAGTTGAACGCATGGATATTCTGGTTACTGGGTCAATCGCTTTCGATTATTTAATGCGCTTCCCCGGCAAATTTAAAGACTCACTTATTGCCGAGGCCCTCGAAAAAATCAGCGTCAGTTTTCTTGTAGATGAAATGACCCGTCACTATGGCGGGGTCGCGGCCAACATCGCCTATAACTTGGCGCTGCTTGGGGGTCGTCCCCGCTTAATGGGCACAGCAGGGCGTGATTTTGGCGATTATAAAGTTTGGCTTGAACAGGCGGGAGTAGATACCTCAACTGTCGTTATCCTCACCGATGTTTTCACCGCCTCATTTTTTGCCAACACGGACCAAGAAAATAATCAAATTGCTTCATTTTACGCCGGGGCAATGGGCCGCGCGGGTCAATACAAAATCAACGATGTCACCAACAAAAGACCCGACCTTGTGGTAATCTCCCCCAACTCGCCCGATGCGATGCAAAACCTTATCAACGAATGCGCCGAGCGTAAAATTCCATTTTTGTACGACCCCAGCCAGCAAGCCGCTCGCCTTGATGGTGATGCACTGCTGCACGGTATCGAACGCTGCAACATTCTAATGTGCAACGATTATGAGTGGGAAGTCATCGAAAAGAAAACGGGACTCAGCCGTCCCCGCGCCATCAATACAGGCTTAACCCTGATTATCACACAGGGTAAAGAAGGCGCCCATATTTATCGGGACGGCGAAACCTATTATATTCCCCCCTATGAACCCGTTACCCCATTAGAACCCACTGGCGTAGGCGATGCCTTCCGGGCAGGTGTCTTGCGTGGGTTAGATTTAGGCCTCCCACTGGATATTTGTGGCCGCATGGGGTCGGTTGCCGCTGCATTTGTTTTGGAAACCATCGGCACTCAAAATCATCGTTATACGACTGAGCAATTTGTAGCCCGTTATCGTACCGCTTTTGATGATGATGGAGCGCTGGATGTGTTATTATCGTCCACTACACCAAAGGAAACACAAACAGCATCATGACCGCAGTCGCTAAAACTACTGAATATCAAGTGCAGCGCGTTCAAGATCGTAACCTGCTGCGTGAATTTTTTACCCGCAACCGAGGTCTGCATGTGTATATGCTGGGCGACCTCGAAGATGCCATGTGGGAAATCAGCGAATTTACCGGGGCATTTAATGGTCAAGGGCTTGAAGGCGTCTCGCTGATTTGGCGTGGCGTGCAGACGCCTGTCTGTCTGGTAACTGGCTCACCAGATGCAGTAAATATGCTGCTTCAACAGCCGCAATTGCCCGAAAAAGTCTGGGCTATTATCCCCGGTGATTTATTTTCCACCTTCGAGCAATATTATGCCCCTGAAGAATCCGGCAAGCTGTGGCGGATGGTTGTCACTCCTACTGAATTTGTGGATGGCCCATCCAATCCCTATCTGCGTCGGCTGACCGGAGCAGATGCCGAAGCTGTCACCCGTCTGGAAAGCATGGAACGTGGCGCTTTTGGTCGGGATACCACCTACACCCCCGCCATGCTCGACAATGGTGTTTTCTTTGGCATCACCGATAAAGAAGGCCAGATGATTTCAGTGGCTGGCACGCATGTGGTTGCTACTAAAGAACGGGTGGGCGCAGTTGGGCATGTCTATACTGCCCCATCGGAACGTGGACGCGGTTATGCCACCATGACAACCGCCGCCGTAACCCGCGAATTGTTCCGCATGGACATTAGCTTGGTGGCGCTGAATGTGTTCCAAACTAACACGCCTGCGATTCGCGCCTATAACAAATTGGGCTATCGAATCCATGCCCCCATCCATGAATGTGTCGCTATCAAACGATAGATAAGTTTTACCCAGATTTTGTGCGGTCTCGCTAACATTTTAAGACTTTCTAGGAGATACAATGGTTAAAGAATTCGATGTCGCAAATCTCGACTTCGCCCCCGGCGGGAAACTCCGTATTGATTGGGCGGAGCAAGATATGCCCGTCCTGCGCTCCATCCGTGAACGTTTTGAGCGCGAAAAACCGCTAAAGGGCCTGCGTGTTTCGGCCTGCCTCCATGTCACCACTGAAACCGCTAATTTGATGGCGACGCTTCAGGCGGGCGGCGCGGATGTTGTACTGGCGGCTTCTAACCCCCTCAGCACCCAAGATGATGTGGCAGCCTCGCTGGTGGCCCACTATGAAATTCCGGTTTATGCCGTGCGCGGTGAAGACAACCAAACCTATTTTAATCATCTGGAAGCCGCTCTCAATCATCGCCCTCATATGACGATGGACGACGGTGCTGACCTTGTCAGTGAACTACACAAAAAACGCGAAGACCTAATCGGTGATGTAATGGGCGGTACGGAAGAAACCACCACCGGTGTCATCCGTCTGCGGGCAATGGCAAAAGAAGGCGCTCTGCGTTTCCCCGTCATCGCCATTAACGACAGCCAGACCAAGCACTTCTTCGACAATCGCTATGGCACAGGCCAGAGCACCATTGACGGCATTATCCGCGCCACCAACATTCTGTTGGCAGGTCGCGTCTTCGTCGTCGCGGGTTATGGTTGGTGCAGTCGTGGAATTGCCAGCCGTGCTCATGGACTCGGTGCTCGTGTCATTGTCACCGAAGTTGAGCCAGTCAAAGCCCTCGAAGCGGTAATGGATGGCTTCCAAGTAATGACCATGCACGAAGCCGCCAAAGTGGGCGATATTTTCGTCACCGCGACTGGCGACATTAATGTGATTGATCGCCACCACCTCGAAGTTATGAAATCGGGCGCGGTGGTCTGTAATTCTGGTCACTTCAATGTCGAAATCAACTTGAAAGCTCTGAGTGAGATGTCCCTCGGCGCTCCCAAGCTGGTCGGCCCACATATTGAGGGCTATTATCTGAAGGATGGTCGGGTGATCTATGTGCTTGGCGAAGGCCGCTTGATTAACCTTGCCGCCGCCGCCGGACATCCCGCAAGTGTCATGGATATGAGCTTTGCAAATCAGGCCCTCGGTGCGGAATACATGGTGCGTAACTATGAGAAGCTGCAAGGCCAAGTCTATACTATTCCCGAAGAAATTGACCGCGAAATTGCCCGTCTGAAGTTAGTCTCAATGGGTGTTCAAATTGATACGCTGACTGCCGAACAGGAACATTACCTGAATCAATGGCAAGAAGGCACGTAATTTAAGGCTGAAGCCAGTCAAGCGTATGGTGAGCGTCGTAAAGCGGCGCTCATTTTGCATTTAATCTGTGGTAAACTCGCTCGCCGAGGTTTTACGTATGTGAGGAGAAAAATCTTTCATGGCAAGAAAACTTTTTGCGGCATTTCTGGTGATAGCACTACTCATCACCGGATTTACCGCTGCAAGCATTACCAATCACCCAACACCCGCCTTCGCGCAATCCACCGACACGGTGTTACTGCGTTTTGTTCACGCTTTGCCAGATGGCGAGGCGGTAGATGTTTATGTCAACGACGGGTTAGTTGTCCCAGCTTTAGCCTATGGACAAGCCACCCCTCATCTTGCTTTCCCAGTGGGTGACTATACATTGGCCCTTCGTCCGGCTGGCTCGGATGTAGCGGACGCCGCCATTTTTAGTCAATCATTTAGTCTGGCCGCCAGCCGCACCGGGTATCGCCAAAACACCGCCGTTATCCAAGCGGATGAGGGTGGCAATCCGGCACTGGCCCTCTATTTCGATGATCTTGACCCGGCCACGCTTGGCTTTGCACGAATGCACCTGATTCATGCGGTAGCAGGCGTTGCCCCGATTGATTTGCAGCGTACCGATGGTGCTCCCATTTTGCAAGGTGTCACCTTCAATCAGGTGTCTGGTTCGGTCAATTTGCCTGTTGGCAACTATGATCTGGTCGTCACCGCCACTGGTGATACACCCGAAAACGCCCTGTTAGCTGTCGGGAATATTGAGGTGAACACCAATTTGCTCTACACGGTGATTGTTATCGGCACAGCCTCTGATGATCCTGCGCCCGCCGTACTGGTGCTCACCACGCCGTTCTTCAGCAATCCCGCCCAAGACGAAATTCTCGTCAGCTTTGCACATGGCAGTGGGGACGCCCCTGCCATTGATGTGTACGCCAACGATACGCCTATTTTGGTCGGTTTGGAACCGGGAGCTGTCACACCCCATATTCCAATACCTGTGGGTACAGTCAAATTGTCGCTACGTGAAGCGGGAGCACTCCCGAACAGCGCCGCCGCCTTTGAATCCGAAGTGGATTTGAGCAGCGATTCCGGTGCAGCCACCATTGTCGCGTTGGGTTCGCTGACGGATGGCACATTCAATTTCTCGCTGTTCACAGATGAGATTGCCGATTTGGACAGTGCCACCGCGCGTATCCACGTCATCAATGCCGTCACAACTGGCCCGGCTAATCTAGAATTGAGCGACGGCACAGCGTTGGCAAGTGCCCTTGCACCATTCGCCGCCTCCAACCCAGTAGATGTTCCCGCCGGTTCCTATAGTGTGACCGGCAGTTTTGACGAAGAAGCAGGCCCTGTATCCATCAGCTTGCCCGATCAGACCTTCGTCGGTGGCACTCATTACACGCTGTTGGTGTTTTCCGCCGCGACCCCCGGGCTAGGCCTTGCGTATACTCCCATCAACACGGCCTCCAATAGCTTCACGGGTGCGGCGGCTCCAGAAGTGGTAGCAGCAGCGACTGAAGAACCCGTCGAAGCGACACCTGTCACAACCGAAGCAACGCCCGTCGCCGTTGTTACCACCCCGCCGCCTCTCACACCGATTGCTACAACGCCCGTTGCGGTTACTCCGCCGCCTGTGGTCTCTGCGCCACCTGCGACCCAAGCCTTCACCGCTGTGGTCAATTTGGATTCGGGTGTCAATCTGCAATGCCGCGAATATCCCACCTCCGCTGCCTTCTCGCTCGGTCTAGTGCCCAACGGCGCAACCTTGATTCTGCAAGGCTTTGCTGGCCCGATTGATCCGGAAGATGGTCAACCCAACACGCCGCTGGAACCGGGTGCGTTTGATAATCCCGAACTTGCGGTAGATTTCAATGAAATTTGGCTGAATGCGGATTGGGCTGCACCACAAGGCGGCACAATTCGCTGCTGGGTACGTGCCGACTTCCTACAAATTACCTATAAGGGCCGCAATATCAATGATGTTGGCAAGTTCTTTGAACTGGTCGAACTCGGCGAGATTGATGCCGTGCCTTCCAACTATCCCGGCGGCGCGGTAGATGATTCTGCCGTTGTGGTGCCACCTTCGGAAACTGCACCGCAACTGCCAACCGCGACAGTCAATCTGAATTCTGGTGTCAACCTGCAACTGCGCCGCACACCCTCCATTCAAGCCGAGTCACTGGCTCTGATTCCCGGTGGTACTGATCTGAGCGTGTTGTCCCGCACCGAAATCACCCCCGGCACAGAAATTGGCGCACCCCAATCCCCCGATTGGTATTTTGTCCAGTTCGCTACACCGGATGGGTCAGCCCTGATTACCGGGTGGGTATCTGCCGATTTTGTGATTTTGACCTTCAATGGTCGCGCCATCACCGCCGAAGATGTTCCGCTGGCCGAAGACCCCCTACCCGTCGGTGAAATCTTGGCTGGCACCGGTTCACCTGCTATTGCTGTACCCACCGAAGCACCCATTGTTGGTCTTGTTTCCATACCCGGAGAAGGCAATCTGAATCTGCGGGATCGGCCCAGCACCGACGGCATCCTCGTCACCCCCATCCCCTCCGGCTCGACAGTGGTCGTGTTGGGGCGCAACGGCGATGGCACATGGCTGAATGTCCGCTATGAAATCGCGGGTCAAGGCGCTTCAACAGGTTGGGTCGCCACCGAATTCGTGACTGTGACCCGTAGCGGTTCGGCCTTCCCGATCAATACTCTGTTAATTACCAGCGGTGAAGCCGACTCGATGAACTAATTCTCTGTATCCAATTACGGGAATCAAAAAAGGGACGAATTCAACACTCGTCCCTTTTAGTTTTGATAGTCAGGAATAGGCTATTGGCCTGCGTCGGGGCTGTTATATTGCCGTACCAGTGCGGCAACTTCGTCATAATTGCCACGTGTCGCCCGTTCCCCATTAGATGCGGTGAAGAACCGCCAGTCCGCATCACTCTGCGACCCACCCGCACGATATACCACCGTTGGGGTGCTGTTGACGCCCAGTGTATTTTGAAGTTCACTGGCAGCAGCACGAACCTGCTGCCCATAATTGGAATTGATGCAAGTGCGTAGTTCGCCCGTGTCCAACCCCATATCATCCGCTAATTCAATCAACCGGCTTGTGTTAAAGGCCTCATGTCCCTCAGCTTGGGCCAAGTCGAATAGCTGGGTATGAAATTCCCAAAAAGCGCCCTGTTTATCCGCACATACCGCCGCATCCGTCGCTTTGGCAGAAAATGCACCGCCCACAAACGTCATGGGATAATACTCCAAGCGGGCCTGCCCCGTTCGCACAAAATCCTTGATAATCCGTTCCACTTCTGGGGCATATTCGGCACAGTGTGGGCAGGAAAAATCAGAAAATTCGGCAAATACAATCGGGGCATTGGGACTGCCAATATAGGGGATGCCATCTTCCGTGACCCCGCGTTCAACCCCTTCCATCACGTCCGAGGCCAGCTTCACTCCAGCGTCATCACGCTTGGCTTCGCTTTGCAGATCGGCGGAGAGCGGAATCCCCGCATAGGCGTTAAAGCAACTGGTATCCTCTATCGCACACACCTTTGTCGCTTCTTTTTGTGTCAAATAAATCACTGCAACCACCGCGATGATCGTGGCAACGACGACACCGCCGATTAATAACAACTGTTGCTGCTGTTTCTTTTGGGCCTTCTTCTTCGCCGCAATCCGTTGGGCGGTTGGTGCTTTCGGTGGCTTAGTTTTAACTGGTTCTGCCATGAAAATTCTCCTTACGTGAATCGGTTCCCTCTCATTAAATTACACAACGCCTGAAAAGGCTCGTCCATTGTCTCAGATGACGCAATGCTAGGCGAGACCTAGACCATTAAAAACATTACGGACTATATTCCGTTTATCCTTAGTCTTGTAAAGATTCTCCTACATTTATAACAGGTTTTGTCGCTCTTGGCCCTAATTTAATATACGGAATCATCCATGCCACTTGCGATTGATAATCCAAATAGGTTTGTCCAAAAGTCCGCTGTAGTTTTTGCTCCTCCAACAACGACCCTGCTGCAAAATAGAGTGTTACACCGACATACAATCCCAGCATCCCAGTGGTCATCATCAGACTGGGCCATAACAGCAACAGACTGAAAAAATAAAGAGGATGGCGCACCAACGCATATACCCCGCCCATTTGAAGCGGTTCTTCTGGTAAGGGCAGTGGTTTGCCATTTTGCCATGCAACATACTGGCTCAAGCCCAAAAATCGCATCGTGTCAATTTGGAGGAGCGAGATCATCAATCCGATTAGTCCCACTGTCTGTATACCTAGCAAAACATAACTCAGCGGGGCCTCCACCTGCCATATTGTCTCCCCCAGATTTGCACCTACGACGATTAACACGGGTAGAAAAGAAATCGTCGCCACTGCATTAAAAAACAACCGATACATGCCCTCATAGGCCCGTCGGCCAAACGCCGTTACAAACCACGCCTTGATCCCAAACGCCGCCAGCAAACTGTGAAAAGCCCCATAAACCAATATGGCCGCTAATGCCAATAAAAACTCATCCATACCAACACTCTCTTTCTTCGCTAAAGTACCTCTGACTTGCTATCATTAATGGGCGATTTTTACCATATTAGGATGGCTAGAAGATGCACATTACCGACATTATTGTTCGCAAACGTGACGGCGGCGAACTTTCTACCGAAGAAATTAACTGGTTTATTGAAAATTATACTGCCGGGAAGGTCGCTGATTATCAAGCGGCGGCCCTGTGTATGGCAATTTTTTTCAGAGGCATGACGCGGCGTGAGATCAGTGATCTTACCCTTGCGATGGCCCGCAGCGGCGACCAGATAGATTTAAGCGATGTTGTGCCCTTTGCCCTCGATAAACATTCCAGCGGTGGGGTCGGCGACAAAACCTCACTCGTGGTGCTGCCGATTGTTGCGGCGTGTGGTGTCCCCGTCGCCAAGATGAGTGGACGCGGGTTGGGGCATACAGGCGGCACGATTGATAAATTGGAAGCGATTCATGGTTTTCGTGCCGAATTTTCCAAAGAAGAATTTAAGCGCCTCGCCCGCGAAAATGGGCTGGTACTGGCAGGTCAATCCGGTGATCTCGCTCCCGCTGATAAACTCCTATACGCCCTGCGTGACGTGACCGGAACAGTGGACAGCCTACCCCTCATTGCCAGCAGCATCATGTCGAAAAAACTGGCGGCGGGGGCAGATGCGATTGTGCTGGATGTCAAAACAGGCAAAGGCGCGTTTATGGCAAAGGTGGAAGATGCGCGAGAATTGGCCCGCACGATGGTAGATATTGGCGTAGATGCAGGCCGCAGCATGGTCGCCCTCATTTCGGACATGAATCAACCGCTTGGTAAAATGGCAGGTTTGGCGTTGGAAGTCAGGGAGGCCATCCAAACTCTGCAAGGCGAAGGGCCAGCCGATTTTACTGAACACTGTTTAGTTGTTGCAGCCCATATGCTGCACCTTGCCCCCAACAGCGGAGTAGACACCTTTGAAGCTGCCTATACCGCCGCCGAACACAGCCTGCATGACCAAAGCGCCTATCGTCGTTTCCGCAGTATGGTGGAAGGGCAAGGCGGGGACGTGGCTCAGGTGGATGATGTCAGCCGCCTACCGGACGCTTCATTGATTGAATCGGTCACAGCCCCGCAGGACGGATATTTGGCAGAATTAAGCGCCCTTGAGGTTGGCCTTGCAGTCGTTAGATTAGGCGGCGGGCGTGAGAAAAAAGGCGACCCCGTTGATTATGGTGTTGGGGTCGAGACCCATCACAAAATCGGTGATAGAGTTAAGGCAGGCGATCCCTTATTCACCATTTATGCCAACGACCCCGCCAAACTTGCCGAGGTCAAATCGCGTTTGGGTACGGTAGCCAAGTTGAGCAATTCGCCTGTTGATGCCCTGCCATTGTTCTATGACACCCTCACAGGCCGACCCGTATGACGATTTATGATGCCCTCATTGTGGGTGCGGGGGCAGCAGGTCTGGCAGCAGGGCGGATATTACACGATGCCGGACGCTCGATTTTGATGCTCGAAGCACGTGATCGTATCGGCGGACGTATCCACACCGACTATGATTTCGCTGTCATCCCCATCGAATTTGGCGCGGAATTCATTCATGGGGATCGTGCCGTTACGGTAGATTTGGTCAAATCAGCGGGTCTGCACACCCTACCCGTCGTGCGACTGGGTAATTTACGCTGGTCGGATGGGGTGAATCCCGCCCTACCCCTTGCACGCTTACCCGACCAGTTACGCCAAACACTGACCGGACTGCTGCAAGCCTATGACCAACTATCCGAAGCACATTTGCCCCAAGATGTATCACTGGCGGATTATTTGCGGGGACGTGGTTGGACAGGGGACACGCTCACAGCGGCAGATGTCTTGTTAGCCCAAACCTGCTGCGCCAGCATTGAAACCCTTAGCTGCCACGACCTTATCCGCGAAATGAAGGCCGACACTGTGGGTCATGGCGAATCGCGCATCCGTGAGGGCTATGGCAGGTTGTTAGATTGGTATCGCACCGATTACTCCATCCACTTCAATTCGCTGGTTCAGGAAATCCAATGGGGCGATGGCGACGTAAGGGTCATTTCCAACGGTCAGGTTTATCGAGCTAAGACCTGTATCATCACCATCCCGGTTAGCCTTCTGCAAAATGACACCATTCGCTTCACCCCTGCCCTGCCCCCCGACAAAATATGGGCCATCAGCGCCTTTCGTATGGAAGCCGCTACCAAATTGATTTATCGTTTCCGCGAACGCCTGTGGGATGACAATCTGACCTTTATGGCCCATGCGGGATTGACCGCCCGTTGGTGGACGCCGAGTTATGGGCGCAATGAGGATGCCATTATTGCCTGTTACATCACGGCTGAACGGGCACAAAAATTGGATGTGATGGATAAGGCCGGCGCTTTGGAAATGGGATTGCAGGAATTAAGCACCTTGCTTGACATCCCATTGAATGAATTATCGAAGACTACCATCGCTTCTAAGCGGTTGACATGGGCGGCTGACCCGCTGGCATTGGGTGGTTATGCCCATGTCCCGCCCGGCATGGCGGAATGTCGCCCATTGTTGGCCCGTCCAGAAGGGAATCAGCTATTTTTTGCAGGCGAGGCGACGGCCTACGACACTAATCCACAAACCGTACACGGCGCAATTGAAAGCGGTTGGCGTGCGGCGCGGGAATGTCTAGCCGTCCTTTAATCGGATGCTGGTTCGACCCGCTTTAATTTCGGCACACGCCGCACGCCAAGCGCCTTATCCTGATTGATAGGGATGGCTAATCGGGTTGCCGCCAGCAATAGCCCGACAAAAAACCACACCGTCAGTGAGGTCGCCTGATATTCGATATTGAAGTAAAAATGGTCGAACATTCCCCCGACCATCGCCGCCACCACCCCCGCAAACAGGCCCAACCAAATGTCGTTGATTTCATTATTCTGGTCAATCTCGGTGCGGTGACGATAGCCATAACCAAATACACTCATTAGAGTAATGAGATATACCACCAAGCCAACAATGCCAGAATTTGAGGCAATGGTTAGATAAGTATTGGCAACCGCCTGATATAGGTCAATGTCGGGTGGTGCGATAAACCCTACCCCAAATACAGGATAACGGGCAATTAGTATGAAAGTGTCTTTGTATTCACCGAGGCGCATCTGAGTTTCGAGGTCAGCCGCCGTGACACCCGCGATCACTCTATCTACATAACCCGCTGTGACGGGATTAAATGGCGCGATGGCAATCAAAATCAGCAGCACCCAAATCAGACTGCGATAGCGAATGACCGCCACCAAACCGACCCCTGTCAGCAACCCCAACATCGAGCCGCGTGAATCGCTCAAAAATAGTCCCGCCCCGACGCATCCCATCAGTACAAAAATAATCCAGCGGTATCCGGTCAAGGGTCGGCGGGCCAATAATTGAGGCGCAATCAACGCCCCAACCATCATCAAAAAGCCGCCAAACGCATTCGGGTCAACCCATGTGCCAATCGCCCGTTCCCCCTTAATTTGCACGCCATCTTCACGATAACGCAGCACATTCCCCGCCGGATAACCAACACGAACAAGGCGATTCAATACGGTATTGGCGGTATCGTCGTTCAGTACCCACAATACGCTGCCGATGACCCCCGTCACCGCCCCAATCACCATAAAAGTCAGGGCCAACCGTCGCAATGTTTCAACCCGGCGCACCACATCCACCAACACTAAGGACAGGCCGACATTTGCCATTAAGCCCAAAAAGCGCCGCAGTATACCGGGGGTCAGTGTTCCATTCGGCATCCCCAAAACAAAGGCAAAGACCATCATCAAGATGAACAGCAAGATCACCACATGCACTGGGGTGGTCTGTAAATCGCGCCGCCGCCCGGTCATCCATTGGAACAAATAGACGACGATAAACACCCCCAACGCCGTATCAATCAGCGAAGGCGTAATGGCAACTTTAAAGGGCAGCGTTCCAAATGGCAGCAGTCCGGTCAAAATCAGCACGAGTGCCAACGATGCATCAAGGTTGCTCAACGCGACTAGGCCGATCATCGCCGCGACGACCAACCCCAGCGCCATTACGGGCCCTTCCAAAATCAGCAGTAGGGCTAATATCCCGCCCAATACACCCAACATCACCCCAATCGTCAGCGCATTTAAGGTGGGCAGATTTTCGTTTAATTTAAGCCGCTGGTTTTCCAGCATCTTGTACTCCTATTTTTCGATTGCCACGTAACCCCCAAGCGACTACACCAGTTACAACCAGCAGGGTCACAACACTAATGATCGCACCAATTTGGATAGATAGAGGGCGATACACCAACTCAATTTGGTGTGTTTCCGCTGGCGCATAGACCGCGCTGAGTCCACCATACGCCTCCAATAAATCGGCTTCTCTGCCATCAATTTCGACCTGCCAACCCGTATCATAGGGCAGCGCCAGCGTCAAAACACCGGAGGTATCCCCCTCTGTTTGGATATGGATTTTTTCGGGGTCGAGCGTTTGTAATGTCACAACCGTATTGCCGGGGTTTTCAGGCAAAGCACCGGGGTTTTCTTTTAATACCGCCACTTCGCGTACTGGGAAATTTAAATCCCCGACCAACTGCCGTGCCTCACCATTATTGGATACCACCCGCACTTGATAGACCATATGGGCAAACGGGCGGGGATCATCCAAACGATAGACATAAAAGCCCGGCTCTTCCCCAATCCGAGTATGGGGCACAGGCAGGGTATCCCATTCGGCGTTTAAGACCTGCACTGATAGTAGCTCCCAACGGCGCTCTACCGGAATTTTTCGCAAATAGAATTCTACCGCCTCAAATTGCAGTGGGCTGTTGCCCCAAATATCGGGCAGGTCGTACATCGTGCTGTAACTGCTGCCAATCCCTACCAGTCCTTCAATTTTTTGCCCCGGCGTCAGGTTATCACGCATTGTTTGGATAAAAGCGGGTTCGGACAAACGGTTACGGGCGGGAATGGGGTCATAATTTTCGCCGCCCATGTTCGCGCTAAATAGGTCAAACACGAGCAATGCCACCAGCGCCAACTGCCATTTTAGCTGGGTCGGCTGCTGCATAATCGGCGGTAAAATGAGGGTCATCAACACGGCGATGAGCAGGGCCAATCCCGCTGAATCCAACGCATTTTGATACAGTTCACCGTTGGGTGGAATCAAGCGCATCACAAAGAAAATTAGGCCGAACAGGGCACACAGCACAATCAAGCCAATCAATACCCGCCGGAGTTGACGTAGCGGTTTGTGATCGCTCAGATAATCCCATGCCAGAACTTGCACCGCCCCCATGCTGACAAGCACTGCCCCCGCCGTCGCCACGACAAACGCAGCGCGTTCTTGACCTCGGAAGAAGCCAAACCCCGGCAGCAGCACATAGACAAAATCGTAAATCGCCAGTCGCTGACCAAATGAGAGGGCTAAACCAAATAGGCCCACACTGAGCCAAAATCCATGTCCCGGTACACGTCGCCAGATCGCTACCCCAACCAGCACCAGTCCAATCAAACCCAGATAAAGCGGTGTCCAGCGTCCAAGCATGTAAGGGAACACAAATTGGGTTAGGTCTTGCATCGAAAACCCGCCACCCTTGTCATCTATGCTGAAATTCTCGCGGTAGGTCTGGCTCTGAAATTGGGCTGTCGGCAATAATTGAGCCGCACTCAAGCCGCCCGCGATTAGGGCCATCACGAGAATCGCCAAACCAATCGTTTTCCAATCCGTGCCGCACCGCCACAAACGATAGACCAGATAAGCGACCGCACCATAAGCCGTGAATAACAAAGTCTGAGGATGGCCTGCCAACGCACACAACGCTAATCCCACACCTGCCAAGACCAAACATCGCCAGCCGATTTTGGCAGGTGTGGGACGGGTGGCCTCATGAACGCCGAGCAGCACTAGCGGTATCCAAATCGCGCTTTCCAAGAGGGGCAGTTGCAGCGGAGGATAGGCCGTCATAAACCCGCCAAATCCAAACACCAGCGCCCCAATCAGGCTTGCTACCACTGAAATTTGTCTAGAGGCATCTTGAATAATGTCGCGGGTCAGGTGGCGCAAAAAGGCGTACATCATGAGCGCCCCCAACAACACTTGGAGCGTCATTTCGCGCTGTAGGGCCGCATACACTTCGCCATTGCTGACATCAGATTGACTGGCAAGCAGGGCAATGGTTACTAGGCGGGGGGGGTACAAAACCGCCGTTTGTGGATCGGCCAAAAAGGGCGCACCAGCGTTCATATAGGGATTCCAAAGTGGGATTTCACCCTCATCGAATCGTTCGACGCTGTAGGATGTCCATGCCACAAATTGGCCGGAAAAATCGCCTTCCTCCAATGACACCTGATCCACTTCATTCGGGGTATATAGCCGCCAAAAAAAGATAGCCCACAAGCCAATCAGCAGCAAAATCGCCCATAGATCGGGCGAACGGCGTACTCGTTGCATCATTATTCATCTCCCTGCATCGGGGAATCAGCGGGCAAAACTTCCACCTCAATCGGGGAAAGGAATGCATCGGGGAATGGGTTTGGAACTCCATCCCAGCTAGGGGCATTGACCGGTAGGCGAACCCCATCCGAAGGTCGATAAAATCCGATTAAGATACGATAAACACCGGGCGGCGTTGTATCTGATACTCTAACCATATACCTATCATGGGCATATTTTTTGGCTAACCAAGCGTGAGTGGGATACCAGTCTTGGCGCGGTACTGCATCGCCGCTGCCCCACAATTGACCGGGATTTGCTGGATCAATCAACTGAACAAAAACGGTGAAATCCGCTGGAGTCGGATTGGCAATATACCACGTCCAACTCAGTTCGATGGTATCGTTTGGTTTGACCTGATAGCGGGTTGAGGGTTGCAGCAAATCGGCCCGAAGCCAAGCAACGTTACCAAACGAAACATCACAACACTGATACCCATCACCATCGTGCTGCCCTGCTACGCTACCCCCGCGCAAAATCACTTCACTGAGCACCGTCGCATCACTGCGGACAGGCGCAATCTCGACGCCCGCAAAAAAATCACGCCAGCCGATTTTGAAACGTGGTTCAAAAGGGGTATTGGCAAGGTTGTCTTGAATCTCAATACGATAAGTTTCAGCGTAGATTTTGCCAACTTCCCATGTATCGGTGCGATGCAAACCCCTTCCCGGAAAACTATCCAATTTCCCTATCACGACAGGTTGATCGGTCAAATTAGCGGCAGGGCCAAACACCTGTATATAGAAACTCAGTGGGGTTTCGGTTTGGGCTTGAGGTCGCCAATATAAGGTAATCTTGACCTCATCCACCGTCTCGTCATTCAAAATCATGGGGGTGGCGTCAATTTGGTAGGCCAGCAGTTGAATCGGGCCAAATTGGGCATCGGTCAGGCGGGCATCTGCGGGCAATCGGGCAATCGTATCCTGCGGAGTATAGGCAGGTCGAATTACGGTAAAGGGTAAAATGAGCGCATAGGCCGCTAGTGGCATCATTGGAACCAGAGCAAGGCGATTAGGTAGATGTAGCATCTGCAACAGACCACTCCACCCTAATGCTAACAATACTCCGATGATGGCAATAGCAGGGAACAATAAGCGCCCTTGGCTGGCGGGTGTCTGTAATGTCCAACGCACGACCCCACCGAACATCAGGGCCAGTTGCACTAAGAGCAAAACAACCAGACTTGCACTAGTGCATCGCTTCCGATGGCGCACCCCTGTCAAGGTCAAACCCACAAGTCCAAGACCGCATATTGCCAACGTGTAATCAAAAAATCGTTGAGGGCTGATGACATTTAAGCCGCCGAACCACCCCCAATAGGCATAATAAAATCCTTCGCGCTCGGCCCAAACATCGTGTAAGCCAAAATCGGCGGGGCGCTTGCCTGCGATTTCAATCATAGTATTGAGGCCCGTTGGATCATCATACAGTTGCACATTGCGGATATACCACCATCCGGCAATTAGGCTAATTCCAGCGGCAACGACTATCCCCGCTAATATCAAATCTTTGATTGGGCGATGCTCCCGCCAATAAACCGCAAAAATGGGGAGGGCGACCATCGGCGCAAAGGTCAATCCGCTGAGTTTGGTCAGGGCCGCCATGCCCAACAACACCGACACGAGGCCAATCCGCCCCCGATGCCAGCCATATCGCCACAGGGCCAGCATTTGTACAATTATTGCTGTCCCCAAAAAGATGACCAGATTATCATTGTTGACGCTGGCGGTAATGAATAAAAACATCGGGTTAAACGCGACAAAGGCCATCGCCAAAAAACCGAGCATAGGCCATGTCGGAATCACCAGCCGCGCCATATCGAAAGTTAACCAGACCGTACCCGCCCCCAACAAAATGCTAAACAGGCGGCAAATCATGACAGCTAGGGTCGTTTGTTTATAGGGAAACGACTCGGCATCCGCATCGTGGACGATGATATTTTGGTTATCGCTGGCAAGGCCGATGCCGACTTTGGAATGGGGATTATAAAAAAGCCGCGTTTCCAAATCGCTGCGGTCAATCGGCAGCACCAGCAGCGCCGTGATGAGATAATACAAGGGCGGCTGACTGCCCTCTTGTCGCCATAGGGTTTCTTGGCCGGGGTCTTGATAGGGCAGTTTACCCGTGCTGGCGATATAATCTACCACTGGAAAATGGAGCATCTCATCGGAAACCTCAAAAATGGGCGAGGTCAGCATATAGAGCAACGCCAGCGCCACAAACAACCCCACAAGGGCCAAACGCCGACGCTGCAATTGTTGAGGAGTTTCCGGTAAAATCCAATTCATGCGAAATCTTTTCTAGTATGTACCCAGAGACGGCGAGAGAGTGTAGCGCGGCCTAGCCCATCAGTCCATAGCCTACTGCTCTGCGTTTGCCGTCGTTTTAACCAACTTTTGGCAGAATACAATGCGGGCACTTAAAAATCATCGTCCCTTATTTATTTTGATACTGATTTTTTTTGGCTTGACCACCCTGTATGCCGAAACTGTCCCGCCCTTTGAAGGGCCAGACGAAGGGGAACATTTCGCCTATATCATGAAACTGGCTCGTACAGGAAAATTTCCCAACCCCGACCACGATCTGGATACCCCTATCAAACAGGCCGCTGCCCAAGCGCCGCTGTATTATACGACGGCGGCTCTCTTTACCCGTGTGCGCGACTTTGGAGATTGGGAAGTTCGCTACCAAACCAACCCTTGGGGTGCTTATCCCTCGCCAGTGACCGGGCGCGATAATCGCAATCATTTTATGATGCAACCCCGCCAGCACGCCATGACAAATGACCAGCAACAAATGAGCGCGGCCCTACAGTGGATACGCCGAATAGCCCCCCTATACGGCGTTTTGGCACTCTTAGGGGTCTATTGGTCAGCGCTTGCCATCTGGCCTGCTCAAAAATCATGGGCAGTGTTCGCGGCATTGGCCTACAGCATGAATCCCTTGTTGATACAAACCTTCGCCCTCGCCAGCAACGATGTCGCCGTGATCGCGTTTGGGTCGCTCACATTGGCGGTGGGATTGCATCTCATCAATGATTGGCAAAACAATCGGCTGTTACTCTTCGCTGGGGTTGTCATGGGACTGGCGGCCCTCTCCAAAGCCAGCGGATTAGCCCTATGGAGTATCCCACCTGCTGGCATTTTTATCGGCTGGTGGCAAACCAAACAAAATTGGCGGTCATTGATTATCCGATGCGCGGCGGTCATCGCCATCGCTAGTCTGATTGCCGGATGGTGGTATATGCGCGGCTGGCTTCTTTATGATGACCCACTGGGTATGGCCCCCCACAGAGCACAGCCTTGGGCATGGGATGAACCCCAGTCTATCTCGCAAATTCTCAGCCGCACCCCGATTCTTATTCTCTCGCTGTGGGCCAATTTCGGCTCTGGTGAAGTCCGACCCGCTGAGTGGGGCTATGTCGTGCCGCTGACCTTGTTGGGATTAGGCTTGATCGGATGGCTGTACACCCGCCCCACCCGCCATACCCTGCTGCTTTTATTGACTATTGGGGTTGGATTGACCGCCCTATTCCAATGGATGTCCATGTTCGATCTCATCACAGGCCGACTCACGTATCCCTATTACAGCGCCTTTGTTTTACTCGTGGTGACGGGTCTGTATCACTTCCGACAGTGGCGTGGTTGGTTCGCTGGTGCGTCGGGTGGTATGGCTCTGGTGATGGTTCCAGCGGTCATTATTCATGCGTTTGGCCCCCCACCCCTCCGGAATGATGCCCCTGATAACTTAGTAGGCCCAGTGATTGATTTTGGCGGCCCGCGCTTTTTGGGTTATACGGTAGATAGCAATTCCATCCACAATGGAGACTATCGCCACTTTCAATTGTGCTGGCAAGCGCCTGATAGCAACCAAAAAATCCCCCTGCCCTATCCGTTCTCCCTCACCATCACGACACTCGACAGCCAATTGGTGGGCAAGCGCGAATCATTTACGGGTTTGGGTAACTATACGCTGTGGCAGCCAAACAAAATCTTTTGCGATGAATTTGCCCTGCAGATTGAGAAAAATGTGCGAGCGGGTGAGGTCTATCCCCTGCAATTATCCCTATTTGGCCTACCTGACGGCATCCCTCTTGAAGCCACTGTGAATGGCAGCAAGCAACGCAGTGTCATCATTGGGCATTTATGGGCACCTGCACCGCCCATTGACCCGACCCTACTCCATTCCGCCCCATTCCGTTTTGAAGGCGTGGCGCTGGCGACCTACGAGATGGGCATTACGGATAACATGCTCAATCTACACCTGACATGGGGAACGTATTCCGCACCCCACAATTCCTACAAATTTTTTGTGCATATTTTGGATCATGCCGGTCAAAGAGTCGCCCAAAGTGACCCTATTCCGGGAGGGGAACCTTATCCGATCTGGGCATGGGGCAAGGGCGAACAAATTGAGGATGTGATAAGCGTGCCCTTGCTTGATCTACCAACTGGCAATTATCAGGTGGTCATTGGGATTTATGACCCCGACACTTTTCAGCGCCTGCCTGTCCATGATACAAATGGCACTCCTATTGGGGATTCCGCTTTGTTAGGAATAGTGACAATCGAATGATGCTGCAACCACGCCGCTATTGGCTGTTTGGGGTTGTCCTGCTTGGACTCGTCGCCTATCTGACCACCGCGTTTTGGGACTATACCCAAGACGATGTATTTATCACCTATGCCTACAGCCGTAACATCGCAGAGGAGCGGGGGTTTGTATTTAATCCCGGTGACCATGTTCAAGGCACGACTACCCCGCTCTATACCCTGCTGATGTCTGGGGTCTATTTTCTCACCCATGATTTATTACATGCAGGCAATCTCCTCAGTGCGATTTTATTGGCCCTAACCTGTGGCCTCGCCTTTTTGCTGACCCGTGACCATCTTTCGCATTATGGCGGTTTTGCCATCGGCGTCATTTTAGCCACCTCGCCACTGATATATGTCAGTTTTGGTATGGAGACCCTGCTCTACTGCACGCTGCTGATGCTGGCGTTGTGGCGTTGGGAACGTGGCAAACCCTATGAAGCGATCTTGGCAGCGGCAGCCCTCACATGGACACGCGCCGATGGAGTGGTTCTGGGTGGGACTCTGTGGTTAGTGGCAGCATGGGAAAGTTGGCAGGCTAACCAAGATGCACCAATCATTTTTCGCCTGCGTCAATTGCCTTACCCATTGGGTCTGGTCTACACAGCGGCGATTGCGCCTTGGTATCTATTCGCATGGGCCTATTTTGACACACCTCTGCCCAACACCTTTGGCGCGAAACAGTCCAGTTTTGAAGGTATCCAGTTCCTAAAAGATGGTTGGAATTGGTGGAAAACCTTCTATTGGGACAACAATCCCCTAAGCATCAGCGCCTTTTTGTTCATCTTCATTGGGGCATGGCGCGTCCTCAAAATCAAATCTCTGCGTCCGGTGGCCCTATGGGCAGGCTTCTATCTGGCGGGCTACACGGTTTTGAACGCCACAGCCTTCTGGTACTACACCCCTCTATTCACCAGTTATGTTGTCCTCATGGTGTTTGGCGGCGCATGGATTTTTGAGCAGGCGGGGCGGCTGAATTCCAACAAAACATGGCGGTTCGCGCTGGTGGGGGTTTTGGTCGGTATTTCGGGGGTGCTTGCCATTCTAAAATCGCAGGATTTCGCTGACCCACCACCTCGCACAAGTACGTATGTGGTACTGGGCAAGTGGGTTGAGGCCAATACCCCCACCGATGCCACCTTGCTTGTAGGTGATTTGGGCGTGATGGGATATTACGCGCAACGCCATACCATTGATTCACCCGGCCTGATAGTGCCAGAGATGTATTTTAAGCAGGATGATTATGCCGTCCTGAAATACAAACCGGATTATGTAGTCGCAACAGGTTATTACACATGGCAGCAGGTCATCGCGCAAGATTGGTTCGACACCTACTATCGTTCCGCCGCCCAATTTAGCACCGAGGCCGATACCTTTAGCCCCATGACGGTGTATCAGCGACGCCTGCCTTTGACGACACCCTCTACCCTCTGGCAAGGCGATACCCTACCCCTCAATTGCGATATTCGATCAAATGAAGGTGACACCCTGCCCAACGAAATCCGCGCCCGTTTGTTGGACGCGGCAGGGAATGTGGTTGTTGAGGATGCCCACACCTTTTTCCAATCCATCTATCCTACCACTACCGCCGGAGGGGATGAGATGATTCATGAGCAAATCGGCCTCCCCCTGTATGTTCCGGCAGGTAGTTATCAATGGGAATTGGCCTGCGGGGATGATCGCTATACGGGAAATATTGAAGTCCTGCCCTATACCGAAAATGTGGGATTGGCACGATTAGAGGAGGTCGTGTGGTCGCCATTTGCCCAATTAGCAGGCATCGCGCTGCCTGATGGCAATGTGGCGTGGTCGGGGGGCAGTGTTCGAGTCGTGTTCTATTGGCAGGCCATTGAACCCGCCGCTGCTGATTACAGTGCGCTGGTACATCTGGTAAATGCGCAGGGGCATGTGGTGGCGCAGGCCGATGGTTATGCGGTGAATAACACCCGACCCTTAAGTTCATGGCAATCTGGCGAAACGATCTTTGACACCCGCGAAATCTTGCTGCCGCCCAACCTACCCGCCGGAGACTATTCCATTTTGGTCGGCTGGTATGATTGGCAATCGGGCAGCAACGAACGCCAACACTTGACCAATGGCGATGATGCCATCCGCCTGCCTGTGACCATCCAAGTGCAGTGGCCCGGTGGTACAGGGCTACCGTGACGCACGCATCTGTTCAAAAAAGCGCAGGGTCGCCGCTGCAATCGCATCCCAACTGAACTGGGTGGCAAGTTGGGCCGCTGCTTTGCCAAGCCGAATGCGCTGGGCTTCATCATGGGCTAATTCACGCAGCGCCTCCGCCAATTTTTGGGGTGAATCCGGCGGCACCATTTTCATCGCCTGCCCATCCACCAAATCGGGTTCATCCACCTGCGGGAAAGTCGTCACAATTGGACAGCCATGCGCGAGGGTCGCCATGAGCGTCCCGCGCCGATAGGATACCCCATCACGAAAGGGTAGGGCCACTACATCACAGGCCATCAGATGGGCACTGACGGCTTCGGGGGTAACAAAACCTGTCCAACGCACACGCCGCGAAATGCCCAAGCCGCCTACCATGCGTTCGGCTTCATCTGCCTGCTGAATATTGGTCTGGTCACTCGCCCCCGCCTGTCCACCTACAATCAACAAATGGGCATTGATGCCGCGATCTACCAACAATCGAATCGCCTGTGCCAACGTGTCTACGCCCTTGCTGCGATTGATGAACCCAAAGAAGCCAACAATCAACGCATCATGTGGCAGAAAATGCGCCTCACGCCATGCCGTTTTGTCATAATCAGTGGGGGGCTGTACGGCGATATTGGAGCCAATCGGAATCCGCATCACAGGCGGCATATGGCCTTGTTCAGCTAATTCGCGTTCGTCGCCCCGATTGGTCACAATCACGCCCTTGCTTTGGCGGGCCATGCGGTAAATGACTTTTTTACGGACGGGGCCAGCTTTGGGAAACAAATAGGGGACCAGCAGATCGTGGAAGGTTGTCACAACAGGGGCTATATGACCCAGTGTTTCGGGTAGCAGATTCGCCGCAACCCGCATGTTATAAGCCGCTGCTTGATATTGGATATTGACCACATCCAATTGATTGGCTTTGATCCACTGAGCGGCCTGCACTTCACCGCGCCGTCCATCACCGGATTTTTGTTTCCCCCAGCGACCCCAACTCGCCACTGTCGGCTGCACGTGAATCCCACGTTCTTGAATGGCAGGCACGGCCCGATCACTCGTCAGGACAAATATCTCGTGTCCCTGCGTCACCATCGCCCGCCCTAATTCCAATGAATAATCCCCTACACCGCCTTGCATTGGCGGAAACTCACCTGTGATGATGCCAATCCGCATCGAGTCACTTCCCCTTATTCACAATAGATTCGCCTGCCCACAACAATGACCGAATCACTAACCAATAGGCCTTGACTCGCTCCCAACGTAATGGTCGCTGACTGCCCAAACTCCATTTAGCGGCCTCAATCCCAATCTGATTCGCATAGTTTACCACCATTGCCAGCCGAAAAACTTCGGCCTGCCAGCGTCCATGAAACTTGCGAAAATAGCGTAGTTTGCTGTGTTGAAAATGTACATGGCTACGGGCTTTCACCTGTTTGCTGCTCTGACCTTCATGGTGAATAATTTTGGCGTCCCCTACATACAAAATTTCCCAACCCCTGTCTTTAACGCGCTTACACCAATCCATTTCTTCCGAGTACATGATGTAGCGCTCGTCCAGACTGCCAACTTGCTCCCAAACCTCTCGCCGCGCCAGCAATGCCGACCCTTTGACCCAATCCACCGGAAAGGTTGCATCGTTGGACATCTGACGCATAAAAAACCAATCGAGCCAGCGGCGTGGGGCCATATTACTGATCCAAGGGCTTTCGGCTATGCCAACGAGCAGGGTCGGGAAATGATGGCGCGTTTGCTGATATGTGCCGTCGGGGTTCAGGGTGTGTGGCCCAACCACTCCCACTTTCGGGTCAGAATTCAAAGCAGACATCAAACGTGGCAGAGCATCCCCCAAAACTTCAGTATCCGGGTTCAATAGCAAAACCGCCCGTCCGGTGGCTGATTTCAGGCCCAAGTTATTCCCGCGCACAAAACCGATATTTTGCTCACATGTAATGAGATGCACCCACCCAAACCGTTCGCGGAGCATTTCCACACTGCTATCTTGGCTGGCGGAATCTACCACTATGACTTGAGTTAGCAGCCCAGTCCCCGTACATGTGCTGTCTGGGGCGACTATGGCAATCGGCGATTGACAAATACTTTCAAGGCATCGCGCCAATAATTCCGCGACATTCCAATTCACGATGATGATGGATAAATCCAATGTTGTATCCTGCTGTATGACCACTCCAAATAATGCAATTGTAAACGCTCTGCGAGGGTTTACAACACAAGATTTTACAGTTTCTGAGGGGAAAGATAACACTCCGGTTACATCTGTCCCTGAAAATAGGCTCATACGAACGAAACGAAGTGTCGGTCAGATTAACTGAGTCAAACAAGGAGAATTGGAACATGAAGTCATTGAAGCGTGGGGTATTGGGGGCAGCCGTTGCGGTAGTAGCCATTGCGATGGTATTCAGCGCCGTGGGGGTGTCATTCGCGCAAGGTCCGCTTGGGGATCGTGGCGGTAATCGGGGAGGTCATCGCGGGGGTCTAGCCCTCGTTCGCATCGTCACCGTCACCGCCGCCGAATCGGTGGGCATGGACATCCGTGAATTTTTGCAGAGCGCCGAAGCAGGTCAAACCCTCAGTGACCTGATTACAGCCAATGGCGGTAATCCGGCCCAAGTCGCGGCGGATGCCAAAGTCGAAGCCGAAGCCCAAATAGATCAAGCCCTTGCCAATGAACGCATCACCGAAGAACGCGCCGCTGAACTGAAGGCGGAATTGGATACCAAAATCCAAGAAATCCTCGATCATGAACTAGGTCAGCGCATGATTAATGTCCGTGTCAATTTTGGTCTGCGCCGCATCGTAATGGATGTCGTCACCGAAACCACCGGCCTTGAAACTCAGGACGTGCGCCAAGAACTGCGTGACGGCAAAAGTCTTACCACCATCATTACCGAAAATGGCGGGGATGTAGCAGCGGTCAAGGCTCAAATCATCAGCGACGCGACGGAACAAATTAACCAAGCGGTCACCGACGGCAAGTTAAGCCAAGAAGATGCCGACACCCTGCTTGCTGAACTGGATGCCCATGTTGAAGAACTGCTGAATTTCAGCCGGATGAGTGTGTAATCGAATAGGTCATAATACTAAAAAGGCCGACTATCAGATCGGCCTTTTTGGTTTTGGAGATAGATTTTTAGTGAATAGAACGAACTAACCCGGATAACTAAACGTTACCACAAATGGATTTTCACCCTCTCCAATACTGCCTGTTGCTGAGTCCACAACCTGCCCATCAATCAAAAATTCTACGGTAAAGGCAGCGGTGGTTTCTTCATTTCCACACGATAACGAAAGCTGAACATAGGCCAAATAATCGGTAGGATACGCGATTCCATCTACAGCGATAATCTGCTCTTGCGGACTGGCAGCGGATGTTGAGCAATAGTCATTCCCGCTTTCCGATTGGCGATAGAATCCCGGTGCGGCGGGATTGGTAAAATTGACTTCGGCACCGCCCGGTAAATAGAGACCTAAATCTAGATCATGGCTGGTTTCCCACGTCAAGCGCACCACAAAATCAGGGCCGCTATCACCAGACAACACCGGGCCTGCCATCCCGTATTGAAGATTACGTAACGAGAGGCTGGTCAAATCAGATGGAGCCGACCATCCTCCGGCTGATTGAATGGCGGCAGCACCACCCTCGCCAAAAACAAACGCCAGCAGGGTAGAGATTTCCGAAACTGGCAACGAAGAATCTTGCCTAATATACCAATAAACTGGGCCAGCAGCCGGATAATCGCCTTCCGCGATGGTACGTTCTGTCGGCAATTGGCAGCTCGTCCCGTTATTTAAGGGCACGACGCTGTAGGTGGGTGGACTACTAAAATATTCGACCAATGGTACAAAACCAATCCCACCCTGCCGTGTATTAATTTGACGATAGGGTTCGTCGCCAAACGCCTCAATACCGGGCCGCTGACCGCTGTCTTCACCAATCACGCGCTGAAAAAAGAAATCTTCCACGTCTTGATCGTTGGTCGCAAAAACGCTGACACGCCGCTCTGGGAAGTCTGGATTCAATTGATTCCATGTTTCGGCATCACGCGGGCCATTTGTGCCAAAGAGGGTTTTTAATTGGTCGGTCTCAAGACAAAGCAAAAAATCTACCTGTGTCGAAATAATAACCACCGAGCCATCAATTGCCACAATAAGCTCTACAGCGGTAGGACAATCCGCAAATTCTTCAGCCGTTGGCGGGGTCGTTGTGGCAAGTACCAAAAATTCACCCGCACACAAATTGGTGAGAGTTGACTCCGAACTGCGCCGTGTCTCAAATCCGCCATAGGGATAGGCATCAATAAGCGCACGACTTACCCGTTCGGCAAGAGCATCGTTCGCCACTACCGCAAATGGTGCCGATTGACGAGCAAAAACAGGTCGTATATTAACCGACTCTATAGGCATCAAAGTCAAGACCAGCAGGCAAAGCAACAACAACCGTAGATTTGCACCGCGCATCAGAAATTCCTCGCTGATTGGATGGGTGTTTTGGAAAACATTATCTAACAAACCAAAAGGCTTTGCAAAAATAAAAAAGGCAGGCCATTAGCCCGCCCTTGTTATATCCTTGCGATTTTATCTATTGAGCCGCCTGAGTTGGGGCTTCAGTAGGTTCAACCGTTGGTAGCTCCGTCGGTACCTCGGTTGGAATCTCAGTGGGAACTTCGGTTGCGGTCTCAGTTGCCGTTTCCGTAGGTTCTTCGGTAGGCACTTCAGTAGGCGTTTCAGTCACTTCCTCAGTTGCTTCTGGGGTGGCATCGCCGGATTCGGCATCAGGATCGGCTTCTGCGGCGGCACGACGCGCTTCTTCAATCATCGTGAAGATATTTTCGCGTTCGGCTTCCAATGCGGCCCGATCAAACCCAACGAGACCGAGGGTTTCAATCTGAATCAGCGCATCACTGTTAAAAGCCTGCCATAAGAGCGCGGCCACCACATCATCACTCAACGCTGCCTTCGAGAAGACCAGCATCGAGCTATAGGAGAACGGATAGCTGCCGTCAAGAATGGTTTCGGCTGTCGGTTCAATGCACCCATTACCAGCGTCAATCTGGACAACCCGTACTCCATCTTTGCCGGGGTCGGATTGGAAAGCCGTCCACAGGGCATAAGTAATCGCGCCATCAAAATGTGCGGTAGCGCCAACACGATATTGCAAATCGGGAATATCCGTCGCCCCTGATGCATTGGGGGTGTTGACAGGCGACATTTGAACAATGGGAGCATCGGTGCGACGGAGCACTTGTTGACCATTGGTTACAGTCGCCAAAATCAAGTCGGTTTCAATCGCGCCCAAGCTAGGAGACAGCACCAACAGTTGGCGATCAGGCCACTCAGGATTGATTTCGTTCCAACGTGCTGGCCCTTGCAGTTTGGTCGGGTCAAGCGGAACAATCGGCGCTTCGGTGGGTTCCGGTGCAGGCGCTTCCGTAGCAACTTCCGTCGGTTCAGCCGTCGGAACTTCCGTGACAGCTTCGGTAGGAACTTCAGTTGGGGTGACTTCTGTTGCTTCGGCAGTGGCATCAGGATTCAGTGTGCCAGCCTGCGGATCCAAAACATTTTGCACCAACATGGCCGACAATTGGCTGTAATCCAGACAAATGGGCAAGTCAGAATCGGCCTTTACAACCAGCACCACTGCCTGAGCGCCAAAATTGATGGTATAGGGGTCAATGTTGTTTTCGGAGCAAGTGGCTAACTCAGCTTCGGACGGAGGGCGATTGACTTGAATCACCGAGGCTGTCCCAGCGCAGAACGCACCCCAACTTTGGTCATTGGTCATCGCACCAACTGTTAGGTCAACGTTGGTATAGGTTCCCGTAAAGGAATCATAAATGGGCTTAGTTGCGGTAGATGCCAAACCCGTACCGTTGATGGTCACCGAACCCTCAGCAGCAGTATTCAGTGTCACCGGGGAATTCGGGCGGGTAAATGTACGTCCTACAATCGGGCCAGTGATATTGTTAAGGCCGCGATCCAACACTGCTTGCACAGGCACGGTGAAGTTAAATTCATCATCCACCACTGACAGACCATCCGCACCCACCGCATATTTAGCAAATTCGCTGAAATTGGCTTTGTCGAAGGCATTCACATTGACATACAGCATCAATTGGCGGCGGAAGGGATATGTTCCGGCAGCAATCGTGCTCTCATCCGGCGAAAGACAGTTCAGCAATTGATCGGTGCTGACTTGTAAGGGCGTCAAACCGCCTTGATCTTCAACCCCAGACCACTCAGCAAACGTCATAAATGCCACACCCATGCTGGCGGGGTCTTTGAGTATATCTACAACCGCTTGAGGGGATTCATATTGGGTGTAATCCGTGCGCGGCGCGTCTGGCAGCAGCGAGGCAAGGAAACCGACGACTGTTTGACTTTCAGGATTTGGCCCATACAGAGTAATGTCACCGGGGGTCGCCGTTGGGTTGATAACTGACCAATTGAGTTGGGCTGCCCCACCCTCACCGAGCACACTGGGCAGGCTGGATTGGTCAATACAAGTGGCTGGGGCACCTGCGCTGGGGACAAGCACCAACGCTTCATAGGCCAGCACCAATTCCACAAATTCCACCGCATTGGTATCGCAAACCAGCAGTTGTTCATCGGAAATTGGTTCAGTCGCCATGACCGCATCCACAACGCCACCGCACAGCCGTGTAAAGCCGTCGGCATTACCTTGTGCATCAAATTGAACAGTTGTATCGTTTTCTGCCGCCGCGTTGTAATTATCTACTAACTTTTGCAGCAGGTCTTGGACATAGCGTGACCCCGCAACGACGACTTCACTAGCGCCATCATCTTGTGCAAAGGTGGTGCGGGTTTGATAAGTAGGCAACCCTGCCATCAATACCAGCGTCAAAAGTAACGCCGCATGGAGGGTACGCCGGAACAGGTTAGTCATGAAAGCCTCCGAAAAGAAACGTGACAGAAAGCAGCGTGTCCCATCGTCAAAGGCCACGCCGTAGGTGGGATATTCTTGTGCTAATAAGCTAAAACCGAAGGGTGATTTTACACGTTACGGGGTAATTGTCCAGCGTCTACTTATGGGTTGCAGGTTGATTGACCCAACGATCTACCGTCTCCATAAACACATCAATCTCAATTGGTTTGGTCATCCATGCTTGAACACCCAGTGCCTCGCATTTGGGTTTGAGTAGATCATCAGCCGAAATAACAAAAACCTTGACTTTTTCACCTTCGGGTTGGGTGCGGATATGTTCCAATAAATGTAAACCCGACATCTCCGCGAGGTGCAGATCCAAAATAATGAGGTCGTAAGTTTGATCGCTTAGTTTTTCAAGTGCTTTCTCGGCACTGCTGACCAGAGTATGCTGATATTTGAACAAAGCACGCTGGTACAAAGCAGCAATGTCGCGGTTATCTTCGACTATTAGAATATGCTGCATGACCTACCTACTTCCTCATGTAGTCGCAAAACATCAAGCCTTCAGACTATAACGACAAGCGTTAAAAGTCAACTGAATTAAACCGAAATCTCAACCATTTTTCAACTTCTAATTTTGCCACACCTTTGTACAGAGACGAGTAATTTTGCACAATTTTTGTATAATTGAAAACGACTTTTGAAACTCACCAGAGAAGGATGGCTATTTTCATGGGCAATCAAGCGCCAATTTCCGAAGACTTATTGAATATCCTCCGCTGTCCAGTCGGCGTGCATGACAAAACCAAAGGGGATGATCCCGGACGCCTGCGTTTGGTCAACAATATGTGGCTGGTCTGTGACGATTCTGGTTATAAATATCCCATTCGGGATGGCATTCCGGTGCTGCTGCCCGAAGAAGGCCTGAAATGGAAAGACGTGCCCGAAAGCGAACTTCCATCGGTGCTACCGCCAGAGAACAACTAGTCTATAAAATTTGTTCGCCTAAATAATCATTTTGAAATCACCACTAATCGAGCTAACCCATGCTGGAAAAACCCATTCATTCGGTTGAGGTGCTGCCCGTCACACCCCCTAATCCGCTTTTTGGCCGAGCGGGTGAACTGAAACGCCTGCGTGATTTGGTAGCGGCGGGGGATGTCGTTTGGCTCTATGGAGCATCAGGAATTGGGCGGCGTGGGTTGGCTGCCAGTGTCGCCGCGCAGTTTGTAGAGCGCCCCGGCGGTGTGTTGTGGTTTCCGGTCTATTATGACGATGTACTCATGCTGTCCAATCGGGTGGCACGCACCTATGGGATTTCGGCCTTAGCAACCGATGATGTCCCCACCCAACTGGATATGGCGCAGGCCCTGTTGGAGCAAAATCGCCCCCTGCTGGTTTTAGATGGGCCATTGTCGGTTGGGGTGATTACCCAATTTCTGAAGCAGTGTATCCCCCCTCATCACCCAGTTATGATTACCAGCGGCGTCCCAGTAGACGGCCAATGGACAATTTTTCAGTTAGACAAACTGAACGACAAAGACAGTGAACAGTTTTATCGCCATGCCGCCCAGTTAGATGAACAAACCCGCACTGCTCTGCTTGCGCCGTTCCTGCATTACATTCAAGGGCATCCTCTTGGACTTGTGATGGCGGCCAAACAAATCACGAATGCCAATGTCACCCAAACGCATTTTACCAGCCTGTTGCCCGAAACCCCTGTCGGCCCCGAAAACCGGACATTAGGCGTATTGGCAGCGGGCTATGGACTATTGGATGCGCCAGCACAGGGCCTATTTTTGCTGCTGGGATCATTATTCACTGACCGCATTGGCATTCCATTATTAAGCGCGATCAGTGGAGTGTCAGAACGCACCCTACCGGGGATTCTTCAACACCTTGTCAATCATGGATTTTGTGACGAAGTTCGCCTCGCCGACCACCCGCCCTTTTATAGGGTTCATGATTTGGCACGGACATTTGCCCGTTCACGTTTGCAGGCCCAAAACAAATTAGAGGCCACCCGCAACCGCATTTTGAACAATACGATGAAATTTGTGAAGCTGCACGCGGGTGAACCTGATCCCACCGCCTATGACCATCTGGCACGCGAGATGGATAATCTATGGGGTACAGCCCGTTACGCCGCCACCACCCAGCAATTTGATACGCTGGAGACCCTATTTAAACTATTGGGACAGCATGGCACTCAAAATGTCATCCACGCACGCGGCTATCAAGGATTTTATGCACTGTTGGGGCGACTGCTGACGAGCCAATCTGAAAAACCGGGACAATCTATTAAGCCCTTTGTGCCGGAAGCGACTCAAGAATTTAAGACCCTGCCACCCGATTTACCGCCTCTCCCACCCGATGAACCGACTCGTATGGTGATTGACACCGAGGCCATCCGCACCCTGTCGCGGGAGACCCTTGAAATTGCCCTCGAAGAAGCCACTGCGAACAGCAATCGGGCACATGCGCTTAAATTGGCAATGGCGTTGGGCGATTGGTATACCCGCCATAAGCAACCCGAACTCGCCGTACCCAAATATCAATTGGCTGTCACCCTCAGCCAAGAGTCAGGCGATGACAGTCGGCGTTTGATGATTTACGAAAATTTGGCGGCGGTACTCCTGACTTTAAACGAACCCCAACAGGCAATTGAAGCCGCCCAACATGCCATCGAGATGATTAACGGTGAACACTATCCGGGTCGCAAAGGGCGGATTGTCACGGTGATGGGCGATGCCTCTGTTCTAGAGGGTAACTATGACAATGCCCTGAAAACCTATCAGGAAGCAGTCGAGATACTTGAAAAATCGGGGGATGCCGTAGCCATTGGGTTAGCACAGGGCAAACTCGCCACGACCCTCTTAGACAAGGGCGATTTTCAGGAGGCTACGATTGTGCTGGCTCAATCTGCTGCTCGTTTTGAGCAGGTTGGGCGCCGTGATTTACAGGGACGCGCATTAGGCAATCTCGGCACGGCCTTTGGTCGTATGGGTCGCTGGAAAGAAGCAGGTCAACGTCACATGCTGGCGCTGCAAATCGCCCGTGAAATGGGTGATATTGAGGATGAACGTTTCCAATTAACCAACCTCGCCTTTGTCGCCGAAGCCGAGAGCTATTACGATTGGGCTATCTATTATAGTCGGCAGGCGCTTTATTTAGCACTCGTTGCCGGAGATCGGGCCTCCATCACCCAAATCACCCTCGACTTGGGGAGGTTGCTTTTGACCGATGCTGGTCAACTGCCACAGGCCATCCGGCTGTTAGAAGCCTCGGTAGACCTTGACCCCTCCGATGATGCCCTGCGTTTTTTGGGACGTGCCAAAGGCCGTTATGATCGCTTAATACGGGAAGGGTACACTTTTGCTCCTATTGAAAGCGATTTGCAGGTCTACGCCCAAGCCGCGTATGAGGCCAATACTTAGGGTTAGGCCATGACGATCATTACTAAACCTGTTCGGTTGACACCGGATGATGTCAAAAAACTCAGCGATACGGGTAAGCCAGCCTATCAAAGACATATTGGAAAAATATGGATTGGCATACTAACTGTTGTGGTTATAGCGCTTCTTCCCAATAGCGACCTCCAAGCCGTACTAACGCTTACACAAGGATTCGTTGTAATAACGTTGATTCTCTTTGCGCTGAGAAAGTTTAAGGAATGGGCCGACAATTATGCTTTGCGAACAAGTGGAGCATTTGAAAGGTCAATCATTTATGTCATTGACTCGGAGCATGTTGCACGTCAGGTTGATAAAGGCAAGTCCTCTAAAACACACTGGTCAGAATATCGTAGACTGGTCGTCACAGATGAATCCTACTTGCTCTATCAACGACGGATGATTGACTGGATTCCGGCTGATGCCTTTAAATCTCAAGAAGATATTGACGCCTTTGAAAAAATCATTTTTGCACTTGATGTGCCAATGAAATTTTACGATTAAGCCATATTCGGAGTCATTCAATGGACGACCCGCTTGGTTTACCCCTCCCTAAAGACCCCCTCCAGCGCATCCAGCGTTTTGCCTATGACCTTGCATGGGGCGCGATCAACGAAAAATGGGATGCCAGACTCAGCTATTTTCGGGGTGAATTGACCGACGGCGGCCCGCGCCAATATGTCCAAGAAGTCTGGGACAACCAACCGCCCGCCTTGAGCTTGATGCTGGCACTCGGCTACATGACCATCGCTCGTGAAGGCAACCCGATTGTTGTCCAATTAACCTCCAAGACTTTTGAACTACTCAATGCCCCTCCCCCAGTTTCGATATTCATTTCCTACCGACGTTCCATCAGCAGCGCCCTTGCCCTATTCATCTGGTCAGAACTGCGCGTAGATGGCTTTACCCCATTTTTGGATATACGCGGCATAGACCCCGGTGACGAATGGTATAACTTGCTCGAACGACGGGTCAAAAACAGCACTATATTTATCGCCTGCATCGGCCCTTCCACTTTACAATCCGAATACTGCCAGCGCGAAATCCATTGGGCATTGGAAACCCCCAATACTCGCATCATCCCCGTGCTGCATGGCGGATTTGCTCCCGACGATCTGCCGGGAAGCCCTTTTCCAGAATTGCAACTCAAGAACGTCATTTACATCCCCGAAGAAACCGCCGCCGCCATGTATACAGGCATGGAGCAGTTGCGCGGGGTATTCGGCCTATTTCGCTAATTGAGGACAATTATGAGCCAAACGTGGGTAACACCTGTGACCTTAACCGGACGCGCTGTGCAACTTGAACCTCTCACCATTGACCGCCACGCCGAAGGGTTATGGCAGGCCGTGTCGCCCGATACCTTTCAATATTTTGCCTCTGTCCCCGCCGAATGGACACTAGCGGGCTTTCGGAAATATCTGCAAAATCTGCTGGCGGTTCCCGATATGTGCCCCTTTTGCCAAGTCGAGGTTGCAACTAATCAGCCTGTCGGTGTGACGACCTTTATGGAAATCCGTCCGGCCCATCGCGGTCTCGAAATCGGCAGCACATGGATTGGCAAAACGCATCAGAGCACAGCGATTAATCCCGAAGCCAAATATTTGCTATTGCGTCATGCCTTTGAAAATCTCAAAGCCATCCGCGTGCAACTCAAAACCGATTCGCGTAATTTGCAGAGCCAGCGGGCTATCGAAAAAATCGGCGCAAAACGGGAGGGCGTGCTGCGCAATCACTATATCATGCCCGACGGTCATTATCGCCATTCGGTCTATTTTAGTGTCACCGATGAGGAATGGCCCGAAGTCAAAGCGAAACTGGAAGCACGCTTGGGGTATGCGCCGTGATGCTTGCAGGCTGGATTTGTTACGTTATACTACATAATCAAACCACGATTTGATTTTTACCTAAATACATTGTTGATTGGAGCGTTTTTATTATGCCCGATGGTTTTCCCGATAAAGTGTGTACCAATCTTGATACGCCGTGTCGCTGGACGATGTGGAATGTCGAAGGGCACGAGATGTATCTGTATATCCTTATGTTTGCCGCAACGCTACTTTTGATCGGGCGACTATGGATACGCTTGCAAATTTGGCGTAAAGGGCAAGGTGAACTGCAATTTGACCACCTGCCCGAACGTATTGGGCGCGTCCTCAAGTATGCGCTAGGCCAATCGCGTTTAGTGCGAGATCGCGCCCCCGGCCTGATGCACGCAGGGATATTCTTCGGGTTTACGGCCCTGTTTATCGGAACAGCCCTCGCCACGATTGACCAAGATTTTTTTGTCAAAATTCTCGATGAAAAATTACTCAAACACGCCGCCTATGTTGTTTATGAGGTTGCCCTAGACGCCTTCACGCTCGCCTTTCTGGGTGGACTCGGTTATGCCCTCTATCGCCGCAATGCTCTCCGCCCCAAGAAATTGACCCTGACGGTTGGATTTAATGCTGTTTTGTTCCAATTGTTCCTGCTGGTGCTGACGGGACTGATCCTCGAAGCCTTCCGTTTGGCGGCGCTCAACGACTATATTGGCGATTCGTGGGGGCGCTATTCCTTTGCGGGATGGACGTTGGCTCAAGGGCTGCTGATCCTGAGTGACAGTGAATCGCTCTGGCGCGATTGGCATGTCGGCATGTGGTGGTTCCATGCCATTCAGGTCGCCGTATTTATCGTGACTTTGGTAGATACCCCCCTCAAGCACACTATTTACAGTCCGCTCAATATCTTTTTTAGCAATTTCCGTGAACCCGGTCAGCTTGCCAAACTCGATCTCGAAAATCCCGACGTTGAGCAGTTTGGCGTGGGGCGTCTGACTGACTTCCGCGTGGCGCAATTGATGGATGGCGATGCCTGTACCGAATGTGGACGCTGCCAAGCCGCCTGCCCTGCTTATCTAGCGGGAACTCCACTGAACCCCAAGCAAATCATTCTCGATATTCGCTCCGCCATGAATCTCTACAGTGGGCCATTGGGGGTCGGGTTACATCCCTCTGCCGCCGCTGACCACCAATTCAACCCCGACGACATGCCGATTATCGGGGTGGAATATCAGGGGCGCGAACTCCTCAGCAAAGATGCGTTGTGGGCTTGTACGACCTGCCGCGCCTGTGTTTATGAATGTCCAGTCTTGATTGAGCATGTGGACAGCATCGTGGATATGCGCCGCCATCTGGTTTTGATGGAAGGCGAGCCACCAGCCCTACTCGGCACCACCTTTAACAACGCCGAACGTTCGGGTAATCCTTGGAACAACCGTGATTCGCGTTTGAAATGGACAGAAGAACTTGAATTTGAGCCACCCATCATGGCCGAAAAGAAAAAGGTGGATGTGTTATATTGGGTGGGTTGCTCCGGGGCGTTTGATCCCAATTCGCAGCGTACCAGTCGGGCCGTTGCCAAGATTTTGAATGCGGCAGGGGTAGATTGGGGCATGTTGGGGGATGAAGAAACCTGCCACTGTGAATGGGCACGGCGCGGCGGCAATGAAGCTCTCTATCAAGAAGCCGTACCGGGGATTATCGAGACGTTCAATCAATATGAATTCAATACGATAATCACCCACTGTCCGCACTGTTTTAACACCATCAAGAATGAATTCCCCGATTTTGGTGGCAACTACACCGTAGTGCATCACAGCCAATACATCGCCAAGTTGATTGCGGAGGGCAAGATCAAACCCGACTATTCGCGCAACGGGTCGGCGGGTGATATGTCCGAGGCGGTCAGGCAGATTACCTATCATGATTCGTGCTACATCGGACGCTATAATGATGAATATGACAGCCCACGCAAGATGATTGAGGCGATTCCCGGTGTCAATCTGGTCGAAATGGCCCGCAGTCGGGATCGTGGATTGTGTTGCGGCGGCGGCGGCGCTCAGGTCTTTATGGAAACCCACCAAACCCAACCAGTTAACATGGTGCGCCTAACCGAGGCCGTCAATGCGCTCAATGGGGATATTCCCTACGACCACACAGGCGCAGCGCGTGAGGTGGGCACCAATGTTAAGCTGGAAAAACCCGCCACGATTGCGACGGCTTGCCCGTTCTGCACCGTCATGCTCAACAGCGCCCAACAATCAATGGCAGTGGAAGATTTGGTTGTGCGGGACGTCTCGGAAATTGTCGCGGAGGCCATTTAGGAATCGCCCTTGATTGATACTCTCATCCAGCGTGTACAAAAAACCCAACACGGGTTTACCGACATCAAAAAAGCGGCGGATGAGTTGGTCGCCAGTCAAACGCCTGAGATTTGTATCTCCCTTGCCCATGAATTATTCAAAAGCGAGATACATCAGGCACGCATGTTGGCGACCTTTATTTTTGGACGATTTGCAGCCGAGTCTGAAGACATCCTTCAATTTATGCACGATCAAATCAGCCGCGATGACAATTGGCGTGTGCAAGAAATCCTAGCAATGGCCTTTGACCAATTTTGTGCCGATACGGGTTATGAAAATGTCCTCCCGGTTATTCGGGATTGGCTAGGCGATGATCACCATCATGTACGCCGCGCCGTGACCGAAGGATTACGCATTTGGACAAGCCGCCCGTATTTTGACGAGCACCCCCAAATTGCCATCCAGCTATTGAGCCAATTACATGCCGATGAAAGTGAATACGTCCGAAAATCGGTGGGGAATGCACTGCGCGACATAAGCCGCACCTATCCCGATTTAGTTCGGACTGAGTTATCATCATGGGATAGATCGTCTAAAAAAGTGGCACGGGTATATAAACTGGCGAGCAGATTTTTGAAGGATTAGCCATCATGCCCATTCAATCCATGAAAAATCCTTACCGGGGGATTAATGCCCATCTGCATAGCATCGCCCAAACTCCAATCGAAAGCCCTTCAATTTGGCATAGTTTTCACACCAGCCACATCAATCATATCACCGATAGTCTCAATCAATTACTCCCGGATGATTTTGTCGCCCGACCAGAACAATCCCTTCAAATTTGGGTGGAGGATTTTGAGAGTACCATTCAGCGCCGCCCCGAACCAGATGTCGCCATCTTCCGTACTGGTGCCACCTTCCAACGCCCTGCCCCACCATCAGCCGGTGTGATGGAAGACCCTCACATTCAAACCATCGAAGTATCGAGCCTCCCCGATGATGAAGGAATCACCCTCGCAGCCGTCGCCATTTATCAAGTGACGGGACACGAGACACGGGGGAGACCCGTCACCCGCATTGAACTGCTCTCGCCGAGCAACAAACACGGCGGCAGCGGCGAAATTGGCTATCAGCAAAATCGGACAACCGCCTTACGCACTGGCACATCTCTCATTGAATTGGATTTTTTACATCAAAGCGTCTCCCCCCTCGCCAATGTGCCCGCATATCCCTCCGCCCCTGATTCCCACGCCTACACCATTGCTGTAACCGATGGACGACATCATATCAACCCGAATTTGACGACGTTGGTCTATTTGTTGGATGTGGATACACCCCTGCCTTCCCATGTGCAAGTACCATTGTCAGGAAATGCACGCATTGAATTTGATTTCAACGCAGTTTATCATTACACCTTTGAAGTAGGGCGTTGGGGCAAACATCTGGATTATGCGGAACTACCGCGTAAATTTGAGACCTATAGCCTAACCGATCAAGACCGGATTAAACAGGTTATGCAGCGTGTGTGACAAAGTTTATCTCGCCTCACCAGCCGAAATCGGGGATAATGACCACCACATCGAATCATCCTTTTTTGCGAGTAAAACATCATTATGGAAATCGCCCACCTAACGCTTTTAGCCCAAGATTTGCCAGCCCAACACAGATTTTATACCGAAATTTTGGGATTACCGATGCTGGAAGGCGGTGAGGAGGTCATTACATTCGGCGTGGGTCGCTCCAAATTGACCTTTTTGCAGGCCGATGAAGATTGGGAGGGCAGCTATCATTTCGCGTTTAACATCCCTGAGAATCAATTTACACAGGCCAAGACATGGCTCGCCGAACGGGTAAAACTCATTCATAACCCCGCCGGACAGGATGAATTCCGCTTTGAAAGTTGGAATGCCCATGCCCTCTATTTTTATGACCCGGCAGACAACATTTTGGAGCTAATTGCCCGGCACGATCTCCCCAATGTCTCCGATGCACCTTTTGGGGGTAATAGCCTGTTAGCCATTAGCGAAATCGGGCTAACGACACCGGATGTCGCTGCAACGGTTCGTCAGATTCAAAGTTATTTGCCACTGAAAGTCTATCGAAACAGCGAAAGTGAAGAATTTGTAGCGCTAGGGGACGCAGCGGGCCTGCTGATTATTGTCAAAAAAGGGCGCATTTGGTGGCCCGAAACCGGGGTTCCCGCCTCTCTTTCGCCAGTCTCCATTTTAAGCATGGACAGCAGCGGACAGGGCTTTCAAATCAGCGGCCCACCCTATGACATCAGCCCGGTATTGAGTTGAAGTTTGTATTGACCGCGCCTAGTGCTTACCGCTATAATCACGTTTAATTGAATGAAATTGGAGAGGTAGCATAGTCTGGCCTAATGCGCTCGCCTGGAAAGCGGGTACAGGGTAATTCCCTGTCGTGGGTTCAAATCCCACTCTCTCCGCCAAAGCAATGACGGCAGACGGGGTTCATTTCCGTCTGTCGTTATGTTTTATTGATCGAGATGCACTGGAACAGACAGCAATGGCAACACAAACCAACAAACGCCAGAGACGAATCTTGGGCGTTACCCTCTTTTTTGTCGTCTCATTGATTTTTATCTGTGGACTAACCGCTCTGCTCATCCGCAGTGCCTTTAATACCGAACGCCGCGAATCTAAGGCGGTTTTGGCAGGAGCATCATCGGATACATTTGTTGAACTCCCCGGTGATCGCGCCTATCCCGGCGCATTAACCATCGGGCCAGACGGCAACATTTATGCAGGCAGCTTTTGTACAGGCGATATTTGGCAAATTACCCCCGCTGGTGAACGCACCACATGGGTCAAGGGCGGCAGTAAAACCATTGAGGCTGCATCGGGGATGGCTTTTGCGCCGGATGGCTCATTATATGTGATTGACCGCAAGGATTGTGACCCACGTCGGGGACAGGGCCAGATCAAACGCATTTCCGCTGATGGGCAGACGGTTGAACAAATCGGCAAACTCGATAACGACGAAATCCCCCACTCCATCACCTTCGATAAAGACGGAGTGCTCTATTTCACTGATACCCAGCGCGGCACAATCCTAAAATTGAACGAGGCCGGGGAGTATGAAACATGGTGGATACTTCCCGAAGTGAGTAATGAAGTGCAACCAACGGGACTGGCCTATGATGCGGTGACGGATGACATCGTGGTGGCAGATACCGCTGCGGGTATTGTCTATCGGATTGATTTCGAAGCTGACCGTAGTCCAAAATTATTGGGCACTGTCTACAGCGAAGATGACCGGGAACTCGACGGCCTTACTATTGACGATTTGGGGCGGGTCATTTTTACTATCTATGACACCAATAAAGTGGCACGGATAGAACTCAACGGCGAGATTACCGTTCTGGCGGAAGATTTCCGCGAGCCAAGCGACGTGGCCTATCTGGATAACACCGTCTATGTCACCAATTTAGACTCAGTTTCGCTTGCCCCGGTCATTAGTTTTCTGGTGGATCCGTCACTGCCCTTCACGATTGATAAAATTACCCTACCCGCCGAATAGTCTAATTTAGAGTGAGCGACGGCAGCGGACGGAGTAACTGCTGACGGGTTCTGGCGCGATCACACAACCACCCGCCTGCTGCTACCCATTCATTTAAAGTTGAACTGGTAGAGCGGCCTTGTGAAGCGTCCGACCAGATGCCTGTACCCCATTTATAATAATTCTGAGATTCTTGCACCCACTCGTCACGCGGAGTACTCAACACGCTTGGCCCCCCGTTATAACAAACCAGCGCCAACCCAACATCTGGCGGCCCATCAATCTCCCCGTCAAAATTTGGGTCACGCGAAAAACGCAGACACTCCGCAAGAATATTTAACCCAATGCGGGCATTATCCATCGGATCAAGCTGATTGAGGCCCGGTTCTTGAAAATTAGCAGGCATCACCTGAAATAGACCCTGTGCTCCTGCATTCGACACGGCATAGGGATCACCACACGACTCGATTTGGATGACCGTCGCTACTAAATTCGGATTAAGGCCAAAGTCTTGCGACCATTGATAAATGGCGGGTTCCCAATAGTCCACGCTCGGCGAAAATAATTCGGCAAGCTCACGGTCAGTCTCATACAGACCGTCATAACGCCCAAAAGTGTCGCCCTCATCAGATTTACTGATCCCCACCCAATTTCCAATCACTTGAATCACTAAGAAATAGAGCGCCAATGCAACCACAAATAGCGCCGGCAGACGGGTCAACCATTGCTGTAAACGCGAAGGGGCTTTCTTTTTCGGAGCGGATTTTTTGTGCCCCTTACTGCTGGTTGTTTTTTTCTTGGCTGGTGATGTTGATTCTTTGCTAGTACGGCGACCCATATTGTGCCCCTACCGTGACCCGGCTGGAATAAATTGAATGGGGTTTGGAACAAACACCAAGACAAAAATGATCAAGGCAAAATACCCAATGATACGCCGCCGCCGATCCAACGGAGTAACATCATCTAAGGGTGCTGGGTGCTGCCACCCAAACAAGAGGAGTAGGAGCGTCCAAAGCGCCCACGATAGGCTTACTAGAACGGTTAAGGTAACGAATATCACAAGGACAGGTATGTATAGTTTGCGGACTCGTCGGCCAAAAAGCGTATAAATGACGTGCCCCCCATCCAACTGACCTAATGGCACCAAATTGAGCGCTGTGACAAACAGACCCGTCCAACCCGCCATCGCCAATTGATTGATATACACATCTTCATCCCCATCTGGCACAAAGCGTCCAAATATTGCAATTTTTGCGGCGGCGTAGAGCAGTGAATTGCCTTCACGGGTAATATCCTCATTTTTGGGAATTTCTTTGATGTCGGATGTCGCAAGGCCGATAATGAGAATCGGGATGGCAAACACTAAGCCCGCCAATGGTCCCGCTGCCCCTACATCAAACAAAACCTTACGGTTCTTGATGGGACTGCGAAACAAAATAATTGCTCCCAACGTTCCAAAGCCAATCGGCATCGGGATAAAATAGGGCAATGTCGCATTAACACGATAGCGCCGCGCCATAAAATAATGTCCCAGTTCGTGCGCTCCCAATATCAATATTAAACTGAGCGCATACGGCCAACCTTCCCATAAACGGAGTTCACTTAAATCTTCCATATCCCGACCCTCAAGCCCTGCCTGAGTAACTGCTCCAATCAAGAGTAGGCTGAGGATTGTCATCATGAGAAGGACCAGATTGGGCCACCAAGGCCAAGCCCGCGATGTGTAGCGCCCCCGAACCACAGTTATTAAGTGCTTACCTGTTTGGTCATCTTGGCTTAGATAGGCATGAACACCCAGTTGCTCAAGTGTTGGGTCAAGTTGGTCTATTACCCCTTCACTTGGAACGCGCAGTTGACCGACGTATTGAATTTCGACGTTTGGGGCTGGTGGATTGGTGGTTTCTTCAATGTCTAACACAGTTGCGACAGCCAAGCGCAGGCGATCATCCATTTCACGGGGCGGCAGCGTGGTAACCTGTGGAATATCAATCGCGTCACTGCTATTTTGAGATTGTTCAGGAAGCATCTACGTTATTTAACCTTTACGAGTATTCTAGAAGATTCATGGGGTGGCTGTCGGTGGCGGCAATGTGGGTGGCACAGCAACCGGGGGTTGATACGGCAAAATTTGCCATGCACCGCCATTCTCTGACAATTCTAAAATCCCACCGTCACGGGTACGCAAATAAATCACGCGATCATTATCGGTCAGGCCCGTTGTTTGCACAATACCGTCATAACCTAATTCCGGCTCCGTCGCCCAGCCTAACCGATCACGGGTACGCGGATTTTCTCGCCAGATTAATCCAAAACCACGTATGGGCTGGAATAAGTCCGGTGGGGGTTGGATTGAGTCATCTCGTTCTGGCTGACCCTCCGTAAAGGCATCTGGCACACGTAGCCAGCGCGGTTGTTGGTCATCCGAGTAGACAATCACGATCTCACGAGTATTGTCCAACCAGATCATGAAACCTCGCTCAAAACGCTGCTCGACTTGAAAAGTGGGTTCGCCGGGGCCATTTGGACAGGTCGCTGGCGCCGGGCTAAAGAACCACAATTGCGGACAATTAGCCGCCGCAAGGGGTACACTCACTTCGGAATTAGCAACCCCATCCGCATTACTGGCAACCAATTCAAATTTGGCCTCGTCCACGTCCGTGCTTTCGGTGGCAACCGTAATGCGGCCCTCGTTATCCACCCGCCATTCTTTGGTGCGTTCGCCTTCTGCATCCAAGCGATAAATGCTGACCCGTTCCGCCCCGGTCACACGCCAAAACAGCGTGACATTGGCCCCCGGTGCAAGTGCTCCTGTTGTTTCATTGGCAAAATATTCAATTTCAATGCCTGCCAGCGTGGGCAAAGAGGTCGCCGTCAAAGTCGCGGGCGCGGGGGTAAAGGTGGGTCGCAAAGGGCTGGTCGGTGATGGGCCGGATGTTGCTGTAACGTCGCGGCGGCGCTCGACGGTTGGAACGAGGGTCATCGTGTTAAACGCCACAGCCGCCACCGTTGGTGCTATGGTAAACGTTGCGGCAGGTGGTGCTTGTTGACTAGGGGTGTTGGTTGGAATCTCAGTCACAATGATGGGGGTGTCTTCTGCGCCGCAAGCGCTTAGTGCCAGCAGGGTTATCAGCAGTAGGATAATTTTTTTGAACGCCCAACCCATTGATTTTTCTCCAACCATTCATGATAAACCAACAGGATAAGTTTACCCGCCGAAGGACACTTTAGAAAATCTTTGGGGTATAAAAAACAAAAAGCCAGCCATGAAGCTGGTTTAGATTGGTGACTCAGGAGGGACTCGAACCCCCAACCAATTGATTAAGAGTCAACTGCTCTGCCATTGAGCTACTGAGCCGAATTTTGGGTGCAAGTATAACAAAGAATGCTTGGGTGTCAATCCTTTTTAGGGCAGTGCAATGGCATAAATATACCCTCTTGGATACATCAATTCGCTTCCGCAACCTTACCGGAATAACCCGCCTCATGAATTGCCTGCAAAATGTCGGTCTCGCTCACTTGGCGTTCATCATATTCCACTACGGCCACTTGGCGTTTATAGTTGGTGGAGGCCGATTTCACTCCCGGCAAATCTTCAACTGCGCCATCAACCATCATGGCACACCCGACGCAGTGCATCCCCTGAATTTTGAACTGCTGCTTTACCATCCAAGTCCTCCTATTGAATCTCGATCTTGCCGGTATACATACCCATACTGCACATAAAGTTAATTTCGCCGGGTAGTTGTGGTGGCAACTCGACCACTTTTTCATCGGTACTTTCCAAAAACTGCACCACATCATATTCGGGAATCGTAAAAACCAGTGTACAGCCATAGGTGTCTTCGGTAATCAAACGAATCCGGAGAGGTTTGCCTTGTTCAGCGATCCAGTGATTCGGTTTATAGGCTTCCGCTTCCACATGAATCGTCATCTCCTCAACCCCGTCTACATCTTCGGCATAGACAGGCTTCGGCGTCAAAATCCCCAACGACTCAAGGGCCGATGTCACCGTATAGCTGGGCACAAATGGCGAATTAAGCACTTTGAGCGCACTGTCGGCGGATAGCATACCCACCAAAATAATCAAAGTGGCAGCGGTGTAGTTGAATGCTCGTTTGACCCGATGCTGTAATTGGGTCGCCAGAAAACCGAGGACAAAAAAGGTCGGGGATGTACCAAGCACAAAAATCGCTAAGATCGCCGCGCCCAAAACCGGCTGCCCTTCGCTAATCGCCAAAACCATCATGGCTTGGGTTGTGCCGCAGGGAATTAGGACGGTCATCGCGCCTAAAATCGCAGGCGTGTAGAAACTTTGCTGACGGGCCTGATTCCGCACCCGTTTGGTAAATGATTTGGGGGGTTGAATCACAAAATAGCGAAAAATGGGATGGACTTCTAACATATTGAGAGCCGTCGCCAGCATATAAAATGCGGCGAGAAGTTGCATGACTGCTTGGGTCTTGGGGGAGATTTGGAGGGCTGACCCTACCATGCCCAGCAAAAATCCCAATGCTGTATAGGCCAATAATTTTGCACCCAGAAAATAGACTACAGGCCATGGATTGGCAGCTACTTGCATCTGCAACACTTCATCATGTAGCTTTTTTTGGCGTCCGGTGTGGCTCTGTCCCGTGATAGCGGTTGCTAGTAGACCACCCTGTACCGCCAAGCAAGATAAACCACCAGTGGTAAGGCCTGTCAGAAAAATTACCCATAAGTTCATTGTAGCGATCCTTCATTGCGATGAAACGTAACGGCCAAGTTTGGGTCAATAGTTTTATTATCGGTGACGTTTGTCTCCTGATACATCGCGTCTGGCACATTTTTTATATGACATTGCGCGTGAATTTTCAAAAACGGCTTGACACCCTGCTACTATTTACTACAATAGGGAAGTATAGCATATCCCACCCCAGAGGGGGGAGGGATAAAATTGAGGGTCTATGGAACATCACAATCACACCAATGTCGTCAACCGCCTCAAAAGCGTTTCGGGTCATATCAATGGCATCATCACCATGTTAGAGGAAGATCGCTATTGTATTGACATCATCAAACAAATACAGGCGACCCAAGCCGCACTAGCCCGTGTTAGTGAAATCATCTTGGAAAATCACCTAGACACCTGCCTCACCACCGCCATTCGCGGCGACGACCCGAATGAACGAGAGCGTGTCCTAGCCGAAGTCATGGAAGTATTCCGTACCGAGAATCGGACAAAGTAACCCAATCATAGGAGAAATTTCAATGTCTACCAAAACCTTCAACGTTCCAGCCATTAGCTGCGGTCACTGTGTCCACACCGTCGAGCGTGAAATCAAAAGCATTGCAGGCGTAAAATCGGCCCACGCCGACGAAAAAACCAAGCAGGTCGTTGTCGAATGGGACAACCCAGCGACATGGGAACAAATCAAAAACGCGCTTGTCGAAATTGAATACCCTCCAGAAGAAGTAAAGGCCTAACGCACTCCCTGCCCTGACTCTCAACAGGGCTTTTTTTTCGGTGCATGAAACGACATTCAGAAAGGATCATAGATGTCAGACGCCACTGTCGCACCCAACAACTTCATTACCATCGAACTTCCCATCACCGGGATGACTTGCACCAATTGTTCAAAAGCTGTCAACCGTGCCCTACGCAAAGTGGAAGGCGTAGTTGAAGCTGATGTCAACTTTGCCACCGAGCGGGCGGTTGTAAAGATTGCGCCTACCGTTTCTACCAACACCCTCGTGACGGCGGTGGAAAATGCTGGTTATGGCGTGGTCGTGGCTGCCGAAGAAGAAGATTTACAGGACAAAGAAGCCGAGGCCCGTGCCGCAGAATTGAAACATCAGCAACGCCGATTTTTAGTTGGGGCGGTTTTTGCTTTCCCACTCCTAGCCTTTAGCATGGCCCGCGATTTAGATTTGTTGGGCATGTGGGCGATGGAAAGTTGGGTCAATATCCTCTTCTGGATTATTGCCACCCCCGTCCAATTTTATGTCGGCAAAGATTATTACGTTGGCGCATACAAAGCGCTCCGCAACGGGGCCGCCAATATGGATGTATTGGTGGCAATGGGGTCATCTGTCGCCTATTTCTATAGCATCCCAATTGCGTTGGGGATTGAAGGTCTCGGTGAACACGTCTATTTTGAAACCGCCGCCATCATCATTACCTTGATTGTCCTCGGCAAGCTGCTCGAAGCACGCGCCAAAGGCCGGACGAGCGAAGCCATCAAGAAACTGATTGGTCTACAGCCTAAAACTGCCCGTGTTGTTCGCGGGGGGGTCGAATTAGATGTACCCATCAGCGAAGTCTGCTTGGGTGACTTAGTAATTGTGCGCCCCGGCGAAAAAATCCCAGTAGATGGTGTCGTCAAAGAGGGTAGTAGTTCCGTAGACGAAAGTATGCTCACAGGTGAATCCCTCCCCGTCAGCAAATCCCCCGGCGAGATGGTCATCGGTGCGACCCTCAACAAAAACGGCCTATTGAAATTTGAAGCCACCCGCATCGGCAAACAGACCGCGCTCGCCCAAATTATCAAATTGGTGGAACAGGCACAAGGTAGCAAAGCCCCCATCCAAGCGATTGTAGATCAGGTCGCGGCGGTGTTTGTGCCTGCGGTGATCGCCCTTGCCTTGCTGACCTTTGGCGTGTGGTATGCTGTAGATGGCGATTTCACCCACGCTTTGATTCGTACTATCGCGGTGCTAGTGATCGCCTGCCCGTGTGCAATGGGTCTCGCCACCCCTACCGCGATTATGGTAGGCGTCGGCAAAGGTGCGGAAAATGGCATTTTGTTCAAAAACAGCCGTTCACTCGAAAGCGCCCATAAATTGCAGGCGATCGTTTTAGACAAAACAGGCACGATTACCAAAGGCGAACCCACCGTCACTGATATTATCCTTAGCGATACTGCCCAGATGGACAAAAATCGGTTGCTCGCCCTTGCCGCCAGTGCCGAACGGGGCAGTGAACATCCATTGGGTGAGGCCATTGTCCAAGCCGCCCAATATCTAGGACTTGCCCTGATTGACCCACAGCAGTTTGAGGCCATCACTGGGCACGGGGTTTCAGCCCAAGTGGAAGGCCAGCGGGTCTTGATCGGCAATCGTAAGTTGATGAAAGAGCAACATATCGCCCTTGCCAATCTTGGGGTCGAAGCTGAAAAACTGCAATCGCAGGGCAAAACGGCCATGTGGGTTGCCGTAGATAACCAAATCGTCGGGGTGATTGCCGTCGCCGATACCATCAAAGAAGGCTCACGTGATGCGGTTGCCGCTATGCACGCAATGGGCCTACAGGTCATTATGCTGACTGGGGATAATCAAGCCACTGCCCAAGCAATTGCCGCCGAAGCAGGCATTGACCGCGTGTTGGCTGAAGTGCAACCCGGCGAAAAAGCCGCTCAAATTCAAAAACTGCAAGCTGAGGGACTGACAGTGGCAATGGTCGGGGATGGTATCAATGATGCCCCTGCCCTTGCCCAAGCCGACGTTGGTATGGCGATTGGCACAGGCACGGACGTAGCGATGGAAACCGCCGATGTCACCTTGATGCGTGGTGATTTGCGAACCGTCCCGACTGCCATCCGACTTTCACACCAAACCATGCAGGTCATTTACCAAAATCTGTTTTGGGCTTTTGGGTACAACGTCATTCTGATTCCGGTTGCCGCTGGCGTATTGGCGATGCTGGAATTTGGCCCGATGATGCTGCGTGAACTCAACCCAATGCTCGCTGCTTTTGCTATGGCCTTTAGCAGCGTCAGTGTAGTTTCCAATAGTCTGCGCCTCCGGGGTAAGACCTTCGAGGGAGTGTCTTTGGAAAAACGAGAATCGCCCAAGCCTCATTCAGTAGCATCCCAATCAGCATAACGACTTCGGGTTGCATAATGAAGTGGAGAGGAGCATCAAGTGGCGTCTTCTTCACTTCATTTTTGTAGCAGAATTTGTATTTGGTGCTTAAGATAACGGCTATATACTTAGTGATGACGCCTTATTCCAACCAAACCAAAAATGCTAAGGACCTAATTAAATGCGAAAGTGGGTATACAACCTCGAATTTCCAGATTGGTGTTCAGTTCTAACAATATTTGGATACAAATTTATCAGGGCTGAGGATTATCAAAATAGGCTCAATCAACTACAGCATTTAGTTACTGTTCATGGCGAATTTAAAGTCCCAGCAAATACAGGTCAACATGCAATTACAGCAGTTGCGGACATTCTCGAAAACGAAGACAAAGCCGTACTTGAATGGTCAAATCAGAACAGCACGGCTTTAAGTGATATTCTCTTACTACTTTCCTTATTTATTGGGCGCGACGTTTTTGGAATTGACCAAAACAATGATGATGTAGGTGTTATCATCGCTGACCCAAGAGAATATGAATGGGGAGGAACGCTTCGTTGCTCGATTCCATACAAAGAACAACCACTAAAAGCAATGGAACCATTTGGTTACAACATTGGGTTTGAAGAAGGGTTAAATCAAATATATTCGTTAATACGAGTTGAAGAATGGCAAAAGAAATACGAAGGCGGATACTTTCTGTTTTTGGCGAATCAAGCTTTCCGCCGTCAGAGTTTAGAATCGGCATTTAGTCAATGTTGGACAATTTGGGAGCATCTATTTACAGTCCATAATAGACGTTGGTTGTCTCGGAATCAGATTCATCAACTCGAAGCAGTTGAAAAAATCTCTTTATTATGACCGAATACGCACTGAAAGGCGATATCGATGAGGTTTCGAGAAACCGTATTAAAACACTGGTGACAGTGAGGAACAAATTGATTCATTTTGGAAGATTTGAGAACGACCCTTCAATTCAGGGCCATGCTGTTCTTTTCATCCACCTTACTGAGTTTGTTATAGCTAAAATATTAGGTCTATGGCCTTCAAATGTGTTTAATGCGACAGACAGATTAGAAGAATTCCTAAAACATCAAGTCAAAGCAAAAAAGTTGATCTAATTGATTTTTCCGGTGACGAAGTATTTTTGCAGGAAATATCTCTTTGGGCTATCTCTTCTCTAACACTACGTAAGATAAGCTCATCTAAAGCTGTCTCTTCAAAAGTATTGGTATCTGAGATGCACAAAAACGAGAAAAACATGGCAGTTGTAGCAACCACGCCCAATCATGAACGCCCGTTTGAGCTAGGGCTGCATACCTTTGTCGAATTGATGGCACATCCGACAACAGGCGCGAAAATCAGCCCAGTGGAGCGGATGCAAAATCTACTGGAAACGATTGAATTGGCTGACCAAGTGGGCCTAGATGTCTTTGCCATTGGGGAACATCATCGGGAAGAATATCTGGCCTCATCCCCACTGGTAATTTTGGGATCCGCCGCTGCACGCACCAAATCCATTCGTTTATCAACGGCGGTCACAGTGCTGAGTTCGGATGACCCGGTGCGCGTCTTTCAAGATTTCGCCACCCTTGACTTACTCTCCAATGGACGGGCGGAAATTATGGCGGGGCGCGGCTCGTTTATCGAATCGTTTCCATTGTTTGGCTACGACCTCGATGATTACAATGAGCTTTTCGCCGAAAAATTGGAGCTACTGGTGAGACTCCGTGAATCCGACCAGATTACATGGGCGGGCCAATTCCGCTCCCCCATTGAGAATCTTGGCATCTATCCCCGACCCGTCCAAGCAGAAATACCGATATGGGTCGCGGTGGGTGGTACGCCGGAATCCGTCGTCCGCGCGGCATCATTGGGCCTGCCAATGGCATTGGCGATTATTGGCGGGATGCCAGAGCGATTTGCCCCATTTTTCCATCTCTATCGGGATGCCTCCAAACAAACCGGGCATGATCCCGATCAAATCCCATTGAGTGTCAACTCACATGGCTTTATTGCCGATACGACGCAGGAAGCGGTAGACGAATATTATCCGACGGCCCATATGCTGTTCAGCCAGATTGGACGAGAGCGGGGCTGGTCGCCAACCAGTCGCCAACAGATGGAAACAGGTCGTCATCTGCATGGAGCGGATTTTGTCGGCACACCCGATGAAATCATCGAGAAAATCCTGTTCCAGCACGAGAAGTTCAACCATCAGCGTTTCTCCCTCTACATGGGCTACAACACCATCGAGCACAAGAAGATGATGCACGCTATCGAGCTTTTTGGTACTAAAGTCGCCCCCGTCGTCCGGCAAGAAATTGCCCGTCGTAATGCGGTAGCCATGCCAAAATAATCACGCCAAACCCTGTGAGTTTATCCCAACGATGGTAGTATTGATTCCAGTATTTTTGTCACTCAAGGAGTCAAATCCATGCGTTGGGAAGAACTCACCGGCGATGAATTTCCACAAGCCGTAGCAACAGCACAGGGCGTTTGTCTGCTGCCATTATCCTGTATCGAACGCCACGCCCACCATTTACCACTCGGGACGGATATGTATATCGGGCGCGAAATTTGCCGTCGTGCCGTTGCAATTGAACCTGCCATCATCTTTCCTGATTTTATCTTCACCCAAATTTTAGAGGCCCGTCACTGCGCAGGGACGATAGCGATTGATGCCGATTTGATTGTTCGCCTGATGGACAACGTATGTCGTGAAATCGCTCACAATGGTCTCAAGAAAATCATCCTCGTCAATGCACATGGCGGCAATGAAAACCTGATCCATTTTTTTCTACAGATACAGTTGGAAAGTCCGCGTGATTATGTGGTCTATGTAGCCCAACCACGTTTGCAGCCTGATGATGAAGCGGCTATGCAAAAACAATGGGTATCCAGCGTGGATGGGCACGCAGGTGAAGTCGAAACCAGTGCGATTATGGTGATCTGTCCCGATTTGGTTCACCCTGACCAACTCCGTAGTGATGGCGAAGGGATGCCATTGGAACGCATGAAAGCCTTACGGGATGCAGGGATTAGCACCGGGACATGGTGGTATGCCGATCACCCCACCCATTATCGGGGCGATGGCAGTGTGGCAACCGCCGAAAAAGGGGAACGTTGGCTGACTGCACTGGCGAAGGTCTTAGCACAAGCGATTCGCTTGATTAAGGACGACACGGTGACACCTCAACTACAAGCCGAATTTTTTGCGGCGTCCCAGAAACCTATTGAATGACCGGTAGCCGCAGATAATCATCCGGCACAAAAAATGAGCCTTCCGTCGTCGGGATGATTTTTCGCAATCGCTGGTCGAGTTCCACCGCTGTGATTTCCTGTGCGAAATAGGCTTTAAATGCCACCGTGACTTTTCGCACCTGCTCCGGTGACTCGTGGACAAATTCCAGCCGATAATCACGAATGCCACTTCGCAATAACTGGTCAAGGTGACGACTGGCGACCTGTGCCTCCGCGCCAAAGACGGTATTGCGACAGCCGACATCTGCCATGACCGGATGACTGCGGCCTTGCACATCGCGGAGGGCAACCTTGTGGCTTTCGCAGGGTTGACCACAATCCACATAGCTTGTTCCACTGGACAGGAATCGGCAAAAAACACAATGTTCGGTATGAAAAACGGGCAGATGGTGATAGGCGATCACTTCAAAACGCTCGCCCCCGATAGACTGCGCCAATTTGCCAATCTGGTCGGCATTTAAGTCATGCGTCGGCGTAATTTTGGCGAGGCCAAGCCTAAGATAGGTATCCGCCGAAAGCTGATTAGCAACATTCAGACTGAAGTCGCCGATTAATGGATGTTGATGCCGTCCCTGCAAGGCTTCCAACAATCCACCGGAACGCACCACCAGTTCGCAATCCAACCGCAGCAGAAAATTCACCACCCGCTGTTCATCCGGTTTCAAAATGCGTGGGCTGGCGACACGCGGTGTAATTCCAGCCGCCTTAATGCGCTCAACCGCCGGACTTAGGCCATACAAATCCAAATAATCGAGTGTAATGCTGGCGGACTGGATTTCCAGCGCGGCCTCCAACTGTTCCGATGTCCGTACCAACACATGCAGTCGGGGGGCATCCAGCGACACCTCCTCCGAATGATATTCCAGCGCGAACAGGGCATCGTCCAAAACGCCGATAGGATCAGCCGTAATAATTTCCGGTGCATCGGCCTGCTGTTGAATGAGTGTCTCAACCGCGTCTTGGCGCAACCGATTCAGCAGCGAACTGGGAATAAATGGATCGCCCTCAATATCCGCTGTCAGATTTTCCAGCCGATACGCCGTATTTCCCAGGCGGCCTAGCTGCTGATGCAAATAATCGGCGGTGACACTGCGGTTGTTAGCGCGAGTCAGGGGTTCATCGGATTGAATAGTGACTCGAATTTCAGGATTTTTCGTCAGCACCCATATCAGTTCAAGCGGTTGTCCCTCCCGTGCCACAACCTGTACATCAATGGGTTGACGATAGACGGGGGTATTCGCTTGGGTGAAGGGTTTCGCCGCTTTGTCAACCGTCACATCATGCGTGCGCCACACCCAATCCCCGACGTGGATACGCGCAAAATGAATCGCCCCCTTCCCGAAACGTAGTTCGAGATTTTTGCCAAGCGGCTTGACCTCATACAGCCGTCCGCCCTCTTCCTCAATTTCGGGACTGCGCCAATCGGCAGCGTCAAAAACAATTCCGTCCCCGGCCTTTAGCGGCGCGACACGTTGAATCTCGGTTGGCTCAACCACGACAGTATCTTGACTTATCCGCACCACCCTGCCACACAACACCCCCCGATGACGTGGCGAGCGCCCTAATACAACCGTTTGGTGATTCGTGCCTGTCAGGAAATGCGGCCCCAATCCCCGCGAATAAACTTGCTCGATGGCTACCTCATGTTGTGGTGTGATGGATATGGGACGGTTCGCCCACGCCGCATCCACCGCTTGACGATAGGCATTCGTAGTTAGGGCCACATAATTTTCATCTTTATAGCGCCCTTCAATCTTGAGCGTCGAAATCCCAATATCTATGATTTCGGGGATTTGATGCAGCGCGTACAAATCACCGGGCGACAGCAGATACCGTGCATCCCCCAACGGCCTCAATTGGTCATCCACCATCAGTTCATACGGCAAACGACAGGCTTGGGCACACTGACCCCGATTGGCACTCCGTCCACCCCACGCCTCCGATGAAAAACACTGGCCCGAATAGGACACACACAATGCCCCGTGTACAAAAATTTCCAGTTCACAATCGGCCTGCTCACGGATGGCCCGGATTTCTTTAAGCGAGAGTTCCCGCGCCAGCACCACCCGGCTGACCCCAAATCGCTGGGCTAATGCCACTCCCTCCGCACTGGTGATGCTCATTTGTGTGCTACCATGTACATCCAAATTCGGCGCGATTTGTTGCACCAATTGGGCCATACCCACATCTTGTACAATCACCGCATCCGCCCCGGCAAGAGCAATTTGTTCAAGCATCCTACACGCCTCGCGCAGTTCATGGTCAAAAATGAGGGTATTAAATGTAACATAACCCTTGACACCCCGAAGATGGAGAGTTTGCATGACATCCGGCAGTTCCGTCAGGGTAAAGCCGACTTTAGCACGGGCAGTAAAGTGTTTGAGTCCAAAATAGACGGCATCCGCCCCTGCCTCAATTGCGGCATTCAGTTGGGGCCAATATCCGGCAGGACTCATGATTTCAGGCTTGATGTGGTGCATCGTTTGTTTCATCGTTCCAAAATTATTGGGCTTGATAGGAGTACAAGTTCACATAAAATTATCTCATAAGCGATGGCAGATTTTTCTAGAGTTTCTATTACAGAATTCGTTGAACGTAATTTACAACTATATGTTTTGGAAAAATAGGAGGAGGCTCAAGCAATATCTCTGTTTCCTCTTAATTGTACATTTCTTGCTAATTTACGGTGAGAGGCAAAGTTGAATAGTATTTCGCTAAACTCAAGACTTGAGAAAACATTATGACACCATCAACTAGTTCTACGATCACGAGATTGGGCTGGTATCTCGATACTTCAACGTTCCACGATTTTGTAGAGCGGAATATCCGAATAGGATTTGATAATGCAGAGCATCATGACGGAAGTACAATCTTGCATATCAGAGGGAATAAAAGTGGAGTTTACGTACCGGTGTTTCGTGAAGGCAAGCGATACGCTTTTTTATTAACTGGAACGGTTAATCATCTTCGTCTTCTACAGATGGCTTATGGCTTAAATTTCTACTACTCCGAACTCACGAGGGCAGAAGTTTACCGATCCCTTCGCAAAGCTCATGGAGAAAGGTCTAAAACAGAGATAACGGATTGGTGGGGTGCATTCCAATTCTTGATGAATAATTATCAAAAAACTGAGCTGGATTTCGGAATTGACCATGAATTGTCTAACTTGGCTTTAGAATTCCCAATAAGAAAAAATGTCCAAGACTATATTCATTTGATCATTGCCAAGAAGAATGGCCTCGCATTTATTACGAGTGATAAATTAGACGATCAAATAGAAGAACTAAGGGCAACATTCTATCAGCACATCTATTTTTGGCCGGAATTAAAGGCTCAAATAGATGTTCCTGACGATTTAAAGTTTTTACTTGATTAGGCAAACACCTGCGATTTGACATTTTGATAAGGTTCAATCATCCCACATACAATATTCCCCCCAGCCAAATATGACTGAGGGGATTTTTCTCGCTCTCTACTGCCCCAAATGGTGCAGAAGGCGCGGCAAATAGGTTTTGAGAGCAATGGTTTTGTCCATCAGCGGAACAAGGGTGATACTATCCGCCCCTGCCGCCGCTAGATTATCCAAAGTTCGGGCGCAGGTTTCGGGTGTGCCATAAACCGCCAGATCATGCAGCCACTCAATCGGCATTTTGTCGCGCAGGGCATCCACCCCACCTGCCATTAAAAGGGCTTTCACATCGTCCACAATCCCCAACGCCTCTTGATAGGGATCTTTGTGTCCACCTGCCATGTTTGCCGCCACACGCTCTCGAACACGCCCCTCAGTGACATTTTCATCCTCATCCATTGACCAATAAATATACAGGGTAATGTGATGATGCTCAGTGCGGCCTTCTGCTTGGCGGCCAATCTCAATCTGTTCGCGTGCCCAGCGAATATAGGCAGGCGAGCAGCCTTCCGCCAAAATGCTCCCATCCGCGACCCGCCCCGAAATTTGCAGTGATTTGGCGCTCCGTACCCCCAAATAAACTGGCGGTACAACCTGTGGCGGATGTACCAGTTGAACATCTCGAAGCCGTGCCCACTCCCCCTCAATGCTGAAGTTTTCGCCGCTCAGTATGCCTTTGACCGCACGGGTGGCTTCTTCAATCGCCGCCAACTGCGATTTGGGGAACGCGCCAATCTGCTGCATCCACTCCGTCACCCCATGCCCGATGCCTGCCAAAAATCGAGCCGGGGCGATTCGGGCAAGGCTGGCGATTTCAAGCGCAGTAAACGCTGGATTACGCGACACCGCCGGAATAATCCCCAACCCGACTTGCAGTTTTTCGCTGTGCGCTAAGGCTGTCGCGGCTTGGGCAATCCCACCCGCATAAAAACAATCTTCAACGACCCACAATTCATCTAAACCCGACTTTTCAACTTCTTTGGTAAATGCGATTAACTCTTCCGGCGGATACTCACGTTGGAACATCAAGCCTAATGCCGTCATAACTGCTCTTTTGGTCATCCTCCCTAAGACTGATTGACATCCACACGGCTCTATCATACCATCTACAAAGATTCAAATTTCCAAAAGGGAATAGACTAATGTCCTTGCCTCTCCATATCACCAACCCACCCCCCGTCGCTGCCTAGCACCGGGCAAGCGGCAAATCCTCCCATTTATCCCCAGTAGAGACATCTGCTGCGGTTTAATTTGATTCGTGCCTTGCCCACCCATCGTTAAGCGCAGTGGAAGTTTTCGGCTTCCCCCATTTCATCCATTTCATAACGATCAAAGGGCATCTCTATCATGCGGAAATTTCAACACGGCGGTCTCTGGCTGGTCACAGGTACAGCCATCACTTGGGGCACGATCGGGGTCGCCACCCAAGCCATCTACAATGTGGACACCACGACCTCGCTATTTATCAACCTCGCTCGAATGCTGATTGCCACACCAGTGCTGTTGGCGGCGTGCTGGTTTATCGTCGGGCCGCAGATGTTCCAGATTCAGCGGCGTGACTTCGGCATTCTGTTGCTGAGTGGCACATTTTTGGCGATTTCCCACGCGGCCTATTTCGCGGCGATTCAAGCAACTGGGGTCACCATTGCCACCCTGCTGACGATCTGCCTCGCGCCGTTGGTGGTAACATGCGTCTCCGTCCTACTGAAATTTGAAACACTGAACGGGCGCATCGTGTTGGCTTTGATGAGTGCCATGATGGGGAGCGTGCTACTCGTCGGCCTACATTCCCCCGAAGGCACAGATTACAATTTGCTGCTCGGCACGATCCTCTCGCTGATCTCCGCTGTCGGTTATGCCAGCATGATTGTCTGTGGGCGATTTCTCGCCAATAACCATCACCCTTTGCAGGTCACAACCATCACGTTTGGCGTCGGGACAATCGTGTTGATCGCGGTGAACCTAGTAAATGGCGTAGTAGTCGTCCATACTGTGCAGGGCTGGATTCTGGTACTCTATCTCGGCCTTATCCCAACCGCCTTCGCCTATTGGATGTTCCAAACAGGGCTGCGTTCGGTCTCGGCAACCGCTGCCAGCATCATCGGGATGCTTGACCCCCTCGTAGCAGCACTTTTGGCGTGGGCGTTATTTGGGGAAACGCTGGCAGCAACAGGGATTATTGGAGCAGGCATGTTGATGACGAGTATTTTCCTGCTGTCACTGGATAAGTCAGCTTAAAATCATCTTCCACCGGACACCCACAACAGGTCATGCTGCGTGGGTGTCGAACCAAGTTTTGCTTCCATTGGAAAACAGTTAAACTTTCACCTTGCTTAGTCTCAAAATCGCTTATCCAAGCCAATAATATTATTAATAATACTGTTGCCATTCTAACTCATCCGTAACCGTGGTTACGGATTCAACTTCGGCGCATATAACTCCAATCCATAGAACATACGTTCGTTAACTGCGATTTCCGGAAAACGGGGTGCGGTGGCCCGCGAATAAAGATTACATCTTGCCCATTCCAAAGAGCAAAACGCCGAAAGAGTCGCCTAAATGCACCGGAGATGGGTTCTGTACAGGCGGCTGTTAAACCAAGCTGATGGTCTGGTTCATAGAAAAGCGCGACACGCACTTCGGCCAGTTGCACCCGTTCAATCGCAGCCCGTAAATCAGATACATTGGCGACACCGAGGACAACGAGATTACAGGGGGTATCCGGCCAGTCAAATCTACGTCCTGCTTCCAAACAGGCATGTCCAACCTGCACAATTTGCTGTTCAAGTGCAATATCGGTTCGGACAAGCACATAGGCATACAAGTTTGTAGTCTAATGTTCTGGCATAGTTTCCTCCTGTTGCGTACTTAGGCTTGGGTCTTGACTCAAGCGGGCACAATATAAGCATCAAAGGGAAATTTCCCTGTTGCGAATTGTTCGGGCTTGAGTTTGTAGGCATTCGGAATAGGGATCAATTGCCGTATCTGTTGAAGCATAACCGGGGTAACAAGGCCATCGAATGGGGCAAGCACTTCCTCTTCACACGATGTCATGTGCAGCATGGCTACCGCGCGAAAGAGTCCCCATCCGGGAAACGCGCCATTATTGAGCTTGTTTGAATTAAAAAGACAGCGAAAAGCCTTGCGCCAATCCTTACCTAACAATGCTAGGTACAGGAGATGATGGGCGGTCCGTAACTCATGCCTGCGTGTGGAGCGCATCAAATCACTCCAGTGGCTGCGGATACTCTGGTAGGTAGAAATGTCAGCTATTATTTGAGCGGTGATCGCTTTTGGAAGGGTATTCATGTCTGTATCTCCTCTTGATTTGCATAAATATCATTTCAGGTAGAGAGGGAGATACAGTTTGGGGGGTCTCGAGTTTTGGAATAATGAACCTACAACATATTTCCTCCAAAATGGGTCATGCGAGAATCGAACTCGCTTCTAGCGGGTTTAGAGTCCGCCGCCCATCCAACGAGCATATGACCCAAACTCGCAAAAGCATAAAAAAGATGATACCGCAGTTTCAATCGAGCAACAAAAAATGAGGGACACCCTTGCAGATGTCCCTCCCCCATTTCGACTAGAACTGATTCCAGTAGTATTGATTGGTGACTTCGTGGTGGAATTGAATTTCGGCGGGCTTGATCTGTGAACCCAACAGGCGTGGGCAGCGATCAGCCGAGGCCTGCTTCAATGCCGCATAGCGTTCGCAAATCTCGTCTCCCAATACTTGTCGGACAAACACCCCACCGCAGAAATCGGAGATAGCGTCATAGATGTTGTCGGGCAGGATCGCGTCGGGCGAGAGATGGGTGCTGATTTTCCCTTCCAACCCCGTGCGGAACAGGGTATAAACCGCGAGGTAAGGATTGGCGTCAGGCGCAATGGAGCGGACTTCAATACGGGCTGACCGTGAGTTACCAATTGGAATACGCACCATGCTGCCCCGGTCAATCGGCGAGGCCTTGATTTGATTGGGCGCCTCATAGTGGGGATCGAGACGGCGATATGCATTGACGCTGGGGTTCAAGACCAAGCAGATTTCGCGGCCAACGCTCAAAATACGTTTCACAAAATCCCATGCGAGGCTAGAGATGCCATCTTGACCATCTTTTTGATAAAACAAGTTGGTGTCGCCTTTGGAGATGGACATATTGGTGTGCATCCCGCTGCCGTTTACCCCAGTTACAGGTTTTGGCAGGAAGCTGGCGGTCAAATCCATTTGCTGCGCGACTTGGCGGGCCACCAGTTTATACAGTTGAATCTGATCGGCGGCAATCACGGCTTCCGAATAGGAGTAGTTCATCTCAAATTGCGACGGGGCGACTTCAGGATGATCTTTTTCATTCGCAAACCCCATCGCACGCTGCACTTCCGCAGCCTTGTCAATGAATGTGCGCAGTGTATCGCCGGGGAGTGAGTGATAGTAACCACCTGTCGAAACGAACTCAAATTGGCCCGTTTCAACGTAACGCTGTTCAGCATGACGACCTCGGAAGATGAAGCCCTCAATTTCATTGGATAAGTTGAAAGTATAACCGTTCTTTTGATATTGGTCGGCGGTATACAGCTTCAGCGCCGAACGCATGTCGGCAGGATAGGGACCGCCCTCACGTTCCAAAACTTCACCGAAGACCAAGACTTTACCGGGGCCAAACACATCGGAGGGTAGCCAATAGAACGCCGACCAGTCAATGCCCAAGCGTAGGTCAGATTCGGACTGTTGGCTGAAGCCGCGTACTGACGAACCATCGAAGGTAAGATTATCGGCAGCTTTTAACAAGAATTTCTTGTCATAATCTAGCATGTGGAAGCGGCCTTCGAGATCGGTGAAGCAAACCGTCACGGCCTTAATACGCTTTTCATCCGTCAAATAACGCATCCGTTCTTCACGGATAGTATCGGCTGAAACACGATTTTGGCGTTTTGTTTTTGCCTCAAGATTCAGCTCTTCTAGCTGTTCATAGGGAATTTCGAGGAAGTTGCGGAGTGATTCAGACATAACTACCTAACCTTCTATATGTTTTTGACGAACGACATGGCGTTGGAATAATATCGGGCAAATTGTATTCACTTCTCAAGTTTCTGAAGCCTATTTTGTGAATTTACACAAGGGTCAATTTTTTACCCCCTCACTTTGGGGGTAATCCACAAGAGTTTCGCTTGACATTTTGGATTTTTAAAATGCGTTAGAATGGATATGACGGATTCAACTATACGTGGAGGCATTCATGAAACGGCCTAAACATAAGCAGAACCCCAAAGCAACCACTATACCGTTGCCAGCGAACCACACATGGAAAGCACCCGAAGGCTACAAAATCGTGGTATTGGAGCGCGGCTTGGTGAGCTTCAATGTGCCGGATACATGGATTGTGGCAAAACTAGAGCCGTTTGAACTGCATGACGCCGACCCACCCAACGACAATGCACGCCTCACCACCTCCTTTTGGCGGCTGCCTGTGGGAGTGGATTGGAGTGGGCTACCCCTCGATAAAATGCTGATTGATTCCACTAATGACAGCAAAATGAAAGTCCTAGCTAAAAGTGAGCTATTCCGGGTCAGCCGTCCGGGTGTTGAAATCGTTTGGGTCGAACACCGTTTTGAAGATACCGAAAATGACAATCGTGAGGCCTTTACCCGTATCCTAGTCGCACGGGGGTGGAATGTTCAAATACTGATTACCTTCGATTTTTGGGTGGACGAAGCGGCGAAATACGAGGCCGCATGGGAGGAAGTCGTCCGTTCGCTTATACTGGGCCGTTATATCCAAGACCCCACCAAGCCACCGCTCGACCACTGATCCGACCCAAGCGTACCTGTCACTATTGGAAACCAAGATAGGATCAGGTGATTTCGATCTGAAATTTAGCCTCCCTCTTGAGCAGTGGGCCAGCCATTATCAAAGTTATAGTAAAAATCCTGCATGGGGAGGCGGAAATCTTCGACATCGCGGCGCACCAATTCTGGGTCTTCGCCATTCACCAACACTCGCGCCATAAATTCGGCTATCGTTTCCATCTCTTGTTCCATCATACCCAAGCGCGTCACTTCAATCGTGCCCATCCGCAAGCCGCTGGGACGATCCCAATCGGCGGGGGTATCACCGGGAATCAGGTTTTTGTTCGAAATGATATTGGCCTCCGCCAAACGATGAGCCACTTCTAGCCCACCCCCGAACTGGCGCACATTGGCGATCACTTGATGGGTACGGGTATAGCCGCGATGGGCCGCAAGAACTGGAACACCGCGTGAATCCAATGCTTGGCCGAGGGCTTGAGCGTTTTTGACAATCTGGGCCATATAAACCCGCCCAAATTCAAGGATCTCTGCGGCAGCGACGGCCAGCGCTGCCACACGATTGACCTGATGCGTCGCCACCAGTACCGGGAAAATAGCTTCGGTAATGGGTTTGGTCAACGATGGGTCGTTCCACATGATCATGCCGCTTTGTGGGCCACTGAAGGTTTTGCCTGCCGAGCCTGTCAAAATTGCCGCACCTTCATTGAGGGGGTCTTGGAATTGACCACCAGCGATTAACCCGGCTTGGTGCGCCCCATCAAACACAAACTTACCGCCCCACTCCGTAATAATCGAGGTCATTTCGCGCACAGGCAGGGGAAAGAGGGTCATAGACATGCCCATCACCACCAATTTGGGGCGAATGCGTTGGGCTTCTTCGGTAAATTTATCTAAATCTACTTCAAGTTCATCCGGGTCATAGGGAATATCGTAGATTTCGAGGCCACGTGTACCGGCTGGCCCATCGGGGCGGTTGCTGGAATGCCCTCCAAACGGCTGCGACGCGCTCATCACGCGATCACCCGGCTGAACAAGGGCATGATAAACCGCCATATTGCCTAACATGCTCCCCATCAGGCGATGATCCGCATAGTTGCAGCGGAAGGCCTTTTTGAGCAACTCGACACACAATGACTCGACTTCATCAATGTACTGTGTCCCCGCAAACCAGCGATTGACCCGTCCGATATGCCCTTCGGCGGCGCGTGTCCCGATTTCGGATGCCAATAGCTGACGTACAGTGGGACTCGTGGGAGCTTCGGGAGCTAAGAGATTGATACAGCGTTTGCCACGCCATTCCTCGTTGCGCTGCACCGCCCGTATGACCGCATCCGCCATATCTTTGGCCGAACCCGCTTTTTCGAGGATAGCCCGCGCATTCTCCAAAATACTCGCATCGTGGACTTCAAATTGAGATGAATTACCCATGCCCTATTCCTTTACATTTCTGACATTAAAAAAGCCGCTAAGGTAGTGGAGGCCGATTGGAGGTGCTGCTGGAGTAATTGAACCGCTTCAGTCACATTTCCAGCACGGCAGGCTTGCAAAATCGCGTAATGTTCGCCCTGTGAAGTGGCTTGGTAGCCGAGGTTATTGAGATATAACACCAGATAACGCGCCACATTGACATGTAGGGGTTCCAAGATGCTTATCAACCGGGGCAGTTGGGCGGCTTGGTACAGTTGGGCGTGAAACTGCCAATTCAGTTCTGCCCAGCGGGCCACATCGGTCTCGACATCCATCACCCGCAGTGTATTTTCGGCCTGCATCAATTGGGCTGGTGTATGATGTGGAGTCGCCGATTCAAGGGCGACGGTTTCTAGGGCGATGCGGATGGTATAAATCTCACCTGCCTCTGCTGCATTTAAGCTCGAAACAAAAGCGCCGCGATTGGGGTGCAGTGTTACCAACCCTTCGGCTTTGAGTTGTACCAAAGCCTCGCGGATAGGAATCTTGCTGATGCCTAGTTCTTCAGCGATTTTGTCTTGGCGCAGGGGTTCATTACTTTTGATCTCTCCGTGTAGAATTGCCATCCGAAGATATTCCGCCACATGCTCGGCAGTGTTTTTGGCTAGTACCAATCATCCCCTCCAATAATCCGCATCATTCGTATAATTGTATAATCGTATACGATTTTCTGTCAAGATATACAGAACAAAGTCACCTAAACCAGTGACTTACTCGCTTGCCGCCCCAAAACATTTCATCTACAGTCATTTTTAGAGTCAAAACTCGAAATTAGGGAAATGACCCTTGATGAGCGAATTACCCAAAACGAAGCGTATTTTGGTTGTCTATGCCTCACGCGGCGGCACAACCCGCGAAATAGCCGAGCAGATAGCCGAGACTCTCCGCCTTAAGGGAATAGGGGTAGAAACCGCCGCAGTAAAAAAGGTGTCAAACGCAGGCGGCTATGACGTGATTGTGTTGGGTAGCGCAATTTACTTCCGGCGCATGATGCCATCCGCTGTTCGTTTTATCCAACAAAACACGAGCATTTTGGAGTCTTGCCCAGTCGCAGTATTCAGTGTTGGCGCCCAAATGAGAAAGCCCACTCCCAAAAATCATGCCCTTGTTGAGAAGTGGGTTCGTGGAGGCTTGAGGCCCTACCCCAACATTGAACCCATTGCAATGGAGCATTTCGCCGGGGCGGTTGCATTTAGACGACTGAATGTATTATGGCGTGTACTACTGATTATTACCTTTGGGGAACGGGGGGATTGGCGGGATTTAAACGCCGTTCACACTTGGGTCAACCAACTCTATCTCCAGTTGATTAACGAGACGTAGCAGAATCCTCACGGTCTTCCCGGCTCAATAGCTGTACCACAAACAAGACACTGGCGGCAATACCAATCAAAATCAGGGCTGTCCAAAGGGCGGCTGGAATATTCTGCTGATAGGTCTTATAAATCAACAGCGTCATGGTTTGGGTACGTCCCGGCGCACTGCCCGCGAACAAAATAGTCGCCCCAAATTCACCCAGTGCCCTTGCCCAACTCATCAAAGCCCCTGTCAGCAAGGCCCGGCTGGAAAGAGGTAGGGTGACCAACCAGAAACGACGCCAGCGTGAAGCGCCATCCACTAAAGCAGCGGCCTCGATTTCACGATCCACATGATTAAACCCGACTTGGGCCGAACGCACATAAAACGGCATTGCCACAAAGGTTTGGGCCAAAATGACAGCATAGCGGGTAAAGGTCAATCGAATGCCCACATCCATAAGCGTCGGGCCAAGTAACCCACGCCTGCCGAATGTGACCAACAGTGCGAAGCCAGCCACCGCCGGGGGCAACACAATGGGCAATTCGACTAGGACATTCAGCAATCGCCGACCCCAAAAGCGACCCCGCGACAGGACATAGGCTAATGGCGTGCCAAGCAGCAAAATCAGGGCGAGACTTACGGCAGTGGTCTGGAAAGTCAGGGATATGGCTTGGGGCAACAGTGGGTCGGCGCCCGCTTCCCATGCCTGTTCTTGGTAGACGCGGTAAATGAGAGAACCTAAAGGCAAGGCGATCAACAGAATCGCCAACAGAAACAACAGGGCAAGGCCGCTTTTCCCCAATAGGTTGATTAGCCATCGGAAACCCTGCAAAACATGGGGCATTTTGTGAAAAGGGGTGACACGCACATCACCCCGGCTCACGTTCGTCTCTTGGATATCCATTGAATCCTATTCTACAGAAGGGGCGTCGCGCACTTCTAGGCTGACCAAACCACTTACATAACGGCCACCCCGACTATCACCGGGAACCACCAATTGGGCAGAGTCCAAAGCCGTTCCATCTTTTTCATAGGCCACCAAGATCGGTTGATTGCCAAATTCAGGATCAATCTCACCCCATGCAATGACAGCTTCAAAGCCATTGCTGCCTGTCACCACGATATAGAAGCCTAATTTATCATTGCCTACGTCGGCATTAAAATTGACCTGTGCGCTGCTCAAAATATCCCACAACAGCACCCCTGTGAAACTTGCATTAACAGTATCCTCACCGCTGAGATACGTCACTTCGACGGTTTGTGAGGGATAAGCCCGTAGATTATCCATAGTCAAAATGAGTGGATTATAAACCTGCCCCCCCACATGCAGGGCGCCATCGGCAGGTAGGCTGACGGTATTCGGGATTTCTGGAATTCGCACTGAGATAAAATTCCAAGCCACTAAGGTATCCTGACCCGCATCGGAGAGCACATAATCAATGAAAGCTTGGGCTAACTCTTTATTGGTAGAATCGTTGGTGATGCCAATTGGATAGGTCGCCAGTGTGTTGTACGCGTCGGGCACAGCAATCGTTTTAACGTCCTCAGCAATATCGGGGGTGACATCCGAAACATAGACCAAACCTGCATCGGCTTCCCCTAATGCGACCTTTGCCGTAACTTGCCGCACGGTGTCCTCTTCAGAAACGACATTATTAAAAAAGGTGGTCTTAAACTCTTCGCCATAGCCCGACACATTCACCAATTTTTCCACCATCGCATTAGTGTAATCGCGTATCGGAGCGCCTTCCGCTACGACTACCAGTAGCACCCCATCATTCGCCAAATCATGCAAGGATTCAATTCCAGCAGGATTATCGGCAGGTACAATCACTACCAAACGATTTTTGACGAACGTGTATGTTTTGCCTTCAATCCGACCCGCATCTTTCGCTACTTGCATTTGCCGATTATTGGCACTCGCAAAAATATCGGCAGGCGCACCCTCGGCTAACTGGGCGGCGAGATCGGATGATGCCCCAAATTGAAATTCGACTTTTACTCCGGGATTGGCGGCCTCAAATGATTCACCAATTTCTTCAAAGGAATCGGTCAGTGACGCGGCTGCAAAAACTGTTAGGGTTGTGTCTTGGGCGAGGGCATGACGGGGAGCAAAAAGCGCCACCAATGCAACTGCCAAAATCATGGACAAAGCATTACGTTTCATCTAATTTCTCCTCATGGAACGGGACAAGCTCGCAGCGGTCAATCCACTGCAAAATGGCACCGAGTTGGGCAATCTGCAATTCCACTGCCAAATAGCCAATCCCCGGTGCTGTTTGGTCACATTGAGCCAGTAAATGACGATGAGCTGTAATACATGCCGTTTTTTGATACCACACCAATGCGGCTGTCGGCCTATTCTGCAAACGGGCAATATACAATCGGCTCAGAAATTCGACCCGCACGCGCCGGACACTTGAGGAGGGAGATGGATTGTGCAGCCATGTTTCAAAACGATCCCGCCCCGCTGCGGTGAGTGTGTATTCGGTGCGCGTTGGCGCATTAATGACCTCAATCGCCTGCCCCACAATTAGGCCCTGCTGTTCAAGGCGCTTGAGGACGGCATACAACTGACTGGTGCTTAAATTCCAGACCTGCCCCAATCGAGCCGGGTCACGAAAATGCTCCAATAATTGATAGCCATGACTCGGTTGAACTGCTAACAACCCCAACAGCACTTCATCAGGTGTTAGCTGACTCATGGTGTTACCACCTTGACGTAACCATGGCCCAATATTCTAGCATGGAATAGATTACAAACAAATAACATTAGCGTTTTGTGGGTTTCAGATAGACCGTAATTTCACTGCGATTATGAAACAACTGACGTGCCCCGGCAATGACATAGGCTTTGCGCAAAATATCGAAGGTCTGTTTAAGAACAGGCTGCCGATCTTCTTCGGGCAATTTGAGCGTCATCAACCCTGCCCCGTGTGGATAGAGAAATGTGGCATAGGAAACCATGATACGGGCTGAATCACGAGCATCCATGCGCATATCGTTGACAATCAGGTCATAAAAATCTGGCTCATCTTTGAGATAGGCTTGGGCGGTCATGCGTAAATACCGAATCCCATCGTCCCCCTTGAGCCGAATATCCAAGCGGGCCGGGTCAATCGCGGTGACATACTGCTCTTTTTGTCGCAAAATGCGTGTCCACCCACCCGGCGCAGCACCCAGATCGAGGGCCAACCCACGCACAGGTAGTTCAATTTTAAAGACCTCTAGTGCTTCTAATAACTTAAACTCGGCGCGGCTGATTTGTTCGTCTTCGTGCATAAAACGGCGCATCCCCCCGGCCCAATCCGAGATATTCAGCAGCGTTGGCGAAAGGCCAAGATAGGCAACGGGTGGGTTTTGGGCGACCACTACTGACAAAATTTGTAGGGGCTTACGGACATCTAGTGGGGCATCGGTAGACTCATGAATCAGATTGGCAAGGGCGGTGTTCACATCAAAAGGCTTAAGGGGATAGTCTTTGGTCAAAATACGGGTTTGCACCGAAAACGACAGTTCAGGGTCAATTAATTCATTAAATTCCACCGCGACAGCCTGCAATAGGTCGTCTAAATCCTGCGGGTTGGAATGTAATGATACGGTCACTTGGACGGGGCAAAGATGGCGCACAAAAATGGGCGGCTGTTGATGCCATTTTTCGGCAAACTCCCAAAAGGAATCCCCTAGTTCAACCAGCAGTACGCCGGGGGACAAAATTTCTTCAATATGGGCATTTGCGGCAGCTTCCTTTAATTCATGTCGGGCAAGGTCAACGGAATCCGGGTCACAGGTCAAAATGGCTTGAGGCATGGCTTGTCTTTCATAAGGGGCGATTGATTGAACCAACCACCCCACACTAACCACATGGGTAAAGATTTACTGGGCCGTACTGGTCGAATATTGGAAGGGCGTCACCGTCGGTGGAAAGCGATAAGGTTGCGTTGGAATCAGCGTCGGCGGAGGGCCATCCGCTCCCAACGATTCACGCCACGCCGTTTCCATATCCACCAGCGACATGCCCGTAACAATCTGCAAGGCATCATTACGGGGTGTGCCTGCCCCCAATTCATGGATAAGTTGATGATGAGCTTCCAATCCAAAAGTATCGGTCAGCCACACAAAAAACGTGTAGCCAATATCATACCCCAAGCGCCCTTGTCCGTCTGGCCCTGTTTCAAAAGAAATCGGGCCGTCACCTTCCAACAAAATGGGCAATTCGTCATATCGAGCCAGATTCCGCACGCGCCGGACATAGCCGTATTGCTGATCGAGTTCAAAAAAAGTCGCATTGCCTTCCGTAAACCATGAACCAGCCGGGAAAGCATCCGGGGCCATATGAAATTGATAGAGATGCCCAATTTCGTGCAACACTGTGCCATAGGCGAGGCGATGGGAATCTTCATCTGAAATAACCTGCACCGTCGCACCCCAGTCATCGGAAGTCTGCCCTATCACACTACTGCCACCGAACGCATCCCGCCACCGCTGGAAATCCGTTTGGTTGGAAAAGAGAATGACGCGCGGAATATAGGGCAGAGGTTCCCCCCATGCCGCGATAAAGGTCTCATGTTGTTCTGCGACTGCCGCCACAGTCAAATCCAAGATTTCTTCAGACAAGCCCGATTGAATATAAACAATCACGTCGTCGGATTCAATGCGCTCCCATTCATCGCCAGAATCGGCATACTCATTGCCCAAAATCCAGTCGGTGCGATAGCGATTGCCCTGACTATCGGCGAAGCTCCAATAGAAATTGACGGCGACCCATGGCGGCAAAGATTCATCCGGACGCCAGCGCATCGAGACATAACCCGTTCGAGTGTCAATCTCGGCATCGCGTCGAGTCAGTTTACCGGGGACATGTGACCAAATCACTGAGGCTTGGACGGTCTGACCTTTATCACTGGTGGCAACCGTTGAAAAAGTAAACCCGTTAGGATAGTAGCTTTCAAATTCGCTTTCGCTGACCATCCATGTGGCATCACCCTCACTGGTGCCGGGCAAATAGTAGGGCAAATCCCATTGTGTGGTTTGCGTATACCAATCATCACCAAACGGTGTAGGGGTCGTGGTTATGCCTCCTTGTGCAGATGCGGTCAAATTAACCACCAGCAGTACAGAGAATAACAATCCCCATACCGTCAGAAGTGCTGGTATGATAAGGCGGCGTTGATGAGCAGGGTTACGATAAGATTCAGGTGTCACCACAATATTCCTTTCCATCACAACTCGATATGTTAAAGTTTAAGCGAAATTCCAAAAAACTAGACTCAGAAAAACTACCATCACGACTGGCCCTGCTTGGTTCCGTGCTTGTTTTGCTATTGGCAGCGTACCCGCGTATACACCACCTCGACGCGAATGGCTTATGGGGCGATGAGGGGTGGTCGGTTGAATTCACCGAACCCAGTAGCCCAGCACTTGTCACCCGTAATTTAGTAGATGATCTACACCCCCCATTATATTTCGTAACGCTCAGTGCATGGCGGCAGGTCGCGGGGGACACCGAAATTCCGATGCGCTTTTGGGCGGTCTGTCCGGCCCTTTTGACCATCGCGCTGGTAGATCGTATTGGGCGCAAGCTATTCTCGCCATCTGCCGGAATCGCAGCAGGGCTAGTTTTGGCGATTGCCGATAAACACATTTTGCTCTCGCAAGAAGTACGGCATTACCCCCTCGCCTTTATGTGGATGGCCGCCAGCAGTTTCGTATTTCTATTATGGCTGGAAAACCCGGCCCGCCGACGCACTTTGCTTTATGCCGCGCTCATCATCGCGGGTGTCTATACCCATTATTACACCACCCTCATCTTGCCGGTTCAGGTCATCTACGCCACGCTGGTACTGTCTCCACGAAGGCGCATCCGGCACTTACTCAGCATCATGGGTCTATCACTGCTGGCCTTCACGCCTTGGGCCTTCGTTGCAGTACATCAATTATTGATTCGACCCGAAGGCATCCTCCATTCTATGGCCTTATCGTGGGATACCGCTGACGCCCTGACCATTGATTACTTAGGCAGGCCCGTCATCTTGGGAATTGGATTGATATTGGTCGGAAGCCTATCATTCAAAAATCGCCTGCAATGGAATCAATCCCCCGCTGTGTGGTATCCGGTGTTATGGTTGGGGGTGCCGATTGCCATCTCGATTGTGGTCTATCCGCTGGTGACGGTGCTGACAGATCGTAATTTGGCCCTGCTGCTGCTGCCCATTGCCATTCTCGCGGGGCATGGCATCGTGTCTTTTCGTCCACCCGGACGTGTTATCCTTGCGGCACTGGTCTTGGTGAATGGGCTTGCCAGCACCGATTCGCGCTATGTTCAACCCGATTGGCGCACAATGGCCCGCTATGTCGCCCAAAATTACCCAGCAGGTGAGCCGGTTTTGATGGACGTGCGAGGCGGCGACAAAGCCCTCGGTTATTATCTTCGGCGCTATTTACCCCCTGACACGCAGATCATTTCGCTGAATCAATGGCGTATTGACTACGGCATCTATTTTCAAGGGCCTGTACAAGATTTGCTTCAGGCCAATAACGGTTTCTGGGTCGCCTATTGGGGTGATGGGCCATACGAAATGGACAGCATCTATCAAAATTACGGATATACCCAAACCGCCATACGCCGCTTTTATCATCTTGGGTCACCGATTGACTGGTATCATTATGATCGCCTGCCGACGAGTGATGAGGTTCTGGGGATTTTTGGCGATTCCATCCGTTTACATCGCGTGAAAACGGCCTTTGAGGTTAGGCGAGGAGAACCATTAACCGTCAGTTTGTGGTGGAGCGCCGCCGAAAAGCTCACCATTAGTTACAGCATCTCCGTATTCTTGCTCGATGGCAATGATGTCCTTCGCGCTCAACACGACAGTGCCCCACAAAATGGACAATCCACCACCAATTCTTGGACGCCCAATCAGGTGGTGCTGGACAGCCATGCACTAAAAATTCCCAAAGATTTGCCACATGGCGACTATTCATTGGCCGTCAAAGTGTATAACTCTGCCGATGGGCAAATCTTGCATATTCTGACAGATAGTGCTATATCACAAGAGTATCTCATTATCGGGACGGTGCAGGTGCGCTGACCACAATTTGCGGGAGACAACCATGCGGATAACCAGATTTCTTTCAATTGGGGCCGTCATCACCCTGTTGATGCTGACATTGGTCGCATGTTTGGGGGACGATGATCCAACCCCCGGCCCACGTCGCACCCTCAATGTTCTTGATAACGCTGTGCAATTGGGTGAAACCCAACAAGCCGCGACCCGTAACGCTGTTTCTAATGCCACCCAATCCTTTGAACAAACCTTAAGCGCATACCAAACCTCCATCGCCCCACCGACGCAAGCCCCTATCCGCCTGCGCAGCCCTCAACCACCCCCAACGGCCACTGATGCCCCAGAGAATGATATTCTTGGCAACATCATTTATCCGGGGAATTGGTTGGAACTGCCCTTCACTACCATTGAGGGACAGGAGGAATCGTTGAGCAGTTTTGAGGGCAAGATTATCGTTCTGCTGCCAATGTCGTTGGGCTGTATACCCTGTCAAGAGCAGTTAGCCTTTGCCCGTGACACTGATCGCCAGTTCCGCCTTGATAGTGTGGCATATGAAGTGGTCTACCTTAATCTCAATGTCAGTCCGTTGGACGAACTCGATGACCTTACAGCATGGGCCGAGGGGCAGGGATTTGAATCCACCGAACAGTTTATGTGGATCACTGGTAAGGCCTCACCCGAATTGGTGACAGCCCTCAACGCGGCATTTGGCGGCAGTGCGTTAAACTTACAGCGCACGCCAATACTCATCGTTGACACAAAGGGACAAGGGCACACAGCGGCTGAAGAGGGAATGCTAATTAGCAGTCGCCTGCGGGATGTGATTGTGTTTTACAGTGACCAAGCCAACCCGGAAGTAGAGGGTGGAGATGAAACAGAGGCAACGGAAGAGGTTACACCTCAATAAAATGGTTTTGACTGCTTGGGCGACCTCGGGGGCCGCCCCGGTCATGATTTGAATCAACCCAAGCCAAAAATGCTTTGCAGTTTCATCGCCAAGCCCATATTGCCCTTGACCTTGATTTTGCCAGCCATAAAAGCGGACATGGCTGAAAGTTCACCGTTCACCATCTTGAGATAGTCATCGGCGCTTGAAATCACGGTAATTGTTGGGCTGCTGGTTTCACCTTCGTGCAGTTCCATCTGCTGATTGGCAATCTTAACCCAATACTTCGCTGCGTTGTCACCTGTCAGATCAAACTGAAAAATGGCATCTACGCCAGAAGCAGCATTGGCGTTAAAACGGCTGGGCATTGCGTCAAAAACCTGCTGAATCGAGGTCGCTTTTTCCATGAGTGTTGAAATTCTCCTAAACTATTCAAATCACAATTTGATTAAGTATAGACGATACTTAGGTGTCATGCCATACCGTTTAACACACTGTGAGGAACTAAACATGGCGAGAAGCTACTCGAATAAGGGTTTGTAGGTAGTCCAAATTATTGTGGAAATGCGACCATTGGATTCGCCCCTCCGCCACATCGGTCACACTTAGCGCCAAGACGTGATTAACGGGTGCAGGGAGTTGCAATCCATAGGCTACCTGAGCTACTGCTCCATTGAGATAGGCGGCATCACTATGCCCCGATTGTTGTTCAAGGTCAGCACGCAGGCTTGGTGGACGAATTCGCCGTTTCAAAATTTTGGCTAACCAATGCGGGGGCAATAATCGCACCAGCCATGCCAAAAGCGGCACATGAATCCCCGGCAGATTCACCAAATTGATGTTTCGGCGGTCAATCACCATGATCGCCTCACGAAGTTGGCGATATTCAAGTTGCCAAATATTGGGGTCATCATAAACACTGGCGGGGGAGATATTCAGCAAAGTGGGAAGAGCATTGGCATGGAGTCGCCAAAAGACATCGCTCCACCCTAATGAATCAGCAGGAGCGGTTCGCGGTTTCCCCAATCCCGCCTGTTGCAGCAATTCACCGATAAACGCGGCTTGGGGATGCTCACTGACGACAAAACCACCCGCCCCATCTGTCACAATGGAAGTATCCGTCCACACAAATTCGCGGGTGATGACCGCATGTAGGGATTTCTCCGCCCCTAAGAGGCTGGTTAATTTTTCGAGGCTACCAATTCCGGGCTGCAAGGATAAGGCATGGGGTAATTTTTCGGGAGCGGCGGTCATGGCAAGCGTGGTCAAAGCACGGCTTAGACCCCACCCCGGCATAGCAAAAATCACCCATTCGGGCAATGGTGTCAGCGCCTCTTGCGGCTCAGTCCATACACGCAGTCCGGTTATTTTCTGGCGTGATTGACCCGACACCAACTCCAACCCATCTATCAATGGAAATGGGAGCAGTGTATCGGCTAACCAGATAACGTCATATTGGGCTTGATGCAATCGGGACGCGAGCCATCCCCCTAGTGGACTCGCGCCCCAGATCAGTAATCGCATAATAGATAGGAATCAGCGCTTCTTGGCAGCAGGGGTCTTGGGTTCTTCACGCAGCGCAAACAGATCACCGTGCAGCAACCCCGCCAGCGCACCACCGCCTAAAATCCCAATCGCATATTGCAGCACTTCGCCGAGGTCTTGGGTATCTTTTGCGACCAAAGCAGGGCCAAGTGTCCGCGCAAAATTGGCCGAACCACCGGTCAATGGGCCAGCAAGGAGGATCGCCGCTGCAAGGGTGAAACCGATTAAAACCGGGGTCGCAGCACCGCCCTTGTTATAGACTGATGCCTGATAGATCGTTCCGACCAAGAAGAAGGTGATAATGGCTTCAATCAAGATTAACTGTCCGGTGGTCACGCCTGAACCCGGTGCTGTTTGTCCCAGCGTGCCTACACCCGCCTGGCCACTGGGCAGTGCAATCCGCAGTACAACCGCCGCCAACAACCCACCCGCAATCTGGGCTACCCAATAGATGACAGCTTTGCGTGGGCCAATTTTGCCCCCCACTAGCAGGCCAAGTGTCACAGCGGGATTGACGTGTGCGCCAGAAATATGCCCATAGGTCGCTACGATAGCGGCTAAAATCAGGCCATGGGCCAATGCTATGGCAACCACATTGCCGGAGGACATTGCCAGTGTCCCTGCCCCGACGAAAACCAGCATAAATGTGCCCAGTGCTTCAGCAAGACCTTCGCGTGTCTCTTGTGGACTCATTTTTCCGTCCAACTCCTAAGGTGAAATTTTAAAATGGATAACAGCGGGCAATTATAGCGCGTGCCGCCTACCCGCAAAAATAAAAACAGCGCACATCGAATGTACGCTGCTGATTTTTACCCTAGTGGGTCAAGATTTATTGGAAGACATTACCCAACAGATCGTTATAGCTGGGGTCACTGGGTGTGCGGTCTTCCCAATCGTCACGGCGCTGAATATCAGCATTGGCAACCAGATCAGTTTCCCATTCTTGATAGGCCGTGCTGCGATTTTGCTGCAACTGACTGCTCGTAATGTCGCGCAGTTCACGTTCCATGACCTGAATCACATGGAAGCCAAATTGTGAGCAGACTGGGCCAACGATGGCACCGATGTCAGCAGTATCAACCGCCGTTTTGAATTCGGGCACATAACCACTGCTGGCACTCCAACCCAGACCACCACCATTTGCGCCGCTGCCATCATCCGAAACCGCCTGCGCCAACGCTGCGAAGGGTTCGCCCGCATTCAAAGCCGCCAACACTTGTTCGGCTTCTTGTTTGTAGGGTGCCCATTCTTCAGAATCGCAGGTTTCCGCTGTAAATACACGGGCTGGGTCTTCAGGAACTTGAATCAGGATATGACGGGCATTGACCCACACTTCTTGGGTAGGCTGGTCTTTGGTCACATCTTCGAGCAAGGCTGTTCGTAAAGCACGCAATGTGAAAATGTCACGCACTGCATCTCGATCAATGCTGGCAACTTCTTCAGCATCATCATAGAAACCGTCTTCAAGTTTGGTCACCGTTGAACGGATGTCATCAGGGGCAACGGGGGTGTCGCTAGGCGTCGGCGTATAGGTCTGCTCCAATGTAGGGGTTGGCGTCAGGGTCAGGGTATTAGTTGGCAGGGGTGTCACCGTCGGGCAATCCGTTTGGCCCTCTGCACAGCCCTCCGCTGTCGGCTGAAGGGTCTCAGTCGGCGTGTTGGTAATGGTGGGTGTGTTTGAAGCCGTTGAGGTAATAATCGGCGTCGAAGTGGGTGTCGTTGGCTCCGTCGCGGACGGGCTAGGCGTAGGAGTCAGTTGATTCACCAAAAACGACGCCACATATTGATCCACTGATGCATCAATCGCCGCACGGTCAATTTCAATTCCACGTGCCTCGGCTTCTTTCTCTAACAATACCTGCAATTCCATATCATCCAGCACCTGCCCACCAAACAACGAGGGTTCGCGCAGGGCCAAAATGTCATTGCCATACTGTTCGACAGCTTGATCTACGCCAACAACCGAAGCGTAGCTCCGAATTTCATTGGCAATAAACCAACGTTCGGTCTTCACCCGTTCTTGGAAGTCTTTGGTTTTGATCTCAGTCCCATTCACCGTCGTAATGGTTTGTCTAGGCACGAACACGTAGTCGTTGGTCAGCGCGTAGACCAGAATTAATGCCGCGATCCCAAAACCAACCGCCGCGACAATCAACACAATGCGCTGAATGTAATGCTCTTGCTCGGCCCTTGAACGGCGGGCCTTTAGCTCTTGTTCGCGCACCTTACGGGCACGAGCTGTTGTATCCTTTTTGCTCATAATTCCTCGTAGGCACAAAAAAGGGGGACAGTCACTCTATCCCCAAAGAATTTTTACCACTTAACCACGACCACTGTTGACATGCTGCGGTGCATAGGGCAGCAGGGCCAAATGACGGGCACGCTTAATCGCCAGCGCCAACGCCCGTTGACACTTGGCACAGGCCCCGGTTTGACGGCGCGGACGAATCTTGCCCGAATCAGTCAGATAACGGCGCAGCGTCTCGACGTCTTTGTAATCAATGTTGCATTTACCATCCGCAAGGAATGGGCAACCCTTGCGACGGCGTGCGCCACCCGAAAACCGACTTGGTTCGCGGACATCATCATCACCATCATCCATATCATCAAAATCAGGCCGACGCGGGCGACGGCGCTCTTCCGCAAAATCATCCATATCGTCACGTTGACGTGGATCGTCACTCATGTGAATACACTCCTCTAGTGTTTATTGATTGACCGCTGCGATGCGGGCTTAGTGCTTTCTTGGGACTACGGCTTAAAAGCCATAGCTTTCGTCATCCCCTTCAGGATAATCTTCCTGATGTTGGGTAAAACGGGGGCCAACACGGTCACCGAGTATGATCATTTCTTGGGCCACCAATTCCGTGCGATAGTGCCGCTTGCCTTCTTCATCTTCCCACCCGCGTGTTTGTAGACGACCTTCAATGTAGACCTGCTGATTCTTGCTAAGATGGGTATTGCAGATTTCGGCGAGAGGCCCCCATGCCACCACATTAAACCATTCGGTTTCCTCACGCCGTTCGCCTTCAAACGAAGTCCACGTGCGGGTGGTCGCAACATTAAAACTGGTGACGGGACGACCACTGGGGGTGTAACGCATTTCCGGGTCGCGCCCCAAATGGCCTATAATCATGACTTTATTGAGTCCTCGGGCCATGTCATTCACCGCTTCAACTCATACACTTGGACGAGATGCACTCTACAAATTCACGGACTGGGTTCTTTCAACCACCAACCCGATCATTCATCCTTGCGTACCACCAAATAACGCAGGATATTGGCTTCAATGTTCATCTTGCGTTGGAATTCATCCACTGCTTTGGGTTCAATCTCAACCTCAAGCAGCAGATAATAACCTTCGCGGTTGGTGCCAATCGGATAGGCCAAGCGGCGGCGGCCCCAGTGGTTGGTGTTTTTGATTTCACCACCCGCATCCGTCAGCCAATGCGCAACCTTTTCGATGAGGCCTTTTTGTTCGGCATCAGGGATACCAGTCGGCACAATATACGGTATTTCGTAAGATCGTTTCATAGGTTTTCCTTCCCTTGGGTTTGTCCGGTTTAAGCAAAAGAGGCTTTGGGTACCAGACGGAAAGTGATGAGTTATCACTAAATTCGGCGGGCAACATCTTACCGTAAAGGGATAGCATTGACAAGGTACAACCCAAATCCAATAATTAAGAGAACGTCGTAGTGGATGGAGCGCCTTTGATGACCCTCCTTATGGTGATGTTTGTGGGAACGGGCCTTTTGTTAGTTGCGCTGGCGATTCCGTTAATGCAGCGACGCATCAAACCCAATGGATGGTATGGCTTCCGTACCCCAAGCACCCTGCACAATGCTGATTTGTGGTATGATGCCAATGCCTATTCAGGACGATTGCTGCTGGTCTATGGCGTGGTGATTGTGATCGCGGCGTTTCTAGCGGCGCTTATACCAGACATCACAGTGGATGGTTATAGTAGTGTGATGTTAGTTGTCACGTTGCTAGGAATCGTCATTTTGCTCATCCTGTGCTGGAATTTTTTGCGCACCTACAAGGATAAAACTCATCTATGACAAGTCCCAGCCGAATTGATTTGCTGCCGATTGAAAGTGCTGCCCTCAAAGGTAATCGGCTTGGCGATCCTCACCAACGTGACTTGATGGTCTATCTTCCGGCTGGTTATGATGAGCAGACCGAACGGCGGTATCCCGTCTGTTTTCTGTTGAGCAGTCATGGACGGACAAGTTATTATCATATTAGCTGGAATCAATGGGATGAGACCCTGCCACAGCGCCTTGACCGCCTCATCCGAACTGGACAAATGCCGCCGATCATCGTGGCCCTGCCAGATGCTTGGACACGGTTTGGAGGATCGCAGTATTTAGATTCGGCCATTGGGAGCTATTCCAGCTATCTGATTAACGAACTTGTGCCGCTGGTGGATGCCACCTATCGTACACTGGCAAGCCGGGAACATCGCGGTATTTTGGGCCACAGCAGCGGGGGTTACGGGGCGTTGGTCAATGCCATGCAGCACCCGGAGGTGTTTGGGGCGATTGGCTGTCGGGCCGGCGATATGTATTGGGAATACACCGCGATACCCGGACTGTCGCATTTCCATCAACAACTTGAAAAATGGGGCGGGATTGAGGAATTTATCGCCCGTATCCCCGAAATTCAACCCAAGAGCGGGGCATTTTGGGAAGCGATTCATACCGTGATGCAGTCAATGGCCTATACGACCAATCCAGCCTCACCATTGGGCTTTGACCCGCCCATTGATCTTGAAACGGGAGCAATAATCCCAGAGGTATGGGAACACTGGTTGCAATTCGACCCAGTACGTATGATTGACCGCCCAGAATATCAGGCCGCGTTGAAAACCATGAAAAGCATTTTTATCGAGGTCGGGCGCTTCGATGAATATCAATTGCAGGTTGGTTCACGCCTGCTGCATCGTAAACTTGATCAGTATGGCATCATCCATACATATGAAGAATTCCCAGACGGCCACCGCGATACAAGTTATCGGTATGATGTGGCGTTTCCGAAGATAGTCAAAGCATTGAGTGAGTAGTGGGATAGTGGGAAAACGATCATTTTACATCTTACTGGCGGGGCTTGGTCTGGTAGCCGCAATCTTGGCTTGCACTCGACCCGGTTCGGAGAAGGTAGTGTATGTTACGGCAACCTTTCCCGGTGGGGTGCTGCTGCCAACTGAGACATCCAGTGCGCCAACCGATACCCCCATCAAGCCGACGCCCAATCCGGCCCGATTTGATACTCCGGTGGCGGTAGCGGCTTCCGGTGGCGGCGGTGAACAAAGCTACACTGTGCAATCCGGTGACACCCTGAATGTCATTGCAGCCCGCTTCGGCACAACCGCCCAAGCTATTATGTCACTGAATGGGCTGACGAATCCCGACATCTTGGAAGTCGGTCAGGTCTTGCGGATTCCGGCCAATACCAGTGCCCCACCCCCGCCAAGTTCCAACTTCAAGACTATCCCCGACAGTGAATTGGTCTACAGTCCTGCCGTAAAGGATTTCGATGTCGCGGCCTATGTCAAATTGAAACCCGGTTTTCTGCGGGTCTATTCCGAAGAAATCAGCGGAGAGCTGTGGAGTGGGGTCGAACTCGTGAATCAGGTCGCGCTGGACTATAGTGTCAATCCACGTTTGTTATTGGCCCTCATCGAATATCAAAGTGGCTGGTTATCCGATCCCAACCCGCCCGAAGACAGACAAAATTATCCGATGGGCATCGTCTCGCTGGATCGCGTCGGCCTATGGCGGCAGTTGTTGGCGGCGGCAAATGCGCTGAACGCTGGCTACTATAGCTGGAAATATCGCGGGCTAGAGACCAGTAATTTTGCGGACGGCACGCTTGTGACCTTCGCCCCAGAATTAAACGCGGGAACCGTCGCCGTTCAATTTTTTTTCTCGCAATTCAGCACCCCGGCCCAATATCAGATAGACATCAGCGAACAGGGCTTTTTCCAGACGTATTTAGCGCTGTTCGGCGACCCGTTCCGCACCGCAGTAGAGCCGCTCGTGCCCGATAATTTGCAACAACCCACCCTCATGTTCCCGTTTGGACAAGGCGAAACATGGTATTTTACAGGTGGGCCACATGGCGGTTATAACTCTGGCAGCGCATGGGCCTCAGTTGACTTCGCGCCCCCCACCCCCTCCGATGAATTGGTAGCACAGCAAGGCTATTGTTACATTTCTGTCAATTGGGTAACTGCTGTCGCCCCCGGCGTCGTTGCCCGAAGCGGGGAAGGCTATGTTATCCTCGATCTCGATGGTGATGGAAATGAACACACCGGGTGGACAGTCGTCTACTTACATATCTCAAGTCAAGAGGTCGTCAAACCGGGCACACGGGTAGAAACAGGCGATAAACTCGGCCATCCCTCCTGTGAAGGGGGTTATTCAACAGGTACCCATCTGCATTTTGGGCGGCGCTATAACGGCGAATGGATTCCGGTGACGTGTGATAAATGTCCCAAAGGCGTATCTGTTCCCCCGCTGGTGCTTAGTGGCTGGACAGTGCTGGGCTATCCAAATGCCGAATATCAGGGCTATATGATCAATGATAAGTTGGGAGCCGAACGTCGGGCTAACGTTGGGCGGGAAGACCCCATCAACCAAATTAGCTGGTAGGGGCGAAGAACTGCCCTCTCGCCCCATTTCTTGCCCTACTGCAAACTAATCAATTCCGCCGACAGCAGTCCTTTAATCACGTTGCCTGTTCGCGCGGCGATGTCCTCCGTAAAAGTGACGGTATAACTCGACTGGGTTAGATCAAAGGTATATTTTGTCCGTTCCGTCTGGGATAACACAGGCCAAATCAGGTTGGGTTGGGAAACCGTGCGCCATTCACCATTGTCGGATGGGCAGCGCACCTCATAATTTTCCACTGCCGAATAGTTGGTTGGAGTGATCTCCACATCCATTAAAATCCGTTCGCCATCAGGCCGCAATGAGCCGTGCATTTTAAAAGCAAGTCCTTCGGCGTCTATCGAGCGAATTTCGCAGGCGGGATCAAAGGGAGTTGGCATCAACATGCCCGATCCTGTCACTACCGCATAATCCGTGACCTCAAGGGTGGCACTTGCCGAATAACCCAACTGCTGCACGATAGCCGTGTTATTAAGGTCAAAGCGGATATACAAATACCAAGTACCCGCTACCCGATAGGCTGGGAAATCGAGCGTAGGGGTGATGCTGGGAGTAATCATGGGCGTGGGCGTGCGCGTCACCACGACGGTAATGACCTGCTGCGGGGTATCTGGTATAGGTGTTGCCACCTGTACCCCCGACACATCATCTTCGTTATTCGGCTTATCCTCTTTACACGCGGTCAATCCCGCCAACAACAGCACCATCACCCAAAAGGCCACTGAAAGCCGATAATAATTCCCTTTCAAGTAGATGTCCCTTTCCGTAATTAATTTGCAGGCGCAGGGCCGAGTTCAACAATTTTCTGTCGAATACTCTCCCGAATTTCCTCTTCTTCGGCCAAGTCTAATGCGATGAGCAGTTCAGCCCGTGCCCCCTCATTATCACCCGTCGCAATCAATACATCGGCCAATTCGAGGCGAGGGGTCAGCCAACCATAATAACGCTCAATCGCCCGGCGGTACGCAGCAATCGCCGCATCGGGCTGTTCGAGTTCAATATAATTCCGTGCGATTTCAAGGTCAAGCGAGTGATTAAATTCGGGATTGAAGAATGGATAGTCATACTGCCACACTTCAACCTCTAGGAGCGACTCCAACAGGGCATTCGACTCCTCATATTGCCCATCTAGTTGCAGCAGCAACCCGTTCATCAGAATGACCTTTGGCTCTTCCCGATAGCCCACATTCACCCGATTGAGGAAAGACCTTGCGAGATCGGGGTCTTCATCCAACCATGCGATGAAAGTCAGATCAGGGTAATAGTTGCTGGTGGTGTCTTCACTCATCTCGATGTTTTGGTATTGGATGGCTAACGCTACGGCGGATTCAAGGTCATCATCTCGCAGATAGTATCCCGCCAAGCGTGTCACAAGATATGGATCGTCCGTCCAAATTTGCATAAGCGCCAAGACATCTTCGATAGCCTGATCAAGATCACCAATCTGAGCCGCATAATTGGAGCGCTCATCCAGCACTACCGCCCGATCTGCCCCAAGTTCCTCAGCATCATAATAGGCCTCAATCACCGCGTCACCCAAATCAGCATCATTAAGGATACGAGCATACTCAAGGGCAATAATGGGGTCTTCAGGCGCACGGTCAATCGCCTGCTGTGCATAGGCCAACATCTGTTCATCGCTGTCCTGTTCCGTCCGACGGTAGTAATGTGCCATCACCAAATAACCGAGCGGACTGTCAGGGGCAGTTTCGACTAGATACTGACCTTCTTCCAGCGCAGCATCATATTCCTCGCGCAGCACGTGTACTTCGGCCATGTAGAAAAGCAAGAAATGGTCATCTGTAAACTTGGCCTCGGCTTCGGCGGCAAAATCATGGGCCAAATCGTAGTTACCATCCTCCTCAAGCCACTGCCGGATGACGGTTCGAATGACCTCCACCGGTTGGTTCATCAGTGCTTCAACCACTTTTGCGTGTGAATCAAAGCCTTCCGTTATCCGATAAGCCTCGCGGAAATCCCTAGCGGCAGCATCCCAATTCTCTTGTTCTACAAACAGGCTAGCCTGCTCCAAATAGGGTATCTCCCACCACCAACCCGTATCATCTATTGTCATTTGATAGAACTCAAGTGCCTCATCAACCTTACCTAATTCACGGGCCGTACGGGCTTGATCAAGCGGTAAAAGGCGATCAAACGTTGGATTCAAATAGGGATATCCATAATTTTGATTTTCGGCGTCGGCCACTTCTTGGAAACGGGCCTCAGCCACTTCAAACTCACCGCGACTAAACGCTAATAGCCCCAACACATAGCGGGCAGTGGTCATGTCACCATCCAAAGCGAGGGCCGTGTTTGCCCATTCTTCAGCTTGCTCCCCATCACCAGCCGAATGCGCGACATAGGCGGCATTGGCATAATAACGTGGCTCGGTATCATAAAACTCGAAGCCCCCTTCAATCACTTGCATGGCATCCTCTGGTCGGCCTGTCAATAAGTATGCGCCAGCCAAATTGTATCGAATTTCAGGGGTCTCTTGGATTTCTAACAAGCGTTCAAGGTCAACACTTGCTGAGGCGTAATCCCCCTTTTGCCAGTAGGCATCAGTTCGCCGTGAAAGGACTTCAATTAACGGAGCGCCCAACTCCTCAGCACGGTTAAATTGCTCAATGGCTTCGTCCTGTCGAGATTGACCCAGTAGAGCCAGTCCATAGGTGAATACTGTCGTGCGATTGTCAGGAGCAAGACTCAAAGCCGTTTCAACATTCTGAAAAGCTACCTCATAGTCATAGTCATCTGAACTATAGTAGTAATTGGCGAGGGCCAAATAGCCTGCTGGGTGCTCTGGAAAATCTGCAACGGCCTGTTCAGCATCGGCTAGGGCTTCAGAGTCTCGATCCAATCGCAGCAAGAAACCCGAACGCAGCCCCAGCAAGATTGGGTTGCCGGGGTAGGTCTGCAAGGCCGTTTCCGTCAGCGCAAAAGCCGCATCTAGCCCTTGCGTAAAATCCAACGTGTCAATGGTGTTGGCAAGCTCAATCACTGCCGGGTCGTCATCCGGCACGAACTGAGTATAACGGCCTTCGCTCTCTGCATTGGCAGGCGGGGCCATCACAGGTTCGGTTGCGGATGGAGGGTTGTCAGGGTTGCCACCTGTACCGCTGGACGCATCCAAATCAACCGTTGGGACGATCCCAACCTGAGTCTGTGAAGCTGGAACGGTGGGTAGCGGGGGAGCCTCGGTGGTCATCACACCCGCAAATACCGTTGGCTGTGGCCTCTCCTCAGTCGGGATTTCAGTGACGACGGCTGGTTCTGTAGCCAATTCTGTCGGCACCTCAGTTACAGCCTCAGCGGTTTCGGGAGTTGTGGGAAGGGGAGTAAACATTTCTGCCCCAACTGTAAGAGTTGCGGTAGGAGCAGAAACTACTTCATCGTCGTCGCCATCCTCCCCACCGCCAAACACCAATATCGCGGCAATCGCCACCACTACCAAGATCAAGGCTACCCCACCCCAAAGGACATAGGGAATCTTAGGTCTGGCTGCTGCTGCCGGAGGTTGTGTTTTCTCTTTGGCGAACGTATCTGGTACAGCGGCGGCATGTTGTGGACTGATGGTCGGCAGTTCTTTGTTACTAGTAGTGTCGGGTATATAAGTCGGCATTTCAGTGGGGGATTTGCCACCAACTGCCGTAGATAATTTGTGGCTGTCTGCCGTTGGAGCTTCGGCTTTGGCATCTTCGCGGGCTTTTTGGACGGCTTTGCGCAGATCACCCGCTGTCTGATAACGATCTTCAGGGTCTTTGGATAAGGCCTTTAATACGACGACTTCCACCGCATTGGGCAAGTTCACATTAAAGCGGCGCGGTGAAGGCAGGGGGTCATTGATATGCTTCATCACGATGGCAAAGGGCGTATCGGCATCGTAGGGAACTGTGCCTGTCACCATTTCATACAACATAATCCCCATGCTGTAGATGTCGGAGCGCTCATCCACCTTTGTCCCCCGCCCCGCTTCGGGACTCATATAGGCGGGTGTTCCGATAAATGCCCCACTCATGGTAATGCCTGACTGCCCTAATATCCGCGCAATGCCAAAATCGGTCAGAACTGGATGGGTAAAACTGTTGTCGGTAAACATGACATTGGCAGGTTTGATATCACGGTGAATCATGCCATGCTGATGGGCATAAGCTAGTGCGTCCGATAGCTGTCCGGTCACGCGCAGGGCTTCATCAACAGGCAACGCGCCTTTTTGCTGAATATAGGTTTTCAGCGTGCCGCCCTTGATATATTCCATCACCATGTAATACACATCACCTTCGACATCAAAGTCAATCACTTGGACGATGTGCGGGTGACGCAAATTGCCAACGCTCTGGGCCTCGCGTTTGAAGCGCACAACAAAATCTTCTGATTCAGCAAGGTGTCCATGCATCACCTTTACGGCGACAAAACGCTCCATGCCGCGCTGAATGGCTTTATAAACATCGGCCATGCCACCACGTCCGAGGCGCTCCACCAGTTCATATTTTCCGAGAGTACGCCCTGTTAAGTCGCTCATATAGAAACTCCTAATATGGGAGATTATCCATAGTCAATGAGGCTGTGTTTTGGTGTCCTATTTAGCAGGATAGCATCAACCGAGACACAGTACAAGCATCCGACCAACTGTGCTATAATATCACTCTGCGCCTCTCATTACACTAGAATGGAGCATTGGATGCGTGGTGAGATCGTCACGCTCGACCTTGAAACCACAGGACTAGACCCCACAACCGACCTAATCATTGAGGTGGGAGCAGTCCGATCAGTTGATGGCAAAATCCTTGAAACCTTTAGCTCACTCGTAGACCCCGGTATCCCAATTCCGCCACGTGTCACGGCGATTACAGGCATCAACGATGATGATTTACATGGTGCGCCAACCATCCGCGAAATTCTGGATAAGTTAGGCCAATTTATTGGTACTAGCCCGGTGATGGGCCACCGTGTCGAATTTGATCTGGGTTTCCTAAAGCGGTATCGCCTTGCCGAGACCAACACAGCCATTGATACCTATGAATTGGCCGCGGTGCTGTTTCCAACTGCGCCCCGTTACAATCTCACCAGTCTGACCGAGTATCTGAATCTTCAAGACCTGACCAATGCCCACCGCGCCTTAGATGATGCGATAGCGACGGTCAATCTGTATCAGCATTTGTGGGAAAAATTACTTACCCTCCCGCTGGCGACCCTCAAAGAGATTGTGCAAGCATCACAGGATTTGCAGTGGAACGCCAAAGCTCCGTTTATTGAGGCGCTTAATCTGCGTATCAAAACCTCGATGGTTGACCAGCAGAATGAATCTGAATTGGACACAGGGCCATTCAAAAAAGCCGAAAAAGGCTGGAAGCGGCTCAAGCCCAACGATGATCGCACTGACATAAACCCCCAAACATTAGGTTCGCTCATCGAACCCGGTGGACTGCTCTCACAAAAAATTGACGGGTACGAAAGCCGCAGACCCCAAGTGGATATGCTGCGTGCCATTACACAGGCCTTCAACAAGGGCAATCATCTGATGATCGAAGCCCCTACAGGCACAGGCAAAAGCATCGCGTATTCGATTCCTGCCATCTATTGGGCTTTCACCAATAACGAACGGGTCGTGATTTCAACCGCGACAATTGCCCTTCAAGATCAATTGGTCAACAAAGACCTGCCGACCTTGCAAAATGTCTTGGATGTACCGTTCGAGATGTCGGTGGTCAAAGGGCGCAGCAATTATCTGTGTCCCCGCCGCCTTCATACTGTGCGCCGTCGTTCGCCAACCTCTACCGAAGAACTGCGCATGGTGGCGAAAATCTTGGTGTGGCTCTTGGAATCAGATACCGGGGATCGTGGCGAAATCACGCTGCGGGGGCCTGCCGAAGAAAAAACATGGGCAAGACTCTCCGCCCAAGATGAAGGCTGCACACTGAATCGCTGCGAATCACAAATGGGTGGAGCTTGTCCATTTTATAAAGCCCGCCAACAGGCCGAAGCCGCGCATGTATTGGTCGTCAACCATGCCCTACTGTTGAGCGATGTCAACATTGGCAACCGTGTCTTGCCGGATTATCGCTATCTGGTGATTGATGAAGGGCATCATTTGGAAGCCGCCACCACCGATGGCTTGTCATCGCAATTAGATCGAAATGGCCTGCGCCGCCGTTTTGCTGATCTGGGCGATATGAAAAAGGGTCTGCTGTCGGATATTCTCAACGCCATCAAAGACAAAATCCCGGAGCGCAAAAACACCCAAATTAAGGATTATGTGCGGGTCGTGGCGGACGCGGTCAAGGTCATGAGCCATCATGTTGACCAATATTTCTATACACTGGTGCTGTTCCTACGCAGTAATGACGAATTTCAAGGCAGTGAGTATTTCGTCAATGTCCGTATCACGGAACAATCGCGTGACCGCGAGGATTGGGGCGAAGTGCAGCAGGTCTGGTCAAATCTAAGTGAGTTTACCAGCGTCATCAGCAAAGCGATGGAAAATATTGCACGAGCATTGGCAACCCTTGAGGAGTATGAAATCATAGATTACGAGGACATCCTCAGCAGCACCCAAACCGCTGCCCGCCATCTGCAAAATATCCATCAACAACTTGAGCAATTCACCGATAACCCCCTGCCCAATACCATTTATTGGTGCGAAGTTAACCCCAGTGATGATTACGTATCTATCAACGCTGCCCCACTGCATGTTGGGCCACTGATTCAACAGCATCTGTGGGAGCCAAAAGAATGTGTGGTTTTGACCAGCGCCACCCTGAGTACCGCCGGGTCATTCGACTACTTGCGCGAACGCTTGGACGCCGCCCCGTCGGAAGTGGATGAGTTGACTGTCGAATCCCCCTTTGACTATAAAAGCTCGACACTGCTCTATATCCCTACCGACATGCCCGACCCGATTAACGGGCGCAACGACTATCAACTGATGGTTGAGCGTGGCATTATCGAACTTGCCAGCGCACTGGATGGCCGCTTACTGGGGTTGTTTACCAGCTATACCCAACTGCGCCAAACCGCCCAAGCCATTACCGCTCGTCTTGCGTTGGGAGGCATCACCGTATTTGACCAGACCAGCGGCAGCAGCCGCCAACTGCTCATTGACAGCTTCAAATCTACCGAAAAAGCTGTGTTGTTGGGAACACGCTCGTTCTGGGAAGGTATTGACCTACCGGGAGACGATTTGCAGGCCCTCGTGATTTCCCGCCTACCCTTTAATGTCCCTACCGACCCGATTTTTGCGGCCCGCTCCGAGACGTTTGAAAACAGCTTCTTGGAATATGCCCTACCCGAAGCTATCCTGCGCTTCCGACAAGGCTTTGGACGGCTAATCCGGCGCAAAACAGATCGGGGGGTGGTGGCGATTTTTGACAGCCGTATCACCAGCAAACGCTATGGCAAACATTTCATTGAGAGTTTGCCCGAATGCACCATTCAACGCGGCCCATTGGCAAAACTACCACTGGCAGCAAAGGACTGGATGAAACGTGCGTAATAGTTTCGTGGTTGAAATGCCAATTGAAGCAACCCGTGATCGGTATGTAGCAGAATTTGTCAAACGTGGCCCCGGCAGTGTCGGGCTTGAAACGAACCTAGCCGGAAAAGCCGATGCCCGTCGTCGTTTTGTTCTAGCGATTCAGGGCTGGGAAAAAAACGAGTGGATTCGGCCCTTCTTAACACGGCTTGAAGGGCACTTCGAAAAAGTCGAGGGGCACGAACAGCTATCACGGGTGGTCTTTGTTTCACGCGGTATCGGCTGGCCTCTGACGTTTATCTCATTGCTGTTTCCCTATTGGGTCGCTATGCAAATCCCGCGTTGGCCCCCGCCTCATTTTACATGGACACTGCTCATCATCGTGGCCTGTGCGGTAGTTCCAGTGGTGGGTGCAACGTTCTTTGTCATCGAACGGCGCATCTATCGGCTACTATTGGATGGTCTATTGGCGGCCTATGATCGCCCTCCACTCGAAGGAACGCGACGTTAGGAAAGGCATTTTCCCAAGCGGTTGAACCTTTTAATCCATAACTAGGTATATATAACGTAGGGCCGGGGGACGGGGACTCACTTGATGCAAATTCCCCCCGGCTCCTTGTTTTTTCGCACAAATCGGCCTTGACGCTCCTGACTTCCCTTTTGCTATAATAAAATCCGCAACGCAAAAATCAAAACCTAAGGGCATAATTGAAAATCCCATGATTGACGTGAATCAACTGCGTAAGGGCACGACCTTTACTTTGGATGACGAAATTTATAAAGTGCTTGACTATCACCATCACAAACCGGGGCGTGGTAATGCGACTATTCGCACGACTGTCCGCAATCTCCGCAGCGGCTCGGTAACGACCATGACCTTTGGCTCTGGTGACCGGGTAGAAGATATTCGGGTAGAAGGCCGTGAGGTCGAATATCTATATGCCGACGATGAGTTTCTGACCTTCATGGACTTGGAAACCTACGACCAACCCCATCTCCGCCGCGATATTTTTGGCGACGACTACCTCTATCTCATCGAAGGCCTGAAGTTGGTCTTGAACCAATGGCAGGATGAAATCATTGACTACTCACTGCCCAGCACTGTCGAGCACCAAATTGTAGATGCGGAAATGGCGATAGCTGGCGATACGGCCACCAACGCCAACAAAAAGGTAAAAACGCAGACAGGCCTTGAAGTGATGGTGCCGCTGTTCGTGAATGTCGGCGACAAAATCCGCATCAAGACTGAAGACGGTAGCTACGTCACCCGCGTCTAAATCCAATATTCCACTTTCAGTGTATAGAAATGTAAGCAAAGGGGCAGTCAATGCCTCTTTGTTTTTGCTTAGAGACGCGGTGATTCGTTATATTGGTACGAGCTAATTTTTCGGGGAGGATAAAAAGCTGCTATGAGAACACCCGATGGCCGTGAATGTGCCTTTTACTACAGTGACTATTTTCGTGGGCGTGAGGTGGAAGAATGCCGTATTCCTAAAAGTGAAGCCTCGGCCCACTGGAAACCTGAATACTGTGTCAAGTGCCCTGTGCCAGAGATTTTGCGAGCCAATGCCAGTCCCTATCTCAAGCTGGAACTGACGATTAAACAGACCTTTCTCGGATTTGGACGCAAAATGCTGGTGCGGGCATGGTGCGATCGGCATGATATTCCAATTGAAGACCCCTACATCGGCTGTCTAAAATGTAACGAGGAGCGTCCGGGGTTAAAATTGTTCGCACAGGCGTTAGAACAGGATGAAAATGATGATTAAAGCCATCCTGTTTGACTTGGATGACACCCTGCTGACTAATCCTGCCAATGAATTTGTCCAACACTACAAAAAAGCCTTGCTGCCTTTGTTGACAGAGGCCTTTCCTGCTTTGACGGTGGATAAATTGGAAGCTGGAATTATTAACGGAATTCGCAATGTCATTAAAAATTGCGACCCGTTGCGGCTGAATTCAGAGGTTTTTTACTCAGCCTTCCAAGAGGTCACTGGGCTTTCCCTTGCCGACCATCAAGACTTAATGAAAACCTTTTTTGAAAAAGTGCATCCATCACTGAAGCAGGTAACGACTCCTATTGAGACAGCACCGCTAGTTGTCAAATGGCTATTGGATCATCGGTTTGCCGTCGCCGTCGCCACCAATCCCCTATTTCAGCATCGGGCGGTTGAACAACGCCTCGAATGGGCCTGTCTGCCAATACCGGAAACGGGCTTTTGGTTTGTGACCTCGCTGGACAATATGCACTATTCCAAGCCATGGCCCCATTACTACGAGGAGATTTTGACGCGGCTCGGTTTTGAACCCGATGAAGCAGTTATGGTTGGGGATGATTGGGTCAATGATATGGTAGGGGCGTCGCAAGCGGGTCTCAACACCTTTTGGATTCGCAATACTCATAATGAAGGCCTAGATATTCACCAAGAATCTGTACAACCGGATGGTGAAGGCACACTCGCCGACTTTTTCCGACTCATCACCGAGGGAAATTGGCTGCAAGGCATGACCCCCAAGCCGCTTGTACCAAACCAAATCGCCCCCCGCATGATGGGCAATATCAGTGCCTTGTTGGGCATGGTCAGCGAAATTCCGACTCGCTATTGGCATCAGCGACCTGACCCGAACGAATGGTCTCCAATGGAAATTGTGGTGCATCTACGCGACAGCGAATCCCGCGTGCAGAGGCCCCGTCTGGAACGGATTTTGCGCGAAGATGATCCCTTCCTTGTGCCACCGCCGTCCCCGCCCCGCCCCGGTGAACAGCAATTACACGGGTTGGACGGAACAAATGTTGCCCTCGAATTTGCAGCCGAGCGGGCCATCACACTGGAATTGCTCAATGGCCTATCTGCCGAGGCGTGGGGTCGTCCAGCGCGGCATAGTGTGTTCGGCCCAACCAACTTTTTGGAGATGGCATCCTTTACCGCCCGACATGATCGCCTGCATATTAACCAACTTTGCCAAACACTTGGTAAGTGTGAATAAGCCATTTTCAAACGAAAAGGAGTACGCTAGGGGTATCGTTTTCCAACGAAAAATTTTCGGCATACAATACACGCTCTAAATTCGCGCATGGTTACAAGGTTAATGACATGGTACAAGTAGTTGCCACAAGCCTAGAGGATGCTGTAATTCGTGATGAGCCGCCTCATCTTGTCATTGTGGATGATGACCCCAAAGAAGCTCACAACCTACAGGCGTATATGGAACGCATGGGATATAAAGTCAGCGTGGCCTATAGTGGTAGCAACGCGCTCGAAATCATCTTTCACCTGCGCCCCGATTTGGTAATCCTTGACCTCTCGATGCCCGATTTAGATGGTCTAGACGTCTGTCAACGGATTCGCGGCGATGCCTCGCTTGGTTATTTACCAGTCATTGTTGTCACAGAAGTGGAGGCCGAACGACAACGACTGGCTGGGATGCTCTCCGGTGCAGACGATTATTTGCGTAAACCTGTTGTCGAAAAAGACCTCCTATTGCGGGTACAGGCCCTGTTGCGAACCAAATTTCAATTGGATGATCTCATCCAGAAAAATGAAGATCTAACCGAAGACCTACGCAAACGAAACCTTGAATTGGAACGTGCCCTTGAGATGGCCCAACAAGCCGAGGTCTTAAAAAATCACATCATGGAAAGCGTCAATCATGAATTACGGACGCCCATGCTGCAAATTAAAACCGCTGTCTCCATGCTTGTAGAAGTGATTAAAGAAGTATCAAGTTTTGAGCGCGACCAAACCATCGCCCGCATGGCAACCGGGGCAGTCACGCGCATGGAGGAACTGGTAAGTAACATTTCGGAACTGCATCTGGTCGAAAATCTAAAACCCAGCCCGACCATGCTCAATGACGCGATTCATCAAGCGATCAACAATCTGCGCCGCAGTTGGTCCCACCGCGACGATTTTAGGCGCGTTCAGTTTGTGCCAGAAGAAATCTTGCCCGTATTTGCAGATCGCCGAGCCGTCTCACGCATTTTAATCTTGCTGCTGGATAATGCCCTCAAATTCAGCCCACATGATACCCCGGTCTATATCTTTACAAGTCTTGAAAATCATCTAGGACATTCGTTTGTGCGCGTCAGTGTCAAAGATGAGGGTATTGGCGTTCCCAAACAATATCAAGAAAGAATCTTTGAGCCGTTCTTTCAAGTGGACAGCGGCACGGCCAAACGCTATAACGGTGCAGGGGTTGGCTTGGCATTGGCCCGCATGTTGGCACGCGGGATGGGTAGTGATATTGAACTGAAAAGTCGCCCCAAACAAGGCAGTATATTTTCATTGCTGTTGCCAATCGCCGATCTTGATTCCGACGGTATCTAGGCTGTCAGCCTAGACAGGGACAGGGCTTTCTGCTATAGTGTTACACAACCACGCGGGAGTGGCGGAATTGGCAGACGCGCATGACTTAGGATCATGTGGAGTAATCCGTGTGGGTTCGAGTCCCACCTTCCGCACCATACTTTTTTCTACTCCATTTAGGCCCTCTTGTTGCTCTATTCACCTCAATATAAAAAGTTTATCAGAACGCAAAATCGCGCTAGATACCCCTTTACAGGGCGTGTATAATACTGAATCCATTAACAGTCAATAGACCCCATTTTTAAGGATTGCAAACGTTGGAACTGCAAGTCGAACACCTCGCTGATCATACCGCGCAACTCAAGGTGAAGGTTGACCCCGAACGGGTCGAACAGGCCATGCGTGGGGCCGCCCGCAAAGTCTCAAAAGAGTTACGCATTCCCGGTTTCCGTCCCGGCAAAGCCCCTTATCATGTGGTACTCAATTTGGTGGGCCGCGAGGGATTGATTCGTGAAGCCATTGAAGATATTGGCGACGATATTTATGGCAAAGCCCTCGACGAAAGTGGTATTCAACCGTATGCAGCAGGTGAGATTACCGACCTCAACGTGGAAGATGGGCTAACCCTGACCTTCATCGTCCCCAAGCGCCCCGAAGTTAAATTAGGCGATTATCGTGCGCTGCGTCTCGATTACAACGAACCCGATGTCACGGAAGAAGCGGTTGAAAATGCAGTAGATCGCACCCGTGAAACTTTGGCTGTGGCCGAAGCCGCCGGACGCCCCGCTCAAATGGGGGATAAGGTGATGCTCAAGATTCGTGGGGTCTTTGCCGACAGCGAAGGCCATGAACATGAGCACGACCATGAACACGCTGAAGGCGAAGAACATGACCATGCCGAAGTGTTTATGGATGAGGCCAATTATGAAGTGATTTTGCGTGAAGACCCCAAGCGCGATTTGTTGCCCGAATTTTCGGCACAGTTGGTGGGTCTGGCGGAAGAAGAAACAAAATCATTCTCCCTCAGCATCCCTGAAGATGAAGAAAATAAGGAACTAGCAGGCCGACCTGTCAATTTTGAAATCACCGTTAACAAAGTCGAAAGCATGACGCTGCCCGGTAAGGACGATTTTCTGGCGGAACTTGCCACCAACGGCGAAGTGAAAACGTTGGACGGACTGCGTGATAAATTGCGCGTAGATCTGCGCGAAGCAATGGTCAGCATGGCCGATGAAGAATATTTCGTCAAGGCTGTTGATAAACTATTGGAAACTGCCGAAATCACCTACCCCAATTTGATGTTGGAAGACTACATTGACGACATGCTCAACGATGTAGATCAAAGCCTGCGTCAACGGGTGGGTGTGCCATTGACCGATTATCTCAAACTCATCAATAAGCCTGAACATGAATTTCGCCAAGACTATAGCGAACGAGCCGTTGATCGGTTGCGCCGCTCTCTTATCATGAGCGAATTGGCAAACCAAGAAGGCTTGACGGTGGATGACGCCGCTGTGGATGCCGAAATTGAAAAACGCCTTGAGCAATTTGGCGCACAAAGCGAGATGTTCCGTCAATTTCTGTACCAAGACGAAAATCGGCGCAATCTTGCTATTGACCTCGTGTCGCAGCGCACTATCCGCCGCCTGATTGACATTGCTAAAGGGTTAAATCCTGCAACTGGCCCAGATGAGGCCGACGCGGGCCAAAATGAATCTACCACCGGGCTGGCTGAAGAAACCTCCGAAGTTGCTGAGAGGGCCGCCAGCGAAGCCACTGAGTAAGGTGATGTAACGTTAGAGTGTCTATAGGGTATCAACAAGAAAGGGAGAAAAGCGTCGAAGTTTGCCTGTTTGATTACGGCAACAACGACGCAGTAGACGACATATGAACCCAACGCAAATCTATAGTGGTGTTATTCCGATGGTCATCGAGCAGAGTGGACGTGGTGAACGTGCCTACGATATTTACTCACTGCTCTTGAAGGAACGCATCATCATTCTTGGCTCCGCAATCCACGACCAAATCGCCAACTTGATTGTGGCCCAACTGCTCTATCTGAATCAGCAAGACCCCGAAAAAGAAATCCAGATTTATATCAACTGCCCCGGCGGCGTGATCTATTCCGGTCTGGCAATTCTGGATACCATGCGCTCCATCACCAACCCCATCCGTACCGTGGCCGTCGGGTTGACCGCCAGCTTTGGTACCGTCCTGCTAACGGGTGGCACCAAAGGCCGCCGTATGGCCCTGCCCAACGCGACCATCCATATGCACCAGCCATGGCAGTCCGGTGGTGGTGGTCAGGCAACTGACATTGAAATTCAGGCCCGCGAAATCCTGCGTCAGCGCGATTTGCTGAACCGCATCTTTGTGGAAACGACGGGTCAGCCATTGGAACGTATCGAACAAGATACGGATCGTGACGTGTATCTGACTGCTCAACAAGCTCTGGAATATGGCTTGATTGACACCATTCTCGAACCGCCAACCAAGAATAATCATAAATAAGACGAGATCATGAACAAGGAAAGTGGGCCGCCGCGTTGCTCGTTTTGCGGCAAATCGCCTGATGAAGTTAATCGCCTGATTGCAGGGCCAGACGGCGTATTCATTTGTGATGAATGTGTGCGTCTATGTGAACACATCCTCAGTCAGGAAGTAACCACCAGCGAATTTCACATCGAGTCTATTCCGACTCCACGTGAGATTCAAAAATATCTGGATGATTATGTCATTGGGCAGAACCGTGCCAAACGCATTCTCAGTGTAGCGGTCTATAATCATTACAAACGCATCAACTCTGGTGGCAATTTCAATGATGTTGAGATCGAAAAAAGCAACATCTTGATTGTGGGGCCAACGGGCTGCGGAAAAACACTGCTGGCTCAAACCTTAGCCCGTCTGTTGGATGTACCTTTCTGCATCGCCGATGCCACTGCCCTCACGGAAGCGGGCTACGTAGGTGAGGACGTAGAAAATATCCTACTGCGTCTGATCCAAGCCGCCGACTTTGACATCAGCCGAGCCGAAAAAGGCATCATCTACATTGACGAAATTGATAAGATTGCCCGCAAGAGTGGCGACAACCCCTCCATCACCCGTGATGTAAGTGGTGAAGGTGTCCAGCAGGCCCTCCTCAAGATTATTGAGGGGACGCTGGCGAATGTACCGCCGCAGGGTGGCCGTAAACATCCCCATCAAGAATTCATCCAGATTAACACCGACAACATCTTGTTCATCTGTGGAGGCACGTTCTCCGGCGTCGAAGAAGTGATTGCAGATCGTATCGGAGTGAAGGGTGCGATGGGTTTTGGCTCGACCAGCGGCCCCGGCAGTTCCGGCAACAAATCGGATGTATTGAAGCACATTCGGGCCGATGACCTGATGGAATTTGGCTTAATTCCTGAATTGGTGGGACGTCTCCCTGTATTGTGCCATATCGAACCGCTGGAAGTAGAGGCACTGATTCGTGTGCTGCAAGAACCCAAAAACGCGCTGATTAAACAGTATCAAAGCCTATTCGCGCTGGATAACGTCGAATTATCTTTCACGGATGAGGCCCTTCGTGCGGCATCCGAACTTGCCATGAAGTATGAAACAGGCGCACGTAGCCTACGCGGGATTTTGGAAAGCGTCTTGCTGGATGTGATGTTTGAAATCCCCTCTACCAAAAACATCGCCAAAGTCGTCGTCACTGAAGAAGCCGTTCGCCATGAAGCCCGCCCTGTGATTGTGGACACCAAAGGCACGACCTTAAAGTGGACAGACAACGGTCTAGAGTTTGAAACTGCTACGGCAGCCTAAAACATTCTCAAATTATCAGAGGGCGGTCTAAACAACCGTCCTTTTTATTTCAGGAGACCTCTAAAATGACTTCTTATCCCCTCATTGGTGTTCTGTCCGATTCGCATGACCAAGTGCATTACCTCGATCAAGTGGTGGCCTATTTCAATGAGCAGCGGGTCGGCTTGGTCATCCATTGCGGAGATTGGGTCGCGCCCTTTACCCTGCGCTACTTCACCAAACTCAACGCACCTCTGTATGGGGTCTTTGGCAACAATGATGCGGAGAAATGGGGACATCGGAATGTAGGCGATCAGGTGAGAACAGCCGGATTACGCCTGACAATGGAAGATGTTTTCTTGACCCTCAATGAATATGGCAAACGTATCGCGGTCTATCACGGCACAGCCCCCAAATTGGTTGAGGCATTGGTCAAATGTGGGGATTACGATGTGGTTTTCTATGGTCATAACCACATCGCCAAAGTCGAGTTGGTGGGGAACGTTTTGAGCATGAACCCCGGCACGCTGTTGGAAATGACCAATCCCGGCACGGGGGTGGCATCTTTCGGGATTTATGACCCCAACACACACACAGGGCGTTTAGTTCAACTAGCAGACCTAGCCTAAACAGTCGCCTGTAACCAGACCACTTTTGCTACATCGCTGAGGGTGGTCTCTAGGGCTTTGGCATCCAACAGGGTGCCACCTTCCACCGAGCCAAAATGACTGGGGACGACATATTTGGGGCGCATCGTTTTTACAAGGTCTTTGGCGCTATCCATCGTCATAAGGCCATCTTTACCGCTGACAGGTAAAATCGCAATGTCACAGCGTACCCGCTTGAGTTCCGCAACGAAATCGGTATCCCCGGCATAGTAGATGTCTTGAAAGTTCATCGCAATGACAAAGCCGAGATCACCTCGCGCCGCTGGATGATGATTGGTATAGGTGTAAGCGGGAACAGCTTTGATGTTAGCGCGGCCCACATTCACACTCTGCCAATGCCGCAGCACCATTACCGGAAATTCATCTTTCAAAAATTCGGCAACGCCTTCTCCCCCAATGATACGTGTGTGGGGTGCGAGGATGCGATCAATGTCAGCAGGTGAACAGTGGTCGTAATGTTCATGTGTGAGCAAAATAACATCAGCAGGCGGGCAGTCAGCAGGAATACGGAAGGGGTCAATGTAGATACAGGTCGGCCCGTCAATCCGAAAACTGGCATGTCCTAACCAATGGATATGCTCGATCATAATGACCTCTCAAGATAAATTTACCGATGAATATCCCCCTGTGGATAAAGGCGGTTTAGGTTATATCAGAGCAGCGCGTTAAAATCAATGGCGCAAGCTCAACTCTTGGCTGACAACGAAGGAAAATTTTGCATGACGATTTCTACTTCTGTAACCCCCGTTTACGATATTACCACCCTCCGCCGTGACGAATTCCCATTAACTGAGACCGTGACCTATCTCAATCATGCGGGCATCTCCCCCCTACCCGAACGCAGCCGCCGCGCCACCCAATATGCGGTTGACCGTATGGCCCACAATGCCAGTAAATTTTTCGGGACGGACGGCATTCCAATGTTAGAGCGTTTTCACCATGAATTGAAGGCCTATATCAATGCCGAACATGCCTCGGACATCTGCCCAGTGCAAAGCAACTCGCTGGCGTTCAATCTGGTGGCAGGTGCAATTGATTGGCGTCCCGGCGACAATATCATTTTTTGTGATGTCGAGTTCCCCGCCAATGCCTACCCTTGGATGGCGCTGGAACGGCAAGGCGTGATCTGCAAAATTGTCCCGCCGCAGCATGGGACATTAACCGTCGAAGCCCTAGACGCCGCTGTAGATCAAAATACGCGCTTGGTCGCCGTCAGTTCCATGCAATTTTTTACCGGGGCACGTGCAGATTTGGCAGCCCTCGGCGCGTATTGTCGGGAACGTGGCATCTTGTTTTCAGTAGATGCGATCCAATCTATCGGGCATATTCCCATTGACGTACAAGCCATGCATATTGATATTTTGGCCTGTGGCGGGCAAAAATCACTGCTGGCTCTGACCGGGATTGGCTTTTTATATATCCGTCCCGACATCGCCGAACAAATGCAGCCCTCATTTGTGGGTGGCAATAACGTGGAGGGATGGGAGCACTGGTTGAAATATGCTATGACCCCGCGTCAAGGGGCATTACGGTTCATGACCGGAACGTTTAATGTGCCGGGGATTTTCACTGTCGTCAGTAGCCTCTCGCTTATCAATGAACTGGGGGTTCACCATATTGATACCTATACCACTCAATTAGCGGGGTATTTCATGGATGAGTTGGATGCACGCGGTTATGAAATCCTCACCCCCCGCGATCCTGCCCTACATGGCTCGATTGTGACGTTTAAGGTCGCCGAAACAACCGAAGAGACAGATCGCATTGTGAAATATCTAGGCGACCATGACATCCCAATTGTCAGACATTTGGATGCGGTAGGTCACCCATTTTTGCGTCTGTCGCTACATTGCTATAATAACCAACAGGACAGCGCACGATTCTTTGAATATTTATCATCTGCTGTCCAGCCATCATAAACCCATTACACAGGAGAGCCGCCAATGAATTCACCCGGAACAGGTTCGCTTGGCGCTAAAAAACAATGGAATCCGCCAGCCATGCGGACGGTGGAAGATACCGGACTCAACATGGGTATCTTGACCGACCTTGCCATTAAGACGATTTATTTTTCAGGTTATCTCAGTGGACAGCAACTTGCTGATCGAATGTGTTTGCCCTATACCGGCGTCGTGGATCGCGTGATTGATTTTATGAAACGCGAAAAATGGATTGAGGTGCGCGGTGCGGCTGGTATAAGTGAAGCCTCTTACGAATACCTCATTTCCCAAAAAGGTTCGTCCAAAGCCCAAGAAGCCACCGAACGCAATATGTATGCTGGCCCGTGTCCGGTTACGCTGGCCCAATACGTCTATGCAGTCAAGGCACAGTACAATCGCCCATTGGTGCAGCGTGAAGGCCTAGTCAAAGCCTTTGAGGATTTGGTTGTCGGGGACGCCATGCTGGACAAAATCGGCCCTGCCATCAACTCTGGCAAAGCCATTTTTATGCACGGCCCACCCGGAAATGGGAAGACCACTTTTGCCACCCGCGCCGCCCGTTTTGTATTGGGCGAAGATTTGTGGCTTCCTTATGCGATTGACGTAGATGGTCAGGTGATTCGTGTCTATGATAACGTCAACCATGAAATTGTCGAAATACCCGAAGAAATCAACCGCACCCAGACAGGCGTCCGGCGTGATCCGCGTTGGATCAAGATCAAACGTCCGGTCATTATGGTCGGTGGTGAATTGACGATGGCAGGGCTTGACCTTGTATACGACCCCATCAACAAATATTACGAAGCGCCCTTCCAACTCAAAGCCAACTGCGGCATGTTCTTCATTGACGACTTTGGTCGCCAACAAATGCGCCCCCAAGACCTGTTGAACCGCTGGATCGTCCCGCTGGAAAGCCGCATTGACTTCCTGACCCTCAGCACCGGACGGAAAATCGAAATCCCGTTTAATGTGTTGATTGTGTTTAGCACCAACCTGCCGCCTGCCAATTTGGTAGACGAGGCCTTTCTACGCCGTATTCCGCACAAGATTGAGATTGGTGATCCCACCTTTGAGCAGTTCCGTGAAATCTTTAAACGTATGTGCCAAGTCAAGCGTGTGCCCTATGATGAAAAAGCGCTGGCCTATCTCATCCAAGAGTGGTATCTGAAATATAATCGCCCGCTGCGTTCCGTCCATCCACGTGACATCCTTGACCAATTACTGGACATCGCCCGTTATCTTAATCGCCCGCCCCAATTGACTAAAGATTTGATTGATAAAGCCGCCGACGCCTACTTTGTGAATCTATCGGGTGAATACAAGCCCGTCACCACCGGAGGCAGTAATTGAATTCTCGTTCTGCCCCGATTCCGCGCCACTATTTTTTCACCCTAGAGGATGGCACATGGGTGGTACAGCGTGGCATGGATCGTGTCCAAGAACTCCTCACCGGGGCAGAACGCACCTACAGCAGTCTTGACATCAGCTTTGAAATCGAAGATGTGGAGCTTGAACTCCTCAAGGCACAGGGAGTGATAGACCGTTACGATGATTCGTTTGTTTGGCTGCACGAAGACCCCCAAAACGAGATTGTCGTCCCCACTAGCACCCTGCAAAAAACATTGGGGATAGCCGTTTATTATTTTGTGCAAACAGGCTTGGATATGAGCCAAGTAGAAATTGTGCAGGAACGGCTCGATGAGATTGGGCTTGCCGACCGCTATCGAGCCTCGGAGCGGCAGAACAACGTCATTATCATCCACGCCCATGATGAGCCATTTTCGCGGTTAGGTTCGGCGGAGGACGCTGAAACATTGGTCATGCCTGCCTTAACCAATCTGGGGGCAAAACTCAAGGTGGAGGCGGTGCGTTTTAATTCCCAAGAACTACCCATGCTGGTGTCGGGTCGGCTGTTTGGCGACATCCCAAATCAGCCCCTTGTCCGCAAATTGGAACCCAAGATTAAGCTGCAAACGGTGATTTGTGTAGATCACGAAATGGAGACCCACGCCACCGTCCGTGAAGTGGTTGAGGCATTGGGGCAGGAAATGGTTTCGGCCTTCACCGTCCAAGAGGCCCTTGCTCTGCTCCAAGATGTTGACCCAGCACTGCTGCTCATCAGTCTCGATATGCCGGACATGCACGGCTATAAAGTAGTAGCAGCGGTACGGAATGATCCCGAACTCTCGCGCATTCCAATATTGATTCTGAACACCCTAGATACAGATAAAGACCGGACATTGGCCTTTAACGTTGCAAATGCGGTGGATTTTGTCATGAAACCCATTTATCCTGAACGTATTCGGCGGAAAATTTGGCGGGTGTTGAACCAGTACACGACATTAATGGTATAAGACGCTACAATAGATGACGCGCTAGTTTTATAGGAACAAATCATGATCTGGGCGCTATTTATTATGGGCCTCATCGTGATAGCAATGGTGCTTGGCTTTTTAGCCGCCTCTAGCCAAAGTGAACTTGCGCCGTGGCTGGATAAAATGCGGCGTGCCAACCCCGGCAAACGTCATAAGAGTGAATGGATTGCCCCAACGGAAGTGATAGATCAAGTGGTACAACATTATCTGGAAGGGGTGCAGTACGCCATCAATACCCTACCCAAAGGGTATGTGTCGTATGCACGTGACCTTGATAAATATATGACCAGTGCGTATCTAAGAAATCAACGCTCGACGATTGATGCCCGCCTGCGTCAGGATACCCTCCGGCTCATTGATATTTTGCGTGCCGATCATCGGGTACGGGTACGTTATTTTGCAGATGACGGCCTTGCCTGCATTTTGTTGGATTATCAAACCGAACGCCGTTTGGCGACCTATCATTATTGGTCAAAACGGCGGGTGCATACGCAACATTTGGAAGACACTGTCATCGTCTATAGAATGGAATATGATACTCATGTCCGCCGCTGGAAAATCGCGGAATATATTCAAGAACTGCCTGCTCACTATGGCCCATTGGCAATTGACGGCCCATTGGACAAACTCCATCTTACCCTGCCACCCCATTCCGGGCGCGACGACTAAAAAGATAGACAATCTATGATTCTGGTCACAGGGGGGACTGGATTTCTCGGTCACAATCTGCTGCCGATGTTGGTTGCATCGGGTTATCATGTACGGGTCGTCACCCGCCACCCAGATGAACATACTTGGCTCAAAGGCCTGCCTGTCGAAATCATCCACGCCGATGTCACAGATCGGGCTGCGATGTTTGAGGCCGCGCAGGGTTGTCGTTTTGTAGTACATGCCGCGGGGCGTTTCCGATTTTGGGGCAAGCGTGAGCAGTTTGAACAAACGAACGTGCAAGGCTCCAACAATGTGATGGATGCGGCACTGGCAGTGGGGGTGCAAAAATTCGTCCACATTTCAACGATTGTGGTCATCGGTAAGCCCGAATCCAGCCATGAAATTGATGAAACCCACCCCGCCCATCCGATGGATGCCTATCAACGCTCCAAATATGCCGCCGAACAATTGGCCGTGCGTCATTACACCGAAAAAGGCTTACCAGTCGTCATCCTACGCCCCGGTGCGTTTTATGGCCCCTATGGTCGTTATGCCTTTAATCGGCTGTTTTTTGAAGACCCCCTGCGCGGATTGCCTGTCGGGGTCAATGGGGGTAAGCTGATTACCTTTCCAGCCTATATCAAAGATGTTGCCAAATCGGTGATTCTGGCAGTTGAGAAGGGCCGCCCCGGTGAGATTTACAATATTTGCAGTCAATATTTGCACCACCGCGAGGTAGATCAGATATTGGCGGAGGAAGCCGGGATTTCGGCCTTCCGTTTATACTTCCCCGGCTCTATCATGATTCCATTCGCCCGCTTGTTAACCGTACTGGGTTATATTACGGGCCGCGAACCCTACTACCCAATCACCTTGAGGTCGTATATTTTCAATAACTGGCGCGTATCCACCGCCAAAGCCCAGCGCGAACTTGGTTTTGAGCCAACCCCTTTTCGGGATGGCGTGCGCGAGACGCTGGAATGGTATCGTGAGATTGGTGTCTGGAAACCAAAGGAGACAAAAAAGTAATGGGAATTAAGATCGTATCGGTTGCCGAGATGCGGGCGATTGAAGAAGCCGCCGACAAAGCAGGGCATTCGTATGCTGCAATGATGGACTTAGCGGGGCATGGCCTAGCTGAACAAATCCCCTACAGCGGTGCCAACATTTTGATTTTGGTTGGGCCGGGGAATAATGGTGGAGATGGCCTAGTCGCTGCCAAATATCTCGCCAGTGAGGTCGGGGCCAACGTGACGGCCTACCTGCTCGAAACCCGCAAAAAGACCGATCCCCTCATTAAAGCAGCCCAAGAAGCAGGTGTCACATTAGCGGATTATCCCAGTGATGCCAAAAATAAGTTTCAGGGCCTACATGAGTTGATCGCTGATACTGATTTTATTGTGGATGCCCTATTTGGTATCGGGGCACGGCTGCCGATTGAGGGCAATGCTGCCACATTATTAACCCAAGTCCACGCCGCGATGGACAAATCTACTGAACGCCCTGCCATTGTGAATCCCGCCGGAAGTGCTGCCCCGAATCAAAAGCCAATCATCATCGCCTGCGATTGCCCCAGCGGTTTGAATTGCGATACGGGCGAACTTGATCCTTTGGCCCTCCATGCCGATGTCACCGTCACTTTTGCCGCCGCCAAACTCGGTCTGCTCATTTTTCCCGGCGCGGAAGCAGTTGGCGAATTGGTGATTGCCGATATTGGCCTGCCTCAAGATTTGCCAGAATTGGTGAACGTCGGTCTCGATTTGGCGGATAGCGAATTCGTCAAAAGTGCCCTGCCCGTACGCAAGCGGAATTCACACAAAGGCACATTTGGCAAGGCGATGGTTATCGCGGGCAGCCTCAATTATATCGGCGCGGCCTATCTTGCGGGCAAAGCTGCCTATCGAGCCGGAGCAGGGTTGGTGACAATTGGCGCACCCCAAGCGATCATCCCCACCCTTGCCGCGATGCTGCCAGAAGCGACATGGCTGCTTCTGCCGCACGAAATGGGGGTAGTCCACGAAAACGCCGTACCAATTCTGCGTGAAGAAATCGAGCAATATGACGCCCTGCTGATGGGCCCGGGATTCAGCACGGAGGACAGTGCCAAGCGGTTCCTAGAATTGGTGCTGCAATCTGCCAAACCGCAACATCCCGCCATACAAAAACACATCGGTTTCCGCTTCAATGTACCGGAAGAACCCAAAGCCGTCGAAGCTAAAGATCAGGTCAAATTGCCCCCAATGGTGATTGACGCCGATGGTCTCAACTTGCTGGCGGAAATCCCCGATTGGTGGCAATTGCTGCCTCCCAACACCATTCTGACCCCCCACCCCGGTGAATTTGCGCGGTTAGTGGGCCTCAAGGATGATGAAAAAGGCCCCAGCGCCATCGAACAGGTGCAGGCCAACCGGGTCAGTCTTGCTGCAAAGTATGCACAAGCATGGAACGCAGTGGTGGTACTCAAAGGTGCATTCACCGCCGTTGCCGAACCGAACGGGCATGTCACGCTGCTGCCTTTTGCCACCAGCGCCCTTGCCACCGCCGGAACAGGCGACGTGCTGGCAGGGGTGATCGTAAGCCTATTGGCACAGGGGGTTGAACCCGCCAAAGCCGCAATTGCCGGGGCGTGGCTGCACGGCTATGCAGGCGAGGAAGCTGCCGAAGGAAGCCATTTTGCCGCAGCCAGTGTCATTGCCAGCGACGTATTAGAAGCCCTACCCAAAGCGCTTGCCGCGGTCACTCAGTAATTCATTTTCGCAGGGGGTCAATGTTGAAAGATTTTATTTCCCTATTGGACTATACCCATCAAGAACTCGTCCAGATTTTGGATCGGGCCGATGTGCTGCGTATCCTTTGGAAACAAAATCACATGCCTCCTGCCTTGTCCAGCCACCAAATTGGTCTGTGGTTTTTGGGGCAAGGTTTTCGAAATCGCCTTGCCTTCGAGATTGGGGCGCGGGCAATGGGTGGACAGGTTGCCTATATTCCCGGCGACTTGGGCGTACAGGAACCGCTGGAGGACATCGGTTATTATCTGGAAAATTGGTTTACCCTATTGGTTGTTCGGGCCGCCCGACATGAAGACTTGGTGTATCTTGCCGAACATACTCGTATCCCTGTAATTAATGCTCGCACTAATTTCAGTCATCCCTGCGAAATCATGGGGGATTTGCAGTTTATTCGGCGTCATCGGGGCACTCTTGATGGGCTAAAGGTGGTATTCGTGGGTGAGGTCAGCAATCTGGGGATGAGTTGGTTCGAGGCCGCCGCCCGTTTCCCCATTCAGGTGACACAGGTTGCACCAGAAAAATTCCTTGCCAACCCAAGTATGATTGCTGAATTGAACAGCCAAGCAATGGCGTCAATTAGCTGTACTACGGATTTAGAATCCGTAATTGCCAATGCTGATTTGGTCTATACCGATTGTTGGCCCAAACCTAATGGCTCGATTTCAAAAGAGCAAATTCGTGCCTTGTTCTTGCCCTTTCAAATTACAGAGCGTCATCTCTCTCAACTGAAAGCAAGTTCGTTATTTCTGCCCTGTCCACCTGTCACACGCGGCGAAGAGGTCTCTGCCGAGGCCATGCGTTCGCCATTATGCCAAAATTACGCCGCAAAAGAATATCTGCTCCACAGCCAAAACGCGATTATGGAAATGGCGGCAGCAAAAAGTAATTAGCGGCATGGATCACCCTTTTTTATTATTGCCATCAACCGGTTCGGCTAAGACGGCCCTTTTCTGATGGGCGATGGCTTTGCCTTGCTCAATCGAATCCTCGACGCTTTCCCCCTGCACCTTCTCAACGACCTGCTTGACCGAATTGCCTGCCCGTAAACGCAGAGTAATAACATTATGGCGTATATCGTCGCGGGTTTTTTTGCCACTGCGCGGGGCCATCCACACGGCGAGGACACTGCCGACCACAAATCCCATCATCATGCCCACCACAAAAGTGGGGGTATCATTCGGCTGATTTTCTGGTACTTGATTTTCCATGTGGCCCTCCCCTAATTTGAGGCCTGATCCGACTCTGAACGCGAAGCTGCTTTGGATGAGGTTGGCTTGGTCAGACGGCTAATGGCCCTCATCTCGCGTATAAAAGCCCTTGCCCCGGCGAGATAGCTGCTCGCTTTGATGGCTGGGGTCGTGACGTTTTTACTCATAAATTCCGCCGTACCCTTGACCGTGCTGACGGCTTCCTGTGCGCTGTCCACAATCGGTTGAATCTCATTTTGCAAAATATTGACCAGCTTGGCGAGTTGAACGATCAACACAATGAGCGCCACGCCAATGAGAATACCTTCAAGGGTCAGCAGGATAATAAACAGGTCGCGGACAATCGCAACTACTGAAGCCGTATCGGATGTTTTGCCAGCAATCCAGCCAATAGCAATTGCGACGATCAAAACGAGCAGTAAAATGGCAATAATCCCACCAATTCCCAAAATAACATAAAACTGCCATCCGCGATTCTTGAAAAATCCCTTAGATTCTTCGGATACAGAATCAGCGCCGTTGGGCGTCGAATTGTTGGTCTCATCCGCTGTGGCGGTAGTGTTGTTTTCAGGCATAGACTGTCCCCATCAGGTTAAGAATCGGGCCACGACAAGAGCCACGACAGAACCAAGCGTCGCATTCAACATATTGAGTGAGCCAATATCCAAAAAGTTGATATTCAAGAGGTCACCCGTGATGTGGCCCAAAGCAAAACCGATCCAACTGGCTAACAAAAACACCGCCAATCGCCGCGCATCCCCTCCCGTTATAAAGTGAAAAATCGAGCCATAGAGGGTAGCGATTATAAAACCAAAAACAATGGAAGGGCCGGGCATCAGTTAGACTCTTGTTTGATAACGGGTATTCCTGTAAAAGACTGCGGCTCAGAAAGTTAATTAATGGTACAATGCGGATTTAGTGTAGCACAGACCCGCCACACCAGCGACTAAATAGATAGATCAATTTTATTATGGCACTTTTGGAGCAACGAATGTGTTGGTTCCCCATCTAATTTTTACCCACCTCTTGACCGATTATGTGCTGCAAACCAATTGGGTCGTGCGGATGAAAACCAAAGGCTGGCCGGGTCTCATCCTACATGGCGGGACGTTTTGGCTCACATCGTTAATCGTTCTCTATCGCCATTGGGATGTGGTATTTATCGCCCTGACCCTACTTTCGATTGAGCATATTCTGCAAGATTCTGGCAAAATCCGCATCACACGACGTTTTCCCACCAATGGTGTCGCCTTCTATTTTTTGGATCAGCTTTTCCACCTTGCCGGGATTTTGATTGTCCAACTGATCGTGGGTAGTCAGCTTGATCCCAAACCCAGTGATTTTGAACTGTTCCTCTATATTTTTGCCAGTTCTTTTATCATGGTGACGCGATTTTTTGAAATTACCCTTATCGCCAATTATCCCAGTCTAGGAGGCTATACAAAACGCTGGGCTTTGTGGGGATATATTGAGCGCACGGCTATCTTACTCCTAGTTGGCGGGCTTGGCCCACTTGCCATCATTCTCGCATTATTATGCCCCCTCCCCCGTCTGTGGAAATCGAAACAAGAAGGTCAACCTATCTGGGAAAATCGCAGTCAGATAATCGAGGTCGCCGCCGGGTTTTTGCTGAGTGTTGTTTTGGGGTTGGGATTGTGGAAGATTTTAGGATATATTTAGATGGTGTTTTAGAAGAAATTATTGGATAGGATTTTTCCCGTGACGCTGATTGATCAGCGCATTTTAGTCCCCGCGCCCATTCAAGTTGTATGGAGCGTCATCGCCAATCACAGTCAACTCCCTCGCTGGCGGCAGGATTGTAAAGCGGTGTCTCTCCTCAGCACCCGCGCTGATGGTGTGGGAATGCGCCGCCGCATCACCCCTAATAAGGGTAAAGACATCATTGAAGAGACCATCGCTTGGTATGATGGGCTTGGGTATGAATATCGCCTGATAGATGGGGCGAATGTGTTCAAAAGTTACACGGCCCGCCTGCGTTTGCAACCGACCCCCGATGGCACAATCGTGCAATGGACAATTTCCTTTGAGACGCGCGGCCCATTCGGGAAATTATTGGGCAACCGCCGTCGTCGTCGCAAACTCGAAAAAGCCTCCGCCGAAAGCCTACGTCAATTACGCCGCTATATTGAGGGTATGGGGGTCAAGGTTGACGACCAGTACCGCGAAAGAGTTGGTGTGCGCCCCAGTCCGGATGCCAATTCGCGTCAGGAATACGGCGCAAAATTGATAGCCCAACAGCAGACACCTCCCGGAACGCCGATTGTCGAAGCGTCTATCCCGCCTCAGTCGAGTACACCAACACAGCCAGCCCAAACAACCAGCAACAGCTTGGGTATTGTTGAGCCGCCTATCAAACCCGACGACACACCGAGTATCCGTCCGGTAGCGCCACCATCATTTATCGTTGAAGCCCTGATGACGCCGCTGCCAACGGAAAAACCCAACACTCGCAAGAGTCAAGAAATTCCCGTCGTGAGTGTGCCGCCTGCGGAAGAGAATGAAGATACACGGCCCAATCCAGCAGTCGTGGTTGGGCAGTCCCCCACCCCTCCGGCATCCAAAGAACCATCCGCGAAAAAGGATGCCGAGCCGACACCCCCGCTCAAGCCTACCACGCCGTCTGTTGATCCAGCGAAATCGGATGAATTGAAAGCGGCTTTTACCACTGCCAAAGTCTCAAAACCCCCGCTGCGCCCGATTGCTGAAGAAGTCGAACGCGAGACCCCGCCACGACCCGATTTGCCTCCACCTACAGGCAAGCTAGATACTGGGGAAGTGAGTATTTGGGAAGTCTTTGGCATGAGTCGGCCTGCCGTCGAATCACCATCGGCGACGGAAACGTCAAAATCAGAACCACCTATTCCGTCTGCCCTGCCAGAAACTATAACAGATACAGTTGTGGCTGCACCTCCAACCCAATCCGCCCCGCGCCCGACCCCGCTAGATGCTTGGTTAGCGGCGACTGAACCACCCCTGCCGCATAGTGCCAGCGGCACGATCAAAACTTTCGCCCGTGCCCCTCAGCGTCCAAATGCCGGATTGCGATTGCGTCAGCGCCAGCGTCGCCTAAAGGTACGACCACCCATTGCGCCAGACGCGACTAATAACAACAGCCAGACAGAGTCACAAAAATAAAAAGACCCCTCAGATCAGAAGGGTCTTTTTTCTTGGGGTGGCTGATGGGATTCGAACCCACGCTCCTCTCATCCACAGTGAGATGTCTTAGACCGCTAGACGACAGCCACCATGCGATGTTTAATATAACACAATATTGAAGGATTGTCATCCCCCAATTTGTTATTTTATACCTTGATTGCTAGTTGACGTTCATGCTGGCAACGCTCCACAATCGTAGTCACCAAACACACGAGCGGAGCGCAGAACAGCATGAACGAGCATCTAATTGTAACCATCTACACGGTGATTGACGACCTACTGCGGGC
>JAIOHL010000077.1 GCA_019913005.1 Anaerolineae bacterium | reverse complement strand
GTTAGGGGAAGGGTTGGGGATGGGGTTCATTCGCATAGAGCTAGGGGTGGGGTTCATAGCCCGTTTTCACTCGATTAACGGTCACAGATTATTTTCGCTACAATATTAATCCACTGCGCATCAAACCTGCAAATTTTAACCCGACCCCAACCGCATTCCGACCCCAACCATCACCTAGTATGCGTCCTAGCCATTAAAGCGTAACTGCCGTTACGGATAAATGCGGCTCAATTATACAATGGACCCCCATCCTATCGGACATCCCCCAAGAGTCGGCCCAATTTGTGTTATCATGAAAACGTTGTGCGTTGTAATGTAAACCAACTCAGGGACACCCTATGCGCCTACTAAAATTGCTACTGGCATCCTTGCTGATTGCTGCCCTTGCCGCTCCCATCATCCGACCTGCTACCCCCCGACCTGCCAATGCCCAAGACGGCGATGATCGCCCCACCCATTATGACCTGACCCCCGCCGAAATCGCCCAAGCGGAACAGGCCCGCGCCGATTCCAGTGCAGCGGGTGGGGATCAAACATCGAGTGGGCGTTTGGCTGGCGATTTGCTGCAACTCTACCATGCCTATCAACTCAGCGTGGGGCAGGGCGGTGTCGCAGGTGGCAACGCGGCTATCGCCCAAACCGCCCAACACCTAAATCTCAAAATCAAAAATAATGACCGCGTACAGGTCATGATCGTTGCCACCGATGCCAGCGCCGCCACCGCCCTCCGCGCCGCCGTCATTGGGCTGGATGGCGAAATCACCGCCCATTTTGACCGCTGGATAGATGCCTATATCCCCGTCGCCAACCTTGTCACAGTGGCACAAATGGCGGGCGTGGTCATCGTCAAACGCCCCATCCCGGTCTATCCGGTGGATGGCGAACCGACCTCCCTCCCTTTGTTAGGGGAAAATTCACCTCACCCCCAACCCCTCTCCAACGTGGAGAGGGGCTTCAATACGCCAACTTCTCCCCCTCGCCTATTGGAGAGGGGGCCGGGGGGTGAGGTAAACCCAATCGCCGGACGCCCCAATCGCATGGGCGCAAACTTGACACAGGGTTACTACGCCTCCAATATGGCGACGTGGAACGCCTTTGGGCAAGCGGGTCAGGGGGTACGCATCGCCATTTTGGATTCGTTCTACAATTATCAAAGCGCCCAAGCCCTCGGCGAACTACCGGGCGGTCTGCAAATCTACGGCACATTGGATTTGAGCAGTCCACACGGCACAGCGGTGGCGGAAATCATTTACGACATGGCCCCCGGCGCGATCATGACCATCGCCAGCCCGCCCGATTTCACATCCACCGCGATGGCCCAATATATCATCGCGTTGGCCCAAGCTGGCAACCGCATCATCTCATCCAGCATCGGCCCTCTGTATACTGGCGCAGGCGATGGCAATGATCCCCTCTCTGCCGCGATTAGCCAAGCCCGCACCATCTATAACACCCTCTATTTTCAGGCGGGGGGTAATCAGGCCCAAAAACATTGGGACGGCGCGTGGGTAGATGGTGGACACGGTTATCAGGCATTCAGCGGCAATATTGAGGTTAATGAGCTTGGCTATATTCAGCAAAACACGCTGATAACGCTCTATCTGCGCTGGAACGCATGGCCGACGACCAATCAGGATTATGATTTGTTACTGTGGCGTTGGAATCCCAATCCTCTTCCACCGAGTCCCCCAACCGGAGCGTGGGAAATCTACGCGAGTTCCCTCTTAAATCAGGCCCAATATATTCTATCACCCGAAGAAGGCATTGAGGTTTTTGCCAGCACATCCGCGTACTATGGCTTCAGTATCCAGCGCTACAGTGCCAGCGGTCTGCATACCTTATCCGCCATTTCCTATCGCCAATCCTTCAGCTATCCAGTGGCTGACCGCAGTCTGATTGACCCCGCGACAGGCGCTTTCACCATCGGCGTGGCGGCACTCGATGTCAACGCTCCCTACAATCTGGAAGGGTATAGTTCACGCGGCCCGACCTATGGCCCCGGCGGCACATTTGCAGGCGGCATGGCCCAACCCCGCATCGCTGGATACGCCAACGTCAACACCTACGCCTATGGGCTGAATGCGTTTAATGGCACATCGGCGGCTACTCCCCATGTGGCAGGCGCGGCGGCGGTAGTCATGAGTGGCTATCCGTATGCCCCGGCGACGCAAATCCAGACCTATTTGGAAGGGCGGGCAGTGGATATGGGCACGGCGGGCTGGGACAGCACCTATGGTTATGGCCGCCTGAATATGGGCGATCCACCCAATTGGGACACGCTGGTGATGTTTAACCCGACGACCAACATGGCCTCGCGGCTGGTCACATTGCAGGATTCGCCGCCCGCCAGTCTGTATTACACCTATGCCCCCGGCGCACCCAGCACGGGTCAATGGGTCGTGGGCGATTGGAACGGCGATGGTTGGCGCACCCCCGGTTTTTATAATGCCAACAACGGCGTGTTTTATTTCACCAATGAAGGCGGGGCGACGGCCAACTGGGGCGGTATCTGGTTTGGGCTATTTAATCGGCCTCCGGTGGTGGGGCGCTTTGGTGCAGGCAATAATGACTGCATTGGCGTGGTAGACAATGGCAATTTCCCCCCCTATGGTCTCGCCTTCGCCATGTACTACACCTGCAATGTGGTCAGCGGCAACCCGCCCAAATCGTTCCAATGGTTGTCGGTTGTCCTGCCGGATAATCAGGGCTTCAGCGGCACATTTCAATTTACGGCGGGCGATTGGAATGCCGATGGACGCGATACGGTTGCCATTCGGCGCGGCCCATTTATCGCCTTCACCAATAGCCAAGTCACCTCCCCGGCGGCTTTTAATCTGGCCCAATATTGGGGCACCCCCAGCGGCAGTGGCGAAGGGCGTTTCCTCTCTGGTGATTGGAACGGCGACGGCCTGCACTCGTTTGGGGTGGTTTATGACGATGGGTCGTTTTATCGGCGCGACGATCTGGAATGGAACAGCGGGGTGTATCGGTTGCAGCGTGTCAGTTTGATGGTCGGCGCCAATTTCACCGTCGCGTCGTGGCATCCCACCGGGCAATCGCATGTGACGGGTGGGGCAGGGGGCAATTCCCCCTCGCTGTCTACGGAGAGGGGGCTAGGGGGTGAGGTTCTTATTGAATCGGACGATGGGCGGGTTACGCAGATCGGTGTATGGTCGCTGAGTCAAACCGAGGGCGCGAGTGGGGGGCAGATTTTGACATCCGGCCATCCCGACGCGGCGCTCATTCTGCCCTTTGACGGCACGGCTATCGAAATCATTTATGGGGATGGGGGCGTGTTTACGGTCTGGGTGGATGATGTTGCCGTCCGCACCATCATTACAACAGGTGACGGGTTACAGGGTCAGCGCACCCGGATTGATTATCTGTCGGAAGGCTCACACGCCCTGCGCATTGAAGCCGTGCAGGGGTCGGTGGCGATTGATGCGTTTGTGGTCAATCCGAGGGGGAAGTGAGACATGAGTGCCTGCCATTCTGGGAATTTAATGATACAATTGGCTCGATCTTGTAGCATAGATGTTCGCCATCTTGGAAATCGCAGCACTTATGAGTGAGACCAATTTTGCCGATCAATGGCTCGATCAAGCCCTAAAAACCGTGCAACCAGTTCGTACTGCGCCGCATGAAATTGAACTCATTAGACGACTTTTGGACCTAGCCGCAGTTGATGAAACCCAGTTTGGTCGGCGAGAAATCCTAGCAGCGGCATTCGATCTGCTTATCTCAGTGGAATACTATAGTACGCTGGGACATGTTGGGTGGGTTTATTGTCCGATAAATTCCTCCGCCTTGTTTTACCCATACACGAACGTCTGCCCGCGCTGCGTGTTGGAGGGCCGATTTGAATACCACAAAGCCAACAAGCCGACTTCAGGAATCATCGGGGCAGCCACAAGCCGACTACTGATTGCATTTATTCAGGAATATCTTACGCGACAGGGCAAGCCCATTCAGGTGTCACGTGGAGCAGAGCCTGTGGATGTGATTTTTGTGGATGCTTCGGTAAATCCACCCATCTTGTTTTTTGCGGAAATCAAGGCTGCACCACTTACCACCCTGCCGCTAATGGTAGAATCGCAACTCATGTTCAACGACGAAGGGCAACCTATCATCGCCCATAAGACAACCGACCATCCCACTTTGTATGGTTCTCCGATTCGGTTGCCGCTGCCTGTGGAATGGCAAGGACACTGGCTCATCCAAGAATTTGATTTCGGGCAAAAAGAAGCAGCACATGACAAGCAATGGGCCTACCGTAGCCTTTTGAAGTTGCTAGAAGATAAAGAGTTTTTTCGCAAATACTGTCACTTCTGGCGTCATGCTTTCTCAAGTTATGCCCAACGGCAAACTACCCCGACTTATTGGTTGACCAATGGCTGCGGTCAACCGATTCCCCGACCCGCTGAATGGCCTACTCGTTCAGGGGGATCAACAGGCTACGAAACCGTATCAGACGCCAAGACCAGCGTGGGTATGGATCGTACTGATGACATCAAAAAAGCGATCTATCAAGTCTTGAAACTCGGAACGACTGGCAGACCAAGCCACAAGTATCATTACAAGGTGGGTGTTATATCGAATATTCATGCAGTGCGCCATTTCCAAGAATATTTGACCCCGCTCAAGGATATAGTCTGGACACGAGACCTGATAGGAAACGTATCTTCTATCAGCCAACTTCCCCCTGATACACAGGTTTTTAATCTCTTTGATGGCATTGTGGCACTTACTGAGACTATTGCGCGGGACACATGGATACAAAAGGTATTTGATTTTGAGTGAGCAACTAATGGATTCCAATCATATTCCAAATCATCGGGCACGGGTTGTTGGAGCAGCCGTCCAACAGCGGATTAACGCTTTGGGAATTGGTGAAAAGATGCAAGACCTACCGGAGGAATTGTGGCATCCTAGTTTTCGCTATTATGTCAAAGAAGACCCTACACGACAGGGCGGCCCAAACTTGCGGATGATTCGGCTTGATCCCGATCAACCCTCCCTCACGGTAACAGGTTACATCTTCAATAAATTCGTGCATCCGTTTGAAAACCGTTTTATTACGCCACGTGAAGCTGCCAGACTGCAAGGTTTTCCAGATGACTTTGAATTTTTTGGTAGCCTTACCAGCATCCAGCAGCAGATCGGCGACGCTGTACCTATCGAATTAGGCGAGGCCCTGTTTAGCCACTTGCTCAAATTCGTAGGCGATATTCAGCCGGAACCAGTGGCGCTTCCCGCGCTGGGACTCTTTAGTGGGGCGGGGGGCCTCGAACTGAGCGCTCATCGCACCTACGATTTGCAGGGACGCCATTGGCAAACCATCGCTGGTGTCGAAATTGACCTTGATCGGTGTACTACACTCCGAAATAACTTTGGTGATTCATTTCCCATTCTCCAACAAGACGTTCTCCAATTGACGGCCCGCGAAATCCTTGAAAAAGCGCAGACACGCAAGGAGGATATTTGGCTAGTCTACGGTGGCCCACCCTGCCAATCGTTCAGTCAGGCTGGCAAACAAAAAGGGGTATCGGATTCACGTGGGAATCTCATCTTTGAATATCTACGGATCGTGGATGAAATCCGTCCGCGCCTGTTCTTGCTAGAAAATGTTGCCAATCTCAAGGGCATTGAAAAAGGCAAACTCCTTCACAGCATCTTGGAAGATATGCAGCGAATGGGTTACAAGGTGGATTACCGCGTTCTCAATTCGGCCCATTATGGAAATGCTCAAAAGCGCCGCCGTATTATTTTTCTGGGAACCCATAAATCAATGCCCAAGATGGTATATTTGCCGGAGCCAACGCATTCCGAACACGGGGATCTATTTGGAATGCCTCGCTTTAAAACCGTGCGCGAAGCACTTGCAGGCCTACCAAATCTTCAGGATTCAAGTGTGAGGGAAATCTTGCCTAAAGATTTTTCCTAGGCCTACCAATCTAACTCGAAAAAAATTCACTATTCAGCGCTCTCCTCGCCCTCCGCACTGGTGCTTTCTTCTTCCGGTGGGGCAGGGCAGTTGATGATCGCCACGCAGCCCGCCCCATTCGCATCAATCTGATCTTGTGCGTCTTGATGCAGGGCCGTTTGTTCATCATGTTTGCCTTGAAATACGGTGTTGCCCTGATCCACCGCGCCCTGTTCATCCTCCGCCGTGACACTGGGGCGATAGGCCCGCATCTCGGTCCGGATGGTATCGCGCCATGTGGTGGCCGTCTGGCGATGCACAGTTTCGTGGGCATTCAGATTAGACATGGCCGTGCGCCAAGCCGTGCGCGTGGCGGGATCGGAGGGCGACCACTGCGGCACATCAATATCGGGTTGCATCCTGACGTTTAGATTGCGCGGGGTAAGGGTGTAGTTCGGGGCAGTGCCGCGTGGCACATAATCCGAACTCCATGGAAACTCAAAATGGGCGCGTGCCCAATTCGGGCTGTAGGGGCTGGTCTCGGTAATCAGATCGGGCACTTGATCGCAGGGGGTATCGGCGGGAATATTGACCGCCCAGCGCTGCACTTGACCGGATGGCACGGCGGATTCCGCGTTCTCCAAAAGGCGACGCACGGCTTGATTTCCCTGCTGGCGTTGAAGCTGCAAGACGGCGGTTTGGCGCTGTTCAGCATTGCCGTGTCGCACGTCGGCCAGTGTACGCTGAATTTGTTCCGGGGCGGCCTCATCGCTGATGGCGGCGAAAGTATTTTCCGGCGTGTGAGTGCGCTCTTCTTCGGATTGACAGCAGCGGCCTCCACATTGGTCACACATAGCTCCATCCTTGCTCCTCATGGCGGTTAATTTCATTATACAACCAACCCCGACCTCCTAATCAACCGTTCTCTGTACGACCTCGACGGTTTTTGAGGACGGGCATCGGCAAGGGGTTTTGGAGCGCATTCACCTCACCCCCCAGCCCTCTCTCCATCTGGCGAGGGGGAGTCGAATCTGGCGGATTGAAGCCCCTCTCACATGGGAGAGGGGTTTGGGGTGAGGTTGATTTTTGCTCCGTCGCCGTACAACTGTCGGCCTTCGAAACGGCCTATGAATGGGCAAGGATCAGCCACGCCCGAAACGTTAAATCATAGATGCGCCGCTGTGCTGATTTCCAATCCCGCTCCAACATCAGGCCCGAATAGGCATTCCATTGTCGGAAATAGGTATGCGACAATGGGCGGGTAAAAAAGCCTTCGGCATCCAACATCGCGCGGAGGGTCGCGGCTTGGCGCTGCAAGGCCGGAACACACCCCACCACCCCCAATCGTGCGGCCATTTCCATCCAATGGAACCACAACATCCAACCCACCGGGTTCAGCGCTGCTAGGTCGGGGTAAAAATCTTGCATGGCAAACGAAGCCGGGGCAATCAATTGTGATTTGTGGCGGATATAGATGGGTGGAATGGGGGACAGCGCCGATAAGCGATCCAATGCTTGGGCCAGCATGTGCAAGTTTTCGGGGGTGCGCCACCCTTTGGTATAGGCCAATAAGCGCAGATGATAGATGCACGGCCAATGTGCCCCCGCCCGAAAAACCAGATGCTCCTTGTACGGCTCGGCTACCTCATGAATGCTGCCGATGCCAATGACGGCGCGAAATGCTTCAAGCGATTGTGTGATTTGTTCCCGGACAAATGGACAACTTTCGACGCCCGCATAGGCGAACACCGCCGCCCGAATGAGTGCTTGCCCACCCAGCCCCATGTCATCTGCAATCTTGCTCGGTTTACCAATGCCCCGGTTGAGTCGGTCAGGATACATTTCGATGGCATTCAGCCCCGCCAAGACGGAAGGGTGGTGCGGCGATACCCCTTTTTCAGCCAAGATGCGGATGGCCGTTTCTGTGCTGGGGTAGCCATGAAAATGCCACGCGAACCAGCCGTCGGGTTGCTGCCAATCCAAGACCTCCTGCACCAGCGGGTCGTCCAAAATGCGTGGTTGCAGATTGGGCAGGGGGGCATCATACGGCGATTGACCCAATACCTCTATCCGCAAGCGGGATTGGATAGATGGACAAGCACGTTCCAGCAGATGTTCCATCGCACTCTCAAATGACATCCCGCCCTCGTTTCCAAGCAAGCCAACTTCTACGGCATAGGCAAGTCGTCTTCTTCCAGCCAACCCGTGCCACCATCACATTCCAACTGCACCCAACGTGTCCCATTGGCAATTTGGGACGTTTGCAGCACCGTCGCTTCGGTGCCGGGGGTACAAAAAGCCACCGCCATGCCGACTAACGGCTCCGAAATCAGCGTGGTCGGGCGTGGACTGGGCAGGGTAATGACCGTTCCATCGTCAAACACGGCATCGGTGACAGGCTGTGGGGTGGGCGATGGCGTCGAGCGCAAACAGCCTTGTTGTGCCCAGTCTGCTATATCAGGATCATCCCCACCCAATTCCTGATATTTTGCCAAATTCAATTGGGCCATTTCGCAGTTTTCGTTGCCCGGCACAAGCGCATACAGATAGACCAACTCGATGTACACCGCCAAATAATCCGGTTCAAGCTCCAATACCGTCGCAAAATCGACCTGTGCGCTTGCGACATCACCGCTAAACATGGCGGCATTGCCCCGCATCAGATAGTTACTAGGAATGGGGTTGAGTTCTATAGCGGCGGTGTAGTCTTCAATGGCGGTGGCAAACTGCCCTTGTTCCAGATAACAATAGCCGCGATTGGCATAGACTTCAGCCCGGACAGCCGGGACTTGAATCAAGGCCGGCAGCGGATCAGCCGAAAGCAGGGTGTTGTAATCGGTGATGGCGGCGGCGTAATCGCCCTTGTCCATATACAGATCCGCCCGATAGCGCAGAAATGTGGCGTTGGCCGGGTCAAGCTCAATGGCATGGTTATAATCCGCCAGTGCCGCCTCATAATCCTCCAGAGAGCTATACACGCTGCCCCGCCCCGAATACAATTTTGCTTGGGTGGGGTCAAGCTCAAGGGCGTGACCATAATCCGCCAGTGCTGCTTCATATTCCCCGGTGTAATTGAGTATCTGCCCACGCAAGTCATAAAACGTGGTGTCGGTGTTGTTGAGTTCAATGGCGTGGTTCACATCGGCGAGGGCGGCCTCATACTTCCCCGCTATTGTGGCGGTGAGGGCACGCGAATAATACGTAAAGGCATTGGTCGGTTCAAGGGCGAGGGCCTCATCATAATCGGCCAGTGCCGCCGTGTAGTCCCCCTGCGCCGAATGCAGCGCGGCCCGCAAAAGATACAACTGCACAATCGGAAACATGGGGTAGGTTTCCACCAAGAAAGCCTGCCGCTGAATGATCCAATCTAAGTCGGTGGTCGCGGTGGCGTAGTCAACCGCGTCGGGTTGCACATAGGCATTGAAGGTCTCCATCGTGACCCGTGTGATACGCGCTGTCGCTTCAAAATAGACGGCGTTGGCCGCATACACCCCCTCTTTGTCAAACGTCCGTTCAAACGCTTGTTCAATGGCTTGTCTGCTGCTGGCAAGATCGTCGTTCTTGAAATAAAGTACCGCCATCAAGACATATGGAAATCCCCATTCCGGAACGATCTCTGCGGCGGCTTGATATTCAGCAATGGCCTCCTTGCTTTGTCCCACGTCCTCAAAAGCCATGCCCTGCATTAAATGGAGTGATTCGGCATGAACATCATGCTCCCGCCCTTCCGGTATCAGACGTTCGGCACGGGCATAGGCATCCAATGCGCCTTCAGCATCTAGGGCCGACCAACGAATGCGGCCCAACGTAAACTCCACAATGTAGCGTGTATCCATGCCCGCGAACACAAACGCATCAAATGACGGAACATCCGCTGCCGAAACGCTGAGTTGACCAAAACCCAATGGCGAATTGGCAACAGCGGCCTCAGCAGCCTCAAACTGGACGGCCACCCCCCCGCGAGCGGCCTCACCCCACAAAATCAAGGCAGCGTTGTAAGTGCGCAGGATTTCACGGGCCTGTTCACGGCTGCTGATGGAGTGATGAATGCGCAGATAATGAATGCCAGCGTCCTCAAATTCCCGCTCCAAATTCGGCTCGATGTTGGTGGCGTCGGTATCAATCCGGGTGAAATCGGCGATCAATAGCAGCGTTTCGCCTTTTTCGGCGGGTTGGCCTTCCAGCGGGGTGGGGGTCAGGGCGATAATCGTCTGGGTCGCCTCGGCGTTGAGCGTGCTTTCAACCAACTGGGTCGCCTCGCGGTTGGCCTGCGAAGTGCCGATTTTTTCTTCATCTGGTTTGGTCAGCAAAATCGCGGCAATGGTGGCGACGATCAGCACCGCGACGGTGAGGATGCCCCCGATGAACAGGCGTCGCTGGCGAGATTGTTCGCGGGAAAGCCGCTCGGCGTCATGCACCAAACTTTGCGTGACCGCCGCCGCCAACGAATCCGGCGTGGTAAATTCTGACCACACATGCCCGGTGCCGACCCGTGCTTTGAATGCCTCCAATTGGGCGTGTTCATCCGGGCCATCGGTAAATTCAGCGGGCCATGCGTAATCTGGCTTGACGACAAATAAATGACGGGGCAGGTGGGCGGCCCATTCATATTCCAGTTCAGTGATGGATTGGGTATAGCCCGTCGGGGTGTAGCCATAGCGATGGGCATAAATCCCCACAAACTCGTCGCAATCGAGCACCTTGCGGCGGCAGGCTTCAATGGCGTCGGCATCCATCGCCGGAAAGTGCTCCATCATGACCGGGTGCATCCCCAATTTGAGCACGGCATCCCGCACGGCTTCTCGATGGGTGTGTAAATCTTTCGAGGTCGAACTGATGAATACACGGTGCATTTAGTTCTCCTCAGCTTGGCGCTTATGGTTTGGGCAGTTTTGCCTCCTCCACCCAGCCGACCACGCCTTGACAATCAATCTCAACCCAGCGCCGTCCATCAGCGGTGATGATGGTCTGTTGGGCGGTGACGGTGGTTCCTGCGGTGCAAGCGCCAAGTTGTGCGGCGGCGATAGAAGGTTCTGCCAAAACGATGAGGGGCAACGGTGAGGTTAGGGTAATTGTAGCACTATTTTCAAAGATGGGGTTGGAGGCGTAAGAAAGCAGCAAGGGCGGGTTTTGCGCCACGCCCTTGTACTGCATGTCATGTCCAGATGTTGAGTGAGGTCGCAAACCTCACCGGAGTTTACTTGACAGATTTCCAATTTCCCCATTACACATTCGGTTCGGGGCAAATAATCGGTTGGGTGGCACGGCGCGAAACGGCTTGGGTAGGTTGGGCCACCTCACTGGATTGGCTCTTCGGTGCAAACCGGGCCAGCCCTGCAAAATCTACGGGTTGATCGGCCTCCGTGTCGGGTTCATTGCGTCGCGCGATGCGGTGGGCAATTTCGAGTGCTGCATTGATCCCCACACCACCAAAGTCGTTGTTGTTATGAATTGCCATGATGTTTGTCTCCTCGGGTTCATTCATCATCATGACCTTAGTCTACGACCCAACCCGGCGGGGTGTCACCTATCCAAAGATAGGACTTTCAGATGGGGGTGGTGGGGAAATTCGGAGTATCCAATCCAGCAAAAATCCAACCTCACCCCCAACCCCTCTCCTCTATGAGAACCGGCTCAAATAGGCCAGATTCGACTCTCCCTCGCCTATTGGAGAGTTGAGGGGGCAGGGGGTTTTCAAGGGCAGGTATTTCATTTTGATCCACCGACTGATGCTCTTTAACTTTTAACTTCGGTAACACATCCTCACCCCCCGACCCCCTCTCCACTGCGTAGCGAGGGGGAGGAAAA
>JAIOHL010000076.1 GCA_019913005.1 Anaerolineae bacterium | reverse complement strand
CTCGCTACGTAGTGGAGAGGGGGTTGGGGGTGAGGATGGTGCTATTTGGCTCATCTGGCGCACTGGCAATCAAGGTAATAAACGCTCTTGGGAGGTCTATATGAAAATTGGGGTTTTAGGCTCAGGCATCGTTGGGCAGACGGTTGGCGCGAAATTGGTGGGGTTGGGGCATGAGGTCAGCATCGGGACACGCGACCCACAGAAGCTGGCGGAATGGGCCAAAACGGTCAAGGGGTCGGTCAAGATTGGCAGTTTTGCGGAGGCGGCATCATCGGGCGAACTCATTTTTCTGGCGACCAATGGCGTCGGCACACTCAACGCGCTGGAATTGGCGGGCAAATCCAACTTCGATGGCAAGGTCGTGATTGATATTTCCAATCCGCTCGATTTTTCCAAAGGATTTCCGCCGAGCCTGACCGTCTGCAACACCGATTCATTGGGCGAACAGGTGCAGCGGGCATTGCCCAACGCCAAAATCGTCAAATCGCTGAACACCGTCACCGCCGCGCTGATGGTGGACGCCAGCCTGCTCCCCGGTGAGCATGTGATTTATGTGGCTGGCAATGACGCCGATGCCAAAAAACAAGTCACCGACATCCTGAAAAATTGGTTTAAATGGCAGGCGGTGGTGGATGTGGGCGATATCACGGGCGCACGGGCCACCGAAATGATTCTGCCGATCTGGGTGCGGCTATATGGGGCATTGCAGACCGGGCTGTTTAATTTCCAGATTGTGAAGTAACGCTACCGGAGGGCAGCATGAAAATTAGTCTACAAATTCCTCGCTTTGCTTGGTCAGACAATTTTGGCCCGACCCTTGCCGCGATTGGCAAAACCGCCGATGAAGGTGGGTTCGCCAGCATCTGGGTGATGGATCATTTTTTCCAGATTCAAGGGGTCGGTCAGCCCGAAGACCCCATGTTGGAGGGGTATACCACGCTGGCCTATCTCGCGGCTGTCACCCAACAAGTCCGTCTCGGCACGATGGTCACAGGCGTCAATTATCGCGCCCCCGGTTTTCTATTGAAGGTTGTCACGACGCTGGATGTGCTGTCGGGTGGGCGGGCGTGGTTAGGCATTGGTGCGGGCTGGTATGAACGGGGAGGCGGTTGGCCTCGGTCTGCCCTTTCCACCATTGAAAGAACGCTTTGAGCGACTCGAAGAAACCCTGCAACTCGCCAAACAAGTCTGGTCAGGTAATTATGCCCCGTTTCAGGGCAAGCACTACCAGCTTGAAGAACCCCTCATCAGCCCACAACCCCTCAGCAAGCCCCATCCCCCTATTTTGATCGGCGGGGCGGGTGAACAAAAAACGTTGCGCATGGTGGCCCAATATGCCGATGCCTGCAATCTGTTCCCGATGGGCAATGATGTCATCGCCCAAAAGCTGAACGTGTTAAAAGAGCATTGTGCCGCCCTCGGACGTGATTACAACGAAATTGAGCGCACCCTGCTCCTGCCGCTGACCGGATCACGCCAATTGGACATCCCGGCGATGATTCAAAACTGTCAAGAATGGGCCGCACTGGGTATCCAACACGTCATTCTGTCCGACATCCCGGAACTGCATACACTCCGCCATTTGGAAACCGTCGCCCGTGACTTGATTCCTGCCGTGCGTGATCTATAGGGGGATGATATGACCGACCTAACCGACAAGATCGCCCTTGTGACCGGGGCGAATTCGGGGCTTGGCAAGGCGACGGCGACGGGACTCGCCAAAATGGGCGCAACGGTGGTCATGATCTGCCGCAGCCGCGAACGGGGTGAAGCCGCCCAACGGGACATCATCCAGCAGGCAGGCAATCAAAATGTCCATCTGTTGCAAGCCGATTTGTCGGTACAGGCCGAGGTACGCCGCGTCGCTGACGAATTTAAGGGGCGCTTCAATCAACTGCACCTGCTCGTCAATAACGCCGGGGTGACACTGTATGAGCGCCAGATCACCTCGGATGGCATCGAAGCGACAATGGCGATTAATCACCTTGCCAGTTTTCTGCTGACCCACCTGCTGTTGGATGTGCTACAAGCCAGTGCTCCGGCCCGTATCATCAATATCAACACCGTGCCTTGGCGCAATACGACGGTGCATTTTGATGACCTGCACTTTGAAAAACGCAAGTTCAGTGGATTTGCGGCCTATTCCGAAACCAAGACCGCTAATCTGATGTTCACTTTTGAATTGGCACGCCGATTACAGGGGACAGGGGTGACGGTCAACGCGGTGCATCCGGGCGTGTTTAAATCGAATCTAGGGAAACAAAATCGCCCCCGCCCATTTTCGCTGATGTTATGGCTGTTCAACCCTTTCATCGCCACGCCCGAACAGGCCGCCGAACGGGTAATCCACGTCGCCGCCTCACCGGAATGGGCTGCCCAAACAGGCCGCTATGTTGGCAAAGGGGAAAAGGACATTCAACCCCCACCCCAATGCCGCGACGACGACGCCGTGCAGCAACTCTGGGAGGTCAGTCAGCGGATGACAGGGTTGGCATAGGCCCACCAGATTAGTTTCTAGCGTCTTGCCGGATGTGCCAACCGTCCGGCGTTTCCTTTTCCCAAGCATTGCCAACCTTCGCTATAATCCTCAGCATGTATTTTGCAGGGTACCCCCTTCAGGAAATTGACCTTGAGCAGCAACAGTGTGTTTATCAACTATCGGCGCAGTGTGAGTGCCTATCTTGCCCAATTGGTCTGGCGGGAACTAACCGACGCGGGCATTGATGCGTTTTACGACATCGAGAGCATCCACGCCGGACAATTTGACCAGATTATCCTCAACCAGATTGCCGCCCGCCCCTATTTTATGCCGATTTTGTCGCCCGGCACGCTGGAACGCTGTCAAGACCCCGGTGATTGGGTGCTGCGTGAGATGCAAGAGGCGCTGCGGCTGAAACGGGTCATTGTGCCGCTGGTGACGGAGGCCTTTGATTTTGCTGATATTGATAGCCACCTCCCGCCGGAACTCGCCGCCGAACTCAAACGCTACAATGCCATCCCCATCCCGCCGCGCTGGTTTAAATATGCCATTGCGGAGGTACGGGATCGTTTCCTAACGCCGATTGATATTCCAACGGTTGCGACACCTCAGAATCATGCACCGATCATTGCCGAAAAGTTAGCCCAAATGCAGGCATTACCCGATGTCACAGAGACCGATTTAAGCGCACAGGCTCATTTAGAACAAGGTATCACGTTACGGGCGGCGGGGGCGTATCAAGATGCGATTGCCGAATACAATCAAGCCATTCAGTTAAATCCTCGATTGGCTGAGGCGTATGCACGACGCGGCGGCGCGAATTTCCTATTGGGGAACTTTGCGGCTGTGTTACAAGACCTCGAAACCGCTTTGCAGATAGACCCCTCCAATGTAAATGCGTACTTCAATCGTGGTTCATTGCGCCTTCGAGAGGGTGACAAGGAGGGCGCACTTGCTGATTACACCGAAGCACTACGTCGTAATCCACAATATGCACTTGTATATGCCAACCGGGGGAATGTGCATCGAGACAAAGGTGATCTCGAAAGTGCCATCGCCGATTATAGCGAAGCAATTCGACTCAATCCTCAATACGCCGTCGCATATACCAATCGTGGCAGCATCTATCGAGACAAAGGCGATTTTGATAAGGCCATTGCGGACTTCACCTGTGCTATTGAGGTTGACCCCACATTGGTGCTGGCATATCTGGAGCGTGGCAACACCTATTATGACAAAAGCAATTACGCCAGTGCTATTCAGGATTATACAGAGGCGATCCAAGGTGATCCCGATTATGCAGAGGCCCATTTCAATCGAGGAGTTGTCCGCCACAGTCAAGGCGACCTAGCTGGATGTATAGCCGACTACACTGAGACCATTCGGCTTGACCCTCAATTTAGATTGGCGTACTTCAACCGAGGTCTGGCGCACGAACGCTCCGAACATAACCAACAAGCGGCGGCGGATTATCAGCAGGTGTTGGAATTTGACCCGAATCATCCCCAAGCCGATCAAATGCGGGAGTTTATTCGGCAGCACGGGCCGGGTCACTCGTCCATGTGAGGCGAATCGTCCCCATAGCGATACGTCCACACCATACCGATACACGTAAACCCCGAACGCTCCACTATGGGTCGGCTCATCGGGCCACAATCCACCCGCAGGAATTTTTTGCCCCGATCACGTGCCTCCACCAAACGCGAGGCCAGCAGCGTCCGATACAAACCACGCCGCCGATAGTCCGGCAGGGTCGCCCCACCCCACAGATTGGCAAAGTCGTTGGCCGCATAGAATGTGCCGCCCATCGAGGCCGCCACGCCATCTACCCGCGCGACATGAATGGTGGTGATGCCCGCCGCCATATCTCTTGCCAGCACGTCTCGAAATACCCCCAATTGACCACGTTCGACACCTGCCCAAATCGGTTCAATGATATCCAATTCCGTTGGGTCGGTAATGCGTTGAATTTCACAGGTG
>JAIOHL010000075.1 GCA_019913005.1 Anaerolineae bacterium | reverse complement strand
ATCGAAACCTTCAACAGTCAGTTGGAGAAGATGGGGCTACAACGCTTGTATACCCGCACCAACGCTGGGTTCGACCTGAAAGTCCATGCCACTCTCTTGGCTTTAGCTTTCATTAATTTACACTAGCAATCAAGGTAGTTTATGATAATTTGGCGGCGAAATCACGGGCTGTTTCTTCCGCCGACAACCATTCACCACCATAATTATCCCGTAGCGCTCCCTGATGCCGAATTAACCATACATACAGGTCAGCTTCAGTACGGTCAGGGAATTCGCGCAGCAGGTCATATTTGCGGATGGCCTCAATCATTGGCAAATACACGTTATCATACCAACTGGCGACGGCCTCGTCATAGGGGACTTCCCGGTCTTCATCTATCCCTTTGAAATAGCGATGGGCGTCAATATGCTCAAGGATTTGTGGATAATACCCCGGCTCAGTCAACAGCACATCACTGTTGGGTCGAACTAAATTTAACCTCGTTCGGCGCAAAAACTCAGCGTATGCCCCCTTAAGAAAAATCTCCTCCGGGGTGTCATCCGGGGCAATTGAAACAGGGGTCGGAATCTCCCGCACGTAGGCTTCAATCGTTTTGGCTTTCAATTGACGGGCTACCGATACACGATGGTTGCCGTCAATGACAAAGTAAACATCCCCAACCTTATAGGCTTCAATGGGGGGCAATCCATAGGCCCCACGTGCCAGCGCATTGACCCGACGCCAGCGATCTTCATCTACACTTTTGCGCGGCAAGAAGGAACGGGTAAAGTCGTTGTAGCGCCCCACACTCCCCACAATTTTGTCGAGGGGAATATTTTGTAGGCCGAGCCAACGCTCTCCGCCCGCTAGTCGCAATTTTTGTTTGACTTCCTCAAAATCGAGCAGTTCATTCGGTTTGCGATTGACGAGTGACCAAACTCCCTGCCAAAAAGCCTTCATGCGTGCATCAGCGAAATCGCGTTGTGCGGCTGAATTAAGCACCGCATCTTGGGCGTCCATATCGTTCATGATGTTCACCTTCCTAGACCGGTTCGTCCTCGATGGTAATTACTCGGCTTGGATTAATGTTAACGACACTCGTCTTCAAAAATTGAGCTTCGCGGGGGACACGCTGATCGTATAGATCAACATGACCATGAATTAAGTAGCGCGGTTGTCCCCAACGAATTAACCATCGAAAAGCACGGAAACCCCGATGGGCATAATCTTTCCCATCATTGATGTTGCGGGGTGGACTGTGGGCTGCAAAAATATCGACTCCATAACCCTTTGCCATCCGTCGTGCCAGCAGCCCCGGCATCATACGGAGCACTCTTGACGTCATTTCAAACTCTGAATACTGCAAATCACCTTTGTTATAGCGTATAGACCCTTGCATTCCTGCCATCACCACCCCTTTATACTCGGCAGTCCGCATATTGAGATCAATGCCGCCGGGTGTCTCAGAGGTATATTGATGATCGTGGTTGCCTTTTACATAATACAGCGGAAGCGACAAGATGGACGCGATAAAATCTAAATAATCTGGGTCCATGTCACCACAACTGATTAACATTTCTACATGGCCGTAGTGCTGTTTCAAGAACTCACTATTTAGAAACTGTGGTTGCCGATTATCACTCACTGCCAATATTTTCATTATGGTTTATAGTTCACTTCATGGCTATAGAGGAGAATTAATTTTCGGAATTTTGTACAAGCCCGTCTCAATTCAATCAGCACTTTGCACAAATTGAATTGTGAGGGTTTTGACGATTCAACATCCTAATAATTATGGAACAAATTCCAACAAAAAACGAGCCTTTAGCCCGTCTTTTGAAAACCCTATAAGGCCAGATTTGATAATTATTGATAGCTTTGACGTGGTTTGGGTAACCGAGAAGTATCCCGCTCCCCACCTTCCCAGCCCGCCGGATACAGCGCCACATCTAGGGCTGCCCACATCCGACGAATTTCCATCCCATTAACCGTTACAATCCATCTATCGTCACCCGCCGTGCCTTTGATGTGATAGGTATCATCTTGTGCGGCGGCTACCTCAACATGTGTTGTCACAGATGGCAGGCTCCCGGTTGGGCGAAGCGGCGCAGTGGAAACACGGGCCGTCACCTCCGAGGCTCGTTCTGGAAACAGAAGTAGTGTGAGACGATACCATAAAATTTGACCCGCACGATGGCTCAAAACCCGCGTCCATTTATTGGAATCCTCATTGGGGGTGGTCAAAAGAGTTCCCCCAACAACAATTGAGTTTCCATCTGGTCGGCTAGTCACAAATATCTCGTTGACGATCCCAAGCTCTTGTATATTCATTGCCCCGTCCCTTTTTTGGCAGCGCCTATCATATCCCACAGGCACGCACCCTAATCAACGACTATCACACCATCACCCTCTGTCACTTCTCCTATACGCTGACCATTGATCCCCTGTTGTGCTAGAGTCTTTAGCAGCAAATCGGCCTGTTCGCTTCCCACCGCGATGAGCAAGCCACCCGACGTTTGTGGGTCAAACAACAATTTGCGGGTTGTCTCATCAATGCTGTCCGCAAACTGTACCCATTTACCATAGAAACCACGATTGCGGCCCATCCCACCGGGGAAAATGTTCTGCTCCGCATAGTCCCATGCGCCATCCATCCATTGGAGAGATTCAGGATGGATATGCAGATTAACCTCGCTCAGATTAGCCATTTCTCGCCCATGGCCCAACAAGCTGTAACCGGTCACATCGGTCATGGCATGAACGCCAATTTGTTGGGCTGCCTGTGCTGCTGCACGATTGAGGGTTGCCATAATCCGCATGGCATTTTCTACATGGTCATCATGGGCTATGTCCTGCTTAAGCGCCGTCGTAATCACCCCTGCCCCAAGTGGTTTGGTCAAAATCAGCACATCACCGGATTGCGCACCACCTTTGGTCAATACGCGGTCAGGATGCACCACTCCCGTTACGGCCAAGCCATATTTCGGCTCGTTATCCATAATCGTGTGTCCACCTGCAATAACCGCCCCAGCCTCACGCACTTTTTCCGCCCCACCCCGCAAAATCTCACGCAGAATAACTAGATCAAGACTGGCGGGAAAGGCACATAGGTTAATTGCCATTAACACCTCGCCACCCATTGCATAGACATCGCTCATGGCGTTGGCGGCGGCAATGGCCCCAAACCAATAAGGGTCATCTACAACTGGTGGGAAAAAATCAGTGGTGCTGATAATCGCTTGCGTGTCGTTCAGTTTATAGACCGCAGCATCATCGGGTTCAGCCAGACCCACCATTAAATTGGGATGGGCAGCACTATCGAAAAGCTGTCCCAACGGAAAAGCGACTTCCGATAAATCACCTGCTCCCAACTTGGCAGCACAACCCGCTGCCCCTGCAAGGCTCGTTAATTTAATGGTGTTGGTTGAAAATAATGTCATGCAATCATGCCCCTATGAATTAAGAGGAGTATAAGGCTCTCTGTTTTGTTGTTCAACGCAATTTAAGAGCTTTTAAAACATCCTAACATATTTCTGACAACCATCTACAGCCCCAAATTTAGGGTTATTAGAAGGCTAGTTTTCGCCTTCACGTTGAATCCATTCCACCACATAATCGCAATACGCCTCCCATATTTCTGAGAAGCGAGTTACGTTAGGGATATGGTTGACTTCAAGCAGGTGTTTGGTGCCATCCTCGGCCACAATATAATCATTCGCCATGATTTCTAACCCAAACCCATCGCGCACATTGAAGGTATCGTCCAATAATTCCTCATCCAGTTCCATAAATGCGGCGGCGGCATGGTGAATAGACTTTAACCAATCATCCCCCTCCAACCGAATCTGCCAGTAGCGATCCCCAATGACTACAACACGCACCGCTTGCCCTTTGAGATAATGCTCAATAATGGCCGGGTGTTCGCTTGACCATATCCCAGTAAAACGAGCCTTATTTTCACCACAATGCCAATTGCCCCACTTCGCTACCCGTTCGGTATCGGAATCGAAGCGCACATATGGCCCCACATAACCACGAGGCGATGTGCCAAAACGTGTGTAATCGAGTGCTCGTACCAAACACGGCAATTTCAGGCGGCAGTCCATCATGGCACGCGCATTGGGTAAACACGGCCCACCCCACAGGGCCAAGCCCGTCAAAAAATCGAGGTCATTTTCAAAAATGCCATGAAATACCATTTTCGAGACAGGCAGCATCCGCGCACTGCGTCCACCCTCCACCCACAATTGTCCATCCCTCAGCATCATCCCCGGCAAAACATCGTGGGCGATAATCGGCATATCTAAGCGCTGTTGTAGGACGCTCGATTCAGGCTCATCTAATCCAACAATACAGGTATATTCACGCATAGGTCACCTCGTCTAATTCGTGGAATAGGCAAACAAAAACAGGGCCTTTGACCGCCCTGTTTCGTATCCAAGCTATGGTTGTGCGGTCAAAAATTTAAAACAGCCCCCAATCATCGGCAGCACCCTCTTCCATCATGGAGGGGTCCCAGATTTCGAGGCCCATCTCGATGGTTGTGGTCAGACCAGACACGGTTTGAGCCGTGCGGCGCACCTGTTCCATCAACTGTGGCGCATAGGGGCAGAAGGGGGTCGTCAAAATCATAATCACATGCAAGCGATTTTCGCTAACATCCACTTTACGGACTAGGCCCAATTGAATTACATCCATGCCAATTTCGGGGTCAACCACAGTGCGCAGGGCGTCCCGAACTTTATCTTCCATTGTTTGAACGGCGTCGCTCATCACAAAATGCTCCAAATAGTTTCCGGCATTGTTATGGTCAGTCTACCACTGCTCAAGCCATGTGTCAATTATTTGAATATTTTTTCAACTTATTGACAAACAGCGCAGCAGCGTGCTAAATTAGAATTAGTTGAACGAATTTTTCACTTATTGATTTATGTTGGGTAAACTGGTATACTTTTCCGCGAAATTAAGGCATAGTGATAGGTTTCCCCAACACTACCCAAACGAAATTCCCAACTCGGTACGCGAGTTTGACTAAATTTCCAATATCTCAGGAGGACTTCAAGTATTATGGGTGCCACCCTCGAAATCCGAAATTTACACGTCAGTATCAATGGCACACCTATTCTCAAAGGGGTGAATCTGACGATTAATCAGGGCGAGACACACGCGCTGATGGGGCCAAACGGCTCTGGCAAAAGCACACTGGCTTATGCACTGATGGGCCACCCCGCCTATACTGTAGACGCGGGTCAGGTTATTTTTGACGGCGAAGAAGTGCTGGAACTGGAAGCAGACGAACGCAGCCGCCTCGGTCTATTCCTTGCCTTCCAATACCCGGTTGCCGTACCGGGAGTTTCAGTCGCCAATTTCCTGCGCAGTGCTATTAATGCCCGCCGTAAATCACAGAACCCCGAAGATCAAGGGATCAGCATTCCCCAATTTCGCAAACTACTGACGCAAAAAATGGATTTGCTGGGTATTGATCACAAATTCGCGGGTCGCTATCTCAATGAAGGTTTCTCCGGTGGCGAAAAGAAACGTAACGAAATTTTGCAGTTGGCTACCCTTGAGCCGCGCGTTGCCATCCTTGACGAAACCGACTCTGGTCTCGACATTGACGCCTTGCGGATTGTGGCAGATGGTGTTAACAAGCTCAAAGGGCCTGATCTCGGCATTTTGGTCATTACCCACTACAAACGCATGTTGGATTATTTGCAACCGCAGTACATCCACCTGATGATGGATGGACGCATCGTGGAAAGTGGCGGGCCGGAATTGGCAGAAGAAGTTGAAACAGCAGGCTATAAGCCGTTCTTTGAAAAACACGGCGTCGAAGTAACCGAAGAGTAACATTGTTAGGGTAGTTGAGGAACAGTGACATGAGTGAACGGCTAACAAGTGACGAGAAGGCTTTACGTCATATCAACGATGAGTATCTCACGAAATATGGTTTCCACGACACCGAGGAATTCTATTCCATTAAAGGTGAAAAGGGCCTCAGTGAGGAAGTGGTACGCTGGATTAGTGCCCTCAAAGGTGAGCCGGAGTGGATGACCGAGTTTCGTGTCCGCGCCTATCACACCTTTTTAGGCAAATCCATGCCAGCGTGGGGTGCTGATCTAAGTGGTATTGATTTCGATGATATTCGCTATTTTGTCCGCGCCACAGATAAGCAAGAAAGCTCGTGGGATGAGGTGCCCAGCGAAATCAAAGATACTTTTGATAAGCTAGGCATTCCTGAAGCCGAACAAAAATTCCTAAGTGGCGTCGGTGCTCAATATGAGTCTGAAATGGTCTATCACAAAGTCCGTGAAGACCTTGAAAAAAAGGGCGTGTTATTCCTCGATATGGATTCGGGCCTGCGCGAACACCCCGAACTAGTCAAGGAATATTTTGGCACAATCATCCCCCCCACCGACAACAAATTTGCCGCTTTGAATACTGCCGTTTGGTCGGGTGGCAGTTTTATCTATGTGCCACCGGGGGTGCATATTGACTTGCCCCTACAAGCGTATTTCCGCATCAATACCGAAAACATGGGTCAGTTTGAGCGCACCCTGATTATCGTAGATGAAGGCGCATTCGTCCATTATGTCGAAGGCTGCACCGCTCCGGTGTGGAAATCCGACAGCCTGCACAGCGCGGTAGTAGAAATCATTGTTAAGAAGGGTGGGCGTTGCCGCTATACCACGATTCAAAATTGGTCGGGCAATGTCTATAACCTTGTAACCAAACGCGCTGTTGCCTATCAAAATGCCACAATGGAATGGGTAGATGCCAACCTCGGCTCGAAGGTAACGATGAAATACCCCGCCGTCTATCTGATGGAACCGGGGGCACATGGTGAAGTGCTCAGTATCGCGTTTGCTGGCAGCGGTCAGCATCAGGATGCGGGGGGCAAGATTGTCCACGTCGCGCCGAATACCACCAGCCGCATCATCAGCAAGTCCATTTCCAAAGACGATGGGCGAGCCAGCTATCGCGGACTGCTGAAAGTACATGAAGGAGCGCATGGCGTGCGGAGCAATGTTGTCTGTGACGCCCTACTACTCAATCCGGAAAGCCGATCCGACACCTACCCTTACATCGAAGTCGAAGAAAACGACGTAACGATTGGGCACGAAGCCAGTGTCAGCAAGGTGGGTGAGGAGCAGTTGTTCTATCTGATGAGTCGCGGCCTCAGCGAGTCCGAGGCGAACACGATGGTCGTCAATGGCTTTATCGAACCACTGGCGAAGGAACTACCCATCGAATTTTCGTTGGAACTGCGCCGCCTGATTGAGATTCAACTCGAAGGCAGTGTTGGCTAGTTGGTAGCGTATTTTATAGGGGCGGTTTACAATATCGCCCTTCTTGGGTCAAACATCAATTTTTGGAGTAATGAATAACCGTGACGACAACAACTGTTAGTCGCCGAGCCAAACGTGAAATTGCTGCCCCGCCCTTCCAATGGTCAGCCATTTTGGAACATGCGCGGGCTGCTGGTGAACCTGAGTGGGTCATTGAACTCCGCCAACAAGCATGGGTCATCTATGAATCCATGCCAATGCCAAACCAACGTGACGAGGCTTGGCGGCGTACTGATTACAGCCATATCAATTGGAACAGCGCCGGACATTATCCCGTCCCCAATGGCGCGACAGTGGAACATATCCCTGTCGAAAATCGCGCCCCATTGATTGGCAATGAACAAGGCGGCTTGATCGCGTGGGTAGATGGCAAACTCGTTCACCGCGAATTGAATGAAAAAATCGCCAAGCAGGGTGTAGTCTTCACCGATTTACACACCGCCATCCGCGATCATGGCGATTTGGTGAAAAAGCATCTGTTCCAAAAAGCCCTTAAACCATCCGAGGGCAAATTTGCCGCCCTACATGCTGCCGCATGGACACATGGCTTATTTATCTATGTGCCGCGTAATGTAGTGGTTGAGCTACCCTTGCACAGCATTTTCTACAGTGAGCAGACGGGCGCAACATTGGGCCATGTCTTGATCGTGTTGGAAGAAGGCGCACAGGCCACCATTTTGCATGAATATCTCTCCCCCGAAGGTGATAGTCATACCAGCTATATCGGCGGGACGGAGTTATTGGTGGGGCGTGCCGCCAACTTGCGTTATGTCAGCCTGCAAAGCTGGGGTCATAATATGTACGAATTCAGTCATGGCCGGGGTCACGTATCGCGTGATGGTCAACTCGACTGGATTGTGGGCAGCATGGGCAGCAAACTCACCAAGTCATTCATGCAGATTTCGCTGGATGAACAAGGTGCATGGGGTCGCATGAGTGGCATGTTCTTCGCTGATGGCACACAACTGCTTGACCATGACACCTATCAAACCCACAGCGCCCCCCATACCACCAGCGATCTTCTATTCAAGGCCGCTCTCAAAGATGAGGCTCACAGTGTTTGGCGTGGCAATATCCGCGTGATGCCGGGGGCGATTAAGACCGACGGCTTCCAAGCCAATCGCAACATGCTCATGAGTGACACCGCCCGTGCCGACAGCATCCCCGGTTTGGAGATTGAAGCCGACGATGTGCGCTGCACCCATGCCGCGACGGTTGGACAGATGGAAGAGGAATACATCTTCTACTTGATGACACGCGGCGTCCCACGCATTGAGGCCGAGCGCCTGTTCCTCAATGGCTATTTCTGGGACGTATTGGAGCGCATCCCCTTTGAGGATGTGCAGAATCGTTTGCTGGCGGATGTAGACCGTAAATTACTCGGAATGCACACCGCCAAAAACAAATAAACGTTGTGATCTATAGGGGCAGGTGACTCACCTGCCTTTATATATTTAGGGAGAACCATCATCATGTCTAACTCCGGCTACGCTTACCCTGATGCGCTGGTTAGTACGGATTGGGTCGCACAGCACTTAAACAATCCCGCCGTGCGCATTGTCGAATCCAACGAAGACCCCCTGTTGTACGCCTCCGGTCATATCCCCGGTGCCATCCAAATTGACTGGGTAACCGACTTAAACGACCAAGTTCGCCGTGACTATCTTGACCGCAAATCCTTTGAGAGCCTGCTGTCCAAACATGGTATCAGCAACAACACCAAAGTGGTGTTTTATGGGGATAAAAACAATTGGTGGGCGTGTTATGCGTTCTGGGTATTCCAATTATTCGGACACACCAACGCCGCCATCATGAACGGGGGGCGACTCAAATGGGTCGAAGAACAACGTCCCCTAACCAAAGAAGTGCCACATTATCCGACCTCGACTTATCATGCCCAAGAACGCTCCGATTATAAGGTGCGGGCCTTCCGCGATCAGGTCTTGAGTCATGTCAACGGCCACCTGCCTTTAATTGATGTACGCAGCCCCGGCGAATTTAAGGGCGAATTGACCCACATGCCAGACTATCCACAAGAGGGCGCATTACGGGCCGGACACATCCCCGGCGCTAAAAGTATTCCTTGGAGCAAAGCAGTTCAACCGGATGGCACATTTAAGCCATCCGATGATTTGAAAGCGCTCTATGAACAGGATAATGGGTTCGCCCCCAGCCAAAATATTATCACGTACTGCCGCATCGGGGAACGTTCGGCACATACATGGTTTGTCTTGACCTATTTGCTCGGTTATCCTACAGTACGTAATTACGATGGCAGTTGGACGGAATGGGGTAATTCTGTCGGCGTGCCAATCGAAAAATAGTAAGGTGAACGAAAGATGGCAGACATCAGCGAATATCCCGAAACCCTGCGTGACGTAATGGAAATGTTCGAGGATATTGACGAACATGGACGGGCTGAAATTCTATTGGACTACAGCAGTCGGTTTCAGGAAGTCCCCAGCTACATTGCCCAGCGTCCCTTCCCCGAAGATCATCGTGTCCAGCGCTGTGAGTCGGAGGCGTATGTTTTTACCGAACCCAATGCCGAGGGCGGGATTAATTTCTATTTCGCAGTCGAAAATCCACAAGGGGTATCCGCAAAGGCGTTGGCTGCCATCTTACAAGAGTCACTGATGGGCGAAAAAGCCGAGACCATCAAGGCCGTCCCCCACGATATCGTGTTTCGGCTGTTTGGCAAACGCATTTCAATGGGCAAGGGCGAGGGTCTCTTAGGCATGGTCGCCCTGCTCAAATATTTTGCTGACCTGACGCAAAAGGAACAGAAATCCGAATGAGCGCATTAACACCCCCCACCGCATGGGATATTGACGCTGTACGGGCTGATTTTCCGATTCTGGATCAGGAAGTTCATCCCGGCAAACCGCTGGTCTTTTTGGACAGTGCTGCTAGTAGCCAAAAACCCGTCCAAGTCATTGAGGCGATGAATCACTATTATCGCCACACCCATGCCAATGTCCATCGGGGGGTACATGTTTTAAGTGAAGCCGCCACCGAACTTTATGAAGGGGCACGCGATAAAGTCCAAAAATTTATCAATGCCGCCTCCCGCAAAGAAGTGATCTTCACCAGCAACACCACCGAAAGCATGAATTTGATCGTGCAGACGTGGGGGCGCGTCAATCTCGGCCCGAACGATGTGGTCGTCTTGAGCGTAATGGAACACCACGCCAACTTGACCTCATGGCACATCTTGCAACAAGAAAAAGGCTTTCGGATTCGTTATGTCCCGGTCACGCCAGATTTCCGGTTGGATATGGATGCCTATCAGCAAATTCTGCGTGATGAACCCGTCAAAGCCGTCAGCATCATGCACGTCAGCAACGTCATGGGCACCATCAACCCGATGGCCGAAATTGTGCGACTGGCCCATGCAGTCGGGGCGATTGCGATTGGCGATGGGGCGCAAAGTGTCCCTCATATGCCTGTGGATGTGCAGGCACTCGACGTAGATTTTTACGCCTTCAGTGGTCACAAGATGTGTGGGCCAACAGGGGTTGGAATTCTCTATGGCAAAAAGGCCCTGCTCGAAGCCATGCCCCCGTGGATGGGTGGTGGGGATATGATTCGCCGCGTCACGTTGGAAGGTTCAACGTTTAACGACCTTCCCTATAAATTTGAAGCAGGCACACCCGCCATCGCCGAAGGGATTGGGATGGGGGCGGCGGTGGATTATCTGAGCAATCTAGGTATGGATCGAGTTCATGCCTATGAACGGGAAATCGCCGACTATTTGCATGACCGTCTTGCCGAAGTGCCCGGTTTGCGTTTGTTTAACCCCGATGCGCCCTATCGCAGTTCGGTTGCCACCTTCACCCTCGATGACATCCATGCTCATGATATGGCTCAGATTTTGGACAGCGAAGGGGTCGCCGTCCGCGCCGGACACCACTGCGCCATGCCGCTGCATCAACATTTCAATGTCCCCGCCACCAGCCGCGCTAGTTTTTACCTCTACAATTCTTTGACAGAAGTGGATAAACTGGTAGAGGCACTGTATATCGCCAAACGACGTTTCAGTCGGAAATAGGGGCGAGGAAAACATGGATTTTTATCAAGAAAACATCATAGATCACGGTCAGCATCCACATAACTGGGGGTTGCTGCCCGACTATCAACTGCACGCCGCAGACGAAAATCCTTTATGCGGGGATCAGCTTGAATTGACTCTCAAGGTGGACGAACATAATATCGTCCAGCAGATCGGCTGGAACGGTCAAGGTTGTCTGATTAGTCAAGCTACCGCCTCCATTTTAGGTGATGAGTTAATCGGCAAATCGCTCGATGAAATCAAACACATCACCAGCGATAACGTCATGGAATTACTTGGCATTCCCATAACCATGAGCCGCCGCAAATGTGCCTTGTTATCACTCAAGGTCGCCAAAGCCGCTGCCTATAACGTAGAACGCTGGACGGGTGACGATGAGTAGCACCTTTTTGGACGCCCTCACGCCCGATGCCGTGCATTCATTAGAAATCTCGGTCAATGCCGCCCGTGCTCGCCATAATCCCTATTTGGATAGCGAACACTTGTTGATCGGGATATTGAGCAATGAATTAGCACGCCAAGCCCTTCAAGTGGGTGGTCTGTCGGCTGACGAAGTGACGACAGCGGTCACCAATCAATTGAGCGTTGTCAGGGATGAACCCCTCAATACCACCAAAGGCCTGACCAGCGAGGTCCGCTTAAATTTTGCCCAAGCGGGACGTGAAGCCCATCAGATGGGGCACAATTTTTTATGCAGCAGCCATATTCTGTTGGGGGTATTAGAGCGCCCTAGCGGTTTTTTGGAAAATATTTTTAAGGAACTTCCCAAATTCGATGTGGTGAAAATCCGCGCCTACGTCCAAGCCAATGTGGAAGAACCATCGGGCATCTTTAGCAAAAAATGGCGACCCAGCACATGGGAATTCGCTGATGTTTTTACAGGGCTTGGCATTCCTTCCAATGCCAATTCACAAGCACGGGGTATAAGTTCCCTCCGTTCAGCTTCAGCACCACAAGGAAACCGCGCCAGTGTGACGACTGCTGCCCGCCCTGCCAGACCCGTCCCACGCCGAACAACGGCCCAACCACGTGGCACAGGTCTTTCGACGTGGCAAATCGCGTTAATAGGGTTAGCTATCGTGGTGATGGTCGCCTATGGATCCGTCATCAGGCCTGACGTAACAGTGCCGCTTGTGATTGTGATTGGGGGATGGATTATCTCATTAACCCTCCATGAATTTGCCCACGCCTTAGTAGCCTATTTCGGTGGCGATCACACAGTGGTCGAAAAAGGCTATCTAACCATGAACCCGCTTAAATACACCCATCCGCTTGTAAGCATTTTTATCCCGCTTGTCATCTTATTGGCGGGTGGAATCGGCCTTCCGGGTGGAGCAGTCTATATTGAACGGCATCGCCTTCGCAGTAAATGGTGGGGCAGTGCTGTATCCGCCGCAGGGCCATTTGCAAATTTGATCTGCGCCATTGTTTTTTCCGCGCCTTTTTGGTTGGGGTTGGTCACACCAGAGCAATTAAGTACACGGGGCAATTTATGGTATCCACTGGCTGCTCTCGTGTTTATCCAAGTTACGGCGATTATGCTCAATTTGTTACCAATTCCACCGCTAGATGGTTTTGGTATTATCGAACCATTCTTACCCGAAGATATTGCCGCAAGCCTGCGACCTATGGGGATCATCACACTGTTATTGATCATTTTTATACTGCGTGTGCCAACCAATAGCACAGGCTCCACTTTGGGACGTGAATTTGCTAATCAGGCCGCCACGTTGACCGAAAATTTTGCCATTGAACGCGATGAGATGCGTGAAGGTCTCCAGCAATTTTATGCTATTTTTGGCAGTACAGATTAGAGAGGATTGGTTAACTTGTCCGATTTTAGAACGATTGCCACAACCGAGCAGCTTCCCCCCGGTGAACGCATCGTGGTCACAGTAGATGAAAACTATATTGCGGTATTTAATGTGGGGGGTACGATCTATGCCATTGAAGACGCCTGCACGCATGACGACGGCCCATTGGCAGAGGGAATGCTGATTGAGGACGCCGATAACCCTAAAATCGAATGTGATCGGCATGGCGCAACCTTCGAACTGAAGACGGGCAAGCCAACTTTTCCGGCGGTAGTCCCCATTAAACGCTACCCTGTCCGCATTGAGGGCAGCAATATTCAGATTGATGTTCAATCTCCTTACTAGACGCGGGTCAATACATGGCCCGTTTTTTCTTGGCATAATCCCCTGCAACTTTTTTGGTCGTTTCACGCTACTATCCATATAAATAATTTAGCGAATTTATCGAGGGTCTATGTTGAAAAAGTGGCGGTTTTTAGGGTTACTCGTAGTGGCATTCGGTATTGTATGGGTCATTCGTAGCCAACCCACCATCTCAATGGCACATCCCCCCGACAGTCCCCCAAGCTATTATCACGACATCGCACCCATCATCGCGCAGCACTGTCTGATGTGTCACACCGAAGGCGGGATAGGAACTGTCGCGTTGGATACCCCCGAATCGGCGGTTGAAAACTCAGCCAAAATCGCCCTGACCGCCGCTGTTGGCGATATGCCCCCTTGGATGCCGGGGCCAGAATCCCCTGCTATGCTGCATGAGCGCAAATTGACCGAAGAGGAAATTACGTTACTGGTAGAGTGGGCCAGAGCCGACGCCCCCCTCGGCGATCCTAGTGAAGCAGTCGAAGTCAACCCCACCGAAATCCCCTCCATTCGCCAAGATGTCGTGCTCACCATGCCGGAATACACCCCTGATGCGACACTGCGCGATGATTACCGCTGTTTTCTAATTGACCCACAAGTTGCTGAAGATCGCTATATCACCGCCTATACGGTGCAACCCGGTCAGCCGAGTGTTGTGCATCATGTCTTGCTTTATCAGATCGAAGGTTGGGGACGTGCTCTAGCAGAACGACGCGATGCCCAAGATGAAGGATTGGGGTGGCAGTGTTTTGGCGGGCCGGATGTTGCCGGAGTAGATGGCGGCCTCGAAAACTCCATTGGCTCGTGGACGCCCGGTACATTCCCTACCATTTTCCCGGAGGGCACAGGTGTTCGCTTGATTGGGGGTGGCCTCATCATCATGCAAGTCCACTACAATCTTTCGGCTGGCGCACTGCCCGACCAAACCAGCGCGATTTTACAACTTGCCCCTGCCGATGCTGAAATTCAGCCACTGACCACCTACAGCCTGTATGCTCCGGTTGAAATCCCCTGCCCCGCCGATACCACCAACCCGGAATGTGATCGTGCGACTGCCCGCCGACTCATACTTGAGCAAACGGGTCGCAGGCCGACAGATCTGATGGATATGTGTCAGCACTCGCTCGAGGATTATATTCACCAAGATGCTGCCAATGTCACCAGCACATGTGAATATCCTGTCCCCTATAACCTAGAGGTGATTTCTGTCTTGGCGCATATGCACCTGCGTGGCAAGAGCATCCGTATCGAAAGCAACCCCAGTGAATCGGATGGACAAGTGATTTTGGACATCCCCGACTGGGATTTCCATTGGCAGGGCGGCTATATTCTACAAGAACCCCTGTTGCTCAAACGGGGCGACACGGTACGCATCACCTGTGTGTGGGACAATACACACGGCGATAATTTGCGCTATATCTTTTGGGGAGAGAGCACGGAAGACGAAATGTGTTTGGGCGCGGTCATCACCCGCCAAGCTACTCGATAGAGGTTCATGGAGAGAGGCGAGCGTGCTTTGTGTTCTCGCCTCATCTCTGCCTAAAAAATCGCGGCCTGTGATTCAGCCGCCTTTGCTGAGTCATCCACCATACCCAATTCTGCAAACGTCAACATGGCCTGTTGCAACATGCGGGCCGCCGCCATCCGCCGTCCTTGCTTGGCGAGTGATTTGGCGTGGGCGTGCATCGTGCGGGCACGTTCACCTTGAGCATCAATTTCGGAAAAGGCTTCCAATGCGGCGCGGAAATAATCACCGGGGTCAGCCGAAAAACCTTCATTCAGTAGTTCCGCAGGGATCACATCAAAACCCGCCATCACTTCACCCATCGTGCGATTGGCGAACCCGATACTCAGCGGTTGTTGGCTAATCCGCGCATAATGCAGCGAGTTTTGGGCCTGTTCCAACGCCTGCTCCATCCGTTTAGCCGAAAGGTAAACAACAGCCAGTGCATGATGGACTTCACACAAAAATCCGGCTTGGCTTTTGGCAAATTCTGAAGGCCGCTGCGCTGCTAGAGCAATAGCGTTTTTCAGCGTGGCTTCGGCATCATCCACCTGTTTCATACTCAACAGCATCTGCCCGGCATTACCCAATGCCATTGCTTGGAGTTGAATATCACCTAGCTGGGTTGCGGTTTCATAAACTCCTTGGAACAACTCCCGCGCCTTACCAAAATCGCCCTTTTGACGATAGGTCTCGCCTAAGTTGAGGTCGCATTTCACAACGCGGAGATCATTGCCAACCTCGGCAAACAGGTCACGGGCTTTTTCAAAATGCTGAATACAAACGTTGAGGTTACCACGATACCCCTGCATCACCCCAAGCAGAATTTCCACTCGTCCAAGATTTGCCAGATGTTCGCCCGTCGCTTCTGCCATCTCGTGCAGTTGGTGTGAGGCCTCTTGAAAGGGAAGCGTGCCGGCCTGCCACTGTTGCAGAATGGCTAAACACCGTTCATTAAACTCCGGCGTCGGCTCTTTATCATAAATTGGCTGTGTAGCTACCATAGAGGCCCCCATAGTTCTGATAAAACCATTCAATTCTAAATGTATTACCCATTCCAACACTCAGAGGTTGTTTGCGTTTATTTGGTGGTTGCTAAACGCCCTCCAAATTGGATATGCTCAATAAGTTGGTAGTGATTATAGACAGCGAGTTTAGATTTTTACAAAGACTCTGACTAAAATTTAACAGAAAATCCACACAAGCCAGAACCAAGATTGAGGATGGAATGCCAACCCTGATTGTTAATGCGGATGATTTTGGGTATACCCCCAGCATCAATTCAGCCATTATTGAGGCTCATCAAAAGGGGATTGTGACCTCGACCACTGTGATGATTAACCTGCCCTATGCCGAAGAAGGCCTTCAACAAGCCATGCAGCAAGTTCCCAGATTGGGCATCGGCCTACATATCAACCTGACACATGGGCATCCCATTCTACCCCCTAGTGCAATTCCATCCCTCGTTGATGAGAATGGGCAGTTCTTTTTGCCGGACAAATTGATCACGGCAGCCAGTAAATTTGATGGCGACGAACTATACCAAGAAATTGCGGGTCAAGTGGAACGATTTATCGCAATTACCGGACGCCCACCGACCCATCTTGATTCCCATTACCACATGGCCTTCATTCATCCACTCGCCCTCGAAGCCACCCTTGCCCTCGCCGACGAATATCGTATGCCTCTGCGTGAAAGCAATCTGAACGTTTCCGACGAGGAACTCATTGCAGGGTTACAATTTTTTATGCCCTTCATGCCAACCGAATTTATCCGCGGCCTCAAACAGCAGCTTCAAGCGGCCTATGCCCACAGTCCGGCCCCTCGCTATCCGGCCACTTTTGAAAGCCGCTATGCCGCGCCGAACAACACATTGGGCGATCTGCTCAACATCCTTGCCGATACTGTTTTTACCAAGCGCCCTGTTGAAATTATGTGTCATCCCGGACGCCACGATGACCCGCTCATCCCCAATGGTGAACAAAAACAGCGTGAACTCAACGCTTTGACCCACCCAGCCACCCGTGAGGTCATTGAGCGCCTCAACATAGAACTCGTTTCTTTTGCCGCATTTGCCGAAAATTAAGTAATTGAGCATTGGAAGGATCGCCATGCAAGAAGACAACATGCCTCGTCCTGATAATGACCGTCGCAAAACAGGCCAAGAAGATAACCAACTGCCGCTGATCCAAAGTGATGAACCGCGCCCCATCTCCACCGACCATGCGAGCGATGAGATTTCCGACAGTCTGCTAGATAGCCAGCAAGAGGTGGTGATAGATCGTAAGACCCAAGCCCTCCTCGACAGCCTAGATGATGAACCGGAAGGCGAGGCCAAAGCGGTCAGTGCTGGGACAGCCGAGCTACTCGATACACTCGAAAAGATCATGCCGCAAACCTCCACCAATGACAATTTACCAGTGGTAGAGGATGCCCGTGATTCAAGTGAGGAGTTGACCCTACCGAAGCCGGATGCGAATCCGCGTGAAAGTCTGGATGGCGTGCCCGACTTACTTCAGGAAGGGGGTGTTACAAGTTCGCCTGCTGCTGATTCTGGAACAGCAGAAGTTATCGAAGAAACGCCGCCAGTATATCGTTATCGCATCGCGGCTACCTTGCCAACAGAAATAGACGCCATGATTAACGCCGCCCTTAAAGCCGTAGATATGGGATTGCCCGATAGCGGCCTCTTCCAATGGCAAGCTCCCTTTCGCACCGACCAACCACACACCATCGCCAGCATATTAGACCAATGGGCCACCCAATCTCTACCTATCAAGACGGGACTTGAGCGCGTTTATAGTGAAGTTGTCGGAGCGCAAACCTATATCGTCGGGTGGCGGTTGGAAAATAATGAGGCCCTTCATGCAGCCCAAAATGTCCTCACTACCCAATTAGCCGCCAGTATTCAGCCCGAACCTGATGCTCCTGCTACTTTCCGCGCCGTCATCCCCATCAAAGCCACCATCCCGCCTGACCGCCTGCCGCCCCTAGTAGGCTTTTTGCAGCGTAATTTTGAGGAGCAGCCGTGGACAGTTGAAGCGATTGAACTGCTGCGTGCCCCGGTGCTGGATGAAGAAGAAATCGAGGAGCGCGAATCTGAGGAGACGGTCATTGATGAATGGGAAGTCATTGCCACCTTCAAATCTGGCGTGTAAATTTGCAAGAGATTTAAAGTAGAACGGCCTATTGTTTCGAAAAGGAACGCGGTAGACTGGTAAAACTATGTGCAACGACATGCAATAAACTCAAGGAGCATTTGCCGTGAAATCCCCAATTCGTGTAACGGTGACAGGCGGGGCTGGTCAAATTGGCTATAGCCTGCTGTTCCGTCTGGCTAATGGTGAAACCTTTGGCCCAGACCAACCTGTCATTTTGCAGATTTTGGAAGTCCCCCAAGCGATGGATGGTCTGCGTGGTGTGGTAATGGAACTGGAAGACTGCGCTTTCCCCCTGCTGCACGACATCATCCCAACCGACGACCCCAACGTCGCGTTTAAGGATACCAACTGGGCACTCTTGGTCGGCAGCAAACCCCGTACTGCGGGCATGGAGCGTAAAGAACTGCTGTCAGACAACGGCAAGATTTTTGTTGGGCAGGGTCGCGCTTTGAACGACCACGCCGCCAGTGATGTGCGGATTCTGGTCGTCGGGAATCCCTGCAATACCAACGCGCTTGTCGGCATGAAGAACGCCCCCGATATTCCACACAATCGTTGGTTTGCCATGACCCGTCTCGATGAAAACCGTGCCAAGACGCAAATTGCCAAAAAAGCTGGCGTGTTGGTCGGTGATGTAACCAATCTGGCCGTGTGGGGCAACCACAGCGCCACCCAGTTCCCCAATTTTGAACACGCACTGGTGAAGGGTAAACCTGCTCCACAAGCAATTACCGACCGGGCATGGTTCGAAGGTGACTTCATGAAGACCGTGCAGCAGCGGGGTAAGGCCATCATTGATGCACGTGGCAAGAGTTCTGCCGCCAGCGCTGCTAACGCCGCGATTGATACCGTCCGCAGTCTGCTAAAGCCCACTCCGGCGGGTGATTGGACAAGTATCGCCATTCCGTCCGATGGCAATCCCTATGGTGTTGCCGAAGGGCTGATTTTCTCCTTCCCCCTACGCATCAAAGGCAATGGCAGCTATGAGATTGTCGCGGGTTTGGAACTGAGCGCCTATGCCCGTGAGAAGATCAAAGCGACTGAGAAGGAACTGCTGGAAGAACGCGCCGACGTGGAATCCATGATGTAATCCACCGACGTGCTGGTGAGTAAATTGAAAATTTTGCAGGGGCAGGTGTGACCATCTGCCCTTTTTTGTTCTGTTAGGGTTTAGGAGACTATGAACGAATCAAACGGAATTGACGCACTACTCCCTCCTGATATTGCCAAACGAGCCGAGCAAGTCGGGATTAAGAAAGCGGGGACGGATGCCGCCTCCGTATTTACGCTTGCGCTGCTGGCGGGCGGATTCGTAGGTGTCGGAGCGGTGTTTGCCACGACGACGGTGAGCGGGGCTACCGGAATTTTGCCCTACGGTGTAACCCGCTTATTGGCAGGTTTGGTATTCTGCTTGGGCCTAATTTTGATCGTCGTCGCTGGTGGGGAGCTTTTTACGGGCAATAATTTGATCGTGATGGCGTGGGCTAGTCGCAAGGTCAGCACCAAAGCACTGCTTCGAAATTGGGTATTGGTTTATGCTGGCAATTTTGTTGGGGCGATCCTGACCGCCGGCCTGATGTACCTGACCAAACAATATACGGCAGGTGGTGGCGTAGTTGGCAAAGCCGCCCTAAATATCGCCAACGATAAAGTCCATTTGGAGTTTATACAGGCCGTTGCGCTCGGCATGATGTGCAACGCACTGGTATGTGTGGCCGTCTGGCTGACCTATGGGGCACGCAGCACCACCGACAAAATTATGGCGATCATCTTTCCGATTACAGCCTTTGTCAGTGCCGGATTTGAACACAGCATCGCCAATATGTATTACATCCCCTTTGCCCTGCTCATCAAGCGATTCGATGGCGATTTTGTGACGACTCAGGGTCTCAATGTGCCAGATTTAACAGTTCAATCATTTCTGATGGATAACCTGCTGCCTGTGACCATTGGCAATATCATCGGCGGGTCGGTTATGGTTGCCATCATCTATTGGTTTGTCTATCTACGTCCGCAAAAATAAAAACAGGGGGTAAAGTCCCCCTGCTCTGTTTCTAAGCCAATGGGCGAAATTCCCCAGCGAACAATTGGGCTTAAGCCCATTGTTTGCCTGACAACCTTGCCAAGAAATTTCGAGTACCAGCTTAGTCGGATGATGTCTCGCGTCCACCCTTAAGCTGTTTCTTATATTGCTCAAAGCCATTTAAGTCACCCTTCGCCAGAAATGCGGCCTGTTTGGGCCATGTGTCAGGCATAGTCGGCAGCTTGGCGACGCGAACGAGGTGGCGCAGATGCTCAACATCGACCTCCGCCAAATCAGCAAACGAGATAATGCCATTATCCCGCAGTAGTTGTTGGAGTTTCGGGCCAATCCCCTCCAAGAGAGTCAAATCATCGTACCCTTTGCCTTCTTTGACACGGCGTTTCAAATCTTCAAGGCCATTCGCATCACCCGCAGCAGCCAGTTTTGCCTGTCGCGGCCATGTCTTCGCGTCACCCACCAGATCAATATTTTGCGCTTTAACAGCGTCAGCTAACTCGGCAGGTGTCTTGGCGGCCACCTGTGCAAAACTTGTGATCCCCGCAGCACTCAAGGCAGCGGCAATCTTGGTCCCAATGCCTTCAATAATCGTCAGATCATCGGTGTTCGCATTTTTAGGTTGAGGGGCTACCGGAGGTGCTTTGTGGGTATCATGGACAACTTGAGCCGCCTGAGCCGCCCCAATTATGACCTCAGCGGGTGATGCCGTCGCCAAGCCCTCACCCAGCCCCTCTTCATGGTGTTCCTCATGATGCTCCTCATCGTGATCGTGATGATGTCCGGTGAAATGGGGTGTCTTTAAATCATCAAATTGGAGCCACGGCTTAAGCAACACCAGCCACAAGGCCACCGCCCCGGCGATGATAACCAGTCCAACATACACTGCGATGCGGGCGTCATCAGGCCGAACGTCCATTACCGACATCGCCGCGCCAACCATTGCCGCAGTCAAGCCCAAACCGCCAACCGCCGCGACCAAATATTCTTCAGGTTTAAATGGGTCGTGTAAAGCCAAGGGTTTACCCTCCGGTAGTCAAATCCCGTGTAATTTTCAGATGGATAGCAGACAGTTCCATTTTGCCACAACACCCGTGAAGTTGCGAATGTCTGTATGTTATACTGGGCTTTTTGGCACTAATTTCTTGATAAGGGAGCATTGTTCATGCAATATCGGCGTCTAGGTAACTCCGGATTAAAAATTAGCGCACTCAGTCTTGGTGGGTGGACAACCTTTGGGGAGTTGGTCAAAGACCAAAACATCACCACCAAAATTATCGAACGGGCCTATGAAGCGGGCATCAACTTTTTCGACATGGCCGACGTTTATGCGATTGGTGAGTCCGAACGGATGATGGGTAAAGTATTGGCGAAGTTTCCACGCCATACCCTCGTCATCTCGTCCAAAGTGTTCTGGCCGATGAGCGATGATGTTAATGACCGAGGATTGTCGCGCAAGCACCTCATGGAAAGTGTGCATAAATCGCTCCAGCGCATTGGCACGGATTATCTTGATCTCTACTTTTGCCATCGCTATGACGATGATACCCCGCTTGAAGAAACCATCCGCACAATGGACGACCTCATCCATCAAGGCAAAATCCTCTATTGGGGGACGAGTGAATGGACAGGGGCACAAATCCAAGCCGCCTTTGATCTCTGCGAAAAGTACAATCTCTATAAGCCACAGGTTGAGCAGCCCCAATACAGCATCTTGGTGCGGGAGAAATTTGAAGGGGATGTGCTGCCTGTCGCCAAGAAAAATGGGGCGGGTCTGGTCGTCTGGTCACCATTGGCAAGCGGCTTGCTGACAGGCAAATACGACAACGGTGTACCTGCTGAAAGCCGCTTAGGTCAGTTGGAATGGCTGCGCAATCGCTGGCTAGACAGTGATCGGGATGCCGTAACACGGATCAAAGAATTTAAGGCGCTTGCTGATGAACTAAACGTAACCCGTTCCCAGCTTGCCATCGCATGGACACTGCGCTACCCTGCCGTAACAAGTGCGATCACCGGGGCAACCCGTGTTGAACAACTCGAAGAAACCCTCAAGTCGGTAGAAGTTAAACTGAACCCCGACGTGATTGAAAAGATAGAAACCCTCTTTACCGAATAAATAAATCGGGGAGGATTTAGCGTCCTCCCCTCAACCTCTATTCCAAAATCACCCCATCCATTTCCGGTACTCCGTTGAGGAAATCCAACACCCCCATTGCCTTGCGCCCTTCCAATTGCAGGCGCGATGGGGCATAGCGACCCTCGCCTGTCCCAATCACCAGCGGCGCATCCGAATCATAAATCGAAATTTGGCCTACCTTTAATTGATGCGGATTTCCAGCCAGTGGAACCCCCAGATGTAATTTTAAGGTCTGCCCATTGAGAATAGTAAACGTACCCGGCCAAGGGTTAAATGCCCGTACCCGCCGATCAATCGCAGCAGCAGAGTCGGCCCAATTGATTTTGCCATCTTCCTTATTGATACGTGGGGCATAGGTCGAAAGCCCATCCTCTTGCTGTAGCGGCAAAATGTCATGGCTCAAAAATCCACGCAGGGTATTGACCAATAACGGCCCACCCACCGCCGCCAACTTATTATGTAGGGTTTCCCCCGTATCATAGGGCAAGATTTCGACCTGCGCTTGGCTCAACATCGGGCCAGTATCCAGACCAGCATCCATCCGCATAATCGTGATGCCTGTCACGGGATCGCCCGCCAAAATCGCTGCTTGGATGGGGGCCGCCCCTCGCCAGCGCGGAAGCAGGGAGGCATGGACATTGATACTACCAAATTCCGGCAAATCTAGAACAGCCTGTCTCAGAATCTGCCCATAGGCCGCGACCACATGCAGATGCGGATACCATGATCGTAGTTTTGCCATGACTTCCGTCCCACGCAATTTTTCTGGCTGAAACACTTCTATGCCATGTTGCAGTGCCAACTGTTTGACCGGGCTTTGCTGAAGTTGTTTGCCACGTCCGGCGGGACGGTCTGGCTGTGTCACCACCCCCACCACCTTAAAATCGGGAGCATCTATCAAGGCTTGTAGTGATGGAACAGCGAACTCCGGTGTTCCCATAAAAACGACTCGTCGGGTCATTTAGGTGATTACCTCGCAAAGCTGTTATAATCAAAGTGTTCACATCAACTATGATTGCATGGAGCATAGGATTATGCCAGACCCGCTGCGTGATTTAAGAAACTCTCAACGCAAAGCTCAAGATATTCAAAATATGCCGAGGCGTGAATTGGGACAGGCCAAAAGCAAAGGCCGCCAGCTTATCAATACCCCCGGGCGGGAAGCGCGACAGGCCAAAAACCAAGCCCTGAATCCGCTATATAATGCCAATCGGCAGGCCAAATCCATCGGTGGGCAGATGCGTGGTTTGGGGGTCGCCCCCATGCCCCGCCGCGAATACAAACGTCAAGCGGATCGTCGCACCACCACCGATTTTGCCGTCAGCGCCCTATTCTATCCCGTTCCCCTGATAGCCTTTTTCGGCGGCATGGTGCAGGACTGGGACACCTCCTTTACACGTCATAACATGATCAACGCCCGCATGTTATGGATCATCATGATTATCCTATTCCCACTGTCCCCCCTGCTCTGGCTCTATTCGTGGTTTTTGGGTTTTCAAGCCTATAGCGGCAAGCGGCCACGTATTCCCGTCTTAACCAATTTTGCCGAATCGCGTGGGTGGATCGAACCACCACAACCAGCCCAATAGATGAGTGTGCTATTTAAAAATTGGAGTCATTCAGACCGCGCTAAAAAATAGAGGTATCTGTGAGTCACCAGCCAAAACGCTGGCAATTTGCGCCCGCCGCCCCCGTCCATTTTGTCAATGCTCTAAGTGATCTAGGGCCAGTCTTAGCGCAGGTGCTCTATAATCGCGGCCTTACCACCCCTCCAGCAGCCCGTAGTTTTCTGATGGGTGATTTGCAGCTCCACGACCCCATGCAAATGTTGGGCATGGGCAAGGCGGTTGGTCGTATCCGTCAAGCCATTAAACGCAAAGAGAAAATCGTCGTCTATGGCGACTTTGATGCCGATGGTGTGACCAGCACCGCCGTCTTGGTCACAACCCTTCGCGCACTAGGCGGAGTAGTCGAACATTACATCCCCAATCGAATTGATGAGGGCTATGGCCTCAATACTCCGGCTTTGCTCGAACTTGCCCGACGCGGCACAAAATTGGTCGTAACGGTAGACTGCGGCATCCGTTCCGTTGAAGAGGTCCAAGCAGGCCGCGAGGCTGGACTTGACATCATTGTGACCGACCATCATTCTATTGGTGAAATCATCCCGCCCGCCTATGCCGTGTTGAATCCCAAACAGACCAACTGCCCCTACCCCGAAGACATGTTGGCGGGGGTCGGTATCGCGTTCAAATTGGCCTCTGCCCTCCTCAAAGTGTTCACTGAACAGGAACGCACCCCACCTCCTATTTCGCAGCGCGATTTGTTGGATTTGGTGGCGGTTGGCACGGTTGCTGACCTTGCGCCATTGGCCCGGGCCGAAAATCGCAAGTTGGTGCAATTGGGCCTGCATGAGCTTTCCAAAGCCCGCCGCCCCGGCCTGTATAAATTATTGGAAGAAGCGGGGGTCTCACCCGAAAACGTCACCACTACGACTATCGGGTTTATTATCGGCCCACGTCTCAACGCCGCCGGACGCCTGCAAAGCGCTACCACTGCCTATAAACTGCTGGTCACCGAGGATTGGCAAGAAGCAACCGAGTTGGCAAAAGAACTGCAAAGTCTCAACACTCGCCGCCAAGAATATACCCTTGCCGCCTATGAACTGGCCCGTGAAATGGCCCTGACCACCAACAACGGCAATGGCGACACGCCCCCCCTTATTTTCGCCGCTCACCCCGAATTTTTGCCGGGGATTGTCGGCTTGGTGGCGGGCCGCCTCACCGAGGAGTTTTATCGCCCCTCAGTCGTGGTCGAAATGGGCGAAACCGAGTCACATGGGTCGTGCCGCAGTATTCCCGAATTTAATATCACTGCTGCCCTAGATCGCTGTGCAGATTTGTTGTTGCGGCATGGGGGACACGCCCAAGCAGCAGGTTTCACCGTCCAAAATGAAAACATCCCCGTGCTGCAACAGCGCCTAGCCGAAATCGCCAAGACAGAACTCTCACAGCACGATTCTCGGCCTACGCTGATTGTGGATGCCGATGTCCCAATGTCGAGTCTCACAATGGATTTGGTGAGCCAACTTCAAGCCTTAGAGCCGACAGGGACTGAAAACCCGGAACCCGTGTTTGTTACCCGTAGGCTGCGCGTGCGAGAAGCGCGGCTCGTCGGCAAGGAGAATAATCATCTAAAATTGCGTGTGGGTGACGGGCCATTTGGCATGGATGCGATTGCCTTTGGGCAGGGGCACTGGTTTAGCGATTTGCCCCCCGTAATTGACATGGCCTATCACCTACAAGTCAATGAGTGGAATGATCGTCTCACTTTACAAATGCAAGTGCTTGACATTCACCCTACGGAGCGTGGTAAATGAAAAGGACGGCCTTTTTTTGCTTGCTCGTTGTGGTTTCGAGTCTATGGAACACCCCGTCGCTTGCACAAGAATCTGAAGACCCCATTCGCGTTTTCGGTGTCGTAGATGGTTATTGGCGGCCTGATGATGCTGAAGAGTTAGGTATATCATGGGAACGTATCACATTCGACTGGTCAAAGCTGCAACCACAGGGACCGGGTACTTTTGAGTCAAGTGTCATGCGCGAGGAGTGGATTACAAAAGCGGTGTCCTCGGGTCGTGAGGTGGTAGGGGTTATTATTGGGACACCCGTCTGGGCCAGCGCCAATGGGCAAACCAATGGTGTTCCCCTCGGACTATACGAACCTATTGATAGTCCCAATAATCTCTGGGCCATATTTTTGCGCGAATTGATGGCCCAACGCATGACCGCCAACATCCGCCGTTGGATTATTTGGGATACGCCGGATATTCGTACCGATGATCCCGGTCAGCCCGCTACTCTCGCAGGCTCGGCTCAAGATTATTATCGCCTATTGAAAATTGCCAATCAGACCATCAAATCGGTCAATAGTAAAGCCAGTATTTACGTAGGAGGACTTGTCTGGTGGAACGACATTGCCGCCGGACGCGAGTCATTTTTGCAACAGTTTTTGAGCATTGTGGCAGATGACCCCTCCACCCCCGACAATAACGATTTTTTTGACGGCGTGACGCTCAATATCGTGATTCCCCCCGCCCTCCTACCCGGTATCACCCTCACCTCCGACAGCGCAGGCGACATCACCAACAGTGTCCGCACCATGTTAGATCAGGCGGGATTCGGGGACAAAACCATCTGGATAACAGAATTGAATGCCGTTCCTACTGCCGATCCCGATGGCGGCCTACCAGATGCCCCACTGCAAATCTCTTTAGAGCAGCAGGCCGATTTTATGATTCAAGGCACGGCAATGGCGTTGGGTGCAGGGGCTTCACGCATCGCTGTTTATAAACTCTTCGATTCCAATTTTACGGCTGGCACGACTCCACCCTATGGATTATTGCGACCCGACAACACTCGCCGCCCCGCCTTTGATACCTACGCCCTTGCTATTGAACTGTTCAACACCACCCTCACCGCCACTGCCAGCCGCAGCCAGAATGGACGCTTGGTGATTTTGCAGCAGGCAGGTCGCACCCTGTATATCGTTTGGACGGCGCATACTCAACCCGTCAATTTTTGGGTCGAGTCCAAATTCCGCGACGAGCCTACTGTCCTAGATAGCTTCGGCAATGCTCTACCTGCCCCACGTATTGGCGTTGGCCCAGAGGGTATCAATGTACATGTCATCGAAACCCCACCTGCTATACCGGATGCAAACGGCAATGTAATTATCGGCGGCTCACCCCGCATTCTGATTTTGGAAGGGGAACCACGTCACGTTTGGGCGGCTGTTGGTAGTAATGCGCTCCAGCTTAATTAGATTGAATTTTGCAGGGGGCGTATCCCGTCAACATCCCTTGCCCCTCACCACACTTGCCATAGGTCTATTCTTCTTTTCGGCCTACACTTTTTCCATCGGCACACCCTTCTACAGCAGCGACGGTCAGGTGATGTATGAAACCGCCCGTTCCATCGCCTTGCAGTATTCCCTTGCCATTCCACCAAGCGACCTCCCCCAAACCATTATCGGCTACGATGGACGTACCTATAGTAAATATGATCCCGGTCTGCCCCTACTATCCGCCCCTATGGTGCTTGCCGCTGACGAATTGGGCAAGGCGACCCAATCCAATCGTTATGCCCTTGCTGCGATTGCCGTCCAGTTAATTCCCGCCGCCGCCATGAGCATCAGCCTTGCTGGGGTGTTCTATATCGCCAGTCGCCTCTGTTCCCTCCCCCGTTCTCTGCTAGTAACGTTTGCGGGCGGATTCTGCACCTTAACATGGCCCTATGCCCGTCTCTATTTCGGCGAGGCGGTACTCGCTGGTTGCCTGACACTTGCCGTTGCCCCCCTAATCCACCAAATTTCGACACGCAGCATCCTACTCTCGTCCTGGGCCATTGGCTTTGCTATCTTGACCCGTGCCAGCGCCATCATTTATCTGCCCGCCCTTGCCTATTTGATTTGGCAAAATACGCCCCGCCGCCGATTGCACTTAAGTCTATTTGGATTTGGCCCACTGCTCGCCATCATTGCCCTTGCCATACACAATTATCTGCGTTTTCATGATCTCATGGCTACAGGATACGAGGGCGAATCCTTCCGCTTGCTGCCCGTTGATGGCATAGTCGGTTTATTATTCAGCCCCGGCAAAAGCATTTTTCTCTACAGTCCACCGTTGATTTTGAGCCTTATTTTATGGCCCAAACTCCGCCGCAAAAATCCCCCGCTGGCATGGGCACTTATCATAATAGCCGGAACAGCCCTCATTTTTTATGGCGCATGGTGGGCATGGCATGGTGGATGGGTTTGGGGGCCGCGCTTTTTGGTGCCATTGGTGCCGCTGTGGTGTTTACCATTGGGGATGCTTCCCCGGCATCGAATTTGGGCAAGCCTAATGCTGGTCATGTGTGTATTAGGAGTGATCGTGCAAATTTTGGGGGCATTCACCTATGTCACCCCGCATTATGCGAAAGTCTTCGGCGACAACAATCCCGATGACGAAACGCGCTATGCTATGGTACACTACTCGCCTGCTCATTCCCCGTTGGTGGGGGCATGGCGGCGGGCCAGTATCGGCAAATGGGAGACCCCGGCGATTTTCCGGCTGGAAACCACAGGATTACCCGGCGATTGGCTGCGAGTCATTCATAGTAGCGTGATTATCATATGGCTGCTCAGTAGTGGTTGGATTGTCCGAGTCAGTATAGGATTGAAAAATGGCACCCACAAAACCGAAATTTAATTATGGTGGACAGGCTGTGATGGAAGGCGTCATGATGCGCGGTGTCCATCTCGCCGCGATTGCCGTGCGTGACCCCGAAGGCAAAATCGTCGTGCGTGAGGAAAAACTCAACTCAGCGTTGTATCGTGGGTCGATCAGTAAAATCCCCTTTGTACGTGGTTTGATCGGCCTGTGGGATGCGCTTGGGCTTGGCACAAAAGCCCTCATTTGGAGCGCCAATGTTGCTGCAGGCGAGGATGAAGATTTTATCTCCGGAGCCGTAGCCACCGGAATGGTCGTGGTCTCGTTGAGTCTAGGAATTGGATTGTTCTTTATACTCCCAACCGCTGCCGCTGATGGCGCCAAAGCAACTTTTGGAATTAAGAACAGTGCCACTGTAGAAACTATCGAAAGTCTTGTCAAACTCTGTCTGTTTACCGGGTATCTCTTTTTAATAAGTAGACTGCCTGATGTAAAACGGCTGTTCGGGTATCATGGAGCAGAGCATAAAACGATTAATGCCTATGAAGCTGGATATGAATTGACAACAGATAAAGTAAAAGTTCAATCCATTGAGCATCCGCGCTGTGGTACGGCTTTCTTGGGTACTGTGCTGATAATAAGCATCATTGTTGGCCTGATTGTGGGCCGCCCACACAATTTCTTCTTGTTGCTGCTGTCTCGCGTTGCCCTCATTTTACCGATTGCAGGCCTATCCTATGAAATCTTGCGTTTCACCGCCCGCCATGCCGAAAACCCGCTGGTGAAATTGGTCATTACCCCCAATCTTTGGCTGCAACATCTGACCACCCGGCAACCGGATGACTCGATGATCGAAGTTGCCATTGCCGCCCTAGAACGGGTATTGGAATCCGAAAAACTTACCAAACCATCTGCCCACCCTGCCGAAAATCCATCCATGCCATTAGCCGCGATGGACGGAAGCACCGCCGCCGACTAATCAAGAAAGAGGTTTTGTCATGCTCGGCAATCAGTTGTTACAAGGGGAAAAAGTCTATCTCAACGCCATCACCCGCGAAGATATACCCCAATTTGGGCGGTGGTTTGGCAATTTAGAGCTTCTCAGCTATCTGTGGACCGACGCTGTTTTCCCCCAGACACAAGAAGACGAGACCGATTGGTACGAAAGAATGCGAAAAAGCGATGATTATGATTTTGCTATTCGCGCCCTCGACCACAATCAGTTGATTGGCAGCATCTCGATCAAAGCCCCGGACTGGAAAAATCGCTCGGCGGTGTTTGGTATTGCTATTGGCGACCCGAATTATTGGGGGCAAGGCTATGGCACAGACGCTACCCGTGTCATTTTGCGTTATGCCTTCCTTGAACTCAACCTCCATCGTGTTGAGTTATATGTCTACAACACCAACCCCCGCGCCATTAAATCTTATGAAAAAGTAGGCTTTCAATTAGAGGGGGTCAAACGCCAAGCCGCTTTCCGTGACGGGCAGTATTTTGATATTCATATCATGGGCATCCTGCGTGATGAATGGCAGGCCCTTAACCCATAATCACCTATGTTTGATGTTATGAAAGAAAATCCGCGCCGCGCCGCACTGGTATTGATACCCGTTGCACTGGTGGCGTTGGCCTATCTGCTCTACACCGTCCAACTCACCCTCGACCAAAATAATGATCACGTCGGGGCACTCTTGGACGATACATGGATTCATGTCCGCTTTGCCGATAAACTCTCCAATGGCGATGGCCTCTCCTACAACGGCACAACCTTAACTGCTGGCGCGACCAGTCCACTGTGGGTGTTGATGCTGGCCGCGATTTACGCCGTCACCAGCCCACCCCTGATGACCCAAGTAGATATTGCGATTGCCCTGAGTGCGATATGGCATGTCCTCTCGGTATTGGCAATTACTGGCTTTGGCTGGTGGTTGACCCGCCGCGCTTGGATTGGCATCATCGCAGGCCTATTTACCGCTCTGACCGGACGTTATCTGTGGATGGGCTTGTCGGGGATGGAAACAACGGCTTTTGCTACCCTGTGCATTCTCGCCTTGTGGAGTCATCTACACGATATTCGGCTTGGCCGGGCCTTTAGCTGGACAACGGGTATTTGGGCAGGTCTCGCCACCCTCGGACGCCCCGAAGCCTATCTGCTCACCGTTCTAATCGGCCTTGATGGATTTTTTTATATCTCGCTGCTCGAAAAAGCCTCCCCGCGTGGCATTCTGCTCAAATTCAAAGCAGCATGGCGTGGAATCATCGCATATATTCTACTGGCGGGTTCTTATCCCCTTGCTTGTATGCTGATTGATGGACACCCCCTACCCAACACCTTTCGCGCCAAATCTTTTCTCGGCAAAGAATGGCCCAATCTCCCGCACGATTTTTTATGGACACCTCTTAAAGATCACGGTTGGCTGTTGGTCGGCCTAGCCATCATTGGCACAATCTGGTTATTCTGGCAGGCTTGTAAACGTGATGGCTTTGGGCTGGCCTATCCTTTGTGGCCGATTGCCTTCGTCTTGGGTGTCTTGTTTCTAGGATCGCAACGCTATTGGATTAATCATGGACGCTATGTCTCCCCCGCCATTCCATTTTATGCGCTCGCCGCCGCGCTGGGAATTTGGGCCATTAGCCAATTCTTGCAGCAGGAACGCCTTAAATCGCTGCGTCTGCCCCAAAAATTCACTCAAGTGGGGTTGCCCCTATTTCTGACAATTCTCGTTGCCGGTATGGTCTTTGAGAGGGGATTGTATAACGCTGACCAAGTTGCCAATGATGTTGGGCAGTTACGCAAGATGCACGTCGCAGCGGGTTTCTGGTTTAGAGATCACACCACCCCCGACCAAATCATCGCCCTTAATGATGTCGGTGCGATTGCCCATATCTCGAACCGCCGCGTCCTTGATTTGGAGGGTTTGGTTTCGCCAGAAGTGATTGATGCTACCCGCGACACCGAGGACAAAACCTGTCCGCATGACCTTCAACTGGCCCGCTTGATGCTCAAGGAACCGCCAGCGTTTATCGGGGTATTCCCATGGTTCTACCCCTGTTTGACCTCATGGCCCGGTGCGCTGCAACCCTTTACCGTCTTTGCCATTACTGGCCCAACAGTGATTGCAGGGGGTGAAATGGTCATCTATTGGCCCATGTGGCAAAATTGGCCCGTTTTGGTAGCAGCGCCAGAGGATGCCCTACCGATTCAAGCCAATTTCCAAGACGGGGTGGAATTGTTGAGTTATCGCGCCGAAAAGACCCCCGTAGGTCTAAAAGTGACCCTCTGGTGGCAGGCCCACGCCCAACCCAATGCCGATTATCACATTTTTGTGCATCTACTAGGGGCGGATGGTACACAAATTTCACAGCACGACAGCCAACCGCAAAACGATCAATTCCATATGTCGTGGTGGCGCTCCGGCGATGTTATCCGTGATGAGCATATCATTCCGCTGACCGATACCAGCGTTTTAGATCAAGTCGGCCAAAGTTTACGTATTGGCGTGTATCATTACCCGGACGGCAGACGCCTCCTCCGTACCGATGCCCAGCCCGACCATCCCGATTTCACTCAAATCCCACTGGTGCTGACCTATCGAATATTTGGCTAAGAGCCTCCCACCATTCGACCTCCTCATTGCTGAGTTTAGGTTGAGGGGATGCCGCTTTGGTGGGGTTCGTTTGCACCCGTGAGGTCGCGCTCGGTGATGGTGTAGCCGTTGAGCGCGGCGTTGAAGTTGCGATAGGTTGAACGCTTGGCGTCAGATAATAATAGTAGGTCGGGTTGGAGGTCGGGAAGTAATAATTGAACGACGAGTTCGACTGAAAAGCCCCCGCCATCGCTACCGCATAAAACGCAATACAGGCCGCAATTCCTAACCCAAACACCCCGGATACACCTAACCCGATAAATGCCTGCTGCCGGGTACGTTTGGTATCTACCGCATCTTTGGCATTAACCAGTGCCAACACAGACAGCAAAAACCCGACCAATGGCAAACACGCCCCGCCCATGCAGCAAAGGCTTGGCACAGTGATGACTGAAACCAGTAAGGCAACGAACGCCATCACATCGTTATTATTGGCCTGATACATCACCTTTTTGCCAGCAATCGCCCCTTTTATTTTACGTACTTCCTCTTCGACCTTTTCTGCCGATTCGGTAGCGCGGGCCTGCGCCGGAATAATGCCTGCCGCATAAATCGCGGGTGAAATAACCTGCACCCCTTGAGCCTCGGCTTGCATGGCATGTTCTTTGCAAAGCCGCTGTCCATCTACTGTGTAATAGAGGCAGTAGCCACACAGCGCTTTTTCACAAACCTCGCAGTGTTCTATCGCCGCTCGATCAGGATGGTTCTCGCAATACACTGTCTCATTGTCAAATGGAAAATCTAAATCAGTCGTCATTGTTCTCGCTTTATCAACTATAACGCCTCAAGTTCCGTCATCATACTTGTCATCACTTGGGCGGCCTCCGGCAATCCATAGTCAACCAGTTTTGCTCGACTAAATGAAAGCTGGTCAATAACCTGTATACGAATTTCGCGGGGTTGTGTTTTGGCCCGATTCGCCTGAAGCTGATGCAGGCGGGTCAAAGTCTCAGCCGCTTGGCGAAGGGTAAACCCATCTCCCACCTTATCTGCCAATTGGAGTGACCGATGGAGATGTTCATTCCCCGCCGCAATATCGCCATTTTTCAAAATCATCAACGTGCCCAGCGTTATTTCCGCCACCGCCTCATTCCGCAAATTGCCCAATCGTTGGAATAATTTAAGGCTCAGACGCAGGTTGGCCTCAGCTTCGGCAAATTGCCGTTGTTGGGTTTCAATACGCCCCAAGTCATGATACACCACTGCCAAATCCAGCGTGTTTTGCAGCGGCAGCATTTCGGCTATTGTCTGATGGAGCAGGCGTTCGGCCTCGTCCAGATAAGGTTGCGCCGATGCCGCATCATTCAACTTCTCGGCCCGCAGGTGATAAATATAGGCCATTTGGCGGCGCAGATTGGCCCGCACCAGCCATAACCCCTGTTGGGTGGAGGTCTCTATCCCTTCATGGAGCAATCTTTCGGCCCGCTCCATCTCTCCCAACTCAATGAGCGCCGCCGCAAAATCATTTAACAGGCGCACGGTGGATTTGCCATCACCGCTGGATAGGGCATAGGCTTTCTCAAAGCGACTGACTGCCTCACTGAATTTGCCCTGCCCCACCAACACCCTACCTATTTCGCTTTGAGCAATAGCCGTTTCTGCCGGATAATCTTTCAATAATTCAAGTGCCTCCTGATACTGCGCCATCGCCGCTTCGAGTTGGCTACGATGAATCAAAAAACGTCCGAAGGCGATGCGAGCCTGCCCCTCCGCCAATGGTAGTGAATGAGCCTGATACCAAGCCAATGTGGTTTGGAAAAGCTCCCCCGCCGTCTGCTGCTGTCCATCAATGGCATCCAGCGTGACAGCCATCTCAATACTCAAACGGGCATGGAGAGGATTTCCAGCTTCCACCTTGTCACGCACCCGCTGAAGATAATCTAATAACTCGCTGGCGAGGCCGTTTTCGCGCATCAGCAGAGCGTTTTGCAGAATCAACTCTGCCAATAGGGTCGGGTCAGTCTTGCTGGCAGGCCGTAGTTGGCGACCCAAAACACCGCGTAGATTATTGAGCGCCGCCTGTTGTTCGCGTGTTAGTGCCGATGGATTAATTGTCGTACCCATGCCTATTTTGCTCCCCCGGCCTGCACCCAATAGCGGATAACTTGTTGATCAATCGTGTCCTGCTCGGCTTCACTTAACGGATACCGTTGGCGCAGATAGAGCCGCACCGTCGGCGGGATGGTATACAACCGATCCTCACGACGCAATAACTGACGCTGGATTAATTGTCGCAAATGTTCGCGGCTTTGGGAATCAATCGCCTGTACCAGTCGGCGATCAAACCCATCCGACAGCCCTTGTAGTTGCCGCAAAAAGGCTTGGGTTGGAGCAGGCAGTTTTTGATACTGCTCCCCGACATGATGTTCAAACAAGCGCGTGGTATCCGCAGTAAGGGTCTCCAAATCTTCCAATGCTGCTTCTAGCCCGTCCAGCTGCGCCGCGCGTATTGCCTCTTTAATTAACCAAGGGGTAAACGCCGTTTTTTCAACAAATTGACGCAGCACCTGTTTATCTTCAAATTCAGCGGCAAGGTCATGGTCAGCGATTAACTTTTGAATCAATGTTTCCGCATCGGCAGGCTGCATTTCGACCAATGTCAGATCGCGTGCCCCGCTCATATCCGACAAACCTGAGATGCTCTCCCACGAAGTCAACATCACCCGTGTCCCACCCATTGGGTCCAGTCGGCTAATAAATTGGGCGAGTTCACTTAATTCTGCCACATTCCCCCAGTCATTGGCTTGGTCGAGTACCATCAGCACACGCCGTTGACGCAGGATATTTTCTAATTCCACTAAGGGGGTACTCAGCGGCAACTCCAATAGCAACCGCAATTGGTTAAAAATGTCCTCTGCGCGGGTCTGCTCCGACACCTGCACCCAAACAATACCGTCCGAAAAGCGCCAGCCATAGCGGGAGATAAACTCACTCGCCAGCCAGCTTTTGCCAATCCCGCTCAGGCCATAAATCATAAGCTGTCGGCTGTCATTAAGTTTTTCGCCCAATTCCAAAAGCGACTGCCCCTGTCCTACAAAATCGGGATTGATTGGTACATTGCGCATCGGTGGCAGGCCGGGGTCAATTATTGGCTGCACGGCACGCTTTTCGATAGGTGGATAGTCTAATAACACAGCATCTTGTTTAGCGACCAGTTGAAAATCGTGTGTATCGTCAATCCCAACGCGATTCAACGCGGTTTGATACGCCTCTTGTACCGGCTTGCCGATGGTAAGGGTCGCATAAAAATGTTCATCAAACAACTGCTGCGCGACCCCCGATGCCCCTATGGTTAGGACGGCTTGCAACGAGGATTGTTCCAATAATTTCTGAATCCCCACTGTCGAGATTAGCCCTTGTATGACCAGCACTTTCACGGGGCTACGCTGCAAGATACGCGCCAAATCCCCGATTGAGAGTTCAATATCCCGCCCTTGTTCATCCTCCACGAAAAATACATCGTTTTCGATACGGCAAATCAGGTGCAGAATTTGTGCGGAGGGACTGGTCGCCAGCAAAGCAGTAAGTCGGCTGACTGTTGGTGGATTCAATCGCGTGAGGGCCAGCGCCTGTGCCCCTGTATGGAGTTGACTAGCAGTGCTGATACTCCCCGCCAATCGTCGCCATGCCAGATGTCCAGCGGTCTGTTCAGCAATAAAGATAACAACATGGAGGTAACGCTGTAACAAGGTAGGACTCAGTTTTCGCGTATCATCTACGGCGACAGCTTCCTCCGGCGGAGTTGTTGAATTGCCAGATAACCCCGGTTCCCGATTCAACACCGCAATCAGTTTCTGTAGATTGGCTGGATACACCGTCTCACTGCTCAAATCCACCCATTGGATCGTCTGCAAATTGAGAAACAATTGGGCAGGCTGATACAAAACGGGCAGAATGAGTTGGTCAGATTCCTGTGCAAAATTGACTTCCTTGCGCACATACTCCGAGGCCATCGAGTCCGGCGATATAATCACAATTACGGCAATCGCTTCTTTAAGGCCCTTCTCAATAGCCGCTTCCCAAATATCACCCGGTTGAATGCTGATTTGGTCAAACCAGACGGCCAAACCCGCCTGCTGCAACTCCTTCACCAACTGAGTCACAAACGTAAGATTTCGGCGCGAATAGCTGACAAATATATGGGACACGAAGAATGTTAGCCCTTCTTCTGTGAAAAAATAGATGACTTTCAACACCCTATGGCGATTATGAGGCAAACTATACAGGGTGGCAAGTTCGGGCTATGTTATTTATTTGTGTAGTATTTCACATACAAGGGTTTTTGGGAAATCATGAGCACTACCAACTCCGCCTGTCTACCCAGCATCACCGCTGTGTTAACGGCCCTAGTCCTGTTTGCGGGAATTTTTTCGAGCTTTATAGCCTCCGATGAGCTTGCTTCTGCTACACCACCACTTGACCCCAATGCGGTTGCACACGGCCAAAGCCTTGCCTACGATTATGGGTGCATCGGCTGTCACTATGTTGGCAGTCGAACCGCCGCCGCATTTAACGGCCTATATAATTCTGAACGCCTCTTGACCGACGAAACCATCGTCATCGCAGACGAAGCCTATCTCCGCGAATCCATCCTTGAACCACGTGCTAAAGTCCCGGATGGCTATGCACGCGGCATTCACCCTTCTGATTATCGTGTGCGTCTGAACGATCAACAAGTAGACTCTATCATTGCTTATATCCTGTCGTTGGCAGATCAATAACCTTGAACTCCCAAGGGGGATAGCAGGCAATCCCTATCCCCTTCTACAATTGCCTTCGCTACATCGTGGCTCGGATTTCACCGCCATCCACCGGAATCAGCGCCCCATGAATAAAACCCGCCGCTGGGGAACAGATGAATGTCGCCACATTGCCAAATTCCTCGGGTCGGCCCATCCGCCGCAACGGGATATTACCTTGGCGTTTGACCCGTTCTTCGTCCATTGTTGACCCGCTGGATGAAGCCACCACCGACAAAATCTGCGTCACCCGTTCCGTCTCTGTCCATCCCGGCAAAATGGCATTGATACGAATCCCGCTTGGCCCTAGCTCGTTCGCCAGCGATTTGACCAGCCCCGCCAATCCTGCTCGCATCACGTTCGACAAAATCAAGTTATCCCCCGCCTGTTTGGTCGTCAGTGAGGTAATCAGCAAAATCGCCGGACTTGTCGATTGGCGTAGGGCAGGCAACGCAGTCTGGATCATTTGGATTGGTGCTGCCATCAACGCACGATAGGCACTTTCCCAATCGCTCATCTGAAATTTTTCAAAATTACCGGGTGGTGGCCCTCCCGCGTTTGTCACCAAAACATCCAGCCCACCCAATTTTTGAATAGCCGTCTCAATCACGTGCTTGGCCCCGGCTTCATGGTGAATATCCCCGTCAATCGGCCAAACAGTGTGCCCGGATTCGCGCTCAATCATCTGCGCGGTTTCCGTCAGAGTTTCAAGGTTACGGCCATTAATGGCAACCAACGCCTCTTCAAGGCTGAATCGTCGGGCAGTAGCAGCCCCCAACCCACTGCGGCTTGCGGCCACAAAAACTTTTTTTCCATCCAATCCTAAATCCATAATTTTCACTCCCCAATTTGAGATATGCAGGATTTTATTATAGCCCTCCCTCTCTAGTACCCCCAAAACTAGGCCTTTTTCGGAATCGTAACGTGGTGTTGCCGACTTGTAACAACCCCACCCTAGCGGCGCAACAGTCTTACGCTACATTTAGAGTTTGATAAGACAGGGAGTGGGGTTCACTTTACCTATCGCCATATTCGACTACAATAACAGGTAAGACAGTGTCTGTTTGGTGGGGCAGCACTAATAAACAGACTAAAGGATTCACAGCATGGACACAAAACCGAAAATCCTCTTGGTAGATGACGAAGAAGCCATCCGCTCCAATTTGGCTTCTTTCTTTGGGCGGTCTGGGTTCACCGTCGAAATCGCCACTGATGGACAAGAGGCTCTCGATAAGACCAGCCATTTCGAACCCAACCTCATCGTGATGGATGTCCTGATGCCAAATGTAGATGGGCGCGAAGCCTTACGCCGTCTGCGCCAGTCCGGTAATTGGACACCCGTGATTTTGCTGACACGTGTGGGCGAATCCACCGAACGAGCGATGGCATTGGAAGAAGGCGCCGACGACTATCTGAACAAACCCTTTGACCCCCATGAACTGGTGGCGCGTATTCGCTCGGTATTACGCCGTGCCCGCCCCGGTCAGCCACCCCTCAGTACCGCCTCTCGCCTCACCAGCGGCCCCATTTCGCTGGATCGTATGGCGCGTCGCTTATGGCTCGATGGCGAGGAATTGGCCCTGACTCCCAAGGCGATTGCGTTGCTGGCCTATTTAATGACCCATCCCGACGAACTCATTACCCGCGAACGCCTTTTGGATGCCGTGTGGGGTTGGGATTATCCGGCAGGCACCCGCGCCGTAGATACCCGTATTGCCGAACTGCGGCGGGCATTGGATGACGATCCCACCGACCCACAGTATATTGAAACCGTCCCCGGACAGGGCTATCGCTTTATTGGCACAGTGGAGGCGGCGGTGTGACCGAAATTCCGCGCTCACGATGGGGTTTTGCGCTTGGCTGGATCGCGTTTTCGGCCCTATTGATCGCCCTCCTGATTGATGCCCAAACCGATAATCCCATCGTGTATGTCCGTATTGATCTTGCCTCCTTGACCCTCTGCACTGGTCTAGTCATTTTGTCGGCAGTGGCACTTATCTGGCGATACAAACGTGGCAGCGAAAAGCAGCTTCAAATTGAAACCTTGCGAATCCAAGCCCAAGCCTCCGATGAGCGCCGCCGTTTTCTCCGCCGCCTTGACCATGAGTTAAAAAACCCCCTCACCGCTATTCATGCCGGGTTAGCCAATCTCGCCGATTCGGGTTCGCCAGAAACCCGATCAGAGGCCCTCAATAGTGTCAAAGCTCAAACGGTTCGCATCAGCCACCTTACCGCCGACTTACGCAAGCTGGCCCAATTGGAAATCGGCGAATTGGAGCGCGAACCAGTAGATTTAAATGAAATCCTCGAAGAAGTCTTTATGGTCGCGGAGGAAGACCCCCGTGCAGCAGATCGGCGATTGAACCTTAGCATCCCTAAAGCCCCGTGGCCCCTCCCCAAAATTAATGGCGACCGCGATTTATTATTTTTGGCAACCTTCAATTTACTGGACAACGCCATCAAATATACGCGCCCCGGTGATACGATTGAACTGCGGGCTTTTGAAAGCGGTACGATGGTAACAATCGAAATCGCTGATACTGGGCCGGGCATTTCCGAAGATGAATTACCCTATGTTTGGGATGAACTCTATCGTGGGCACGCCACACGCGGAGTTGAAGGCAGTGGCTTGGGCCTAACCCTTGTACGCGCCATCATCGAGCGACATGGTGGTCAAACGACTATTCGCAGCCGGGCAGGGCAGGGTACCGTCGTCGTCGTGCGAGTGCCTATCGGTTAATCTACGGCCCTTGTCAGGTTGCGTGTCATAGAGCATTATCTACTCTAAATTGTCGCCAAGAGTGAGACACAAAACAGGCATGACCCGACCTCTAAAAATTGGCCTTTCGCTGATGTTATCCGCTGTCATTATGCTGCTCAATGGCTGTCGCAAAGTCGAAGTTGGCATTGAAGATAAACCCCGACCCAATTTTGCTGCTACCCAGACCATTACCGCACTACAGACCGAAGTCAGCCGTCTCCAAAGTGAATTAAACAACCTCACAGAAGCGGAATTGATGAGCCGCTTGGGCAAGGTGGCCTATGTGCAAGGTGGCGATGTTTGGACAAAAATTCTGCCGGACGGTCAGCCACAGCGCCTGACCAATGATGGCCGCAGCACCGCCCCCAAATGGTCGCCTTCGGGCAGTTGGCTGTCTTTCCAAAAAGGTGATCCCGCGCTAGGCCAATTACGCATCATGGCGGCGGATGGCAGTAATGAACGCTCCGTGGGGGATACAGATACCGACCCCATCATCAAACATGCGTGGTCGCCATTGGAGGACATCCTCGCCTATGCCACCCTCAGCGGCAGCCTCTGGGTCGTCAACGCCGATGGTTCTAATGCTATCCAGTTGGTTGAGCCAGAGACGGACGAGGCCCAAAAATCGAGCGGCCTTGTGCGAAATTTTGCATGGAGTCCCGATGGGCAATGGATTGCTTATGAATGGTTTATTCAAGGCGCCAGCACCCTGCCCAATTACCAGTCACTCCGCAAGGTGGCGATAGCAACCGGGGAACAATTGGAGATTTACGAGTTCCCCGCTGAAGGCATTCTGCGGTTGGTTGGATGGAGCCCGCAAGGCAGGCGACTTTTATTCTGGCAGTATAATCTGTCTTCCAATACCACCGTGTTTGATGGCGTCTCCCTCTATGCTATCTATGCCGATTCTGAAGCTGTCGAGAGTCAGACCCCTGAAATTATCGGCACTGCCCCTACCCTACCCTATGAGGATTTTGTTGCCCCTGCCCCACCCAATTCAATTTGGGGCGACCAAGACGCGGTAGCCCTTGTGGTCGGCATGGGAACCTCCACCACCCAATCCAAGCGAATCGAAGTTAATGGTCAGCGGCTTTCCCCACCCGATTTTGCGGCCATCTTGCCGGCATGGTCACCAGATGGCACCCGTCTCGCCTATTCTGCCATGCGCTCCCAAGCCATGTCTAATACTATCGCCAGTGGCCCACAGGATTTCAGTCGGAACGGCTTCTTGCTCGAACGGCGTATTTGGATCACGGATGCTTTTGGGAATGCCATGCCCCAACAACTAACCAATGACCCTCAGTTCCGTGATGAACGTCCACTGTGGTCAATGGACGGCAATTTCATTTTGTTTGCGCGGATCAATGCCGACGGTCAAGCCTCGTTATGGTTAGTGCGTGCAGCCGGGGGCATCCCACGTCAGGTCGTGGCGGAACTGACCCCAAGCCCCGATTTAAGCGATTATGATGGCGACTACGTGGAAGAATGGAACATTTTGTTTGATTGGTGGTTGGGCACGACGACCAGTTTCAAAACCGAAATAATGCCCAGCCAAGAAGATGCCGCCAGCGAGTCACCGATGCCACAGCCAACCTTCATGCCCTATGGATTTTCCGCCACACCTACCTTTCAGCCTATCTTCGGTAAGGGGAGTACGATAAATAGAGATTAAGAATAGGAGTCGTGATATGAACTGGCAAGAAATACGTCATCAATATCCCAAGCGATGGTTGCTATTAGAAGCCATCGGGGCCTATACCGAAGGGGAAAAACGAGTTATTCCTGAACTGAATGTGATTGGGGTCTTTGGCGACGATTGGCATGAGGCATGGGAAGCCTATAAACCCTTGCATTCTGCAAATCGCCAGCGTGAACTTTATTTCTTGCACACAGACCGTGAAGAATTAAACATTGGGGTACTGAGCGCTATATGAATCGCCATCACTCGATTTCTAACCGCATCAACACCCGCCCGAATCCAATTACATCCCCCGCCGAAAGCACCGTCGGCTCGTGAATCCGCACCCCGTTGAGCAGTGTGCCGTTGCTGCTTTTTAAATCCTCCAACCACCACTGCCCTCCCCGCCAGGCCACCAATGCATGTTCATTCGAGGCAAAGGGTTCCGCGATGACGATAGTATTGGTAGTGGCCCGCCCCAATTTGGTAACACGCTGCAACACCCAACTCTGCCCCGGCTGCACCCCCTCAACATCGCTTTTGGTCACTACCAACCGCCCCCGTGAAAATGCTGACTGCTTGACCGCGACTTTGGTGGATTGCTGAAAATCCTGCCACAACATCCATCCAATCGCCCCGACAAATCCCAAGAGTGCTGCACTTGCCGCCAATCGGAGGATTAACAGCACCACGTCATTACTCAAAGGGTACTGTCTCCATCCAGTGATTCGTCATTAGGGGTTTCAAATGATTGAGTATCACTAAACACACCAAGATCAATCTCCGAGGTGCTGCGGTCTTCGGTATACACCATCTGATACCCTGCCAGCGAAATCACATCCCCGGCCTGCAAAATATGTTCTTTGATCTGCAAGCCGTTAACCTGTGTGCCACCTTTGCTTTCAAGATCATAGATCACATAGCGCCCAAACCGCAGGCGAATCTGACAGTGTTGGCGACTGACCCGCTTATCATCTACCATAATGTGGTTATCGGTGCGGCGTCCAATATTAATCACGGGCCGATCCAACTGGATTTGTCGTCCACCTGCCAAAACCAACGTCGCCTCACGCTGGGGCGTTGGGGAGATAATCGCTGCTTCCATCTGTTGCGTCTTCTCAAAACTCGGCGGCGTACGGTCAGCTTTAATATCCACCTCAAATGGGTCAAGCCGAATATCGCTAATCAACACCACGCGCGGGGACTGGTTCATACTGAGATGCCAATCAGCCGCCAGTGTCGCCAATTGCTCGGCCAAGCGAGACGCCACATCATGATAACGCGCCGTCAAATCTTCCATATCATCCGGGTTCAGCACCACGGTGTAGAGATCAGGGGCAGACAACCCATCCACCTCTTTACGCATACCTTCTTCCAAAGCACGGGCCAATTTCCGAGCCAGCGTTTGGGGCTGCAAGCGACCATCCAGCAAGCGTGTCAGGTTGTCTTCAATCAATGTTTGCAGGCGGCCCTCAATACGTTCTAACGATAAGGTACGCCCGCGTCGGGGTCGTGTGGAGTGGGGATCATTTGAGTTACTCATGGGTCTGATTATAACCACAACAGAATTCTATTAGAAACTGACGGCTATCTTCCGTTGTCCTTTCAGGAATGTTACACTAGATAGGCTATGATTATCTTACCTGACTTCCGCATCCACCAACGGGACTATCTACTCCAGATTTCGCGGGCAATTACAGCCCAGCTCGATCTGAATGAGGTTTTGCGCCTCGTTTTGGAAGCCTCTGTTTCAATGTTAAGCGGCACGATTGGCATGATTGCCCTGCGTGGCCCAGACAACACCCTCCGTGTACAGGCCGTCTTGGGTATAACCGCCGAACAGATGGAATTATTCAAGCCTTTGCTGGAAGTGGTCAATGGTGAAAATGAAGAGGCAATTGACCAAGACGACCTCAAACTTCGCCTGCGCTTGGTCAGCCGCCGCCTAGAAGCCAATCTTCAGCAAATCGTCTACCTGCCCATGCGCATTTCCGGCGAAATGTTGGGCATTATCTATGTATTCCGCCCCTACCCCGGCAACCCGTCCCACGACGACCACATGATTTTGCAGAGTTTTGCCGACCAAGCCGCCATCGCAGTGCATAACGCTGGATTGTATCAGGCCATTATTGCCGAAAAACAGCGTCTGGCCGCCATTTTGGATGGTAGTGGCGATGGGGTGATTATTTTGGATGCCGACCATCGCGTCATGCGAATCAATGCCACGCTTTCCCGCATGATTGGCTGGATGCCCGAATATGCGTTGGGCCGCCTGCATGAAGATATCATCCGTTGGGCCAAACCGGAACCCGCCATGACACTTGAGAAGGCCATCGCAGAGGGCTGGCCTTTTAATGCCACACTTGAAGAAACCACCCCACTCGACCATACCCCAACCACCTTATATGTCGAAGGGGATGTAGAACGTCTTGATGGGTTATCGCTCAGTATCGGCATCGCCTATGCCCCGTTGTTTTTTAAAGATGGGTCGCTGCGCAACATCATCGCCACTGTACGTGATATTACTCGTTTTCGTGAAGCCGAGGAAATGAAAAGTACCTTTATCTCGGTGGTTTCGCACGAACTCAAGACCCCCGTCGCCTTGATTAAGGGGTATGCCGGGACGCTACGCCGCGAAGACGCCGAATGGGATATGGATACTATGCGGCGCGGGTTGAACATCATTGAAGAAGAAGCAGATCGCCTGACCGAACTCATTGAAAACCTGCTGATGGCCTCCAAAATTCAGGTGGAAGGCATGGTGCGGCTGGAAATTGATGAGATTGCTTTGGACAAGCTGATTCGAGCCGCGGTGGAGCGCTTCCAAACGCAGACCAATAAACATACCTTCACTGTCGAATTTCCTCCCGATTTCCCAGTTATTCTCGGCGATCCCCGGCGGCTGCGTCAGGTCATTGATAATCTCATTTCCAATGCCATCAAGTATTCGCCTGTTGGTGGGGAGGTCAAAATCACAGGTCAATATGATGAGGATTGGATTGAACTGACGGTTTCCGATCAGGGCATTGGTATCCGGCCCGACGAAGCCGAACGTATTTTTGAACGCTTTTATCGCTCCGACGACTCACTCTCGCGCAGCACCCCCGGCACAGGCTTGGGGCTTTTTCTTGCGCGGGCTATCATCGAGGCACATGGCGGCACAATCACCGCGACCAGTTATCATGACCGCAAAGGCACGACCTTTCGTATTACCCTGCCCCGGCAGATGCAACAACCCACCTAACTTACGACCCTACCCAGAGGAACCCAGCAAATGTCCCAAATGACTATTACCTGCCCAAACTGCCGCAATAATTTTGCCGCTCCGGTGGAGCAAATATTAGATGTTGGGCGCGACCCATCTGCCAAAGTGCGTTTTCTCGCGGGGCAAGTCAATCGTGTGCGCTGTCCCAATTGCGGCTACCAAATGGCAGTTGGCACCCCACTGGCCTATCACGACCCCGACAAACAATTGTTGTTGGTTAACATCCCAATGGAACTGAACTTAAAACTGGATGAGCAGGAACGCATTATCGGTACGATGACTCGCGCCATTACCGACAGCCTGCCCCCCGAAAAACGCAAAGGCTATCTCTTCAACCCCCGCCGCACCTTTACCCTGCAAGGTATGGCCGATACCATCTTGGAATTTGATGGCTTGACCAAAGAGATGATTAACGAGCGCCGCGAAAAATTGAAGTTAGTTGAGGACATGCTCCGTACATCCGAAGAAGAGCTACCCAAGCTGGCCGCCGAAAATGATGCCTCTTTGGACGAAACCTTCTTTGAAATGATTAACGCCGCGATTGAAACCGCCGTCATGAATGGACGCCGCGAAACCGCCGAGCAAATGCTGTATCTGCGCCAAATCTTGCTAGAAAACTCCTCCTACGGCAAAGAACTACTCGAAGTCGCCGCCCGCCAAGAAGCCGCTATCGAGCGTGTCACTCAAGACCTCAATGAGTTGGGGGATAAGCTGACCCAAGCCAAGCTGATTGATCTCGCCATCAGCTATCAGGATGATGACGAAGCCCTCCAAGCATTTGTGGGCCTCATTCGTCCCGCCCTCGACTACACTTTCTTCGAGAAGTTGACCGAACGCATCGAGGGGTCAGGCAGGGTATCCAAACAGCAAGCCCTTGAAGGTCTCCGCGCCCGCCTGACCGAATTAACCGAGGCAGTAGATAATCAACAGCGTGCAATGGTTCAGCAGTCCGCCATGCTACTTCAGCAAATTATCAACAGCCCCGATATTGAACAGGCTGTGCAAGAAGCCCTCCCGCTGATTGATGATCTGTTTATCAATGTGCTAGAGGCGACGCTGCAAGATGCCTCCCAACGCAAGGATGCCCAACTCGCCCTCAAATTGCAGCAGGTCTATCAAATCATCAGCCAGATCATGCAGCAGAGCGCCCCACCGGAAGTGCAGTTTATTAATGAACTTCTGCAAACCGAAAATGAATTGGAAACGCGCCTGCTGTTGATTGAACGCGCCAAAGAAATCGGCCCGTCGCTGTTGGACTACATGGATAATCTGATCGAAACACTGTCGGCACGGGGCGCACATGATATGGTCGCCCGTATCAGCACCCTGCGCGAACAGGCCGAACAAGTTATCAATGACGGGGAATAATTCAAATGACCCTTCACGACTTTATTCGGGCCATGCCAAAGGTTGAACTCCATGTACATTTGCAGGGGTCAACCCGCCCCGAAACCCTTCTGAAGTTAGCCCAGCGCAATAACATCCCACTCCCCTCTGATACAGTGGAAGGTATCCGGGAGTGGTACACCTTCCGCGATTTTCCGCACTTTGTCGAAATCTATGGGATCATCTGCCGCTGTATCCAATCCCCCGACGATATTGAACTGCTTGGGCGTGAATTCTTGGAAGGGCAGGCGGCCCAAAATATCCGTTACACTGAACTGACCTATACCCCACCGCGCTACCTTCCCTTTGATGAACAACTCGACGCCCTCAATCGTGCCCGCGCATGGGGTGAGACAGCGTTGGGTGTCACGATGAATTACATTGTGGATATTCCGCGCGAATGTGAGGTCGAGGTAGGCAATCTGATCGCCGACTGGGCCATCAGCGGCATGGGTAAAGGCGTAATCGCATTGGGGTTGGGCGGCCCTGAAGTGGATAACCCACCTGAAAAATACCCCGAAGCCTATGCCAAAATCAAGGCCGCTGGTCTCATCAGCATTCCCCACGCGGGTGAAACCGTCGGGCCAGAAAGTATACGGAGTGCCCTCAAATTTGCCGACGCGGTGCGGCTTGGGCATGGCGTCCGCTGTTTGGAAGACCCGGCGCTTGTCGAAGAACTGCGCCAACGCCAAATTCCGTTGGAGGTCTGCCCCACCAGCAATGTCTGTCTAAAGGTCGTGGATACGCTGGAAAATCATCCCCTGCCGCGCCTGCTGGAAGCCGGGTTATACGTCACGTTGAATTCAGACGACCCACCGATGTTTAACACTACCTTGACTGAAGAATATATGCGCTGTGCCGATACCTTTGGCTTTGACACGGCCCGCATTGAGCAATTTGTGATGGATGCCCTACGTGTCACCATTTTGCCCGCTGATCGGAAGGCCCAATTAGCCAACGCCTATCAAGCCGAATTTGCCGATTTGCGAACCCGCTATTTGTAAATAGTCACTTCTGATTCACCACCGTCGCCAGAAAAGCATCCCCCGCCACAACCGCCGCCTCACCGGGGGATGCAGCATTTTCAATCAGGACAACCACGACGACAGACGACCCATCCGGCGCATCCATAAAGCCCAAGAACCAGCTATTCATCTGTTGATTGATATAAGTCACGCCGACTTGACCATGCAATACATATCCCTGCGACGCCAATCCAGTATCATTCGCCAGCTTCACCAACAGCGAATTTCCCGCTGCAAACCGCATCACGTCGTGCAGTTGCTCGGCGATTTCATCCCGCATCAAGGCTTTTTCCAGTAAGGGACGGTCAAGCGCCTGCCACTCACGTTCACCTGCCATCCGATACGCATCAGCGATATAAAGCGGCGGGGCACTGCCCTCATTCGCAATCGCCGCCACCAGTCGGGCCAATTGCAGCGGGGTCACCCGGAGACGACCCTGCCCCAATGCCTCCAAAGTCCATGCGGATGTCTCATCTGGCAGAACAGGGGATTGCCCAACAATCGTGCGGAAATCATACAATTCCGGTTTATCCAACAGGCCAAGTTGACGCAGCAAGGCATCATAATTTTCGGCGGTGAGGCTTTCCCCAAACGCCTGCACGAATGGTTGTGGACATCCCCATGCCAATGCCTCTTTCAGCAGAGGTTCATCGGTAAAGGCCGCTGCTCGTTCATCCACGCAGGTAAAAACATTTGCTGGGAATTCTGTCCCTCCTACCGAAACAGGCTGTGTACCATTTTCAACTACCCGATCCAGCGAATCGCCATTTGCCAGCATCCCAATCAGCGTCACTAACTCCATAATGCTACCGGGGCGATACAAGCCCTCCGTCACGCGATTATGGATCAGGCGTTGGCGCTGAATCTGAGCAAATTCGTCCCAATTTTCATCAAGGGCATTGGGGTCAAGCGTATATTGGCTGACCATTGCCAGCACCGCGCCATCTGGCACCTGAATGACCACCGCCGCCCCATTCCGATTACCAATACTCTCAGTGATTGCCTGCTGAATGCGCAAATCAAGCGTGGTTCGTAAATCCCCCCCATCTGGCTGTTGATGCAGCAAGTCTTGGGTCAATTCACCCCACACCCCAAATTCTTGCCACTCCCCGCGCAGCAAATCGTCAAACGTCGCTTCCAGTCCACTTGTCCCATGTGTATAGCTAAAATACCCTACCCCGCCGATCATCTCAGGATAGGGGTAAATGCGTCGCAGACGATCCCCAGTATTCGTAGGGCTGCTCGCTGCCAATACCACCCCATTACGATCTACGATCATGCCACGTTGGAGGGTTTGTTCAGCGATAACACGACGCGGATTATCCGAGCGATTAGTCAAGGATTTGGACTGCACCACCCCATAAAACACCGACGCCAGTAGCACCACCCCAAACGCGATGAGGATGCCCCGAGCTAGTTGACGCAGTTCACGAGTCATGTTGGTGTTGTTCATGTCTCGCTCTCCTCGCTCAAAATAAGTAGCAGTCCCCCCGCCACAAACGAGGTCAGCAGCGACGACCCGCCATAACTCACAAAGGGCAGCGTCACCCCGGTCAGTGGCACAAGACGCAGTGACCCCCCGATAATTAACAGGCTTTGTGTGCCGATCATAATGCTTAACCCCGCCGCCAAAAATGCTGCAAAGGGCCGACGTTGGGACTTCATGGCTACGCGCAGGCCGCGCAAAACAATCACCAAGATGGCGATAATTAAACCGACCACCCCAACCAAACCCCATTCTTCGGCAAGTGCAGCAAACACAAGGTCAGAATGTACCACCGGAATGAAGGTCGGGACGCCCTGCCCGATGCCCTCTCCAATCACACCTCCACTCGCCACCGCAATCAGGCTTTGCACCAATTGAAAAGATTCATTGTCTGGTGCGTTGCCGCCAAAGGGGTCAAGCCAGATGTTAACCCGCAGCGCCACCACCGCGAAGGTCTCATAGGCCACCACCATCGCACCAATAAACAAGATCGCGGCACTCGCCAACACAATCCACTGTCCGCTGGCAAGATAGAGCATGAGCATAAAAATTACAAAAAACAGAGTGGCTGTCCCCAGATCGCGCTGCCACACCAAAATCACTACACACACGCCCCACATGAGCAGCATCGGGGCCAAAAACCCTAGCGACGGCAGCCGTACCCGTCCAATCCGAAATACATCAT
>JAIOHL010000074.1 GCA_019913005.1 Anaerolineae bacterium | reverse complement strand
GGGGATGCGTTTCGGATTTATTGGGAGCAGAATCCGGGGGCGGTGGTGCATGGGGATGGGATGCACCTGAGTGAAGCGGGGAAAGCGGCGTTGGTCGGGGTGGTGGTGGAAGGGTTTTTTGGTGAGGAATCGAATGCGCTGGCTAAGTGATCTGTGTCTTTTAAAAGGAGAATCGTAGAGGCGTAACCTGAGTTTTCGATAGGCGGACGCCAGACGGTCAAACCATCTGGCTATTGTAGGGGAAAAGCCCCATGAATGAGGCTCACCAGACCCCCTTAGCTGGCTTTAGTCAGCTTCCGCCATCAACCCAGCCTTTGGCTTTGAGCCGATGGCGCCCCAACCACGACAGCTTATCCAAAACTGGGATTAGACGTAGGTTTCGACTAGCGGAGTACCACCCGCCGAAAATACTCCCAGCCATTAACCGCCTGATAGTCTTCTAAATCTTCTTGTTCGCGTACAAGGTCTTTTTGCAACTGCGCCAATTGCTTTTGGGTCGTTTTCTCGGCGATTTTAAGGCGGTCACGTTCGCTTTGGTAGTGGGCCATGACCTTGCGTTCCTGATCGCGTTTCATGGCATCAAAGTTGTTGGCGGCTCTCTGACGAATTTGATTTTCAACATCCTGTCGCCATTCCAACAGCCGATTGGCAAGCGTCTCGCCGATGCCTTCGATGGTGTACAATCGGCTGACTTCGACATCCGCAGCGGTTTCGATGCCCGCCGAGGCCAGCCGATTGCGCAGACCGCCCCCCACGCGCGGAATATTGGCATCTTCTATCCGATGTTTGCCGAGTTGGTTCATGATGTAGCCGGAAAGCGTTTGCTGGCGGACTTGCTGAATATCGAACTGCTGGCTTTCGTCCAGACGACGCATATCGGCTTGGATAGTACGTAACTCGAGGGCGCTGGTGTCCACTTGGCGGCGCAGGTCACGGATTTCGGCCTGAATGATGCGTTTGTCCATCACTTCCGGCAGACCGCTGTAGCGTGTGACCAAATAGCCCGTCATCAAACCGGCCCCCAACAGCATCACCGCCAGCACGATGAACGGGGTAAGCACGCCAGCAGCCCACATAATGCCGGATAAAAAGACCACGCCTTCATAAATATTCAAGATGCGATGCTCAAAATCACCGTCGCTACTCAGTTCGACCCCGGTGGTGGTTGGCATCGGCGGGGGCTGGCTCGGTGCGGATGGGAGTACCGTCGGCAATGATTGAGGAGTAGGCAGGGTTGATGCAAGGGGGGTACTCGCGTTCGGGGCCGATTTTGCTGGGGTGTTCGGCAGATAGTCCCGTATCCATGAGGCGTCTACTTTTTGTGTCGGGGCGGCGTGCGCGGCAGAGGCTTCTTCGGGCAGGATAGCGGGGCGGGTGGCACGGGTGCTGGTCGCGCCTTGCACATAGTCGGTCAGCCAGCTTGAACCACCGGAAATGGGGCGGGCAGGCGGGGTAAACGGGATGCGCTCGCCATCCAATGAAGGCACGGCCATCGGTTCGGACTTGAAATAATTCTGGAAGGCACTCGTCATCTCGCGCACTTCACGATCTGGCAACTGCTGAATGGCCCGCAAAACCGCCGAACCCGCAGGTCTATCGAAATCCTCTTTGCGGAACAGCAGATGTTCATCCCCACCCTTGAGTTCACGCCATAGGGTAGGCTTGATGCTCAAGGCCATCAACGCGAGATAGATGACCCATGCCGAAAAACTATCTATGTGTGGGCCGAAATCACGTTCGGAGCGGCGGGGCAGTTGATAATTGCGGTGGCCGATTTCGTGGCTGGTCATGCCTTGCAGGGCGGGCACGTACATGCCGTCATAGTCAATCAGGCGCAGTTTGTTGTTGACCACCAAGATATTGCCGTGCTGCAAATCGCCATGTGCGATGCCAGTGTTTTTCATAGCCGATATGATGTCGGCGAACTGCATGGCGAGACTGCGCAGGGTGGGGCTGTCGAGATGCTGGCCGATATAGCTATCCAGCGTCTGCCCGTTGAGCCATTCCATTTTGAGGATGGGAAACCACTTGCCACGCACCCGGATGCCCTGATTTTGCCAAGTGAATTCGACCATAAAGGGCAGTTTGAGTGATTGCAGGGCGGCGCTGATGGCGGCATAACGGCGTTCTTGGTCGGGGTGGTAATGTAAAAAACAGCGCACGGCGAATTTTTTCGACCCGGTGATAATCTGATAGACGCTGGCAAATGCACCGGTGATGGGGCGGGGCAGGCCGAGCATATCCGTTGCCGCTGTCCCGCGCTGCAATTCGGGGTCGCTAAAGCAGAGGCGCGGGGCTTGGATCGCCTCTTGATAGTCGCTCATGGTGGGCCATGCTACGGTGGACATGGGGCAATCAGAGCATCTCCACAATGACCAGCGTTACGTCGTCGTTGCGGATTTGTTTTTCATTTTTGAGGGCCTGTAACCAATCGGCAAGGCTGTCGGAGTTCTGGTGGGTGATGTCGAGGAGGATTTGCCACGCCGGATTACCCGCTTCGATTTCCGACCAAAACCAATAGGCCAGTGCATCGGTGATGAGGAAAAATTGATCGCCGGGTCGCCATTTGCCACGAATTTTCCGCACATGGTCGGGCAGATTTTTGTTATTGACCGGGTTGCTGGCAATCAGGTAGGGGCGCGAGTCAAATTCTTCTGATTTTTTGAGGGGGAAGCCCCCCAATAAATGATTATGGCGGATTTGGAACAGGCAGCTATCGCCCACCGCGACGGCCTCCCATTGACCTTTGCCCTCGTGGGTGTGTAGATGTAGACCGAGCAGGGTCGAAAATGCCCCTTTTTCAAAGCCGGGTTCTTCAAACCATTGAATCGGCTTGCCTTGATAGTCGCGGTGTTGAAGATAATGCTTCAGCCATTTTTGCCAGACGGGGTGACAGCGTTCCAACAGGGCGGGCATATCAACGGTGGGGGCATCGGTTTGGCAATATTCGCTGACCAAAATTTTGGCCCACTGACCGCTTAACATGCCCTCACTCGCTCCATCGGCGACGGCAAAACGCAAATGCTCGCCTGTGTATTCACCCCCAAACAGCGGATGATAGGCGTCCTCATATTCGGCGGCGCTGTTGCCTGTTTTCGGCAGCCAATGGAGGGTGGTGGTGGTTTTAATTATCTGAGCTTGCTGCATAATCTCTCGCTTCCCAGTCAAGCATAAATGCCGAGCAACAAGCAGCACGTCCATTGGGGACAAGTAGTGTCATCGTCTGTAACTTAGCATCGAAAAGGTAGATACCACCTTCTGGGGCTTCATAAAATAGCTGACCGTTTGGCAAGATTTGGAAAAAGCGATCCCGATAATTACTGATGTCTACCAATACTTTTTCGGAGGCATCATAAACTTGCCACGCCTTATTATCCCGTTTCAGCAAAATTGTGTTGGCATTAGACTCGATTTTATAAAGGTGTTCGGCAGATTTTTCAATTGGGATTTCAAGGCTGATCGCAAGTTTATTTAAATCCCAAATACGAAGCATATACTTATCATATAGGTCTTCTAATGCGAGAGACCAGTTCTGATCCTCAGTAAACGGATAACTAGGGATAATTGGGAGACCCGGTTGGCCCGTAATACCCAAGCTGACTACATCACCTGTGGGTGTATAAATCCACTCAAACAATGTGTCACCTACAAAATCTTGAACGAAATAACTCCCATTGGAGAATGTGGTGAAAAGTTGAGGGGGAGGTGTTGTTAAATGTGGCAAAATGATGCGATAAACTTCGTCAGTATTCAGCGGGTAAAGCCTTGCTGAACAAGAGGCACGGCAATTTTTATCAAACGCGATTACTAAATTCTCCTCAATGACGGCTTGGCCTTGAAGCAACCAGTCTATCATTACAGGACTTACATCTCCAACGGTATCTATGCGCGAGTAGGTATGTTGCTCGTAGTCGTATTCATAGCCAATTAGCCAGACTACACCATCTGCACTGCTATATGCCCAACCTTCGTCTGTCTCAAATTCATAAAGGCTCGTTTCAGTGTGAGACACTAAATCGTATTCGAAGATATGGGTACTTATTCTGATATTATCTGATGAATACAGCCCGCCTACATATCGCAAGGTATGACGATCAGCCAGAATACGCGGCGTCAAGGGGTCAATTTGTAATAGTGAAGTCTGTCCAGTTTCGGCATTTAACACCACACCATTCTTAACACGGATAGGGTCCCACAACACGACATATGGGTAAGCATAGATTAGAGCTTCATAGAGGTACATATTAGACGATGAGATTTGAGGAAACCGCAATAATATTTCGTTTGGAGTAGCCACATAAAAGGTTTCATAAGATGCAAGGAGTGTCTTGTTATCCGATAAAAAATGACTACTCAGTCTAGTTGTAGCAAATTCATTGCTCGGCAAGACGAGATTTATTTCCCCATCCAGTGTATAGGCCACAATCCCCTCCGGTGTGGTGGCCCAATACCATATCGTTTCAGGGTCATTTTGGGCGCGGGTGGGTGTGGGGAAACCTGCCCCGATGACCAGCATCAGGGCCAGCGCAAAAATTACCGGACGGGACAGCCAATGGAGGGGAGTAGTTACTTTCATTCTGCTGCCATCCAACGGTAGACAGGAATAGGCGTGCCATTGGGAACTACCAATGTGTGTTCATTGAGATCGCTGCCACCCAGCCGATAGATACCTTGTGTTGATTCAGGGCCGGGTAGCCGTTCGTACAAGACCGAGCCATCTGCCAAAATCTCAAAGAAATTCCAAGTGGCATCGGTAAAATAATATGGGCCATTTTCGATGCCCGCTAGGATTACCGTTTGCGCGGAGTCATTGGCATAGTCCACGATGTGAATCACCACCGTCTCCCCAGCATGTTGCCACCTAATGTTTTGCTGACCCGCTACTACCATCTTAAATACCATCTCCCGATGCGAAAGCCGCCACAGCCTCAAGGTGGCACTGTCATCCTCGTTGAGGTTAAAGGCCAATGCCCAGCGATCACTTTCGGAAAAAGTTCCGCCCCAAATGCGCAAACTAATTTCGTCGGATGAGACTCTGCCAAGTTCAAGCCATTCCCCGTCGGTGTTATTTTCAATGGGAATCCAAAGCCACGTTCCAACATTACTACCAATTGCCTGCACAGACGCATTCAGAATCACGGTATCATCCATCAACTTTTGTACTGCTCGGATGCTGAAGCGCATGTGGGGGTGGGGTGCAATAGCGAGGTCTGGCAGCTTAACTGTATAGGGTGTGCCGCCATCGAACGGATAAACTTCTAAAGTACACGCGATTTCACATTGCTCACTGAAAACCCACAGTTGGTTGTTTCTTATGGTAGCCCTGCCTTGCTTAATCCAATCGGTGAAGGACGGATTTACCACCCCAAAGGTTTGGATCGTCGTGTAGGCGGCTTGTTCATTGTCATAATTATTTGCCAACCACCACTGTTCGCCATCAGGACTGTGTAGAATTTCCGGCAGAGAAGGTGCTTTGGTATTATCACCCGTCACTAGCACGACTTCCTGCCCTGTTACCAAATCGCGCTCACGTAGGCTGTAAACAAGCTCATCTTGGATATAGGGAGTGGGCAAGTCCGTGCTGATATAACGTAGGGTGTGACCATCGGCCAGCATCACGGGCGACCACCTTAGCTCCATCCCGGAAAGCAGCGTAATCTCGCTTGTTTCGATGTTGAGGACATAACCGACCAAGCTGGGGTCGTTATTGTATAAAACCAGATAGGGGTGGCGATAGATGATGGACTGATACTCCAAGAAGATTGGAATCATGGGATAGGTTTGCAGTACAGCATTTTGGGATACTTGGTAAAACACCGTGTCATTCCACATCAAGGCCGTTTCCGCTGATGTGCGATATGCCGTCAGTTTTGTATGCTGTAGCTGGGTATCCGCCAATATCAGATTCACTTCGCCATCGGGAGTATACGCCACAATTCCGTCCGGTGTCGTGGCCCAATACCACATCGTTTCAGGGTCACTTTGGGCGCGGGTCGGTGTGGGGAAACCTGCCCCGATAATCAGCATCAGGGCAAGCGCAAAAATCAGCGGGCGGAATAGCCAATGGAGAGTAGTTTTCATCATCGCAGGTCATACACCGATATATACTTGCCGCCGGGCACGAGTAAGGTCATGGATTCGGTTGCGGCATCAAAGCGATAAATGCCGCCATCGGGGGCTTCATACAACGCCTGTCCGCCGCTAAGGACTTCGAAAAAATTATCAGGATATTGGTACAGGGTGCTGGTGTAGAGATCGAGTCGGGATGCGTTGCCATTCCAATAGAGCGTGCGGGCTTGACTGTCATAATACAGCGCGACGGTATCCCCGGCGAACACATGATAGGTAAAGTCACTAAATGGCGCTTCAAAGACGATTTCGCGTTTGGGTAAATCCCAGAGGCGGGTGGTCATGTCGCCTTCAGCCGTCCGACCCGCTGCGACGGCCCACTGTCCATCGGCGGAAAAACGCTCGCCAACCGAGTTCATATAATCCACTTCCCCTAGCTCCAAGAGCGTGCCATCCGGATTTTGCAGCCACATGCGCCGCACATCGGTTGTGCCAATAAATACCGCGCTGCCATCGGGGAACAGACCAATGGTATCGGGGAAATTAAACATGAGGTCCGGCAGATTGAGGGTAAATGTCGCATCATCCACCAGCGAGTAGGCGTCTAAGGTGCAGTTTTCATTACAGGCAGGGTCTTGATGCCACAGCCAATCGCCATGTACTTCGGCTTGCCCGGATTGCAGCCAATCGGTGTATTGCGGGTCGGGGTCGCCGATGGTTTGCATGGCACCGGTTTCGTCCATGACCCACCAGTAAAGACCGTCGCCGCTGTTAATCACTTGGGCATTGACGGGGACGGACATTAATTCGATCAGTTCGCTCGACACCAGATTTTGCTCATAGAGGGTGGACGAGACCATTTGACCATCGGTGAGTTCTGCTCCCACGTACCGCAGGGTCGTACCATCGGCCAAAAAATAGGGCAGGTTCGGTAATTCCCCAGCCATGCCGATCACCTCAAGGGTTTCCACATTCAGCACGGCAGCGGGCAAAATGGTCTCGGTTTCCATCAACACCACATAGGGATGACGATAGCTGTAGGGGCGTAACCGCAAAATACTGGGTGCGAGCGGGATGATCTGGGCGGTTTCGGATGTGACTAAATAAAACATATCGCCCCCGCGCAAAATCGCCGTGTCGTTGGTGAGGCGGGCCGCAAAATATTTCGTGTCATAAAAATCCGGCCCGGCGTAAATTAGGTTGGCCTGTCCATCGGCGATATACGCAACCAGCCCTTCGGGTGTGGTGGCCCAATACCAGACGGCATCGGTTTGGGCGGCGGTGGGTGTAAGAGAAGTAAGGCCCGTAATCAGCAGGAAGGCTATCAGAATCAGTTTTTGCATCGGTCTCGTATCCTTGTGGGGAGTGGAAAGACTGCATGAACGAACATCCCCACCCCTAACCCCTCCCCAATTCTTGGAGAGGGGAATAAAACGGGGAGGGGGCAGGCGGATTAACGTAAATTGCTGGGCCGTGTTCCGATGTCGAGGAAACGAATCACCGAGACAATATCGGCGTTAAAGACAAAGCCGCGTGTGTTTTCGGTGGTCTTGAAGCCTTCTTGCTGGGCGATGGTGCGCATATATTCCGGCAGGCCGCTCGACATCTTATATAGCAGCTTGGCATATTTATCCGGCAGGCTTTCCTCGCTGTCGGCAAATTCGATGGCGGGTGACTTGGTGGAGGAGAGGTGCAGATTAAACAGCAGCACGTTGCCATCGCTGCTCTTGAGACTGGTCAGACCAGCGGCGGGGATGGCCGGATCGCCGTCGGTGGCTTCACCGTCGGTAATGTTGATGACGATGGGTGGGAAGCAGTCGGGGTGATTCGCCAGCCAATTTTTCAAAATGGATTGGGCACGATTGAGAGCTTGGCACATGGGCGTGCCCCCATGCGCCACCGGGTCGAACCACACCGGGAATTTGATGGTCTGATCCACAAGGCCGCCTGCGCCATCATCCACTTTTTTGGCACGCTCCTCGACGCGGGCGGGTTTTTCGGCAACTTCGCTGATCGGTACCAGTTCTTTTTCGGCCAGCGCCCCGCTGAAGGCTGGCCCCACCGATTGCCCATAGCCGATCACTCCGACATAGTAGTAATCCCGCACGCCCTCGGCTTTGGCACATTTGATGACCAGATTTTGCAGCAGGCGGTTAATCGCATCCGCTACACCATCGGCCCGTTTTTTCTTGTCGTCACCGCTGCCAAAGGGATCCCCCATTGAGCCGGAGCGGTCTATCAGAAATAGGAAGGCCGACGGATTGGTGCGGCTAATCTCAGCACTGTAAGGCATACGTCCTCCTGTGGTTGAATTCGCAGCGACAGGGTTTGGGCGGGTCATAGAGGGTGTTGCAAAAGTCCAACCTCACCCCCCAGCCCCTCTCCACCAAGTAGCGAGGGGGAGAAAAACGCCTTTTGAAGCCCCTCTCCACTCAGTGGGGAGGGG
>JAIOHL010000073.1 GCA_019913005.1 Anaerolineae bacterium | reverse complement strand
CCCCTGCCCCGTAAACGGTGAGGGGGAAGCACGGCCTATTTGACGCCCTTCCTCGCCTGCGGGGAAGGGTTGGGGATGGGGTGAGCATTTAGTCGAATCTGGTATAACTCAGGCAATGCAACCTCACCCCCCGACCCCCTCTCCATCTGGCGAGGGGGAGTCGAAAACGGCCCATTGAAGCCCCTCTCACGTGGGAGAGGGGTTGGGGTGAGGTTGGTTTAATCCCAGCCCAGCATAGTCGTCGGGGTGCCAAGCGGCGTACCCAATGACAGGGTGAACCAAATGCCCGAATTCCAATCGAGGTCGTTGCGGCGATAGAACAGGCCATCCTGATAATACAGCCCAAACGAATCTATCCCGTTTTGATCCCAATCGCCCGACACCACCTGCCCACCGTCACCACTCGATGGGGCGCCGACATATTGGGCCGTGGGGAATTCGGATAACAGAGTCGTGGGGGGGATATTCGTCCATGTCACGAATGGGCCACGCCGCACCGCTATCGAATCCACCGCATTGCCATCATAATCCCCGGCGATGAACTGGAACGGCCCGCTAAAGCCTTGATTATCCGGCAGCAGCACCGAGAGCCATTGATAGGTCAGGCTGGGGGCAGTGCCATTGGTCAAATCGCAGGTGAAATACAGCGCAAAGGCCGTGCCATAGGGCGGGAATTCGCCACTATCCACCACGCCGATACAGTCATGATTGACGCCTGCATTCAGTCGGCCCGCGATGGGTGGACGGTTGAACAAACCGATCCAGATGCCATTCCATGCCGTTGTCGTGCCCAGTGTATTGGTGTAATAGAACACGCCGTTGCTGGCATAGACGCCGGGTGTCTCACTCCCATTGCCGTCCCAGTCGCCCATCACCCATTGACCGTTGAGGGCTGGCGCGGGGGGTTGCGCCGTGAAGGTGCCATAGGCATAAGCAGGCGGAGGGTCGGCCAAGTTGTTGCGCAGATAGACCGTGTTATTCGATGGACGCACCAGCATCACCCCATCCGTTCCGGCAGGTGCGCAAGGTAGGGTCGTGGCGGAGGCGACATTGGAATAGGCCGAAAAAAGACCATCGCCACTGCGGAAGGCCCGCACTCGGTAATAATAGGTGGTGGCACATCCTATCCAAACCGTGTCACTAAACGTCACGGTGTTGGCACCCGTCGAGCCGATTTGTGACCAGTCCGAAACGCCATCGGGGGAGCGTTCGATGCCATAATTCGTCTCGGAGGGCGAGTTGTCCGTCCATTGGAGATTGATCTGCACCGACGAGAAGGTTGCAGCGCTGAGTCCGGTAGGTGCGAGAGGGCCTGTGGGGGCTGCAAAGGTATCCCGCACAAATACATCATATTGCCCATTGGTATCGCCGACCACGAGGTTGCTGGCATCGGACACGAAGGACACATATTGCCCATTAGCCGAAATACCCGGAGGGATAGTGAGTAACCCAAACTCCGAAAGCCCACCGTCTACACCCACCGATACAAGGCGGGTCTCCCCTGTCGTGAGGTCATGAATATAAACATTTGGAATAAAGAGGGTATTCACGCTAGTCAGGTTGGAAGCTAATGACCAAAAGGCCACGTATCGTCCATCGGTGGAGATTGCTGGATATGTTGACCATTCGTTGGCCTGTGTGCCATCGCTTGCCACTGAAACACGCGCCGTCGTGTGGGTCGTCTGGTCATACACAAAAATGTCCGTTCGGGCATTGGTGTCACCCACCACGAGATTGGACGACGACGCACCGAAAACGACATGGCGACCATCACCCGAAATCTGCGGACTATGCGCTTCACCGTTGCCCTGTATGCCGCCATCGCCGACGGATACACGTGAAGTAATACCCGTTGTGCGATCATGGACAAAAATGTCGGGCATAAGATTGGTGTCACCGCTCACAAGGTTGTTGGCATAGGACATGAAGGCGACATAACGGCCATCTGAGGAAATATCGGGGGAAACTGAATTGGAATTGCCCTGCACACCCACACTGTCTACCGAAACACGGGTAGTTGTGCCCGTTGTTCGGTCATGCACAAAAATATCATCCGCGTTATTGGTGTCACCACTCACAAGGTTGTTGGCGAGCGACCAGAATACCACAAATTGTCCATCAGCCGAGATTTGGGGATACCACGAGCGCTCATTGGCCTGTGTCCCTCCGGTTGCCACTGAGACACGGGTCGTAGTACCCGCTGTCAAGTCACGGACGAAAATATCGAGCACATTATTGGTATCACCACTCACAAGATTACTGGCAAGTGAACTAAAGGCCACATAGCGCCCGTCGTCCGAGATACTTGTACCACCCGAAGCATTGTTGCCCTGCGTGCCATCTGTCGCAATCGAAACCCGCGTGGTGGTACACGCCAGCCGATCTCGTATAAAAGCGTCGTCTGTACCGTTGGTGTCCCCACTGACAAGGTTGGTTGCGTCTGAACTGAACACCACATACTGTCCGTCTCCAGAGTACCCCGCACCCGACGACAGCCCATTCCCTTGTGTGCCATCGGAGGCGATTGAAACACGATGGGTCGGGTCATCGGAACCACAGAGGCTGGCACGCGGCGTGGGTATGTCAGTGGCAGTGGTTTCGGGGGTGGGGTTCGGCGAGATGGCAATAAACGCATCTACGCCGATGACTCCCCCCGCCTGTGCATAAACACGCAGGGTGTGGGGTTCATCGGTCAAATAATTAATGGTCGCCACCTGCCCGTAGGTGGTCGTCTCGGCGGCGGTGATGACGGTACGCAGCACGGTGCCATCTACCTCAATCACCAAGATGCCCAACCCCGGCCCACTGACATACACCACGCCGATGGTGCTGCCGGAAAATGATAATTGCAGGGCGGCAGATTCGGTTGTCGGGGAGGAATAGAGATACGCCCCACCGCTGGCCCCAGATGCGGTCTGATTGAGCCATTCGCCTTCACGGATAACCTGTGGATCATCTGACTCGATGGTTTGAGGCAGCGGGTCTTGAGAATAGGCCGAGGGAGCGACGGGGATCAACAAAACCACCCCTATCAGCCCTACGAGAATTCGCGTAATAAATCTGGATCGCATGATGTCCTTACTCCTTACGAAAAGTGCTGTGTGGGGAGGATTTCCGCGCAACAGACAGGTTGCTTTTCGAGTGAATGACAGAAATACCTGTTCTGTTGCAAAGCTCAAAATTGGGCAAGTCTGAGACTTGCCCCTACGGTGGAAAACGGCCTTGTAGGGGCGTGGTCTATGACCCGCCCTGCTTTTCAATACCCAACCTCGCAACAGAGCAGAAATACCTAACTCATCTTATTTTAGGCCTCCATGCAAAGTCTTACCATGCTATTTGACCCTGATTTCATAGCAAATTCATACATATGCATCCGGGGTGAATGACTGTCAGGCACACAAAAAGGGCGGGTGAATCATCACCGCGCCCTTTGGAACAGTCACTCAAGTGTACTTGCCGCACGACTATTTACTGGATTTGGCCGCCTGCATCTTGTGTCCATTCGACGACCCGTTGGTGTGTTCACGTTCTTGACGGGCAGGGTAATTGCCACGTACCGTCTGCGGCACGGTCTGCGGGTCGGGGCGTTGGGGCGGATTGGGCAGCGGCTCAACCGTGAGCGTCTGCTTTTTGGATTTAGGTTTATCCGTCATGTCCATTTTGCCTCTTTACCTTTTGACTGATACCTTCATTATGCCATACTTCTACCTTGATTGCGAGTCTGTCCGCTGAACCAATAACACCATCCTTACCCACCGGCCCTTCTCAAGGGTAGGTTTTTGAGATTTAGAGACCGTATGAAC
>JAIOHL010000072.1 GCA_019913005.1 Anaerolineae bacterium | reverse complement strand
GTTAGGGGAAGGGTTGGGGATGGGGTTCAATTATTTCTGTTTTTTCCGATGAATCGCCAGCAAATCGCCGATCAACGCATAGCCCGTTTCGATGCGACCCGCTCCCGGCCCAACCAGCGTGACCTCACCGAGCAGTTGGGTGGTGTAGGTGATGGCGTTCGTCGCGCCCGCCACCCCCGCCAGCGGATGCGAGATCGGGAGGCGGGTCGGCTGCACACTCGCCCGTACCCCGGCGCTGGTTTTTTCGACGGTGCCAATCAATTTCCAGCGTTCACCTGCTACCCGTGCCGTTTCAATATCCTGCACGGTCAGCCCGGTGATGCCCGTCCGATCTACATCATTAATGCGTAACGACGCCCCCATCAACAGATTCGCCAAAATGACGACCTTGCCCACCGCGTCATGGCCTTCCACATCGCCTGTCGGGTCGGCTTCGGCATAGCCTTTCGATTGGGCTTCGGACAGCGCCGATTCATACGTGTTACCTTGTTCCATGCGCGTCAGGATGTAATTGGTCGTGCCGTTGACGATGCCCTGAATTTTGGTGATGCGTGCCGCCGATAGCAGTTCCGTGCCCAATCGCAACGAGGGCGTGCCGCTCATGACCGTGCCTTCCACGCCCAATTCCACCCCCTGCTGATTCGCCAGCGTCTTGAGTTCGGCATAATGCAGCGCGACTGGCCCTTTGTTGGTCATGATGGCGTGTTTGCCATGTCGCAAGGCCGTGCGGATATGGGTGAAAGCGGGTTCGCCCGTCTTTAAATCGGTATAACTCATCTCGACCACCACATCGGCGTTGGTGTCGGTAATGGTGCGAATGGCGTCCCAATCACGATAGGGCGCATGGATTGACTCCAAACTGCCCTTAAGCGCAATCGCCTCCAATAATTCGGCGGGGTCGAGTCCATCGGGGTGATAGACACTGCCTTTGAGCAGATCACACACCGCGACAACTTGGAATTTTGCGCCATACTCGCTGAAATCGAGGTCACGGATAATCTGGGTTAATCCTTGCCCCACATTGCCAAAGCCTATCAACGCTAATCTATAAGTGTTCACGTTCATCAGTCCTCTGCCCTTTTATGAAAGTGGAAGTACGGTGGTCGCCTTGACCTCGGTAAATACTAAACTGGTTTGGATATGTGCGATACCCGGAATGAGGGTCAATTGATGCACCACCAGTTCTTCCAAATCTTGGCGATTACGTGCCACCGCCTTGAGCAGATAATCATAATCCCCGGTAACGTGATGACATTCCAATATCTGGGGCAAGGCCTGTACTGCTGCCCGAAACGTCATGCTCTGGTCGGGTTGATGCAGTTGCAGACGGATATGAATGAAACACAGCAGGTCATAGCCCACCTTTTCGCGGTCAAGCAGGGTCACGTATTGGCGCACCAAGCCGCGTGCCTCCAAACGCCGAATCCGATTAAACACGGCGGGCTGCGAAAGATTGATGCGCCGCGCGAGTTCGGCATTGCTGATACGGGCATTCACCTGCAATTCGTTCAAGATGGCCCGATCCAATTCATCCATGTCAGGTAAAGATTGTTCCATCATCGTCCCCTCCATTGTAATGATTCATTCGTCTGGCTGGCCCAGATCAAAAGAATCTAACGCGGGGGCAACCAAACCACAATGATTCTTCTCATCAGAAATGATGAACATCGGCAGGAGATTATGAACCTTTTGTGTGGCACTACGAAGCACCCCATCCCCAACCCTTCCCCTAACAAAGGGAAGGACTAAGAAAGCGGCCTTTCTCCCCTCCCTATGTTTGTTCAGACTCCGACACTTTCGGGGCAGAGGCGGGCAAAACCGACCTCACCCCAACCCCTCTCCAATTAGAGAGGGGCTTCCATCCGCCAGATGCGCCTCCCCCTCGCCAGATGGAGAGGGGGCCGGGGGGTGAGGTCAACCTGTCCATAAATCCCGTATTGACGCCCTTGCCGAAAAACTGTCGGAGAGTGAACCTATGTTTGGGGGCGGGTTCACTAGGAATTCTCCCAACTGCCCGCGTTTCGGTAATTTGGAGTTATGAATAGTATGGTAGTATTATAGAAATGCGCCCTCTTCACTAAGGATGACGAAATGACAACCAAACGGCGGCTTGCGTTATTGATTGATGCGGACAATGCCCAAGCATCATTGATACCACAGATCATGGCGGAAGTGGGCAAGCAGTGGGATATTATCATTCGTCGGGCCTATGGAAATTGGACTACCCCCCAACTCAGTAATTGGAAAAAAGTGATCAATACTTATGCCCTAAGTGCGGAGCATCAATTCAGTTCCACTCCCGGCAAAAACTCAACCGACATTGCCTTAACGATAGCTGCAATGGATATCATGTACGACGATACCGTAGATGGAATCTGTATCGTTTCCAGCGACAGTGATTACGCTGGACTAGCGAAGCGCATCCGTGAAAAGAACCTGTTTGTAATGGGGATTGGCCGCAGCACGACCCCCGAAGCGTTTAGAAATGCCTGTGATCGCTTCATCACCACTGAAAGCCTACCAGCAGAGAGCGGCAAAAAAACGAGCGTCCCGGCGTCCAAGACCACTACGAAGGCGGCAACCGCAACCAAGCCGAAAAAACCTGCCGCTGTATCCAATCAAGCTACGCAGGTGGCAACCGAAACAAAGCAAAAGAAGGCCGCTGCTGCCCCAAAGACCACTGCGAAGCCTGCTACTGAACCAAAGAAAAAAACTACCCCGCCTGCGAAACTGAAAGGCCTCATTCAGGACGCCTTTGTCGAAGTAGCGCAGGAAGACGGTTGGGCGCATTTGGGGGCGGTGGGTGCCGCTCTTCGGAAACTCGATCCGGACTTTGACCCACACACCTACGAGCATAAACAGCTTTCGCAGTTGTTTGAGGCTTTTCCAGACTTTATCGAGGTGAAACGCAAAGGCAAGGGTGGTCTTGATGTCCACATTCGCCTAAAGGATGATGATAAACCCACTAAATAGGCTGTCAATTCCCCTGAAATCACCTCACCCCTAAGCCCTCGCCGATTAGAGAGGGATTTCAATCCGCCAGATTCGACTCCCCTCCCTGCGCAGTGGCGAGGGAATTGGGGGGGTGAGGATGGGCTTTTGCGACACCCTCTCAGACTGGCCCTACCGATGAACATGGGGCTGGTAGGGGTTGGGCTAAGACCAACCCTGCTCTTGAATCCGAACCTTGTAATAGAGCAGATCACGCGCTGTGGGGGATCGTCGTTGATTGATAGGCGGGGTTCTTGGGCGGAAGGATCAACGGCAATAGGATGGTAAACGTCGTGCCCTGATTTTCGACACTGACAAACGCCAATGTACCCTGCATCGAATCAACGGCGCGATGCGTGATGGCAAGACCCAAACCCGTGCCGGGGATGCCGCTGGCGTTTTTGGCGCGATGGAAGCTCTTAAATAGGTTCTCTTGATCTTTGAGGGGGATGCCGATGCCATAATCACGCACCACAATCCGCAGTTGTCCGTCCGGCGCAAGGTTGACCGAAAATTCGATGGGCGTGCCTTCGCGGGAGTATTTAAGGGCATTGGTCAGTAGATTGGAAATGGCTTGGCGCAGCAGGCGGGGGTCTTGGATAATCTGGGTGCAGGCGGGGTCGAGTGTAAATTGAAATGGCCGGACGATTTCGGTGGTAGCCAGTGCCTCATCCATGAGGGTGTTGCAGAATTCGGGCATGTCAATCACATCTGGCGCGGGCTTCACCAAACCACGCTCCAATTTGTCCATGAGATTCAGGTCGTCCAGCAATTTCTGCATGTATTTAATTGAGGTCTCGATACGCAAAAAGTGCCCAACGCGCTTTTCTTCGGGGATGCGATCTCCATACCGCTTGATAATATCGGTGGAGAGCAGGATGGTCGCCAGCGGATTGCGCAGGTCGTGGGAGGCGACACTGACAATCGTGCTTTTGAGGTTTAGGGCCTGTTCCTGCACCGCCAACTGGTTACGCATCGCGTCGGATTCCAACTGGGCCAACATCAACTGGTGGCGCTCGGTGATGTCACGCAGGGTGATTAAGATGCCATTCTTGCCGCGATAGGGCATCAGGGTGGCGGTCAAATCCATCAGCACCGTGCCGCCGTCTTGCCGCAGAAATTCTTGCTCCTCAAAAACCGCGCCATAAACTTTGAGACGTTCGATAATCTCGTCACGGCTGGCCTGTTCTGGCGGAAATAGGCTCACAAAGGGCTTGCCGACGAGCGCTTCCGGCTCATACCCTAACAGGCGCTTGCTGGCAGGATTGACCTGTAGAATCGTGCCGTTGTGCCCATCCGCCACCAAAATGGCATCGAGCGACAACTCAAACATGGCCCGGAATTGGGTTTCGAGCGTGCGGCGCTCATCAATTTCATGGGTTAGTTGCGCGACAAGGGTGCGCAGCGAATGACCCAAACGCGCGACCTCATCTTCACCTTCCAAGATAGGCAGTTGCACCAGTGTCTGCCCACCACGAATCGCGTCCGCCGATGCTGCCATCCTGACCAGTGGGCGCGTAATGCGACTGCCCAACGACCAACCAACGACTGCAAATCCGATGGCGAGTAACACGCCTGTGAACAGCAGGCTGCGCATCAGATTGTTGGCGGGTTCAAAGGCAGTGGCGGCATCCTTGCGCACCATCACCCGCCATTCAAGACCGGGAAAATTTCGGAAACCGTCCATGACGGCATACCCCGTGAGGTACTTCTCGTCGCCGTCTACCGATTCAATGCGATGGCCGTAGGGTTGATGGGTGCTCATTTCATAACTGGGTTGGTCGGCCCATGAACGCCCAATCATGGTGGGATCGGTGCTGGCGATGACTGTGCCGTCGGCTTGGGTCACAATCACGTGCAGGTTGTCAAAAGTTGCTGATTCCAATAGCTCGGCAACCCGCTCATCCACAAACGTACTGCGCACGGCGGTAATCACCAAACCCAGCGGTTGCCCCTTCTCATCTTTCCACCGCGCCATCACATACAACAGAATGGCGCTGGGTGGGGTGGTGGGGCTAAGAACCACGTCCGTCACCTGAACATCGGCGGTGGTGGGGGTGGTCTGCGCATACCAATCCTCCGCGCTGACGTTTTGGCCCTCTTGCGTAGATGTGGTGGAGAGGACGACCCGTCCGCCAACTCCCACGAGGCTGATCCATGCAATATCGTCATGCAGGGTGAGGGTATGGTCAAGCACGGCCCGTTTGCCGTCGAGGGTGGCTTGTGAATCGGTGATGGTTGTTTGTCGGGCAATGTCCTGTGTTTGGAGGTAATAGTCATAGGTGCCGCGATCCAGATCATCGGTCAATTGGTGCGCCATCTGCTCCATACTGCGCCCGGTGTTGCTTTCGATACGTGCTTTACTCTGCTGCCCCACCGCTACACTCAGCAGGGTGGTCAACAAAATGGTCAACCCCCCAAACAGGAGGCCGATTTGGGCTTGAAGGCTCCGTCGTGGGTTAAAAAATGAGCCTAGTAAGCGAAATATCAAAAGTGATCTCCCCGAAAAATAAGGTAGCACTTCTAGTTGATGGGTCGCGTCGAATATTAATTATAATCGTTATTAGATTGATGGGACATTAGAAGTTGTCATTATTCCAATATGCTTTTCCGCTACCTCTGGTTTGAGAATAATTGGGCAATCGAAATATTTGACGATTATTGGTCTTGGAGATGGCTTCAATTGGCGGTAAACGGGGGTGGTAGATTGTGAAAAATCACGCAATATCATGCAAATGCAGGATGGTATAAACTGGTCACAAACCTTTGACACCGGGTTGAGGTAGAGCGTAGCTGTATCAGCCCAACAATGGGTTTAAACCCATTGTTTCTAAAACCCATGAATTACCCGAATCCGGTATGAGAAGATCGGTTCTTGCAGGGGATTTTGGTGAAGTCTGGGGAAGCGATACCAGATTTGGACAATTGATAGCCGAAAAAGGGGATCAGTCTGAGTGGATGTCTAAAAAGCAGGTCAATCCCCACCCCCAACCCCTCCCCATTGCATGGAGAGGGGCTT
>JAIOHL010000071.1 GCA_019913005.1 Anaerolineae bacterium | reverse complement strand
GGCGTGGGGTCGGGTAAATCGGCGCAGGCGCACCCCAACTGGGAGGTGGATAGAACTGCCCGACATTCCCTATGATGCGATAAACCGAGAAGGTTTGCGGATAACTGTTGTTTGTCGTCCAAATGCGTAATGTCGCGCTGCTGACTTGGGTTGGGATATACAGGGTATAAAAGCCATTCTGGGCGGGCATATTGGGCAAGGAATAACCCACCGGGACATTACTCGCACCAGCCCAATAAAATGGTGCAGTGTTCATGCTGCCAGAATAACTCAGGTAGATCGTGCCAGCATTTTGCGCCAACCACTGAATGGTCACGCTGTTGATGTTATTGCCCACCTGATAGTTGGTCAGGTTGGCCGTGAAATAGCTGGGATACGTCGGCAGACTCGTCGGCAGCGGGGTATTCGTTGCCCGCGGCGTGGCGGATGGGCAGACATATTGCGGTAAATTCCCAATCGTCACCGATTCGGAGGTGAGTTCACCAGTGCAGGCCAGCGCCGCCAGTCCCAACATGAGAACCACCAGCAAGACAATGGAAATGATGCGGGTTTGTTTCATCTTCCACCCCTTATGGAATTAAGCCCGGTTGATTGCCGGGTGATAACAGCAGCGTAAAGGTCTGAGTAGCCCCTGACCCATGCGGTTGCATCGTCCATGACTCACCAAAATAAGGCACAACCAGCAGCACAGGTGAATTCGTCGAGACTTGCAGTTGGGCAAAGCCTCGTTCATCGGTAAAGGTATGAGCCAGCACGTTATTCGTCCCCACCTCAACCAAACGCACCGAAATCCCACGCACGCCTTCGCTGACGTCCAACACCCCATTGGCGTTTTCGTCATAACCCATCACAATGGAGACACTCACTATTTGGATAGGGATTTCGGTGGCCGTGGGCTGTGGCGAAGGCGGAGCCGCTAGGAGTTCGATGCTGCTGGCCGGAATGAGGGTTGGGGCAGCCGTTGCGGTCGGCAGCACCCCATCTGCAAGGATTAAGGTCTGGGCATCTGGGCGATAGACCTGCACCGCATCCAACGCTAGCATATGTCCGTTGCTGGCCGGGTTTGCATTTGCAGTGTTTTGGAGTTCAAGCGTGTGCTCCCCTGCCCCGACCATGTAAACCTGTGTTCCTAGGAACGTGGCTATAGGGGCATAGGCATCAATAACATCCACCATCAGGCCATCCAGCCGCACATTCCAAACTCCACCATTGGTGAACGCCACATAACGCACTCGTACTGCTTCCCCGATAAAGGTGAAACTCACGTTGGCATTGGTATCCTCGGTAAAGTGGTATTGCCCTTGACTGGCTTGACGTGAGCGGATAGGCATCCAAGTGTCTGCCACATAGCGAACAGCCGGATGATCGCTCTCAAAAGCCACCCAATCCGTGAAGTTGGTATACGGCCAAGACAATAAGGTCGCATTCGGCAGTGGTTCAACCGGATCAGGCACATTGGCTAAAATATAGAGATTTTCCGGTAGCGGTGTGGCACTTGGCGGTAAGGTCACATCTGGCATAACAAGCGTGGCGACTACCACTCGCGTTGCTAGTGTTGCGGTGGGAGTGGGTGAAAGTGTATTGGTCGCAGTTGCAGTTGGCAAAGCAGTGAAAGCGACTGTCGGTGATGACAGCTTCGTTGCTGTAGCCGTCGCTGAGGCAGATGTTACGGGGATATCTAGCTTGGGCTGCTTGTCAGTTTTCCCACTGAACAGCAGGTACACCAATATAGAGCCGCTTGCAGCCAAAAGGACACCTATGCCGATGATGATCGACCATTTTTTCAAGCCAAACCTCATGCCATTAGGCAATTTATGGATAATCTCCATCAGCCTACAGCATGAGATAGCGAGTACGTGTTCAACAAATGGACAGAGAGAATGTTTTGCGGAGCTTCTAAATGATAAGTGTGAGTAGTGGACTGACGCTTTCGACTTATTGACAAATTGAGACTCTAAAATGAGGCTACATTATTTAGCCCATAGTAAAACTGAATTGGCATACGAGTTAAGAATGCAGTATTTTTATACTACCCTAACTGGTTAGATTCATAAAATAGCACTAGAGGAATCGCAGTAATGGATGTATTTCATCTACGAAATCAATTGACCGAAGATTATGCCGCCTATGCCAGTAGCTTTATCCAAATCCGCGATGAACGTATCTATCGTGAAGTCCATAACAGCCTCAATTCAGGTATTTTTTGGCCTGATCCGCTCATTCAATTGAACCCAACCTTCGAGGGTGGCGGCACGGTCGAGGAACTGGTAAAGGCAGGTCTGCTTCATTCGGAATGTACCCGCATCTTCCGCAAGGGAAAGTCAGATGGAATCGGTCAACTCATGCATTTTCATCGACATCAACGCGAAGCCATTGAGATCGCTTCCGCTGGGCACAACTACATTCTTACAACCGGGACTGGCTCAGGCAAGAGCTTGGCCTATATTGTGCCCATCGTAAATCACATATTGAAGCGTGGTAGCGGCAGGGGTATACAAGCAATTATCGTCTATCCGATGAACGCGCTAGCCAACAGCCAAGCGGGGGAGCTGCGGAAGTTTCTCCACGACGGATATGCTGAGGGTCAATCACCCGTGACGTTTGCAAGATATACGGGTCAAGAAAACGAAGAAGAGCGTCGCCGCATTATTGCTGAACCACCAGATATCTTATTAACGAATTACGTCATGCTGGAACTCATCATGACACGTCCCCGGGAACGACAATTGATTGAGCGGGCCAAGGGATTACGTTTTCTGGTGCTTGATGAACTGCATACTTATCGAGGGCGGCAGGGGGCAGATGTTGCCTTACTGATGCGGCGCGTGCGTGATCGTTTGGAAACCCAAGAACAGCCGTTAGTCTTCGTAGGTACTTCGGCGACGCTGGCAAATGAAGGGGATTACGATACGCAACGAACTCAAGTCGCCGAAGTTGGCAAGCAGATTTTTGGTTCATTTGTATCTGCTGAAAATATTGTCATGGAAACGCTCAGACGGGTGACCAGTCCCGCCGCTGACCCATCGGTTTTCTACGATGACCTGCGTGCTGTCCTAGAACAAGGGGATAACCTCACTGCTCCAACGAACTACGCGGCTTTCATTTCACACCCGCTATCCATTTGGATTGAAGATACCTTTGGCTTAAGGGAAGTAGATGGTCGCCTCCTGCGCCAGAAACCCCGAAGTATTCAAGGGGAAGATGGGGCGGCTAGGGATCTGAGCCAATTGACAGGTATTGATGAAAACGTTTGTGCCAGCATCATCCAAAGCTGGTTGTTAGCTGGATCTCAATGTGAACCAAATCCGAACACGGGTTTTGTCCCATTTGCCTTTCGCCTACACCAATTCATCAGCCCCGGCGATACCGCTTACACCACCATTGAAGCGGAAGATCATCGCTATATCACGTTGCGAGGACAGCAGTTTGTGCCGAGTGATCGCGACCGAGTATTGTTCCCACTGTGTTTTTGCCGCGAGTGCGGTCAGGAATACTACACGGTTCGGATGACGACCTCGGAAGAAAATGCATCACGTCAAGTGATACCGCGCGATTTTAATGACCGGCTTGCCGATGATAACAGTGAGGCGGGTTATCTCTACATTGGGAGTCATAAGCCTTGGCCGCAAGAAATTAAAGATCTAGCTGAAGGCGACCATTTACCGGATGACTGGCTAGAAGAACGAAATGGTGTCCGGCGTATCCGCAGTCATCGGCGTGACCAACTACCCCAACATCTCCACATCCATACCGACGGAACGGAAAATGCAAATGGGCTTGATTGTGTCTATATCCTGACACCTTTTATGTTTTGCCTAAACTGCGGTGTCTCCTATGCGGCTAGGCAGGGTGATTTTGGTAAATTAGCGACCCTGAGTTCGGAAGGGCGGAGCAGTGCCACCACCCTCCTTAGCCTATCCGCTTCACGTGCGCTTAGAAGTAGTGATTTAGATCAAGGTGCGCAGAAACTTCTCAGTTTTACAGATAATCGCCAAGACGCTTCCTTACAAGCAGGTCATTTCAATGATTTTATTGAGGTCGGCCTCCTGCGTGGAGCCATCTATCGGGCGGTTAGTCGTGCAAACGAAGATGGATTGTCACATGATGAGGTGGCTGAGAAGGTTTTTGATGCGCTTAATCTCCCTCTTGCATTATATGCCAGTGAACCGGATGTACGTTTTCAAGCTCTCAAAGAAACGCAAAAAGCGTTGCGGCAGGTCCTCGGGTATCGCATCTATCGCGATTTGCGTCGCGGCTGGCGGATTGCCTTACCCAATCTGGAGCAATGCGGATTGCTGGAAATTGACTATATGGATTTAGACGCTGTATGTGCTGCCGAGGATGTGTGGGCGGATAAACATCCGGTGTTGGTCAGCGCGACACCCCCAACCCGTATGCAGGTAGCGAAAGTGTTGTTAGATTACATGCGGCGCGAACTTGCGATCAAAGTGGATTATTTGGATAGCAGTTTTCAGGAGCGTATTCGGCAATTAAGTAGCCAACGGCTGGTTGCACCTTGGGCCATTGATGAAGATGAAAAGATGGATTATGCATCCATTTTGTTGCCGCGCTCTTCAAGTGGTGACGAGGGGCGTGGTAACTACACCTATCTATCTGCGCGAGGCGGATTTGGGATGTATCTACGTCGGAGCAGAACTTTTCCAGATTATGACACAGGAGCTTATGGGGCTATCGACCTCGTTAAGACCAATAGCATTATCCAACAGCTTTTAGAAGGTTTACGAATCGCTGGTTTAGTCGAAATTGTACAGCAACCGGAAACTGAAAAAGAGGTGCCGGGCTATCAACTCATGGCTTCTGCGATGCGCTGGAGGGCCGGTACGGGTGAGAAAGCCTTTCACGATCCTATCCGTGTCCCCAATGAATCGGATGAGGGGGGGCGACCCAATCAGTTTTTCGTGAATTTCTACCGCAGCCTTACTGAATCACTGGTTGGTTTAGAAGCACATGAACATACCGCCCAAGTACCCTATAAAGAACGCGAAGAGCGTGAGAGAAAGTTTCGGGCAGGTGAGCTTCCCGTGTTGTATTGTTCACCAACCATGGAGTTGGGCATTGATATTGCTGAACTCAATGTGGTTAATCTGAGGAACGTGCCGCCTACTCCTGCTAATTATGCCCAACGCAGTGGGCGAGCTGGGCGTAGCGGTCAGCCCGCTTTGGTTTTCACCTACTGCTCGAGTGGAAGTCCCCATGATCAATATTTTTTCAAACGCCCCGACCGCATGGTTGCCGGGGCCGTAGCACCGCCGCGACTGGACCTTACCAACGAAGATTTGCTGCGAGCACATATTCATGCTATTTGGTTAGCTGAAACAGGGATTGACCTGAAGGATACCCTGAAGGAAATTCTGGACTTGAAGGGTGATCCCCCTTCGCTGGAACTGCTATCAGATATTCGACAAACGGCAGAATCGAAACCAGCCCGCCATGCCGCCCGCCAACGAGCCGAACGTGTTCTAAGCACGATTCCAGATATTGCTGACACCAACATTTTGGTGGAATCAACGATGCAAAATGTCGTGCGGGCCTTCGATGACGCTTGTGAACGCTGGCGCAGGTTGTACCTGTCAGCCCTTAAACAAGTCAAAACGCAAGAAGATATTCGACGTGACCCAACCCGAAGCAGTTTTGATAAGGGCCAAGCCGACCGGCTACGACGTGAGGCTCTAGCGCAAATCGATCTCCTAACCGAGGCGGATCAACTGGCTCAGTCGGACTTCTACAGTTACCGCTATTTTGCTACGGAAGGCTTTTTACCGGGTTACAGTTTCCCTCGTCTGCCTATTTCTGCCTTTGTTCCCGCTCGTCGCAGCCGCCAAAAAGATGAGTTTTTGTCGCGGCCACGGTTTTTAGCGATATCCGAGTTTGGCCCGCGTGCCATTATTTATCACGAGGGATCACGCTATCTAATTAACCAAGTGATTATGCCCGTCGCTACAGATGACGATGGCCCGTTGACCACCCAAATCAAGCAATGCAATCATTGTGGGTACATTCATCCGGTCAAAGCGAGTGTGGATTATGATCTTTGTCAACGCTGCCACATGCCCCTCGATCCACCTTTGCAATCACTCTTGCGGCTCCAAAATGTGGTGACCAAACGCCGTGATCGCATCAATGCCGACGAAGAAGAGCGACTCCGTTTGGGTTACGAGATACGGACGGGTGTGCGTTTTAATGAACGAAACGGGCAACCAGATATTCGCACCGCCATCATCCACGATGAGGACGGTGATATTGCCAAATTTACCTATGCCCAGACTGCTACTTTATGGCGGATTAATTTGGGGTGGGCGAGGCGCAAAAACAAATACCAATATGGTTTTGTCCTAGATATTGAGCGGGGTTACTGGGGACGCAATGAGCAAATTGAAAGCGATCCGGAAGACCCGATGTCCGAACGAACTCGCCGGGTTATTCCCTATGTTGAAGATAGTCGCAACTGCTTGATGTTTGAGCCACTCATTAACCTGAGTTTGGAGGAAATGGCCTCATTGCAAGCTGCTTTGAAACGAGCAATTGAAGCGGTGTACCAACTTGAAGACAACGAATTGGCGGTTGAACCGCTGCCTAATAGTGACAACCGACAACTTTTGCTGTTTTATGAATCTGCCGAGGGTGGGGCAGGGGTCTTGCGCCGTTTAATTGATGACCCATTGGCGCTTTCGGAGGTTGCCCGCGAAGCCCTCCGTATCTGTCACTTCGACCCAGCTACAGGCGAAGATATGCACCATGCACCGCGAGTACATGAGAATTGTGAAGCGGCTTGTTATGATTGCCTCTTAGGTTATGGGAATCAACGTGAACACGTCTTGCTTGATCGGAAGCAAATTCGAGATTTGTTGGGGATGCTGGTTGTTGCTAAAGTCAGTTCAAGTCCCAGTGAGAAAATCCGTGATAACCATCTCGACACCTTACTACAACAGTGCGATTCCACACTCGAACAAGATTGGCTACGTTTCCTTCATCAAAAAGGTCTACGTCTGCCTGATCAGGCCCAAGTTTATATTGACGAATGCCGTACCCGCCCTGACTTTCTGTATGCCAGTGATGGCATCTATGCCGCCATTTATGTTGATGGTTCGCACCATGACTTCCCTGAACGTCGGGCGCGGGATGTTCAACAAACGACATGTATGGACGATTACGGCTATAGTGTCATCCGTTTTGGCTATTGGGAAGATTGGGACATGATTTTGGATCATCATCGCCACATTTTTGGAGGTAAAGCATGAGTTATACAGTCGGTTCCCTTGTCAGGGTACGCGGGCGCGAATGGGTTGTCCTACCCGAATCAACGGATGAACTCATGTTGGTGCGTCCATTGGGCGGAACAGAGGATGAAGTGACGGGTATCTTCACTGGGTTGGAAGATATTGAGCCTGCGACCTTTGCCTTACCAAATTCAGAGGCAGTGGGCGACTATCGCTCGGCGCGTTTATTACGCGCCGCCGTGCGTTTAGGGTTTCGGTCGAGTGCTGGCCCATTCCGTTCGTTTGCCCGCATCAATGTTGACCCCCGCCCTTACCAACTTGTCCCTCTATTGGTGGCTCTAAAACAAGACCCGGTGCGTCTGCTCATCGCCGATGACGTTGGCATTGGCAAAACGGTTGAAGCCTTGCTGATTGCGCGTGAGTTGCTGGATCGTGGTGAGATTAATCAACTGGCGGTGTTATGTCCCCCGCAATTGGCCGAACAATGGCAGGCCGAACTGCGTGAAAAATTCTATATAGAAGCCGAACTCGTATTATCTAGCAGTGCCACCCGTTTGGAACGCCATTTGCGGATGGGCGAGTCTATTTTTGACCACTATCCGTTCGTTGTCGTCTCAACTGATTTCATCAAGTCCGAGCGGCGGCGGGACGAATTTTTAAGAGCCGCACCCGATTTTATCATTGTGGATGAAGCTCATACGGTCGCTCATACCACCGACAAACGCGGTGGCAAACATCAGCGTTTTGAACTCGTGGCTGCCCTTGCTGATCGGCCTAACCAGCATCTAGTATTGGTCACGGCAACTCCCCACAGTGGCAAGGAAGAAGCTTTCCGATCTTTGTTGACAATGCTTAACGCAGACTTTCGAGACCTACCAGACGATTTGACCGGGGCCGAGAATGAACCCTATCGTCGCGAACTGGCCCGCTATTTTGTGCAGCGGCGGCGCGGTGATATTAAAGCCTATATGGATGCAGTCACCCCTTTTCCAGAACGCGATACGGCTGAGAAGCACTATAAACTCACGGATGAATACAAACGTCTATTTGACCATGTGCTGACCTATGCCCGTGAGACGGTATTGCAACCGGGTGAAGGGTATCGCCAACGGGTGCGCTGGTGGTCAGCCTTGGCGCTATTGCGATCCCTCGCCTCAAGTCCAGCCGCCGCCGCCGCCACCCTTTACAGTCGGGCGGCGACCACCGAAGCTGATACTGAAGAGGATGTGGATGAAATTGGGCGGCGCACGGTACTCGACTTGATGAATGATGAGACCTCGGAAGGCGTTGATGTCATTCCGGGCAGTGACATTAGCGAGCTTGAGCAAACGGACGCCAACAACCATCGGCGGCGTCTGCGTGAAATGGCGAAAGCAGCTGAGACCCTTCAAGGACAAGCGGATAGCAAGATGCTCGGCCTCATTGATATTGTGAAAAATCTGCTGCGGGATGGTTATAACCCGATCGTTTTCTGTCGATTTATTCCGACGGTCGAATATTTAACTGAGCAATTGCGCGGCGCAATACGGGGGGTTGAATTTGCGGGCGTGACTGGGCTGCTGCCGCCTACGGAACGCGAAGAGCGGGTCGCCCAGTTGATTAAGGCCGCTAAACATGTGCTCATCTGTACGGATTGTTTGAGCGAAGGCATTAACCTCCAAGCGGGTTTTAACGCCGTGATTCATTATGACCTATCGTGGAATCCAACCCGACATGAACAACGTGAAGGCCGCGTAGACCGCTATGGGCAACCCAGCAGCCAAATCAAAGTCGTGACTTACTATGGTCTCGATAATCAAATAGATGGCATTGTCTTGGATGTGCTGCTGCGCAAACACCGAACCATTCGCAACTCGCTTGGCATTTCTGTGCCCGTGCCCGGCAACAGTGAGGATGTGATTGAGGCTATTTTTGAAGGGCTGCTGCTCAAAGAAAATGCTAACTTTATGCAGACCACCTTGCCCGGTTTTGATGCCTATATTAAGCCACGTCAATTGGAATTGGATTTGCAATGGGAAGCCGCCGCCGAACGTGAAAAACGTTCCCGCACGATGTTTGCCCAGCAATCCATTAAAGTGGATGAGGTTGCGGCGGAACTGAATGCGGCGCGCGAAGCGGTCGGGTCGGGCATAGACGTAGCCACCTTTATGAAAGATACCGTCCGGATGCATCGTGGGGTGGTGTCTGAAAATGGCGCGGTTAATTTTGACCTCACCGAAACCCCACGTGGTCTGCGTGACCTGTTGGGTACGAGTCAATTCAGTGCCCGCTTTGAATTGCCCGTCAAAGAAGGGCAGTTCTATCTTACCCGTACCCATCCACTGGTTGAATCGCTGGCGACCTATGTGATGAATACGGCGCTGGATGCCACCGAAGTCGAAGATGAGCAACCCCGTGCTCGACGCTGTGGGACGATTCGTACAGCGGCGGTGCAGCGACGAACAACTCTGTTATTGGTACGGTTCCGTTACCACCTAATTACCAAAACATTTGAAGAGGAACGCCAGCTTTTAGCCGAAGATAGCCTAATCCTCGCTTTTGAGGGTGCGCCTGATAATCCGGTATGGCTTGAATCAGACAAGGCCGAAGCCCTCTTGACCGCCCAACCCGATGAAAATATTCATCCGCAGCAGGCATCCGAAGCGGTGCAGCGCATTATAGATGGCTTTGAATATATCGCCCCGGTATTGGATGAAATTGCCACCCAGCGCGGCGATGAGTTACTGCAAGCGCATATCCGGGTGCGGGAGGCGGCCTATCGGCGAGGGGATCGGCGTCCCCAACACCGTGTCGAGGCCCAACTGCCCCCCGATGTTTTAGGTATCTATGTATTCTTGCCCGCGATGGGGAGAAAATAATTTATGGCAAGCCGCACCACTATTTTTACGACCATTCGCACCGAGGGGGCACTGCTGCCCGCTGACCTACTCCAACGCATCAGCGAGGGCACGACCATTGATGGGCTGACCGCCGAAAGTTATCACCGCCCCGGCGAAAAATTAAACGAAGCCATCAATCGCTCATGGAATGCCTTGCAAGGCGCGTGGGCCAGCTTCAAAACCGCCCAAGAACGCCTGCCCGAAAACGACCTCGGCACGACCATCACCCGCGAACGCTGGTTGCTGCCCCTATTCCGTGAATTGGACTATGGACGCTTGCCAACGGCCCAAGCGGTTGAAATTGACGGGCGCAGCTATCCCATTTCGCACGGATGGCAAAATGTGCCGATCCATCTGGTCAGCTATAAAGTGGATTTGGACAAACGCACCGCCCGTGTTGCGGGGGCATCCGCTGCAAGCCCGCACAGTTTGTTGCAGGTGTTTCTCAATCGCAGCCAAGGCAACCTATGGGGCTTTCTCAGCAACGGCTACTATCTGCGGATTCTGCGCGATAATGCCACCCTGACGCGGCAAGCCTATGTCGAATTTGACCTGCAAGCCATGATGGAAGGCGAGGTCTACAGCGACTTTGTGCTGCTGTGGCTGCTGGGCCATCAATCCCGCGTAGAAGGCGAAAGGCCCGCCGATTGCTGGCTGGAAAAATGGATGAAGGTGGCCGAAAACGAAGGCACCCGCGCCCTTGATGATTTACGCAATGGGGTCGAGCAGGCGATTACCGCCCTCGGTTTGGGGTTCATTGAACACCCCGCCAACCATGCCCTGCGTGACCAATTGACCAGCGGTGGCCTCGATAAGCAGGATTACTATCGCCAATTATTGCGACTGGTCTATCGCCTGCTGTTTTTATTTGTGGCGGAAGACCGCGATTTGCTGCTGAATCCCCAAGCCGATGAGACCGCCAAAAAACGTTACGTCAAATATTATTCGACCCAGCGCCTGCGCCATATGGCGGAAAAATTCAAAGGCACACGCCACCCCGATTTATACGAAGGCCTGCGGCTGGTCATGCGGCTACTATCGGGTGATCAGAACGGCGCGGGGGCCGGGCTTGGCATTATCCCCCTCGGGTCATTCCTGTTCAGCGATGAGGCGGTGCCAGCTATCATAGACTGCCAGATCAGCAACCAGCACTTATTGGCGGCGATACGGGCGCTATCCCTGACCTATGACCAAAAAGCCAAAGTCTACCGCACGGTGGATTATAAAAATCTCGGCCCGGAAGAATTGGGCAGCATTTATGAGAGCCTATTGGAACTGCACCCCCAAATTAATGTGGATGCGCGGACGTTTGCATTGGCGACGGCAGGCGGCAACGAGCGCAAAACCACGGGCAGTTATTACACCCCGACCTCGCTGATTAACGCCCTTTTGGACAGCGCCCTTGACCCGGTATTAAACGAAGCCGCCAAGCAGGGGACACGCGCAATTCTTGATCTCAAAGTGTGTGACCCGGCCTGCGGGAGTGGGCATTTTTTGATTGCCGCTGCGGGGCGGATGGCGAAAAAATTGGCCGAAGTCCGTACGGGCGAGGAAGAACCCCCACCCGCCGCCATTCAAGAGGCCAAGCGCGACATCATTGGGCACTGCATTTATGGCGTGGACATCAACCCGATGGCGGTGGAATTGTGCAAGGTCAATTTGTGGATGGAGGCGCTTGAACCGGGTAAACCGCTGAGTTTCCTTGACCATCGCATTTTGTGGGGCAACAGCCTATTGGGGACGACCCCCCGCCTGATGAGCGAGGGCATCCCTGACGATGCCTTCCAGCCGATTGAGGGCGATGATCGGACTTTTACGGCTGGTTTACGTAGACAAAACAAACGCGAACAGGGACAAAAACTCTATAGCGGGCAAATGATACTTCCAATGGGTAGCTTCGCGCCAAGCGGTATTACTTGGTTTACCGAGGATATGCACGAGCTTGACGAGATTGGAGATGACACCTTAAAGGAAGTCCGTGAAAAAGAATCAGCCTATCAGAGACTTGTCAGATCTGAAAGCTACCAGCGCACGAAACTATTGGCCGATGCGTGGTGTTCCGCTTTTGTTTGGGAAAAACGACCTGATGTCCCCTCTGTGATGACACAGGGGCTTTATTTGACATTGGAAGCTCGTACCGACTCGCAAGAAATGATCCCCGTCCGACGGATGGTCGAAAAAATTGCGAACCATTACAAATTTTTCCATTGGCATATCGCTTTTCCTGACGTCTTTACGAGCAACATCTATATTGAAGCGCAAAACCCGCAAATGGAGTGGGATGGGGGTTTCGATTGCGTGCTGGGCAACCCCCCATGGGAGCGCATCAAAATTCAGGAAAAGGAATTTTTTGCTGAGAAACGACCCGACATTGCGGCTGCCCCCAACGCTGCCGCCCGCCGCCGCATGATTGAGGCCCTTGCCGATGAAGACCCCGACCTGTTAGCCGAGTTTGCCGCCGAACTGCGCCGCGCTGAGGGGGAGAGTCATTTTGTGCGTCAATCGGGGCGGTATCCCTTGTGTGGACGGGGTGACGTGAACACCTATACCATCTTTGCCGAAAGCAGCCGCCACATCATTAATGGCTATGGGCACGTAGGTATGATTGTGCCATCGGGCATTGCGACAGACGATACCACCAAACTCTTCTTCCAAGATTTAATGCAAACCCATTCACTTGCCAGCATCTATGATTTTGAAAATCGCGAGGGTCTATTTCCGGCAGTGGATAGTCGCATGAAATTTTGCCTGCTGACCATGACGGGATGGGAACGCCCGACGCGCAAAGGGGCCGAATTTGTATTTTTTGCGTTGAACGTGGGCCATTTACAAGACGAATGGCGGCTCTTCACCCTTTCAGCGGAGGACATTGCGCTGTTGAATCCAAATACAGGTACTACTGCAACATTTCGCAGCCAACGCGATGCCGAAATTACCAAAGCGATTTATCGGCGTGTGCCTGTGTTGATACAAGAAGAACCGCTGAAAAATGCTTGGGGTATTCGATTTTCCACGATGTTTCATATGTCCAATGACTCGCATTTGTTCCATACACCAGAGCAATTAGCAGCAGAGGGGTTTGAATTGAAAGGTAATTGGTTTGTGCACAGCGATGAGGTGTATTTGCCGCTGTATGAAGCTAAGATGTTTGATACTTATGACCATCGCTATGCCGAGGTTGTTATTAGTGAAACGGCTCAAATTAGACAAGGGCAGCCTAGAGTTTTTAATTATGAAGAACATAATTCACCACTGAAATTACCAATGCCGAGATATTGGGTTCAAGACTCGGATGTAAGAGACCAAGTTGAAAAATATTATTTAGCTTACCGCCGCGTCACCTCACCTACAAATGCCACGAGTTTTCAACCTTGTATTCTGCCTTTTAGCGGAGCAGGGGATAGCGTTTTTATTATGCGGGTTGATGCTAATCAAGCATCCCTAGAATCTAACCTTGCAAGCTTTGTTTTCGATTACACGGTACGACAAAAAGTTGGTGGAGTAAACTTAAATTTCTTCATTGTCCAGCAGCTTCCGGTAATTCCGCCACATACCTACATTCCTAACCTTCTGAATTTCATATTACCCCATGTTTTAGAACTGACCTACACCGCATGGGACTTGCAGGCGTTCGCGCAGGATGTGGGCTATGAGGGGCCGCCGTTCATCTGGGATGAGGAGCGTCGCTTTTTGATGCGCTGCGAACTGGACGCCCTGTACTTCCACCTCTATCAAATCGCCCGCGACGATGTGGATTACATCATGGAGACGTTCCCCATCGTCAAGCGCAAGGATGAAGCCGCCTTTGGGGAATATGCCACCAAGCGGGTCATTTTGGAAATGTATGATCAGATGGCGTCGCTGCCCAAAATCGCCGTGCCGCACCCGAAAGGCTTGGATGTCGAGTATTTAGTGCCGGATGTCGCGCAATTTACGACGTGGTTGAATCCCCCGCCCGCTGATCCGGGTGTGGCGCACCCACCGAGAATGGAAAGCTAAGGAACCCCAATGTTACCAACCGACCAAGTTATGCTTACCCTCGCCCGTCGAACTAAAGTGAATTTAGACTATGTATATGCGAGCAAATCTACTGGCAACGTTTTTGAGTTTACCCAACTCATCAATAGCATGTTGAGCCTAGTTATCTCGATGCGTGCGGAATACTTTTCTGATCGAAAACCTGTGACTTGGGAAGAGGTGTTTAAAGAAATTCGTTCGGATAGGCTTGCTGAGATTTTAGGAGATCTTGATAAAGGGGACTTGAAGCTTAAGGGTAATGAGGTCCACTCAAAGAGCCCTAAATTGAAGCAATCTAAGGAATTTAGCGAGCTTATTGATCGATTAAGAAATGCATTTGCCCATTGTTGCTTTAAGCTCTTTGGGCAATCTGAAATACAGGGTCTGGAAGTTTGGAATGTCGCCAAAGAAGAAGACAGGTTGGAAAAAGACAAAAGGTTATGGGAAGCCAGTATTTCTGAGGCCCAGTTGCGTGCAATTGCTTATCTTTTCATAGAATATCTTGAGGTGACTCGTGGACATGAGTTCTCTGGGCGATAGCGAAAATATCGGACTAAGACCAAAAGACACAATAAGGGTTTGGCTGACTGGAAAACAAAGTATGAATTTTGTAGCAGCAGTTCCAGAAGCGATGAATAGAGACATAATTCTACATTATGACCCGTATCAAGATCTGATCACTAAAATAGCAGGGCGTCAGAATGGATTAGCCCACCTTGCTAACGAAATTATGGCAATAGGAAGAGACCAGCTATTAGTGTGGATTCGACATTTTGATCAAGTAATAAATGGACGTCACGTCATTTTAGAACATGAAGAATGGAAACTGCTTCGTCAGGCTATTTTAGAAGTACGGCCTCTATTGGAGGTAGTGATCGAGGAATTAGAGAGACTCCAACAACGGCAACCTCGCATAATTCGTCAAGTAGCCGTTACTTACGATATGGTTCACTCGGCATTTGAAATTTTTAATCCGCAGGGCGTCAGGGGTTTAAACGAAAAGCTTGATGAGTGGCGGAAAGGCATTGTAGATGCAAAGGATCCCAAATCACTGAGTTTTGAGACATCTGCTCAAAATTTGGTTGACATATTTCACACTGAAAATGACTCAAAAATAGACGATGAAATTGATAATGCCTATATCGAATCCATTGGTGAAGTAGAGCATATAATGCGCGATTTAGTTAAACCAATCCCCGGTTTTACCGCCGATGATGTAGCTATGGCTGAGATAACAAAAGTCTTCAAGATGAAGTTCAAGGATAAAGAGACAGGAAGAAATCTCGTTGTACTCTTAGGGCATCGTAAGGGTCATAGCCAAAGCGACTTATTGGGTTCTGATCTTATTTATCAGCACCATCAGTATAAGTCGCTGATTTTTGTGCAATACAAAAATTTGGAGGAGGACAAAACTTGGTCGTTATCTACGACTGATAAGCAACTTGAGACTCTGCTCGGAACGTGCTATGCCCAAGGGCATTGCCATAATTGTCTGGGAAAAGGGCACTATAGACCAAGTAGTGAGATGCGTTTGCATGACTGCCCCGTATTTTATAGAAGTGATTCAAACTTATCTAGGGGCTGGCTCAAAGGTATAATGCTCAACGACTAAGGAGAGCAAAAACCGATGAGCCAGATTCCAACAAGTGTAACGGAAGAGCAGTTTGAAAACCATATTCGCCCCTATTTGAGTGT
>JAIOHL010000070.1 GCA_019913005.1 Anaerolineae bacterium | reverse complement strand
GGGGTGGGGTTGAACCGACATGAATTACCCGGATTCTGTATCAGCGGTTAAGTCTACCATATTTGCGGGTGTGATTGGGGGAAGATGCCGTTTTGGTTGCGCCGCCGGCCCTAATCATCTAAACTATCTGCCATGTTAATATCCACCCTCTCGCGGAGCAGCCCAAATGGATGATACCACCCTGACCGTGTTTATCAGTTCCAAGATGCAGGAACTTGCCGCCGAACGCACCGCCATCTATGACCTGCTGACCCAGATGGGCAGTGGGCCGCTGCACATCAAGGCGTGGGCCTATGAACGCGACGCCCATGCCGCCAGTTACCCCATCCGCGATGTGTATCTGAAAATCTTGGAGGAAAGCGCCCTCTATATTGGCCTATTCTGGAAGGCCTTTGGTGAATGGACGATTGACGAATTTCGCCGCGCAAGCGAATGGCACATTGACCGCCTGCTGTTTGTCAAAGCCGATGAGCGTGACAGCCGCGAGGCCAAATTAAACGAATTTCTGGATGAGGTCGCCCCGGTAGACAAAGGGCTTGCGCCGATTTGGTTCACCGATGTGGACGATCTGCGCGGCAAGGTGGAACACTCGCTCAAGGTGTGGATCAACGAAAAATTGACCTATCGCCCCGGTTCGGCTAATGCCGTGCTCGTCACCGACCCCGACGATGTGCCGCATCAACCGCGCAAACTCATCGGGCGGGATGATTTGTTGGCCCAATTACGCACGGCCCTATCGCAAAACAGCCGCGTGCTGCTGCAAGGCTTTGGCGGGATGGGCAAAACGGCCCTCGCTGCCACCGCCGCCGCTGCATATCTGAAAGCCAACCCCGGCCCGCTGTTGTGGCAGGAAATCGGCAAGGAATCGTCGGACGCCATTTTTGAAGCGTTGGCCCGTCCATTCAATGCCGTCCAGCAGATTGCGCGGGAACAGGGGCCGGCCAAAATCCAAGCCATGCGTGCCTTGCTGCGCCAGACGGGGGTCAAGCTGGTGGTGCTGGATAATGCGTGGGATGGCCCGGCCCTCAAGACCGTGTTGGAGGCCGTGCCGCGTGATGTGCCCGTGATTGTCACCTCGCGCCATGCCTATCCGTTGGATCTGCGGATGGAGGTGGATGAATTATCACCCGCCAGCGCCGTCGAGACCCTTGCGTTTTATGCAGGCAATCCGGCCCTCATCAATGACTCCGCCGCCGCTGAATTGTGCCAGTTATTGGGCTATCTGGCCTTCGCGCTGGAAATCGCAGGCAAGCAGTTGATGGTGGATCAATTGACGCCTGCCCAATTGAAAACACGCATCGAATCCGCGCCTGCCAAGATGAACATGCCGTTGAGTTTTTCGCAGGAGGGTCGGCGTTCGGTGGGGGATTTATTGGAAACCAGCATCGAGGCGTTGGATAGAGACACCCGCCGCGTGTTTATGACGTTTGGTGCGTTTTTCGCCCCGCAGGTGACCCCCGAAATGCTGATTCTATATCTTGAGGATATGGCGGTGAACGAGGCAGTGACGGCATTGTTGGAGCGCGGCCTTGTACAAGAAGTCCCCGCGACAGATGAACAGATTTTATCCTATCATATCCATGACCTCGCCTTCAGCTTTTTAGGGTCGCAGAGTGATGATACCGCCCGTTCACGTACTTTGGGTGCCTGCCTAATCTACACCGAAGCATATAACGAGCCTTCTCCCGCTAATTTCGCAGCATTGCAGCCTGAATTAGATAACCTAATGGGTGCAGCGGCATGGGCTTATGGGACTGGTCATTTTGCCACAGTTGAACGTTTTGCCCAAAATCTGTGGGAAAATAGCGAGTTCCTAGATTATCGCGGTCTTTATACGCAGGCTATTGGATTGCTCCGAAATGCTGCTCACACCGCAGAACGTCAGGGCAATTTGTGGAATCAAGGCGCTCACTTGGGCAACCTCGGCCTCGCCTATTACTCCTTGGGCGACTACCCCCAAGCCATTGGCTTCTGTACACAGGCCCTTACCATTCAACGTCAAATCGGCGACAAACAGGGTGAAGGCGGCATCTTGGGCAACCTCGGTAACACCTATTCCGCGCAGGGCGACTACCCCCAAGCCATTGACTTCTATACACAGACCCTTGCCATAGCCCAACAAATTGGTGACAAACGCAGCGAAGGCGGCATCTTGGGCAACCTCGGCAGCGCATATTCCGCGCAGGGCGACTACCCCCAAGCCATTGACTTCCACCAACAGGCCCTTGTTATCGCCCGTCAAATCGGCGATAAACAAAACGAAGGCAACCACTTGGGCAATCTCGGCAGCGCCTATTTCTCATTGGGCAACTACCCCCAAGCCATTGACTTCCACCAACAGGCCCTTGTTATCGCCCGTCAAATCGGCAATAAACACGGCGAAGGCAGCGACTTGGGCAATCTCGGTGACGCCTATGCCTCATTAGGCGACTACCCCCAAGCCATTGACTTCCACCAACAGGCCCTTGCCATCCGCCGTCAAATCGGTGATAAACACGGCGAAGGTAGCGATTTGGGCAGCCTCGGTAGCGCCTATTTTTTATTAGGCGACTACCCTCAAGCCATTGACTTCCACCAACAGGCCCTTGTTATCGCCCGTCAAATCGGCAATAAACACGGCGAATGCTACCAATTGGGCAATCTCGGTAATGCCTACAGCAAATTGGGTGACTATCCAAATGCCATTCAATTCTATCAACAGGCGCTTGCCATCAGCCGTCAAATCGGTGATAAACACGGCGAAGGTAGCATCTTGGGCAACCTCGGTAGCACCTATGCCAATTTGGGCGACATCCCCAAGGGCATTGACTTTTTTCAGCAGGCGTGGACCATCTTTGTCGATATTGGGATGCCGCATGAGGTTGAGAGAGTTGGCCGTCTTATCGCCAAAGCGCAGGCCAAACTTGAAGGGGGTGCTGCTGGTTCTGATCCCCCGCCCGCCGCCGAATAAACATGGGAATGCAAAATGACACTAGAACTCTATCAGCGGGTCATGGTGAACCGCGACCTCCCCACCGAAAATCTGCGGCAGGGCGATGTAGCATGGCTGTTGGATACCGTACCCGACAAATCAGGCGGTGAGGATGGCTGCGTGCTGGAAATTTTTAATATGCTCGGTGAATCCATCCGTGTCGCCATTGTGCCCGCCTCCGCCATCGAACCCCTCCGCGCCGATCTAGTCCCGTCTGTGCGCGAAATTGAGGATCAAGCGTAAACGACTCATCCCTATTGCACAAAAAAATCTATCCAAACCTCACTATTCGCTGCCATGCCGTATCGGTACACTGAACGCCGTTGCCGCTGGGGTGTGTGAAAAAATCATCCCGGCGGGTGGAGAATCTTGAGGATACGAAAGGAATACAGCAGATGAATATCGCCATTGTGTATGACAGCCGCACCGGAACCACCGCCAAAGCTGCCGAAGCCATGAGCAAGAAATTGACCGCGCTTGGTCACACCTGTACGGTCAAATCCATTTCACAGGCTGACCCTGCCGAGATTGCCAACGCGGATGTGGTGTGTGTGGGCAGTTGGGTCGAGGGGCTGTTTGTCATCATGCAGCACCCCACAGCCGGGGTCATGCAATTTATCGAACGGCTCGGCAGTCTGTCTGGCAAAAAAGCCGTCGTCTTTTGCACCTACAAACTCGCACCGGGGTCAACCCTCAGCAAGATGGCAAAGGCGCTGGAAGCAAAAGGGGCATCAGTGGTCGGTCAATTCAAATATCGTGGCTCCGAGCCGGATGCCGCGTTTGCCGCCTTCGCCGATTCGCTCAAATAACGACGCCCCGTCGCTTGGCATTTTATTCAACCCCCCATTTTTGAAAATCAACCTCACCCCAACCCCTCTCCACAACCCGGAGAGGGGCATGAATACACCAGATTCCAGTCTCCCACGAGAGTTGATTAAGTGCTCGATACAGTCAAAATGCACCCCATCCC
>JAIOHL010000069.1 GCA_019913005.1 Anaerolineae bacterium | reverse complement strand
GCAGCATTATCCCCGTCGAGATTGTTGCCCATCACATGGCTGGCTCAATGTTGCTACTTGTCGAATGGTGGCTGGATCATGATATGCCGTATGCTCCTCATCAAATGGCGAAAATCTATGACCAACTCATCACGACAGTGATCCAGACCGCTAGCCAGCAGGACGAGTGAATAGACTAGGCCTACATCTCTTTCGATTTTTCAACGGCCTGAGTAATGGTGTGATGCTATCGTACGCAACTCCACGCCCTGCGTCGGGATGCTGCCAAGTCGTAGTCTCTTATAGACTTTGTTCAGTTTTAGCGGTAATGAAGATAATCAGTTTGGTTGCGTGTTCAATAAGTGGATAGAAGGAGTATTTCTGCTGGAGTTTCTAACTGAAAAACTGTCAGTGGCGGACTGACACTTTCGACATACTGACACACTGACACTTTAGATTGGCCTTACCTAGATTGATGGATGCCTAGCGATTTGATGCAACAACCAGCTAGGGCATCCATCAGTGTTTTAAGGCTAGCTATATTTCACTATTCTGAACTGGGAGCAAATGTGCCTTGTGCTTCCAGTCGTTCACCAAATCGAGATTTCCAAAGAGGGTCTCTCGGATACAGACGACGCCCCAGCCACAACGAAAAATAGACGAGAGTGACTAAGACAGGAACTTCAACAAGTGGACCAACAACAGCGGCTAGGGCTTGATCTGATGCCAGACCAAATACCCCGATAGCTACCGCAATAGCCAGCTCGAAGTTGTTGCCAGCGGCTGTAAATGAAATGGTCGCTGTATCAGCGTAGGGGAATTTCAGAAAATAGGAAAGGAAGAACGCCGTTGTAAACATGATCCCAAAGTAAATCAACAGCGGAAGAGCGATTCGCAGCACATCACCGGGACGATCCAGAATAACCTCACCCTTAAGCGAGAACATCATGACAATGGTAAACAACAGACCCACAATAGCCGTTGGGCCAAGTCGAGGGATGAATTTTGTCTCATACCATTCATCGCCCTTGACGTTACTTAGAATAAGCCGAGTTAGGAAGCCCGCCAATAAGGGGATACCTAGAAAAATCAGCACGCTCTTGGCAATTTCCCACATCGACACATCTAGTGCGACACTTTCACTCCCCAACCAACGAGGAACAACCGTGAGGTAGAAATATCCTAAAACGGTATACATCACAATCTGGAAAATGGAATTGATTGCCACCAGCACCGCCGCGTATTCATTATCCCCACACGCCAGCATATTCCAGATCAGTACCATTGCAATGCAGCGTGCCAACCCAACAATAATCAGTCCTGTGCGGTATTCTGGATGATCCGGCAACAGCACCCAAGCGAGGGCAAACATCAAAGCAGGTCCAACAACCCAATTTAGCAAGAGCGATGTACCGGACATCTTCCAGTTGCCAGCAATCGCCGGGATTTTGTCGTATTTTACCTTCGCTAGTACAGGATACATCATCCAAAGCAACCCAATTGCAATCGGTAGCGAGACCGTATCCAGCTTGATCTTATCAAGTGTTTCCCCAATATCGGGGAAAAGCTTGCCAATGGCTATACCCAAAGCCATTGCAGCAAAAATCCACAATGGCAAGAAGCGATCTAGCAGGGAGAGTTGACCAAAGACTCTACTGGTTGGCTGTGATTGAGCGGCGACTGTTTGACTACTCATGCTTTTGAACTCCAATTGTTTCTGTTGACACGGTGGTCAATTTTTCGAGCTTGCGACAAATTAGCGGAAGTGAGATTTTCTCCCCACTGCTAAGAATCTCTCCAGCCAGTAGCACCAGTGGGAGTTGTGCATCGGCAGGGAAAGCTGGGCAATCGGGATCAAACAGGTCATAGTATTTCACTTGCAATGTCTCCCCAAATTGTTGGTAAAGTTTAGAAGCAGCCCAGTGGGCTACCTCTCTCCAGCTATCCTTAATTCCTTCTGAGCAGGCTATCGGTGCGCCAATAATTTGCACCAGAATAGGTTCATTCATGGCGAGTAATATCCTCCCAAATCCTTATGCTTCTGCTAAAACAGGCTCATCCCTATAAAGCTGTTCGCCCATCGTGGTGAGGATATCTATGCCTTTCACTTCGTGTGGTAGCAGCGGCAGTTGAATCATGGGAACATGGAAACGTTCCGTGATCTCTGCGAGATATTTTTCCTGCATAGCACGACGGGTGCGAGTGAAGGGTGTAGTGCAGTCTTTGGGATCGAGAACGAAGTTCGCCACGGCTAGGCCGGGTTCAATTCCAAGCGTTCGCAATTCTTCAGCGGCCCGATAGGCTTCAATGATTGGGGTTGATTCGGGATACATCACAAAAGCAAAGGTGCTTTGGGTAGGGTCACGCATCATATCAATGACCTGAGCAAAGTGCTGTTTGGCGACATCATCCGCTGCAACGGTATCTACCGAAGCAAACACTTTCACGTCAAGTTGCTTGCTCCATTCGACAGGCAGTTCGAGCATTCGTAGCGTATGCCCGGTCGGGGCGGTATCAAAGACTACGACTTCCCAATCGGCCTGCGAGGCATAGTCAATAAAGAGGTCAAAGGCAGCGATTTCCTCAGTACAAGGGGAATTGAGTTCTTCCTCCATCATCTTGAGTGCAGATTCAGGGCGACCTCTTTCCCGTGCGTCATTCAAGACACGGCGTTTATAGGTATCGCCAGCCGCTTTGGGATCAATTTTGGTTGCCCACAGATTCGCAACTCCTTTAACAGGCGCAATCGTGTCGCCAACGGGAACCCCCAATACATCGCCAATGTGGGCCGCTGGATCGGTGGTTAAAAGCAGTGTTTTGTAGCCTTGGTGAGCCAGCCAAACGGCGGTTACACACGAAGCAACCGTTTTCCCTACGCCACCTTTGCCAGCAAAAAAGACCGTGCGCCGCTGACCATTGGGGATAAGACGAGCTAGGGCTTCCTCACCAACAAACGGCGTGAATACCATCCCCGAAATGGCTGCGCCTTCCACATGAGCGGGTAAATTTGCCCCATCAAAGAGGATTTTAGCCACTTCGCGCAGGCGTTCTGTCCCTTTGATCTCGCGTTCAAGGAGATACATCTGTCGGGCAGGCAAGGGTAATTCGCGCTCGATTTGCGCCAGATAGGTCTGTTGCATGGTGCGTCGCTGTGCGAAGAGAAGGTTAGCCGATTCAGCTGTCGGGATAACCCCATTGATAATCAGTTCATGGGTATGAATCGCCAGTTTTTGCAGCTCGTCGATGGCACGGAGCGTCTCCTTGATTGATGTTGCTTCTGGCTGCAAGACGAAGATGAAACGGGTTTGCTGCGGACTCCGCATGGTAGCAACAGCTCGCTCGTATTTGTGCTTGGCATCCTGAATAGCCGCCGCCGGACCAATACAAGTTTGTCCGCTGCCGTGTTCGGCTTCTTCAATCGAGCGGCTCCATTCAGCGGGAAGTTCAATCAAGCGCAGGGTGTGACCAGTAGGTGCCGTATCGAAGATCACTATATCAAACGATATATCGCCATTGGTAGGTGCTTCAAGAAAATCCGTAAAACGGTCGAAAGCTGCAACCTCTGCCGTGCATGGACCGCTCATCTGCTCTTCCATCACGGCAACCATTTGCAGTGGGAAGGCGGCGCGAAGGGGTGCAAGCGCGCGGTCTTTGTATTCCTCAGTCGCCTTGTCCGCATCAATCTCCATTGCCCAGAGATTTGGGACTCCTTCAATCGGGGTAATCTGATGCCCGATAGGTTGTTCAAATACGTCTGCCAGATTGGAAGCAGGATCCGTCGTAACAATCAGAATACGTTGGCCTTCATCGGCATAGCGAACAGCGGTCGTACATGCCATCGAGGTTTTACCCACGCCGCCCTTGCCAGAGAAAAAGAGAAATTGCGTCATCGTTCTTAAGCCTTTTCTAGCGCACTTCGAATTTCGTCTAGGGTAGGATAGCTACCTACCTTGAGAACGCGACCCTTCACCAATGTAATGGGCAAAGCCTCCATTTGCTTTTCTTGGACTAGGTGCATCACATCTGGGCTACTGATAAATTTCTGGGGATGGCTGGTCATCTGGTAGCGCTCAATCGAAACACCCTGTTCTTTAAGGGCCTGTATCATTTCATTTGCATCCATCAACGTTTGATCCAATGTCGGTCCACATAATCCTGTGGAGCAGCACATCGGCGGATCAAATACCTCAACTTCCACTTGATAGATTGGTGCTTTCGGGAGTTCGGTAAAGTCAATCATGTTACCCATAATAGTTATCCTGCCTCTGATTTTCTATCCATTTAGGAGAGTTGTAATTGGATTGCCGTCTCATGCTAATCCAGTAAAGTGCCCAAGTAATTCGTGCATTTGCTGAAGGGTGGTCAAGTCAATTCGATGAAATATCCAGACACGATTTTGTTCGGACTGAATCACACCAGCCTCACGCAGTACTTTTACATGATGTGAAAGAGTGGGTTGTGTTAGATCGAAGTGGTGTTCGAGGTCGCAGATGCAGACCTCCCCTCCTCCTTGACTAATTAGATCAAGAATTTGCAGTCGTACTGGATGACTGAGAGCCTTAAAAAGTGTTGCCATTTGGTCAGCCTGTGTTTCGTCCAAGCGAAGCTGTAAATCTGGCTGATTTCGAGGTGTACATGTTTCTGATGTCTTCTCCGCAACAAATGGCGAATTGGGCTTGCCCATGGAACTTACCTTTCAATCATGTTTTATACGATTATAACTCCTTATATAGAAAGTCTTCTATATAGAAACCCTTCTATGTGTCACAAAATATCCTGCCTTTTGTCATCAAAAATGCCTTGGTCAGTCAAAATTGCGTTGCAAAGGCACTCCTTGTAATAAAAACGCCGTATTTATTCAAGGCTTCTATAGAGAGGTCGGTTATATCTAGACCTTTGCTCTACCGACTCCGAGCTGCGGCTTATACAAGAATCAGTTCACGTGGTATATATTGCTGGCGATAATGAGGTCTGAGGTCTCACACGAAAAATTGCGACATAACCCACTTGAATTTAGTGCTGGTTCTCACTGGGTCTTGGTTTTATTTCAGTGCAGAATAGGAAAAAAGTGGAGACTTTAGATGCGGCAAATTTGTGTATTCTTGTTGATAATCTTGTCTCTTTTAGGCTGTACCTCAACCCAAGACCAGCCCTCTGTTTACCTATCCGATAGAAGTCCCCTGCCCACGATTCAAGATCAAACGGTTGTTCCATTACGAGTTTCTGTCGCGGCGGTTATTTCCCCTCAAGGCACAGCCGAAAGCTATCAGCCGTTAATTGAATATTTGAGTTCCAAACTCAATCGCCCCGTGGAATTAGTGCAACGTCGGACTTATGCCGAAACGAACCAGTTGTTACAAGCAGGCAAGGTAGACATCGCCTTCGTGTGTACCAGCGCCTATATCGCAGGGCATGACGATTTTGGTATGGAGTTGTTGGTTGCTCCACAGGTCAAGACTGAGGCCGTTTATTATTCCGTCCTGATTGTCCCATTCGACAGCCCCGCCGAAAGCATGGCGGATTTAAAGGGTAAAGTGTTCGCCTTTACTGACCCCATCTCGTTTAGTGGGCGGGTTTACCCAACCTATCTTGTCGCTCAACTCGATTCCGATCCATCTGATTTTTTTGAGCGAACTTTTTTTACCTACAGTCATGACAACGCTATAAAGGCAGTCGCTGAAGGCCTGGCTGATGGAGCAGCAGTCGACAGTCTAGTCTATGACTTTGCATTGCAGAATGACCCTACACTCGCGCAACAGGTACGTGTTATTCATCGTTCCTCGGCCTTTGCCATTCCCCCGGTGGTTACCGGTCCACAGATACGCCCGCAACTTAAGGCAACATTGCAGGAAATTTTGTTAGGCATGGACAACGATCCGGAAGGCCAAAAAGTGCTTCAATTATTGGGGTTTGATGACTTTGTGACCATCGAAGATGCTGCCTATCAACCCATTCGTGAAATACTCGCCAATACTCCACCTTTAACACCATGAACATACGAGAAAAGGCAAATTCTAATCGCCTTTGGGCCATTGCTGGTGGGGTCAATATCCGGACGAAAATTCTCGGGATTGTCTTGGCACTTGTGCTTTTGCTTGGAGCCGCCGTGACACTTCAAGTGCGAGCTACTGTCTCAAAAACGATGAATATTCAACTGGAGGAGCAATCGGTTTCGACTTCACGTGATTTAGCGGCGCGTGCGACGGATATGATTCTCATTAACGATATGTACTCGCTCCATCAGCTCCTGTTAGATACTGAAGCCAACAACAGCAATGTGCGGTATGCGTTTATTGTCACTCCCGACAATCAAGTGCTGGCACATACTTTTGGCGATGGGTTTCCACAAGACCTAATAGCAGCCAACACCGTTGAGACAACCGAGCATCACCGCACTGTCATTTTGGAGACGGACGAAGGGAAAGTCTGGGATACCGCTGTGCCAATTTTTGATGGACAAGCGGGCGTGGCACGAGTCGGTATTTCAGATCAGCAGCTTCACCAAACCGTTGAAAACATCACAACGCAACTGCTGATTACTACCCTTTTGGTGTCGGCAATCGGCATTACAACAGCCGCATTATTGACATGGGTACTCACACGACCCATTCTACAACTCGTGCGAGCGACTCAGGCCGTTGGCCGTGGAGATTTTTCGCACCGCGTCAATCGCTGGGCGAATGATGAAATTGGCGATCTGGCGGATTCTTTTAATAATATGACCGTTCAATTGGCTCATGCGGCAGAAGAACATGCCGAACGTGAGCAGTTGCGGGTACGGTATGTCAACGGCGTTATTGCAGCGCAAGAGGACGAGCGCAAAAGGATTGCACGCGAGTTGCATGACAGCACCAGTCAAACACTTACATCGCTCTTGATTGGACTACGGGCGCTTGGAGATGTTTGCCCTCAACCAGAAATTCATGCCCGGGCTGATGAACTACGCAGTATTGCGGCACGTACACTGGATGATGTCCATATGCTGGCTTTGCAATTGCGACCCAGTGTGCTTGACGATTTGGGACTCCCGGAGGCGCTAGAACGTCACATGGCCGATTGTCGGCGTCATTACCCGATCAACATAGATCTTGCCGTGAACGGGCTTGAAGAGAGATTGCCGCCCAATATCGAAACGGCTCTTTATCGTATTACACAAGAAGCGCTAACCAATATATTCCGTCATGCTGACGCGGAAACCGCCAGCGTCATTGTCGAAAGACGTGGCAACAAAGTGATAACTATCATTGACGATGACGGGAAAGGCTTTGACCCGCACCATATGAGTAACAATAACGGGCATCTAGGGCTTTATGGCATTCGTGAGCGCATCGAATTACTTTCGGGTACATTGGTGATCGAATCTAGTGAAGGACATGGAACCAGCTTATTTATAGAAATTCCATTACCTCCAGAATAGGCAATACCAAATGACTATAAAAATCCTGATCGCCGATGACCATGCGGTACTCCGTTCAGGGTTGCGGCTCCTCTTAAATGCTCAACCCGATATAAACGTCGTAGCTGAAGCCGACGATGGCAGTGAGGCACTGGTTTTGGCAGGCCAATTGAACCCTGATTTAATTGTACTTGACCTTTCGATGGCTGGATTAGGGGGTCTAGAAGCATTGCCATTGCTGCGGAGAACCTCGCCAAATAGTCGAATTCTTATCCTCACGATGCACGATGATGAGAGCTATCTGCGCCAAGCATTACGTGAGGGCGCACATGGGTATGTGCTAAAGAAAGCGGCGGATAGTGAGTTGCTTTCAGCTATTCGAGCAGTGATGCGTGGCGAAATCTATGTACACCCTTCATTAACTAGAGTCCTGCTGGAGGATATATTGCCTCCCACAATGGACGAAACGACCAATCCTTGGGATGCCCTAAGTGACCGGGAACGGGAAGTCTTGCTGCAAGTTGCACGCGGTTTTACCTCCGCCCAAATTGCCGACCAGATGAATCTCAGCCCCAAGACTGTCGAAACCTATCGGTCGAGAGGCATGGAAAAACTGGGGCTACGTTCGAGAGCCGCCTTAGTTCAATTTGTTTTGGCCCACCATCTTTTTTCTGATCACCCCTAAAATCCTGTCAGGGTTTTCCTGACATCCCTGACATAAAACAGGGAATTTTCCTGCTGCCTCCCCACATCCTTTCTTTCTATAGTGGATGCACTTAGTCCCATTGTTGATAGGGAAAGGATTTTTTGTATGACAGATTCAGGCGAGGTGAGAGATGTAACCCGCCGGAACTTTCTACGTGGGTTAGCAGGCGCGGCAGGTGCAGCCATGGCGATTGCCGCATTAGAAGATTTGGCGGCTAACCCCGATCAAGCGCTCGCAAGCTACGAGGCTCAAATCGCGTTAGCCGCCAAGCAAGCTGGTTTAAGCACAACAACCGGGCAACTTGACATCTTGGAGCGAATGCACCAAGAACTTGCCCGGGCCATTGTCAAACCAGCCTCAGATCGTCGGTGGGTCATGGTCATTGACCTCCGCAAATGTGTCGGTTGCCACGCCTGCACTATTGCTTGTGTGGCCGAAAACAAACTCCCCCCCGGGGTCGTTTACCGTCCGGTATTAGAAGAGGAAACTGGCGATTTCCCCAACGTAAAACGACAATTTATTCCTCGCCCCTGTATGCAATGCGATAACCCCCCATGTGTGCCGGTATGCCCAGTTGAAGCCACCTACAAAAACGAGGATGGCGTGGTGGTGGTAGATTACGAGCAATGCATTGGTTGTCGCGCTTGCTTGGCCGCTTGTCCCTATGGCGCTCGTACCTCTGATTTTGGTTACACCTATATCGAAGACACCATTCCCAAATCTGAGGGCCTGATTGTAGGTCGTGAAGCTGCCGATGATTATGAACGGGCGGCCAACTACGAATATGGCAAAGCATGGTCGCGCGAAGATGAAGGCAAATCACCACGCGGGAATGCTCGTAAATGCCATTTCTGCCTGCACCGCATCAAGGTGGGCGAACTACCGGCCTGCGTGACGACGTGCATTGGGCGGGCCACTATGTTTGGGGACGCCAAAGACTCCGACAGCCTTGTTTCTGAAATGATTGCCCAACCCAATGTGATGCGCCTCAAAGAAGAAATGGGCACTGAGCCTCGTGTCTATTACCTAGTGTGAAAGGGAGGCCAATGATGCTAAAAAAAATTCTCTATGGACTAGGCGCTGTTGCGCTTTTATTGGGGTTGTACGGCTTTTACAACCGTCTATTTATTGGTGAACGGGATGTCAACTACGGCTCCTATGTAAACTGGGGCCTTTGGGTAGCAATGTATCTATTTTTCGCTGGCCTTTCCTCGGGTTCCTATATGGTTGCTACTCTCGACTACCTCTTTGAAGTCCCGCTATTCAAAGGAACTGGCAAATATGCCTTGTGGGCAGCAATGGTGACATTACCAGCTGGTTTGGTTTCCATTGGCATGGACTTGGGCCACATGGAACGCATCTGGAAAGTCTACCTGCAACCGAATCCTTCCTCACTATTGGCCCAGATGGTGTGGGGTTACACCATCTTCTCCATGGTCATTCTGCTTTCGCTATGGTTAGTTTCACAGGCCAACACCCCCAAACCAATCATTAAAGGGCTAATGGTGGTGGGCTTTGTGATGGCGATTTTTGTCAGTGGTGGTGTTGGTGCATTGCTCGGTGTCAATGCCAGCCGTGCAGTTTGGCATGTCGGCTTGCTTCCCGCGCAATTCCCAATCTTCTCATTGGCAACAGGTGTTGCACTCATGCTCACGATTCTGAGTTTCTTTGGATCAGCCGAGGACACCCGTCGTTTGCGCCAAGTCCGTGTTCTGAGCATTGCAACTGTGGTTCTGTTGCTAGTCAAGACCTATTTTCTATGGGCTGACCTCTCCATGTCCCTGTATTCCGGTGTCCCCCAGAACGTCGATGCCATCAACGAAATGTTGTATGGGCAATACTGGTGGTCTTTCTGGATTTTGCAGATTGGGCTTGGAACCATCCTACCCATGATTGTGTTAGTTCTGCCCAATATGTATAAGCAACCACTCTGGGTGGGTATAACGGGCGTTTTAGTGTTAGTTGGTTTTGGAGCAGCCCGTGCCAATATCGTCTTCCCGGCTTTGGCAATCCCCGAACTTGAAGGTTTGGCAACCGCTTTCACCGGGCCACATTTGGGCTTTGAATACTTCCCCAGCTTCATGGAATGGTCCGTCACGATTGGCCTTGTGGGGGCTGCGACACTGGCCTTTTTGCTGGGACTAGACTTCCTCCCGTTCTTAGGAACGCAGAAGCACACTGAGGTGACAAAATGACTGACAATGTACCTGTAAAAACACCTGAAACTATACCGGGTGGACTTACCCGACGTGATTTTATCAAGATTGGTGCAGTCACCGGTGGTGCAGCCGCCTTTTTAGGTAGCCTTCCCATCTTTGGCAAACTCCTAATCGACCGTGAAAAAATTGGCGAAGGCGAGTTTGTGTATCCATTGATTGACCCAGCCAACCAGATTTACACCGTATGTCTGCAATGCAACACAGGTTGCGGCATTAAGGTCAAACTGTTGGATGGTATCGCCGCCAAAATTGAGGGCAACCCCTTCCATCCCATGAACATGTATCCCCACATCGACTACAACACCCCGATTGCTGAGTTGGGAACAGTTGAGGGAGCCATCTGTCCGAAAGGGCAAGCGGGTATACAGAGCGTCTATGACCCTTATCGCCTCGTGAGTGTTTTGAAACGTAAACCCGGCACCAAACGCGGTGAAGGGAAATGGGAAACGATCTCTTACGAGCAGGCGCTTACCGAAATTGTAGAAGGTGGCGATCTTTTCGGTGAGGGCTTTGTTCCCGGCCTGCGCGAGTCCTATGTCCTAACCGATGCTGCCCTTGCCAAAGAGATGGCGGATGCCATTAAGAAAATTCAGGCCGAAAAAGACGCGGATGCCAAACGTGGCTTGATTGAAGAGTTTAAGGTCACTTACGCCGACCATTTGGACAAGATGATCGACCCCGATATTCCTGATTTTGGCCCCAAGAATAACCAATTCGTTTTTGCATGGGGACGTTTGAAGGACGCTCGTAAGGATTTCATCAGTCGATTCTTAACCGCTTATGGCACGGCGAATGCTCACGGTCACACCACCGTTTGTCAGGGAAGTTTGTACTTTACTGGCAAAGCCATGTCCGAGCAATTTACCGATGGTAAATGGACGGGTGGGGTCAAGTTCTATTGGCAAGGGGATGTTGGCAACAGTGAGTTTGCACTGTTTGTAGGTGCATCGCCATTTGAAGGTAATTATGGGCCACCGCTTCGCACCCCACGCATTACCACCAATATGGTCGAAAACGGGATGAAATTTGTCGTGGTTGATCCTCGTTTCTCCAAAACCGCTGCTAAAGCGTGGAAGTGGTTGCCTGCCAAGCCCGGTACTGAAGGTGCGCTGGCATTGTCCCTCATCCGCTGGGTGATCGATAACGAACGCTACGACAAGCTCTATCTCTCGGCTGCCAACAAAGCCGCCGCGAGCGCCATTGCCGAACCCACTTGGACAGAAGCCACTTGGTTGGTCAAACTGGACGATGAGGGCAAACCCGGCAAGTTCTTACGCGCCAGTGAAATTAGCTTGCGCGAGAAGGAACAACGACCCCTTTCTACCGACGATACCAAGACCTATGACTTTGATTACTTCGTCGCGCTTGTGAATGGCGAACCTGTGGCGGTTGATCCCTATACCACTGACCCAACAATGGCAGTTAAGGGTGATTTGTTTGTTGATAATCTCCAACTAGGCGATTTCACCGTCAAGTCCGGTCTTCAAATTATCGCCGACTCCGCCCGTGAGCATACCCTTGAAGAATGGGCCGAAATTTGTGGGGTGGATGTCCGCGACCTTGAAGAAATCGGCTTTGAGTTCACCAATCATGGTAAACGGGCTGTGGCGGATATTCATCGTGGGGTTAGCCAACACACCAATGGCTTCTACAATGTCTATGCGTGGTACACCCTTAATGCGTTAATCGGCAATTACGATCATGCAGGTGGGTTGATTAAAGCCTCGACCTATTCGGCCAATGGCAGCAAAAAGGGTCAGCCCTACGACATCAGTAAGGCCAATGGCAAGATGGCCCCGTTTGGCACATCCATCATCCGCCATAACGAAAAATATGAGAGCCACACCCTATTTTTGCGTGATGGCTACCCAGCTAAACGCAATTGGTATCCTCTTTCCAGTGACATCTATCAGGAAATTGTACCGTCCATAGGGGATGCCTATCCCTATCCCGTTAAGGCGCTCATGCTTTATATGGGGTCACCCGTCTATTCGCTACCGGCGGGGCACACCAATATCCCGATTTTGTCTGATCCACAAAAGCTGCCGTTGTTTATTGCCATTGATCCTTTCATTGGCGAAACCAGCATGTACGCCGACTACATCTTCCCCGACACCATGTATCTGGAGCGTTGGGAGTTTCACGGAAGTCACCCCAGTGTGCCGCAGAAAATCCAACCCGTGCGTAATCCAGCCATCGCCCCCTTGGTGCCAGATGCCACCGTCTATGGGCAACCAACGCCTATGTCATTAGAAGCCCTGTTGTTAGGTATTGCTGAGAAGATGGTTCTTCCCGGCTTTGGCACAGGTGGTTTTGGCGATTATGGTGATTTCACTCACCCGGATGACCTTTATATCAAGATGGTCGCTAACCTCGCCTTTGGTGAAAAAGAAGATGGTTCCGATTCCGTCCCAGATGCGGATGAGACTGAAATCAACATTTTCCTGCAAGCGCGGCGACATCTACCCAAGAGTGTGTTTGATGCGGAACGTTGGCAGGCCATTGCCGGCGACTTGTGGCCTAAATTAGTCTATGTTCTCAATCGTGGTGGCCGGTTCCAAGCCTATGCGAAAGGTTATAAACAGGGCGAGCTACCTGAACCCAGCGAAGCTTATTTCGGACTTGATCTTACGCAATCGGGCAATCAATTCGCTACGATGGTCAATATATATCAAGAAAAGACCTATGACACCAAGAGTCCCATGACGGGTGAGCATCTGACAGGCTATGCCAAATACCTCCCCGGCCCATTTGATGTGCAAGGTAATCTGCTGAATGATGAGGCCGAAGGTTATGATCTGCGCCTTATCACCTACCGCGAAATTGCTCAAACCAAGAGCCGTACTGCCTCCAACTACTGGCTGCTCGCCATCCTCCCTGAGAATTTTGTATTGATGAATGAAGATGACGCCAAAGCCCGCGATTTGGAAGATGGGGATGAGGTACGTATTGTCTCGCCAACCAATACCGAAGGCGAATGGGATTTGGGGAACGGTAGAACAAAGGCGATGGTGGGCAAACTAAAGACGACCCAAGGCATTCGTCCCGGCGTTGTCGCCTTTAGCCTCGGTTTTGGGCATTGGTCTTACGGTGGTGTGGATTTTGAGATCAATGGCAAGACCATCGAGGGCGATGAACGTCGCGTAAAAGGCATCCATGCCAACGCCGCGATGCGGATTGATCCCTATCTGGGCAATACCACCTTGGTTGATCCAGTTGGGGGCAGCGCCGTTTTCTATGACACCCAAGTGAAAGTCGTTAAAGCCTAGCCAGATTTTGAAGTATGGGTGGCGTTGGAAAAACCTGACGCCACCTCATTTACGGAGGGGAAAATCATGCTTTCACTCGGTACACCTGAACTTATTTTGATCTTGATCCTCGTCATTTTGCTTTTTGGTGCGGGGCGTATTGGTCGTTTGGGTGGTGAAATGGGACAGAGTATTCGGCAATTTAGACACGAGCTAGGTCGGAAGGATGAGCAGTAAAATGACCCAACTAGATGAGCTTTTGCAAGCATCCGCCGCTTTACATAATCATCTTTGCCCCCGTCAGGTACTCGGCGTTCGCATGGGTATGTACGCCGCTGAAATTTTTGGAATCGAATGCCCACAGCCTAAAAAACGTCTTTTTACTTTTGTAGAGATGGATGGATGCTTCGCTGATGGGGTTGCAGTCGCCACTAGATGCACCTTGGGTCATCGCACCCTCCGTTTAATGGATTATGGCAAAGTCGCGGCGACCTTTGTAGACACCGATTCGGAACGATCTATTCGGATTCGCCCTCGTTTGGATGTTCGCAGTCGCGCCGCCCTATGCAAACCCGATGAGCGCAGTCGCTGGCATTCGCAATTAGAAGCCTATCAAGTGATGCCATTAGCCGAGTTATTTGAGGTCGAAGTAGTATCCCTCAGTCTATCGATCGAGGACATCATCAGTCGGCCCGGCGTGCGTGTAAATTGCAGTATTTGTGGCGAAGAAATCCTCAACGAGCGAGAATTCATGATTGAAGGATCAGTTCTTTGTCGCGCCTGTGCCGGGGATGGTTATTATCAGGCGGCGATGGTGTCTCATTCCGTTCCAAAGCTTATTCCAGAGTTCTAAACATGATGCCTCAAGACCAATTAGGTAGACATCTGCGAGATTTGCGAATTTCAGTGACGGATCGCTGCAATTTTCGCTGCTCCTATTGTATGCCAGCAGGTCAGCCTCATCCGTTTCTTCCACTTGACTGCCTGCTCAGTTTTGATGAAATCACTCGCATTACAGAAGTTTTGACCGGGCTAGGAGTGACGAAAGCCCGATTGACGGGGGGTGAGCCACTGATCCGCCCCGGTATTGAAAAGTTGGTTGCCGCCCTCGCTGATCTGAATGGGATTTCGGATCTAGCCATGATTACCAACGGCTACTTCCTGCCGAAGAAGGCTAAATCTCTTAAGGATGCTGGCTTACACCGCTTAACCGTTAGCCTTGACTCGTTAGATAACCGTGTTTTCCGTTGCATGAATGGCAACCTAGCCGATAGTCAACGTGTCCTAGCGGGCATCGCGGCAGCGGAACAAGCTGGTTTTTCTCCACTGAAAATCAACACAGTGGTGCAGCGCGGGGTAAATGACCATACCATTGTTGATTTGGCACGTTATTTCAAAGATCGTGGTCATATTGTCCGGTTTATCGAATATATGGATGCTGGCACCCTAAACGGCTGGCGGATGGAGAACGTTGTTTCTGCCGCCGAAATTGTCGCCAAAATTGACGCTGTTATGCCTTTGGAACCGATTGAAGCGAATTATCATGGGGAAGTTGCACGGCGGTATCGTTATCGGGACGGTTCAGGGGAAATGGGCATCATCGCCTCGGTCACCCAACCTTTTTGTGGCGCATGTAACCGCCTCAGATTATCCGCCGATGGCAGACTCTATACCTGCCTATTTGCACGACAAGGGCTAAACATCCGTGAGTTATTGCGAAGAAATAATTCAGATGACGATCTGGCAAGCATTTTCATGGCTACTTGGCAAAATAGGACCGATCACTATTCGGAAACTCGAGACAAAACCTCCCCGCACTTTCAGGAAAAAATAGAAATGCACTATATTGGAGGTTAATCAGAATTCATAAAAAGTAAACTCGCATGACAATATTTGAATGCAATCGAAGTCGCTTTGTTGATCTGCCCCCAATGACTAGGCCAGTTGGAGGTATCCAAGAAATTGAAGATTTACAAACCGCACTAGTTGAGATGGCTCGGGCGGTTCAACAAGCCCAATCCCGATTACATGGGTATATCGGGGCGATTACCACCGCCCAAGAAGATGAGCGCACTCGGTTAGCCCGTGACCTCCACGATGATACTGTGCAGACACTTATTTCTTTGAACCAGCAAGTTCAGATGGCCCAGCGCAACCTTGATCGTGATCCTTCGGCGGCGTCAGCCCGTTTAACCGAAGTGCGGCATATTTCACAGCAGGCGATTGAAGATATTCGTCGCATGATTCATGGCCTACGCCCATCTTATTTAGCAGAATTGGGTTTGGCTTCGGCTTTGGAGATGTTAGCAGAACAAGAAACTTCGGTTGCCGTTGTTTTCCAAATGCAGGGAGATGAGCAGCGGCTTTCAGACAAAATCGAGCTTGCTCTCTATCGCATTACCCAAGAGGCCCTCAGCAATATCCGCAAACACAGCCAAGCCACCCAAGCGGCGATAGAACTCGCTTTTTCTCCAGAGGAGGTCATGCTAATCGTTCGAGATAATGGTTGTGGATATGACCCGCCATCCCTTCAAACCCTTCCTACTTCGGGGCATTATGGCTTGGTGGGGATTCGAGAAAGAACCCAGTTAATCGAGGCGAATCTTCAAATCCATAGTCAGAAGGGGCAAGGTACTCAAATCCACGTCCAAGTCCCTACCTCAATAATGGAGCAAGTCGGAGGATAAAAAAACAGGTGGCCTGTGTATGAAAAGACCACCTTCGGATGGTTGCTTCGATTAGCGGTGGGTTTCCCCCCACACAAGGATTGGCATATTGACCACGACACCGGGTTGTTCAATAGTCAGTTCGCCTGCCTTTTCCGCTGCGAGGATTTCTTCAACTGATACCAATTGGCGTGCCTCAACATCTGTTTGCCATGTTACCAGATTTACTGCCCGCAGTGGCGTGTAATTTTCGGCGCCGGGTACTGAATCAAATACATCAGGTTGGAATCCTAATGGCCCCATATCTTCAATCCCATTGGTAAATACGTACACGTTCCCTAGGAGTTCAGCGGGAATCTCGGCGAGGCTGGGCACGGTAACGACATCTGTTCCCATCATATCAGTCAAGACCTGAGCAACACCGGGATCGGATGCTTCAGGATGAACAAAATAGACTTTTTGACCTTCGTAATAGGCCATCGCTAAAGGGGCAAGTTCATCTACCGAATAGCCACTGTCCATGTCCATGTCACTTTCCGGTGTCGGTGTAGGCGTTGAACCTCCCATCGCATTGATGGTTGTTGGGGCAGTCAAGACCAGCAGACCCAACACGAAGGTAAGTACAATGGCGGTTATGGGAAGCAGAATTTTGATACGCATGACGTCACCTTAACTATTGAGATTTTGACTATGACACCCAATGACAGCGAAGGGTAGGACGGGGTGTTCAATCATTATTGTAGGTGGCTACGAAAATGTTGGTAATACGCCATTTGGCGTGTTTTTGATAACGATAGCGGATTCTCAGTAGAGCGAGTGACTAATCGAGATCAAAGTATTCTACATGAGTTAAGAAACCGACAGTGCCATAAGGTGTGATGGAGGCGATCGCTTGCCGAATGGTCTCAATAAGTGCCTAAACCGTCTGAGCAAGTTGTTTGTCTCCGATTGCCTTCACAGCCAATGCTCATCAAGAGGGGTTACCCCTCAAGTATTATGCTATGCTCATCGCACTATAATTTAGTCATGAGATTCACCAGAAGGATGGGTTGCATGGTTGGGTTGCATCATTATGGGAACGGCCAGCCTTACCTCAGTGCCCGATTCAAAAATCAGTGTCATTGTAATCACTTCATCTATCATTAAATCCCGTTGTAGATCTATCAGCATTAGATGATAGTCACTTTCCTCAGACAGATCGACAATAGTTTTAGCTGGAATATCTATAGCCTCAACAGGTGACATACTCATCATATCGCCGCTCATACTGCTTTCATGAATTTCAACATAAGCCACCGCGTCGCTTTGGATTTCTATCAGACGATCATCGGCTTCACCCTGATTTTCGATGACTAGATATGCCCCACTAACACTACCCTCGCCGCTAAAACCAAAACGCCCCCAACTATTGTAGACTATCAATTCATGCTCTTTTGCAAGCGGAGTCTGAGCAACAATAGCTCCTATAGTCGCTTCATATGAGATATCTTCACCCATATCGAAGACTAACGTTAATGCAATTGCATCTACATCTTCAAGAGCATCCCCAAACTCCGATATGAGAATAGTATTTCCAGCAGCATCAAAGGAAGTAGTCTCCCCAGTCACAAATGCAAATCTTTCAAAATCGGCTCGCTCGCCATCTATATACTCTTCGACGGATGCTGAAAAGCTAGTGATTACATCAATCAGATTGACCGTATGATCACCTCGATTTTCAATGGTCATGTAAAGATTGGCAGTACCTTCAGACGCAGGCATGATCCAAACATCATAGATGATGAGTTCTGATGGTTCATGGGCTTCGGAAGGTTTGGCCGTCACATCCAAAATCCATATACTAAGCACGAATATGAACAGGTATTTGAGTTTCACCAATTTGTATCTCCATTTCTTCCAAAGGACAACTGATTTGTGAGGCTTCTCGCAAGGCATAAGACTTCAGATTATTTTCGACGAAATAGCGGGATAAGATAGCCACCCAAGGAAGAAATTGAGTACTTTCTTTATAGGTGAACAAGTCGTTCTCCTTGAACTATATCCCTTAAATCCTGACAGACATCTACAAGCAAGTTCTTGCTGCTAATAAAGTTTACCTTAAATAGGAGTTCAAATGTCGATCTTATAAGACTTCAGAATACCACCCTCTAACCGTCGCTTACTCTGAATCTGCAATACAATGGGTCAAACGCGGCGTAAGGCTTGTTACGAAATAGAATGTGCCGATCCATACCCCAGCACATTCCATCTACAGAATGCCAATTCCCAAATGTGGTTTAGTGATGCCAGCCGTGCATCCCACCTTGACCGTACCAACCGTAACCGTTCATCATCCCCTGTCAGTAGTTGCCCATCATTCTCATCAGCTACAATTGAAGTAATGCGATCTTCGTATTTGCTGTCATGTCAGACAAGCTATGGTTGTTTGTCACATTTGTTTCAGCTGGGTATTGGGATAAACCAAGCTGTTGTAGAAAATCTACCTATTATTGTGCCAACTCTTCTTCAATCATCGCAATGATTGAGTCAGCACTCAGTTCTTCAACTTGGCGACCATTGATGAAAAATGTTGGGGTTCCCGCAACTCCTAGTGCTTGACCATCCGCTTGATCTCGTTCAATTTTTGCCCGATAATCAGGGTTTTGAAGGTCAGCAGTAAACCGCGGAATATCGAGTCCTAATTCGGTTGCATAGCCAATAAAAAGATCAGTTTGTGGTGTTTGCTCTTCGCCCCATTCTAGTTGGTTTGTAAACAACATCTCTAGCATTTCCCAGTATTTTCCCTGTGCACCTGCGGCTTCAGTTGAAGTTGCAGCCAATACTGAGTTATTATGAAGTGGGAAGTAGCGTATCACAAGCCGAATACGTCCATCGTATTCTTCCAACAACTGTTTAACAAACGGAAAAGCCGCACGACAAGATTCACATTCTGGGTCGAGAAACTCTACGATTGTTACTGGTGCCGCCGCCGCTCCCAAAGTTGCACTGTCTGGTCGAACTAATCGCCTATCATTAGGTGATATATCAGTAGATTGTTCACGATTGTATAGCACTGTCACTACTATTGATGCTATAGCAACCGAGACACCAATAATTAATAGGAGAATTAATTCGCGGTTTTTCTTTAATGCACGTCTCCTAACGCCGCGCTTAACCGTGTTTCGCGTTTGTTTTTGTTTAGTCTGAGACATCCATTCTTCCCCTAGAACTAATTTTACGGCCTCTCAACGTGGGTCTTTTATGATATGAATCGCCGTTTCAGCCATCTAAACTTAATACGGGATCCGGTTGAAGTGTGGTCATATTTACTAACAAGGGATCTAACACCCTTGTCCTGAAACTCTAGAGATTATCAGAATTCTGCATTACGTTATAATTTCCCATCTATATCATTGATTGAGTGACCGTAGATAAGCAATAACCGCGAGAATTTCACTGTCAGTGAGGGTTATGTTACCTCCTTTACCGGGCATAGCCATTCCGGTCTGATTCTCTGGGTCAAAAGTAAGCCTGCCCACTTTTATAAATTCCAACAAGTCAGTGTCGGTATTTTCTTGTATAAATGCGTTATCCACCAGCGTGAGTCCTAGATTAGGGATGCCCTCGCCCTTCTGCCCGTGACAGGGACTGCATTGACGGTTGAATACCTGTTGACCTTGCCCAAGGACTTCTGGGGAATAGCTTGCGTTAGGAGACAAAAATGCGGTTGTGCCTTTTGGTATGATGGAATTTGTTGAAAATCTATCCGAGTTGCCTACTCCTTGTGTGTTCTCCCCTATGCGACTTGAAATTCCAACGATGATAATAGTCGCATACAAAAAGCCGAGCAGTGCCGATATGCCCTTAAGCCCATTTTCACGATTCGACCCTATCGGTTTGCTACTTGGTGCATCCTCCTCGTCAGTATCTACAAACTGGTACCATAAAAGACATAGAGTAATAATAGTGAATGCAGTAAATGATAGTAAAGGAATGCCGATGAAACCCAACCACTCAATCCAGCGGGCTTCACATGGTACACCTGATGTACATATGTGGAAACCTTCAGGGATAGTGCCATAGTACAAGAGATTGTGATATAGCCCAATGCCTATGCCCAATATACTCAAAGGCAGTACGTAGATCCGAACGCGCCTATCCTGCAAAAGAATCCCAACACCTAGTATGATCACCAGTGGATACATGAGAATGCGCTGATACCAGCAGAGAACACAAGGTATGAAACCCATCACCTCACTGAAAAATAGGCTACCTAAGGTTGCGATTAGCGCCTGGGTCCATGTTATATACAGTAGTTTTTCACGCACCTGATTCCATCTGGGTATACTGGAAGTTGGCACAGCATTGTATGAATTAATTTTTTCAACCATGAGTTATTTCTCCTAATACCACAAAAGCCCAAAACCATTTCCGACGCCCATGATTTGCCTCCATACGGGATAACTGGGCCCCTTTATAGGACACCCACAATAGACAATAGGATTAGCAGACCAATCATGCGGCGCAAGATAACTAAGTTTTGGATGTTCAGTCTTGTTATTCCTATGCATTCAATTCACTAATCGCACTGCGAGTGCGATCGAGCGCATAGCGTTCGCCAACATGGCGAATGGAAGATGACAGTTGCAAGTGACATTATATTGGGATCGTAATGCACGTATAACCACAGGCGTAATCCTTACGGACAATGTGTGCTTGCTCAGGATCCTTCGCTCAATGAATCTATTCACATACCCATCATGGGCATCAATTTCTGGCAGCAGAATAATCAAATCAACTTGGGCAGTCATAGTCTTTCGCCCTCGACAATAACGTTCTGTAATTGCGACTAAGTATCAATATATGAACAATTATTTATCCATTATGCCAAATAAAAAACAATGTGTATAGTCTCATTCCTCATGCTCGACATGCAACAACCCTTGAGCGAACAGAAGGCGCACGTGATTATCATCAAGCGCATAGTAAACATGCCTACCTTCTTTACGGTATCGAACGAGACGCAACTGACGCATGACTCGCAGCTGGTGGGAAATAGAGGACTGGCTCATCCCTAAAACCGACTCTAGGACATGAACACACACTTCATTATCCAGAAGTAGCGATATAATTCGCAGCCGTGTTGGGTCACTCAATGCCTTAAAGATTTCTGCAAGATGGTTGGCTTTCTGGTTGTCAATTAGGCATATTTGCAAACTCTCCATAAATTCTTTATCTTGGCTCAATTCGGTGCATCGTGTATGGTTCTGGGGTTGAATATCCATCAGAATTTGCTCCTAAACCTATATATGTTCATCTATTCATGAAGTTCAGTGCTTATCTAATAAGGTTCAAACTGCGGATGCTATCCATCTTAGATAAGCGTGCACGCAAGCATCTGGCAACTCCACGTGGTCTGCTCGATCTACTCATGTCAGGTGTTTACTTGCTGAACTGGTTATTCCTCTCACGTAGAACACTGATTTATGTACAAAGCAATGACAGTTACAAGTTCATTTCTACATACTAGGTCACACGCGGCAGCGCGTGAGCAAGCCCATTCATTGAGAGTTTCACAGCATTTTTTGGCGCGATGGTCTGAATTGTTGTGGTCTGCCCCCTCGGACTAAGCTAAAGAGGTAGACCAGTAATCCAAACAATACTCTTCGGGGGAGTTTACCCCTCAAGTATTATGCTATGCTCATCGCACTATAATTTAGTCATGAGACTCACCAGAAGGATGGGTTTCATGGTTGGGTTGCATCATTATGGGAACGGCCAGCCTTATCTCAGTGCCCGATTCAAAAATCAGTGTCATTGTAATCACTTCATCTATCATTAAATCTCGTTGTAGATCTATCAGCATTAGATGATAGTCACTTTCCTCAGACAGATCGATATTTCTTGATAAGCGTTGGCAAATAGTATCCATTGAGTAATATAGCCTAAATGCCAATATATATCTAGCAGCAAGAGATTGCCACTAATCACGTTTATCGCAAAATTTAGGAAAACCATCTTGAGATTTTTAGCTTTCGCACATATAAGGCTTATTATAAATAGAAAGTGCTGGGTACACCCCAGCACTTTCCAAGCATGATTTGCGTATTTCCCCCTAGAGGGCTTAGTCGTCCCAGCCGTGCATCCCTTGGCCGTACCAACCGGAACCGTTCATCATCCCTTGACCCATATAACCATTATACATTCCGCCGTGCATTCCATAGCCCATCATCCCCTGTCCATAGTTGCCCATCATGCCCCCCATGTGACAAGGGCCGAAACCCGTACCATTGAAGGTGAGCATCTGCGCGATGTTGTCACGCATCCAAGTCAGTTGAGCCTGAGCCTGTACCTCGGTTATGTAGCCAGATGCGACCATCGTATTCATGTAATCAGTCATTGTTGTCAGAACCGCGTCATACACCGTTTGGACATCAATGCCACGCGCTTCAGCTATTTGCGGGAGGGTTTTGCCAGATTGCAATTCAGTAAAGAGGGTGTTCACATCAATACCGAGTGCGGTTGCGACTGCCGTCCACATCGGCTGGTTCTGCCAATTATTCCCCATCATACCCGGCCAATTACCGCCCATCATGCCCTGCCCGTTCCAACCATATCCTTGCGTACCGGGCGAATATGGGGTCGGGGTAGTATTTCCGTTGCCTTGTGCGCCTACACTGGTATAACCGCCGAACGCAACCGCAGCACCGAGAACAACAATGAGTGCGACAACGGCGAGTATTTGTTTAGATGTCATGGGATTTTCTCCTATCAGATTACACAATCCTTTATCTATAGGATGCAACCATTTGATGTAGGGTTGATGTTGCTCGTGTGAGATTTGTGTGAAGTTTCACAAAATGAGGTGATATACGTTCCCTAGCAGTAGAAATAGCTTAAACGATAGGAATTTGCACTTCGAATCGTGTGCCTCGCCCGACATGGCTTTCGACTTGCACTTGACCGTGATGGGCCTCGACTAATTGTTTCACTATCGCCAGCCCCAAGCCTGACCCACCTGACACGCGATTACGCGATTTCTCCGCCCGCCAGAAACGTTCGAATAAATGCGGAACATCCTCCGGTGGAATACCCGGCCCATCGTCGCTGACCGATAGTTTGACACATCCGGCAGCTGAGGATGCTCCCACGACGACTCGTGTGCCATTTGGACTATAA
>JAIOHL010000068.1 GCA_019913005.1 Anaerolineae bacterium | reverse complement strand
GGTTAAACGGACATCCATTACCCGAATTCCGTATCGAGTATCCAATTTGGGTAAATACTGACCCCCCGTAAACGAGAGCGGGACGGGAGGTGAGGATGGTAGTGCTGGGGAAAAACCCGACAACCAAAACGAGGAAACATCTATGCCAATCATCAACATCCGCGAGGCGTTTACGGGCTATTTACGCCAGCAGTTGGGCCTAACGGAGTTTAATATCAGCACATGGGAACGCATCGCCGATGGCTGGGAAACCGATGTCTACGCCTATCAATTGATCACCCCGCAGCGTACCGAAGACAAAATATTGCGTATCTTCATGGGGGATTCGCTTGCCAAAGCCCGCCGCGAATATTTTGGCATGTCGGCGCTGGAGTATCTTGGTTTTGCTGTGCCAAAGGTCAGCCATTTGTGCGAGGATGCCGGCGTCGTCGGTGGCCCATTTATCTTGATGCAGCGCATTTTTGGTCAACCAACCGGGCGTGTCATGGCCCAAGACCCGGCCCTGTTTAGCCGATTTATGAGCCTCATGGTCGAATATCATCAATTACCGCCTGTGCCGCTGCATGAGGTGGTGGCGGATGCCCTCCCCGTGACCAGTCTGCCGGATGCGTGGGCCACAAAATTGGCACGGGCACGCGAGATCGTGCTTGACCATTATCGCCAAACATGGGCCGCGCCGATTTTGGACTGGTTGGACACCCATCCCCCTTATTATCCGCCCGATGCTCGCCCTGCCACCTTGCACAACGACTATCACCCCTACAATGTGCTGATGACCGACGAGGGTGAATTATTCGTGATTGATTGGCCCAATATCGAGATTGGCGACGCCCGCTACGATCTGGCATGGACAATTTTGCTGATGACGACCTATAACCAAGAGCCAACCATGCGCGAACGGGTCTTGGCCGAATATAGCCGTCACAGTGGTCAGCCGATTGTGGACATTGAGATTTTTGAGGCGATTGCGGCGGCGCGGCGGCTCATGGATTTGGTCATGACGATGGGGGCAGGGGCAGCGGCGATGGGGCTGCGACCTGAAACAGTGGCGACCATGCGACAGCAGGCGGGCCATTTTCGTGCGGTTTATGAGGTATTGCGCAGCCGAACCGATTTAAGTGTGCCCTTTGTCGAAAATGTGTTGACCCAGTTGGGGTAGGGAGATTCTACTTTTGGCCCAAATGCGCTAAAGACCAACCTCACCCCAACCCCTCTCCCACGTGAGAGGGGCTTGAATCTGCCAGATTCCACTCCCCCTCGCCTATTGGAGAGGGGGCCGGGGGGTGAGGTGAACCTGTCTGAAAGCCCCTTGCTGATGCCCTTTCCGTAAAACTGTCGGAGTGTGAACGCCAGATGGAGCGGGAGTAGGGGGTGAGGTTAACAGATTACGAACACAATTCGTAGATTTCCAATTGCGGCTGACTGGTGATCGCCCCTTTGGGCAAGGTGCTGACCCGTGCGTGACCCGCTTTGAATTCTGGCGATCCGACCCATGCGCGGAAATCGGCTTCACTGACCCATGTCGTCATGACGATATAGGGGTCGTTCGGTTGGGTGGGGCGCAGTAGTTGAAATCCGATGAAACCGGGCATCCCATCCACCAATTTCATGCGCGTGGCAAACAGCGCCTCGAAAGCGGCCTCGTGTTCGCGGTTAACTGAAATGCGGTTGCAGATAATGACCATGATGTTTGTTTCTCCCCATTAACACGGAATTCGGTTAATTCATAGGCTTTTGGAACAATGGGTTTAAACCCATTGTTGGGGTGATAAAGCTACAATTCAGCCGAATTCCGTATAAGCACTATACCACTCCCAAGTATCCAAGCGGGGCAGGACGCTGTAAATGGCGGTGGTTAAGCGATAATTTGACAAGAGCACACGGTGGCTTAAGCCAGTGGCAAATTAAAATTTAACCCCGCACCGCCTTTTCATTAACAACATGAAAAAACCGAAAGTCATTGAACTTTTTTTCAATGGTCAATATAATTTTAGTATAGCCAACTCAATTGAGGAGAGACTGACCATGCGTCGCCACGATTTTGCACCCAAACTTGCCAAAGTGATTACCGAATATTCCCGCCCGATCCAACCCGGCCAATTGGTGGCCTTGACGGGCAACCTCGAAAGCCTGCCATTGTTGGAGGCGCTGTATGTTGCCACGTTGGAGCGGGGGGGTAATCCGCACGTCATGTATTCGCCGCCCGGTTTCAGCGAACTGTTTTATCACTATGCCAACGACGACCAGCTAGATTACGTGAATCCGATTATCGAGTTTGTGTACGCCAAAGCCGATGTGCTGATTAACATCGAAGCGCCGCTCAACACCAAAGCGATGGCCTCCAGCGACCCCACCAAAATCGCCCGCAGCCAAGCCGCCAGCGGACACCTATTTAAAGCCTTCTTGGAGCGCATTGGGTCAAATTCGATTCTGTGGGGATTGGTGGCATGGCCCACCCAAGCCGCCGCCCAACAAACCGACATGGGTTTCTATGCCTACAGTGAATTTTTGTATCGGGCGTGCGGGCTGCATCTGGATGACCCGGTGGGCTATTGGATGAAGATGCGCGACGAGCAGACCCGCTTGGTCGAATGGCTCAAGGACAAGTCGCACGCCGTTATCAAAGGGCCGGGCATTGATATGAGCTTCGATTTTCAGGGCCGTATCTGGGAAAGCGCACACGGCGAACTGAACTTCCCCGACGGCGAAATCTTCACCGGGCCGATTGAAGATTCGGTCAATGGCTGGGTGCATTTCAATATGAAATCCATCTATTATGGGCGCGAGGTGGATGGCATCAAGTTCCGCTTTGAACAGGGGCGGATTGTCGAAGCCAGCGCGATCAAAGGCGAAGATACCCTGATGACTCAATTGGACATGGATGAAGGCGCCCGCCGTCTCGGTGAATTCGCCATTGGCACGAATTTTGGGGTGGATCGAATCACGGGTTCGATCTTGTTGGACGAGAAAATCGGCGGCTCGATTCACATGGCAATCGGCAACAGCATCCCGCAGACGTTGGGGGTGAACGAAAGCAAAGTCCATTGGGACATCGTTCACGGGATGCAAGACGGCGGCAAGATTTGGATTGACGACGTGCTGTTTTATGACAGCGGCAAATTTAAGGTGTAGCCCTCGACCCCACCCCAACCGACCTCACCC
>JAIOHL010000067.1 GCA_019913005.1 Anaerolineae bacterium | reverse complement strand
TGGTTAGGCCGTTATCGGCGTCTGAGTAAAGACTATGAATACTTGGTGTCGTCCAGTAAAGCCATGATTTATCTGGCGATGTCCAATTTGATGTTAAATCGTTTAACCCGTTAGCCTGCGAGGACTTTTTAGACACCCTCTAATGATATAACAAAACATCCCGATTGCCTAGCGGCTTTTTTGAGCCTGTCCATTTTCAACCGCCGCCTCATAACTGGGTAGATCGGATTCAAGATGTCGAATTCCACCCAAAGCCCACATACCCATCGTAGCGATCACAATTAGGAGGCCGATGAACACAAAAAGAAGCCCCATCCCTGCCCCCGACTGATTCCCCAACAGCGGCTCGACTGTTTTCCAATTCGGCCCCTTTACGGCTGGTTCAAGTATCTGATCCACCAATGCCCCGGTAATCAAAAACGACAAGGGAGTGGTCAGCATAAATAACTGGTCGGTGACGGCAAAGACCCGCCCCTGTAAATCGGGAGGTGTTTTGGTTTGGAGGAGAGTGTGAAATAATGCACCTGTGAGGGGCAGCGGGAACATCACACCGAAAATGCTCAACCCAAGCAACAGGGGATGCCGGACGATTCCAAACGCGATTAAAAATAGGCCGTGTAAAAAATAGCCGAGTAGAATGGCATACAACCGATGCGGCGTTTTGCCTGCGATAGCAATGGTCAATGCCCCAGCAAATGCACCCAAACTCATCACCCCAAGCAGAATTCCCACAGTCGCATCATTTTCGACAAGGGTACTGAAATAGGGAATTGCCAGTTCCAGTGGGCCGTTGATTAAAAAGAAGATAAAGGCGAGATAGACCACCATTAGCAAGAGCATTTGGCGCTTTTTCAGGAACAGCCACCCACCCGCCATCTCGCGCCAAAAACTGGTTGCTATAGATTGGCTTTCCTCGGAGACTGGGGGACGTGGAATGGCGATTTGGGAGACGACCAAAATCGCAATCAAGAAAGTGGTCAGGTCAATGGCGATGACCCCGGCTAATCCAAGCCCACGATAGACCAATCCTGCCAAAACGGGTGCGATGACTCCCGCCAATGGAAAGCCGATTTGTTTGATGCCGTTGGCTCGATCACGTTGTGTTTCAGGGACGAGCATGGTGATGGCGGCTTGGCTGGCAGGTGATTGAATGACGCCAAATGTGCCCTGAATTAGCATGGCGAGATAGAGATGCCAGAGTTCAAAGGAGTCGGTTAGGAAGCTGGTCAACAGAATACAGGAGGCGAAGACTTGCCCAACATCGCCCAAGATGATGACATGGCGGCGTTCCCATCGGTCAGCCAGCAGCCCAGTGAAACTGCCGAGGGCCATGCCGGGGAGTTCGGCAAAAAAGGCTGCAATCAACAGTGGCGAGGCATTGCCAGTGCGATCAAAAACCCATAATCCAATTCCGATACCCGTCATACGACTGCCGATCAGGGAGAGTATTTGTGTAGTGACGAGTGCGTAGAAGATGCGTAGTTTTTTCATGGGGTGTTGGTAACGTGAAAAATAATCCCAAGCTATAATCGTGTATTTAAATGAAAAAGACAACCTATTGAGTTATGACAGTGAATTTAGCTGCATTTTTTCAAGCATCTATACGACAGACTTTACTGTCGGAAATTCTGCGCCATCTCCCTCCAAGTGGCTCAGAACTGCGCTTGTTAGATGTGGATTCGTGCCTAAGTCGGTTTCCAGAACTGCCTGCTATCCAATCACAGCGACCCGATTTGCTGCTAATTGAGACGCCGTTGGCCGAAGTCGGACATTATGCTGATGCCAATTTCGACGTAGCGCTGGCATTTTTTACCCACGATCATTTGGATACCATGCCGTTTTTCTTGGAAGAAATTCAGCGGGTACTACGCCCCGGTGGACGATTTATTTTGCTATTTCCCTATATCATCCCGCGCAACCTTGAACAGGCGGGTTTTGCGCGGATTCTTGCGGAGCCACTGCTGAATGGTGAAATTGCCCTAAATCGTGGCGAACGACCCTATGCTGAAGAATTAAATACATTAGAGCGGGTACAAGTAGTTGCCAAAAATGAAAATCAGACGGGATTGCTGCAAGGCCCACAAATATTTGATGTGGCGGGTCGTTTTATTCATCTGCTGATTCGCCAAACCCCCAATAAACCGGGTTGGGCTTTGACTCCAGAAGATAAAATTTTGTGGGAGACTGCCATTCTACAAACAGCAGGACAGCCTGTTGTGATATTGGCGTTTTCGGCCCTACCTAGAGCGGTTGCGTTTATGCAGGCGGCGGTGCTGGCGGGTGCGATTCGGGATGTCAACAAAATCGTCAAATTTAGCAAGATCGCCGCTGCCAAGTGGCCTTTTCCGGTGCTCTTGAATCCAACACTGGAACAGATAGGGACTGAATATTGTCTCACGGGTGAATTTATTGAAATAGACCCTGCCACTGCTGAAACCCCCGACGAATAGGGGGATGGCTGATTTTTAACACTATGCTATAGTTCAAGTTATGGAAGATCTTAGCGGTTCACAACTCAGCAAATATCATTTGATTGACCGAATCGGGCGGGGGGGCATGTCGGATGTATACCGCGCACGTGACGTCACTGGCGGCCCTGAAGTCGCCGTCAAGGTGATGCATGTCAGTGCGGACACCAACGATGTATTCCTAAAACGTTTTGAACAGGAAGCCCGTATCGCGTCGGGGATGAAGCATCCGCATATTTTGCAGACGCTTGATTTTGGCTTGGATCGTCATTATCCCTATATGGTGACACGTTTGGTTACGGGGGGGACACTGGCTTCGATTCTGAAACGTCACGGGCCAGTTTCGCCAGAACAAGCCGGACGCTGGCTGGCTCAAGTAGCCTCGGCGCTGGATTATGCCCATGCTCAAAGTGTCATTCACCGCGATTTAAAGCCCACCAACATTTTATTAGATGACAAAAATGATGCTTTTTTGACAGATTTTGGGATCGCTAAGTTATCCGTCCCAAATACCGAAGGACTGACCACGACAGGTAATGTCATCGGTACGCCGACTTATATGGCTCCGGAACAGTGGCGCGGCGAAGACCCAACCCCTTTGACGGATGTCTATGGGCTTGGTATTTTGATGTATTTGATGATGACTGCCAAACCACCCTTTGAAGCGGATACACCCCATTCGCTAATGTACAAGCATCTCAACGACCCACCGCCGCCGATGCGCCGTTACTCCCCCGCCATTACTGAGGCGTTGGATCAAGTGGTGATGAAGGCACTTGCCAAATTTCCAGCAGACCGCTACAAATCAGCAGGTGAGTTTTCGCAGGATTTTCAGCGTGCCTTAAAAAATCAGCCAACACAGGCCCAACAAAATCCGCCGCGTTTTGTCAAAGCAGAACCCCAATCTTCGATGCGCGAGACGAATCCGGGGCGTGCGCAACTATCGGCGCCACCTATGATGCCGCCGCCCGTCTATGGCCCGCCGCAAATCTATCAACAGTCTGCGCCACCTGCTTACAATAATCAGCCAGCCTATGGCTATCGCCCGTCGGGCAATTCGGAACCCTATTATCCACAAGCGGTTGTGCAAAAGATTCAGCAGGATAAAAAGAAGCGCACTAGCCAAATTCGTTCGTGTTTGTGGATTGTGATTTTGATCGCTATCATTGGCGTGGCTGGGTACGTCTTGAGCCTTGACCCGGATCGTTGGCTGCCCAGTGAAGAGCCATCTAAATCGGGTCAGCAAATTATTACGCCTCAACCTTCCTTAACGCCTGTCCCCGGTGAAAAAGGTCAAGTCAGCATCATATCCCCACCGAATGAGAGTCAATACACAGTTGGGTCGCCAGTTATTATTGAAATCACCGCGACTGACCCTATTAGTGTCTCAAAGGTCGAGATGCGCCGCTTTGGATTTATGCTGGAATCAAAAGAAAATACGAACCCCGGTGGCGAAAGAACCTTTACAACCCAATTTAGCTATATCCCCCAACAACCGGGGCGGCATATTCTGGAGTTTATTCCGTTTCAGGGGAATATTCAGGGGAACTCGACTTTCTTGGAAATTATTGTGAGATAAATGGGGGATGATGGCGTCACCCCCGATGAACCTTTACCTTAAACAATAGGTCGGGTACGCTCAAAGAACAATGTGGGAGCTGAAATTCCTATTGCAATAACACCCAAAATCATCATCGTCTGGATACCATTGATGCTGGCCCGTACCAAAAGTGTTTCGCCTGTCTTGGGGTCGGCGGTACTCAATTGGATAAGGCTTAACATGGCGCTGTAGGCAATCCGTCCGGGAACCAATGGGATGCTGCCACTAATGGTAAAGACGGTGGCGGGAGCGTGCCAGCGTTTGGCAAATAAATACCCCATCAAACCAATAATCACTGCCCCGATAAGACTCCCACTGACGATGGTTGCACCAAGTTCAACAGCAAGTGTACGGCTGCCATGCCCTATTGCGCCACAAGCCACACACCCAATGAGGGTGCGGGTTGGCACATTAAACAACATTGAAAAACCCAACGCTGCAATGCTTGACCAGAACATGTCTTGGGTAACTTCCCACAAAATGCTTGTGATGTCATTCATAGCCCGCTAACTCCCATAATTTCCATTGCTAAAGCCAGCCCAAGCGCAATCCCCATTGAGATCAACCCACCGGAAATGCCCCGCGTGATGCCTGTGACGAGATGGCCCTTGATAATATCGTCGGCGGAGTTGATGAGTGCGACCCCCGGTACAAGGAGCAAGACCGACGATGCCAAAGCGATTTGCGGGTCATCTCCCCATTCAAAAGCACTCGGCAGACTGGCGATTAGCCCAGCGACAAAGGCGGTAGCGATGACTACCAAGAACATGTTAAAGTGCCGTCGGGATAACTCTTGGCGGACAAAAGTAGCGATAGCTGAGGCGACAAATGTCATCCCAAAAACGACGGCATCCCCCCCGAACAATCGGCTAAAAGCAGCGCAAGCAAGCCCGACCATCAATACCACCTGCCAGCGTTTATAATGGGAACGAATTTGACTGATTCGCTGCAATTCCGAACGCACACCAAAACGATCTAACTCCCCATTTTCGATACGGCGACTAAGGCGGTTAATAGCGGAGATTTTGGTCATGTCCACCTGCAAACCGACCACCCGCCGAATTTTGGTGCGAAATTCTTCCCCACTGATGGTTGTGGCAACGATTGCGTTGGGGGAAACTAAAATATCCATCCATTCACAGCCGAGGTTTGTTCCCAAGCGATGCACCGTGTTTTCGACTCGTTGGGTTTCCGCGCCGTGCTGTAATAAGATTTGACCTGCCCATAACGACAAATCAATGATGTCGCGTAATTCTTCCCGGTTTAGCGGTGGTTTTTGTGTGGAGGCAGCCATGAATTTTATAACTCCCTATGCCTAAACATAAACGCCTTCTATCATAGCTTACCATTCACGTGCGATAATTGTGCGAAAAGTCACAAGATGCCTTGTAGTTGGCAATTTTTGCCAGTCAGTTGAATAATGTGCCAATTAGCACTTGCAGGGAGACACGAATGGCCCAAGAAAAGATCGCTCTATTTGAAAATAAGCGGATTTTGCTAGGTGTGACGGGGAGTATCGCGGCCTATAAAGCGGTTGATCTTGCCAGTAAATTGACCCAAGCCGGGGCATTGGTGGATGTCCTCATGACCGAGGCGGCGCAACGATTTGTCACCCCATTGGCCTTCCAATCGGTGACAGGACGACCCGTCTATACTGATTTGTGGCAAGCCGACAGCAGCGGCAGCTTGCCCACCCATATCGCGCATGTGGGGCTTGGCGAAGGTGCGGATGTGTTGGTGATTGCTCCAGCAACAGCAAACACAATTGCCAAAGTGACACACGGCCTTGCCGACGATTTGTTGTCGGTAACGTCATTAGCGGTGCACTGCCCCGTGATGATCGCTCCGGCGATGGATGGCGGGATGTATCAACACCCTGCAACACAAGCTAACCTTGCTGTTTTACGGGGACGGGGCGTGCAAATCATCGAGCCGGAAGTCGGACGTTTTGCATCGGGATTGGTGGGACAAGGGCGCTTGCCAGAGACCCCTACGCTTATGGGATTCATTCGGCGGACGTTAGCACAGAATGGGCCATTGGCGGGTTGGCGGGTGGTGGTGACGGCGGGTGGTACCAAAGAGCCGATTGACCCAGTGCGGTATATCACTAATCGTTCCAGTGGCAGACAGGGTTATGCTGTCGCGCAGGCCGCGTTGGATGCTGGTGCGGAAGTGACCTTAATCAGCACGGTTGAACATCTGCCCGCCCCAATTGGCGCGACACAGGTCAAGGTCAGTTCGGCGTCCGACATGCTAGAGGCAGTCTTGCAGGCGGCGAATAGCGCAGATGTCTTGATTATGGCGGCGGCGGTGGCAGATTTTCGACCTGCTGTAGTCGCCACGCAGAAGATCAAAAAATCAGATGACAACCAAACGGGTATCACCTTAGAATTGGCTCGCACCGAAGATATTTTGCTGGCAGTTAAGGCGCTACGTCAGCAATCGGATTATCCGCGTTGTGTAGTGGGATTTGCCGCTGAGAGCCACGATTTATTGACGAATGCCGCCTCGAAATTGGAGCGGAAAAGGCTGGATTTTATTGTCGCCAATGACATCACCGCCCCTGATGCGGGTTTTGAGGTCGAGACCAATCGCATAACAATCTTGGATGCAGCAGGTGGGCGTAGCAATTATGACCTCTTGAGTAAGGCCGAGGTTGGGCAGGTGATTGTTAAACGGGTAAGCGAGATTTTGAGGGATAAAACGTCTTAGAACATCCGTTTCTGTTTTGGGGTAAAATAATAAAGAAGTTGGCACCAACTAGAAATGGAGTAAGGATAGAATGTCGGACGGGAAAAAGGCGTATGAGCAGTTACGCGATATGCTGGTGATTACCGAACAGGTTACCCCGCGCCAAATGTTTGGTTCACCCAATTTAATGGCAAATGGGTATGCATTTGCAGCACTGTATCATGATGATTTGCTGGTAAAACTGAAACCAGAGGATTATGCCGAGGCGATAGCTATGGAAGGTGCTAAAGCCTTTGACCCTATGGAAACGGGTAAACCGATGACCGGATGGCTGACTATTCCATCTCAACATGCTGATGATTGGGAAAAATTTGCGCGGGCTGCCCTTGAATATATCCGTGAGATGCCACCCAAGAAACCCCGCAAAAAGGCGGCAAAGCCCCCAAAGACTCTGAAATCAAAAGGAGCAGGTTTTTAGGCCCGCCCCTTTACGAAAAAGCCTATTTCTTATTCACCGTTGGGGGTGATTTCGACTTCCGGCGCAACCCAATCTGCGCCATTTACATCGAGATCAGGGAAGGATTCTTGCAAACTGGCGAGGGCGGCGGCGGCGAGATCGCTGCGGGCCGCTGCTTCATCGGCTGCTTCTTCAATGACGGCATAGGTCAGGGCGATGTCTGCCGTGCGTGTCCACAATTCGGCATCAAGTTGACCAACACCTAGTTCAGAGGGCCAAATCAGCTTGTTGATTTCGCTCATTTGCCATGTCTGGTGACCGACACCCAGCGCCGAGCCTTCTGCCAATACGTAATCTACGCAGTCGCTGGGGTTGTCGCGGCAGTAAATCCAGCCCCGGAAGCTGGCAACAAGGAATTGGACGGTAGTCGCTTGGTTAGCTTCATCGGCCAGCCATTCTTCATTAGCGTAAATGCCGTCTTCCAACATCGCCGTGCCGACTTCGTTCAGGTCAATGATGTTCAGATCATCCAGCGTGTAGACTGGGAAGGCGTTGTCTTCACCGACAAATTCCAACACCTGCGCCAATTCGTTGTAGGTCATGGCGGCAGCGGCATCCAATTCACCATTGATGAAAGCAACCATATCGAAGGCCTGCGCGACAACGTTCACATCATTGGGGTCTTCGGGATCGAGGTCATTGGCGACCAGCGCGGCGAACAAGGGCAGTTCATTGCCTGCGAACCACACACCGACGTTCTTGCCTTCAAGGTCTTCAATGCTCTCAATGCCACTGTCTTTGAAGGCGATTTCACGCATACCACTGCGCTGGAAAATTTGGGCTACATTAACAGGGCCGCTGCCCCCACCGTTGACGATTGCTTCACGGGAGGCCAACGCGCTGCCTGCCCAGTCAATGGCAAATTCCGCACCACCCGCTGCCAACACCTGTTGAGGGCTTATGTCGGGGCCGCCGGGGATGATTTCCACATCCAGACCCGCTTCTTCATAGTAGCCCTGATTCAAGGCGGCATAGTATCCCGCGAACTGCGCCTGAGTCACCCACTTCAGTTGCAGCCGAACCGGAGTCAAATCTTGTGCTTGGGCGGTCTTGTGTTCCGCGCTTGGACGGAAAGCACCCACTACGACCAAACACAACATTACCAGCAAAACCAAACCCTTACGTGTGTGCTTCATAACAAGCTCCTTTGAGATCTCCTACTAAATTTTATTTGAAGCATTGTCCAACGCGGTGTATCCCCCTTTAGCGAGAATCACTGCGGAAAGACCGATACCACGGCATCGCGGTGCGTTCCATTACGGAAACAAAGACGTAAAATCCGATGCCTAACAATGATGTCATGATGATCGCCGACCACGAATCGGTCATTTTGAGTAAGGCAGCATCATTTTTAATTTTAAAACCGAGTGAGGTGTTGGGTGTCCCCCCAAAATATTCTGAAACAATAGCCCCAATCATTGACAAAGTGGTTGCCAGTTTTAGGGCGCTGAAAATAAAGGGCAGCGCATTTGGCAAGCGAACATGCCAAAAAATTTCTAGCTGACTGGCGGCATAGGAGCGCATGAGTTCAATTTGAATGGGTTCAACACTGGTTAGGCCGCGTACTGTGCTGATCATCGCCGGAAAATAACACAAGACAGCGACAATTGCCACTTTGGAATTGGAACTGGTCAAGCCAAACCACGCATTAGCAATCGGCGCAAACGCGATAATCGGCACAGCATTGGCGGCAATTGCCAGTGGCAAAATCGCTTTACTAAATCGTAAAAATCGGGCTGAGATGATTCCGGTCAAAATGCCAACCCCGCAGCCAATCGCAAAGCCGCGCAGGGCATTTTGGAAGGTGAACCACCCACCTGCAATCAAATTGGGATAGATTTCTTTGAAAGTCTCCCAAATAACCGTTGGCTTAGGTAACAAAAACTGCTCAATTTCAAACAATTTCACCCCATATTCCCATGCGAACAGCACTAGCAAAGCGGTGAGAATCGCTGCGATGTTTTGGCGCAGTATTTGAGCATATAGATGTAGACGTTCCCATGGTGCCCAGAAATAAATAACACTTGCCAGTGCTACCCCTGCCAACACCGCTCCCCAGTCAGCGGCTTTGAGGGGTTCGATCCGTTCTGGCGTGAATACTTGATTCCCATAAACAGCCGGATCAACATGATAATAGTTGGCAATGATGTTGGAGTCGCCCCATGTAGCACCCAGAACCGCTGCAACGTAAAAGGCCAACCCAACCCCAATGGCAATACGTAAGCGGCCTGTCGCGCTGGCATAGCCAATATCCCGTTGGGCAAAGAACAACAGCCCCACCGCAAATAATAATAGCAATGCGATGAGACTTTCCTGATCGCGGAACTGCTCGGCAAGACCGGATTCTTGGAACCACAGAGGATTAAAGAGTTGATAGCTGATGACCCATAAGATTATCACCGCGATTGCCACTGCATCTTTAATCACGACTGCTAAAAGCGGCATTGCTTTATTTTCAGCATTCGACTTTGTGTAACGCCGGATGCTTTCCCACGGTGACCATAAATAAATCGCCGAGGCCAACCCAATACCTCCCAGTAATCCCATGCCGTGTAGGGTCTTCATTGGGTCGGCAAGTTCGCCCGCTTCTTTTTTACCCATCTGCAATTCATCGGCAAATACGACCGGATCAAGATCGTAAAGTTTGACAAAAACATTGGTGTCTCGATAGATCACCAAAAAGATATGCAGCAGGTACAGAATCATGCCAATGATGACGATGGCAAGGCGGAGGCGTCCAAATACTTCGTGGCCCTGCTCCCATAATTTGCGTGGCGACCCTATCAGCAGGAGGCCGGACGTGAGAAGTGCAATTAGCATTGCTTCTTGGAGGCCTTCTTCACGCACATCCCGGAAGCCCTCACCAAACTGGACGCGAAACAACATGAAGGGGTGTTGGATGTGATAGGTGATAATCAAAAAAAGGAGGGTTAATAGGCCAGCAGCTTCCCGACGTAAATCAGGCCGGGGTGCCGGAATCTCCGACGCTTCGACTTCGGCCTGTACCATTTCCAGTGTGGTAGTTAGCGTTGCGATATCCAGTGCTTGTTCGCTCATGATAAATCCCTAGTCATGGACCTCGCGGAGCAAATGGCGCACTTGGCTGATCAGATGGAAATATTGGTCGCTGTCCAGTGTTTCAGGGCCACGTGGACGGGGGAGATCAATATTCACAACTTGGCTGATACGTCCGGGGCGCGGCGACATCACCACCACTCGTGAAGATAGATACACCGCCTCCGAGATATTGTGGGTCACAAAAATAACGGTCATGGAGGGAATCTTGCCCCAAATTTCGAGGAGTTCATTATTGAGGCGCTCCCGCGTCATTTCATCCAGTGCTCCAAATGGTTCATCCATTAGCAGTAAATTGGGTTCAAAAGCCAGTGCCCGTGCAATACTGACACGTTGCTGCATTCCACCGGAAAGCTGCCATGGAAAGTGATCAGCAAAATCCGTCAACTCGACCAATTTGAGCATCTCATGAGCGCGTTTATCCCGTTCCTTACGGGAATAGCGCATGACCTCAAGGGGAAGTTGGACATTTTTTACGACGGTGCGCCAGTCGTATAACGTGGCACTTTGAAATATGAAGCCATATTCACGATTTTCGCGGGCCTCATGTGCGGAATGCCCGTTAATCGTCAATTGCCCATTAGTTGGTGGAATAAGATCGGCGATGAGACGCAGTAGCGTGCTTTTACCACAACCCGACGGCCCAATGAGGGAGATAAATTCGCCTTCATGAATGTCGAGATTGATATTTTGTAGAGCACGGACGACTTTGCCATCGCTGCTCACGTATTCTTTATTTAAATTTTTGATGGAAATAATGGTTTTCGTATCTTGCACTGCTGCCACAAACACCTTCCAGAACTATTTTATTTCAAAGACCCAACCACTTAATCTCTCAATAGCGGCACTACGCGACGAAGATTTCTCAAAAATGTGTCTACCCAGCGATCCATGCGGTTGCTGGGACGTTTCCAGCGAACGACCAACCATTCGGTAACTGCTACGGTGACAAAAAATAAGATACCAGCCATCGCGGTCACAAAATTGGTGGCCCACAAACGAGACGGCCCACTGACATAATATTGCGCAAAGTTGATGATTGCTCCCCCTAGTCCGTCCTGAATACCCGTTGGCAGTTCGGCAATGATCGTTCCGACCACACTGGCGGGGGCCGTAATTTTTAATGCGGTAAAAATATATGGGACGGCATTGGGAAAGCGTAATTTCCATAAAATTTCGCGCCGGGTCGCGGCATAGGATTTCATGAGTTCGAGTGCCGTTGGTGGAACATCACTTAGACCACGAAGGGTATAGATCGTTACCGGGAAAAAGGCGAGATAGGCGGTAATCATGGGCATCCCGATTTCGCGCGAACCAAACAAGTTTTCCGACCAGATAATCACCATTGGGGCCAACGCTAAGATAGGCACGGTTTGGGATGCGACCACATACGGCATAAGGCCGCGCTCCAATAAACGTGAATGGGCAAACAAGATTGCCAATGCGAGGCCAATGATGGTGCCAATCGTGAAGCCGATAACAGCTAGTCGGAGGGTATAGCTGGCTTTTTCAACTAAAATCTCAATAAGGGGTGGCCCCTGCCTTTGTGAAGGTTTAGAAAGGGCTTCCGCGATATCTTTGAGGTGAGGCATATTGAGGTCGCGGGTCATATTGAGGCTGATTTTTACCGGGCCAAATTCAAGCCGATAGTCGGTTTCTTGGCCCAGCCATTTTGCCCCTTCCCATGCCCCGATCAGGCAGAGGACGATCACCAGAAAATACAGCACCGTTCCCCCCGACCCATCGAGAAATTCTTGGAGGGCAAGCCGGAATTTGGATGGTGCAGGTGTACTGAGTTGACTATCGGGTACGGTAGACATACTTCAACAACACTTTACCAAACAGAAGTTTAAGGATATTTTAAATAGTAGACTGCAATCAATATAAATCATTGCGGCAAATTCTACAACATCAATGCAAACAATCGAAAGATGATGTTTGTTCAAATGCGCCACATAGGGGTATCATTAAGACTTTCGGCGCAACTTGTGCAGCTAAAAATACCTCTCAGTAGTGAATTGCAGGAGCATGGCAAATGGCAAGGAAACTAAAAAATTATTTCAATGGCGAATGGGTAGAGGCCTCCACTGACAAATATACTCCAGTGGTGAATCCCGCAACATGTGAACTGATGGCAGAAACTCCGGATTCAGCGGCTTCCGACGTGGATGATGTGGTACGGGCTGCTGCCGAAGCCTATCTGGAATGGCGACAAACGCCCATTCTCAGCCGTACCCGTTATATGTACGCCTTTAAGAATCTGCTGGAAGAACGCTTTAATGACCTTTCGGAAATGGTCGTCAAAGAAAACGGCAAAACGATTGATGAGGCACGCGGTGAGGTACGGCGCGGCATCGAAAGTGTGGAATTTGCGTTTTCTGTACCCGCCCTGATGACGGGCTTCAAAGTGGAAGACATTTCATCGGGCATTGATGAAACCGCCGAGCGTCAACCGTTGGGTGTTTTTGCAGCAATTACCCCCTTCAACTTTCCCATGATGGTACCGCTGTGGTTTTTGCCAGTGGCGATTGCGTGCGGCAACACTTTTGTATTGAAACCTTCTCCCCAAACCCCGCTCAGTTCCGAACTGCTGTTTGAGGTTTTGGATGAAGTGGGTCTGCCAGAAGGCGTGGTCAACATGGTGCATGGCGGTGCGGATAGCGCCCATGCGTTGATGGCTCACCCCGATGTGCGTGGTATTTCCTTTGTCGGCTCGACCCACGTTGGCAAGATTATTTATGAAACCTCGGCTAAATATGGTAAGCGGGTGCAAGTACAAGGCGGCGCGAAGAACTATATCGCCGTCATGCCCGATGCCGATTTGGAAAAGGCCGTCGCCAACATTATGGGATCGGTTTATGGCTGTGCGGGTCAACGCTGTTTGGCGGGTTCGGTGATTGTCGCGGTGGGGGATGTTTATGAACCACTCAAAAAGACTTTGATGGATCGTGCCTCACGGATGCGTGTCGGTTATGGCCTCAACGAATCTTCACAAATGGGCACGGTCATTTCGGCTCAATCACGTGAACGTATTAAGGGCATGATCGAAAAAGGTGTGCAAGAAGGCGCGAAACTGATTTTGGATGGACGTGGTATCAAGGTCGAAGGTTTTGAGGATGGCAATTTCATTGGCCCCACCATCTTTGACGGGGTTGAATCTAACATGACGCTTGCCCGTGAAGAGATTTTTGGGCCTGTCATGAGCATTATGCACGTGCCAGACTTTGACACTGCTGTGAAAACCATTAATGCCAGCCGTTACGGGAATGCTGCCAGCATCTTTACGACCAATGGCGGTTATGCTCGTGATTTCAAATATCGTGTGAATGCAGGCAACATCGGCGTCAATATCGGCGTGGCGGCCCCAACAGCTTCCTTCCCATTCGGCGGCCAAAAAGATTCGTTTATGGGGGATACACACGGTCAAGGGCCGGATTCAATTCATTTCTACACCGACCACAAAGTTGTGATTGAACGCTGGCTGTAATACTCGTTTGCGAATATGTAGAGATTAAATCAGGGGTGATCTAGTAAGGTCGCCCCTTCGTACCCATTATTTAACACCACGCTAAAAAATATGCAGGAGTTTAGTTATGGAATTTGGAATTACATTTAAAGGTGACATCGGCCCAGAGCGCACGCTCAATCTGATTAAGCAGGCCGAAGCCGCCGGATTTGATTATGTTTGGTTTTTTGATTCACATGTTCTCTGGCAAGACTGTTATGCGTATATGGCCGCCGCCAGCCAGCACACTAGGCGCGTTCGTTTTGGGCCATTTGTAACCAACCCCGCCATTCGTGACTGGTCAGTGACGGCGAGTATGCACGCTTCGCTGGCGATTCTCAGCGGGGGACGCATTGACATGGGCGTGGGGCGTGGGGATAGTTCACAGCGCATGTTGGGGCGCAAACCCGTGACCTATGCTGAGATGGGTGAATTTGTGGAGACGGTGCGAAAATTAACACGTGGGGAGGAAGCACCTGTGGAAGGGTATCCTACGACCCTCACGTGGTCACATTATGATATGCCGATCTGGATCGCAGCGTATGGGCCATTGGCACTTAAGACGGCTGGACAGCACGGTGACGGTTTGATTATCCAATTGGCTGACCCCTTCCTCTGTAATTGGTTTATTACCCAGTTCCGCGATGCCGCAACCGAGGCGGGACGCGACGCTTCCAAACTCCGGGTCTGTGCTGCTGCGCCGGTCTTTGTTTCTGACGATATGGCGAAGTGCCGCGCCCAAACCCGCTGGTTCCCGGCAATGGTTGGGAATCATGTCGCGGATTTGGTGGAGAAATATCATACCGGGGGCGGTATTCCTCAGTCACTAACGGATTATATTGCCGGACGCAAGGGCTATGATTATCGCCATCATGCCGATAAGGACGCGGATCACCTCGATTTTATTACCAACGATGTGATTGACAGTTTTGGGGTGCTTGGCCCAATCGAAAAACATATTGAGAAAATTCGTGAACTGGAATCCACAGGCGTGACCCAGTTCAATATCTATTTGATGTGCGGTGAAGAAGAACACATTGTCGAGCAGTATGGTAAACATGTCCTTCCCGCCTTCCAGAAATCAGCCGTTCGCTAAATTTTAGAATCGGCATAGCGATATGCCTTGTTAAAAACGGACATCCTCACTCAAAGGAGCGATTTGTATGGGGACTTTATTTAAGAATGGCACGGTCATCACCGCCAGCGACATGGTAAAAGCCGATGTGTTGGTGGAAGGCGAAGTTGTCAGCCTGATCGGGCGCGACATTCCCGCTGCTGGTCATACAGTGGTGGATTGCGCGGGTAAATATTTAATGCCGGGTGGGATTGATGTCCATACCCATCTGGATTTGCCATTTGGTGGCACAGACAGCAATGACGATTTCGAAAGTGGACACATCGCGGCAGCCTTTGGCGGCACGACGGGTCATATTGACTTTGTGATTCAACCCAAAGGCGGCAGCTTGGCGGATGGACTTAAGATATGGCGCAAGAAAGCCGAAATTGCCTGCGTAGACTATGGGTTCCATCTTGCCATTACTGATTTGCGCCAAGATGTGTTGGAAGAAATTCCATCGTTGATTCATGAAGGCGTGACCAGCCTTAAGCTGTTTATGGCCTATAAAAATGTGTTTATGGTGGACGACACCACCCTTTTTAAAGCAATGCAGGTCGCAGCCAAACACGGCATGATTGTGATGGTACATGCTGAAAACGGCGATGTCGAAGCACAGTTGACCCCGCAATTGGTCGCCACTGGCAAGACTGATCCTAAGTATCACGCCAGTTCACGTCCACCGGAAATTGAAGGTGAAGCGACCAATCGTGCCGTGATGATGGCAGGGTTAACGGGGTGTTCGCTATACGTGGTGCATATGACCTGCGAACCCTCCATCCAAGCCTTGCAGCGGGGTCGGGCTTTGGGTTATCCGGTCATGGGCGAAACCTGTACTCAATATCTATTCCTAACCGTTGAAGAACATCTGGCAGCCCCCGGCTTTGAAGGCGCGAAATTTGTCTGCTCGCCACCGATCCGTACTAAACACGACCAAGAAGTCTTGTGGAAAGCACTACGTGACAGCACCCTACAAATCGTCAGCACCGACCACTGCGACTTTTGGTATGAAGGCGGTAAAGGCCCTTGGCAGGAATGGCATCAGAAGCATGGCGGCAACTGGGTTGGCTTCGAATCCCAAGACCCGTCCTATCGTCGTCCCGGCAAAGAATTGGGCAAGGGCAACTTCGCCAAGATTCCGAATGGGATGCCCGGTTTGGAAGACCGCATGATGGTCATGTGGCATCGCGGGGTAAATGGTGGTCGGTTCAGCCCCAGCCGTTTTGTTGAACTCAACTGCACCAATCCCGCCCGGATTTTTGGCATGTATCCACGCAAGGGTACGATTGCTGTTGGTGCAGATGCCGATATTGTGGTGTGGGACCCGAACAAGGAACATACCATCAGCGCCAAGACCCACCATATGCGCGTGGATTACAACGTGTATGAGGGGATGCGGGTACGCGGTGTTCCGGTGCAGGTCTATCTGCGCGGTAAGAAGATTGTGGATGGCGAGAAATGGGTGGGTGAAAAAGGCAAAGGTCAATTTATCCCGCGTAGCCCACATGCGCCTGTGTTATAAGCCAATCCTGGACAATGGGTTTATCGGATAGGCCCGTTGTTCTTTTGTTCAAAAAATCAGTGTTCAAGGAAGGTTTTATATGGCTTCTCATATCGCCAGTCATGCGGAACTGGTCGAACTTAACCGTGAATATACCCTCACCAGTTGGTCAGCCCAAAACACATGGGCCAATCCAGTGAGTGCCGTCCGTGCCGAAGGAGTCTATGTGTGGGACGCCGATGGCAAACGCTATCTCGATTGGTCATCGCAGTTGGTCAATGTCAACATCGGTCACAGCAATAAACATGTGATCCGTGCCATTCAGGAACAGGTCGAAAAGCTATGTTATGTGCAACCGACGCTTGCCACCGAGCCGCGTGGTCGTTTGGGCCAAATGCTGGCCGAAGTGATGCCGGGGAATCTCAAGAAAACCCTATTTACATGCAGCGGGGCCGAAGGTGTCGAAAATGCCATGAAGCTGGCCCGCCAGTATACCGGACGCCAAAAGATTGTGGCGCGGTATCGTGCTTATCACGGCGGGACGTTTGCTTCGGCCTCGGCGGGGGGTGATCCACGCCGTTTGGCGAATGAACCGGGCGTTCCTTGGATCGTGCATGTGCCTGATCCTTATTCCTATCGCAGCCCCATTTATCGTGACCGCACTCCCGATGAAGGGGATGCGCTGTTGGCAGATTTGATCGAGGACACGATCATTTTGGAAGGGCCGCAATACGTCGCCGCGATTATGTTAGAAGGCTACAGCGGTTCAAGCGGTATCATTCAAGGCGGGCCAGTTTTTTGGAAGCGTATCCGCGAAATCTGTGATAAATATGGCATCCTGCTGATTGCCGATGAAGTGATGAGTGGTTTTGGGCGCACGGGTGAATGGTTTGGCATCAATCATTATGGGGTCAATCCCGACATGATTACCTTTGCCAAAGGCGTTACCTGTGGTTATGTGCCATTGGGTGGTGTGACTGTTTCCGAAGAAGTTGCCAAGTATTTTGACGACCATATCTTCTGGGGTGGCCTAACCTACAGCGCTCATACGTTGGCTTGTGCGGCCGGTGTGGCGACGTTGGAAGTTTATCATCAAGAGAATCTCATTGAACGTTCGCGTGAGATGGGCAAAGTGCTGCGGCGCGGCTTGAATGACCTTGCTGAAAAACACCCCTCAATTGGCGAAGTGCGCGGCGTAGGGATGCACCATGTGTTGGAACTAGTCAAGAACCGTGAAACCCGCGCCCCCATGAGTGGATTTAATCTGCCGCAGAGTGAACCGACCAAAAAATTAGGGGCGGCACTGCGTAAGGCTGGCCTTAGCACGATGATTCGCTGGGATTATGTGTTCTGCACTCCGCCGCTGATTATTACCGAAGAGCAGCTTCAGGAAGGGCTTCAAATTTTGGATGCGGCCCTTGATGAAGTAGACACCTACTACGAAGGATAAAAACGAATGCTGTTTGCCATTGACGTTGGCAACACCAACGTAAAGTTTGGCATACACAACGGTCAGCAATGGACACACGTTTGGCGGGTGCAAACCGTTGCTGACCGTATGGCAGATGAATATGCCGCCTATTTCCGCCAATTTTTCGCTGATTCCGGTCTGGACATCACCCAACTCAAAAATTCAGTCGTGAGCAGCGTGGTTCCAAAGCTGACTCCCGGCATGATTCAACTGGCCGAACGTTATGTTCCACGTAAACCTGTGGTACTGCAATATGGGGTGAATTTGGGCATCAATATCCTCACCGATTTTCCCCATCAGGTGGGGGCGGATTTGATTGCCGACGCGGTAGCAGCCTATGACCACTTCAAAGCCAACTGCATTGTGGTGGATTTTGGCACGGCGACCAAGTTTATCGCTATCAATGCACAAGGTGATTTTTTGGGTGTGGCGATTTCCGCCGGATTGTACGCGACGGTTGATTCGTTGGTCAGTAAAGCTGCCAAGCTCCCCTATGTGGATTTAGTGCCGCCGCCATCCGTGATTGGGCGCAATACAGTTCATTCGATGCAGGCAGGATTGGTGGTGGGTTATGTCGCCATGACCGAAGGCTTGATTGACCGCGTAAAAGCCGAATTGGGGGATGCAAAAGTAGTCGCCACCGGAGGCTTGGTGAGCCTTATCGCTCCACTAACCGATCGGTTTGATGTAGTTGATCCCTATTTGACGCTTGAAGGGTTGCGTTTGGTGGCGGAACGTAATGCATAGGCTAATTTGGGGCGTAAACCTCCGACAGAGGCGATTTCTAAACGGAAGTCGCCTTTGTTATTTTCGCGGCACTTTTGCACAAAAACCATAAATGATGCTAATCTAAACGCAATACATACAACTTTGGCAGGCCAACTTGGATGGAAATATGGATAACCTTAGCGGGCACACGATTAAAGGTTATGAGCTACAAGAACGCATTGGGCAGGGGGGCTTTGGGGCTGTTTATCGCGCCTATCAGACGCTTGTCAAACGCGAGGTTGCGATCAAAATTATCCTGCCCCAATATGCCAATCACCCCGACTTTATTCGGCGATTTGAGGCCGAAGCCCAATTGGTTGCCCGATTAGAACATCTCCATATCGTTCCCCTCTATGACTATTGGCGCGACCCTACAGGTGCGTTTTTGGTTATGCGGTGGTTGCGCGGGGGCAGTATGCAGGACGCGCTTAAACGTGGTTTTTGGACGCCTGAAGAAGCAGGCCGCTTACTTGACCAAATTGGGGCGGCATTGGCTGTCGCGCATCGCAATGGGGTCATTCACCGCGACCTCAAGCCCGCCAATATTTTGCTCGATGAAGAACGCAATGCCTATTTGTCGGATTTTGGGATTGCGAAAAACTTGGGCGATGGCAAGGTCGTTGGTGCGGCGGATGATCTGGATACTCCCGGTACAGTGATCGGCTCGCCTGCCTATATGTCGCCGGAGCAGATTCGGAGTCAGCCCATTACGCCGCAAACCGATGTCTATGGCCTCGGTATTGTGATGTATGAGGTATTAACAGGTCAACAGCCCTTTGCGGATGCCCAATCGTCCGAATTGATTTTGCGCCATTTGAATGACCCTCTGCCTCCCCTGCGTGACCTACGAAATGAGTTACCTACTTCGCTGAATCGGGTCATTCAAAAAGCAACCGCCAAAGACCCGCAAGATCGTTATCCTGATACGTTGACCTTTGCTGCCGATTTCAGGCGTGCGTTGGGTGCTTCCTCATCAGCGAAACCTGCTCAAGTGGAAGATACTGGGGATGAGCTTATCATCATCACCCGCGACTCGGCCACAACCGGGCCAATTACCATTGACACCAATTTGCTAATGTTGGCCGAGCCTGTTAATCCTTATAAGGGGTTGCGGGCTTTTCAAGTTGCGGATGCTGCTGATTTTTTTGGACGCGACAATCTTGTTGACCAACTGCTTAATCGCCTGCGGGATAATCACCCTGATTCGCGTTTTTTGGCGGTCATAGGGCCAAGCGGTAGTGGTAAATCAAGTGTTGTAAAGGCTGGTTTGATTCCGAAACTGCGGGATGGTGCAATTACTGGCTATGGCTCAAGTTTTTATGCTGAAATGGTGCCCGGCCCACATCCCGTCACCCAGATTGAAACTGAACTCCTCTCATTTGCAATCAACGCTGATGAAGCAACGCTCCAACGGCTGCGCGAAGACCCCAATGGCCTGACTGAAATGGTGAAATCGGTTCTGCCGGGGGGCAATAGTGAGTTGGTGCTGGTGATTGACCAGTTTGAGGAAGTGTTTACGCTGGTCGAAAATGAGGCCGAACGCACTCATTTTCTTGCCAGCCTATTAGCCGCTGCACGTGATCCCGCCAGCCGCGTCAGAATTATTATTACCCTGCGGGCCGATTTTTATGATCGCCCCCTGCTTTATCCTGAGTTTGGGGCGCTGATTCGTGAACGTACTGAAGTGGTATTACCCCTCTCGGCTGATGAATTGGAACGGACTATTGTTGGGCCAGCTAAACGGGTTGGATTAATTGTCGAGCCACAACTCGTGGCGGCGATTGTAAGTGATGTCAGCAATGAGCCGGGGGCACTTCCCTTGCTGCAATATGCCTTGACCGAGGTTTTTGAACGGCGTGAAGGCATGACCCTGACGATGAAAGCCTATCATGAAATCGGTGGCGCGTTGGGGGCGTTGGCGCGACGGGCCGAAGAAATATTTATACAGTTAGACCCCGAAAAGCAATCCGCTACCCGTCAGATGTTCCTGCGCTTGGTGGCAGTTGGCGAAGGGAACGAAGATACCCGCCGTCGTGCTCACTGGGCCGAATTGATTTCGGTGGCAGGGCAGCAGCAAGAGGTCATGGAAGCAGTTATTGACATCTTTGGCAAATCGCGCCTGCTGACGTTTGACAATGATCCCCAGACGCGCGAACCTACGGTTGAAGTGGCCCATGAAGCCTTAATTCGCCAATGGGTACGTCTGCGAGAATGGCTCAATGATAGCCGTGAAGATTTGCGTTTGCAGCGGCGCTTGACGAGTGAAACACAGGAATGGTGGGATCATCAGCAAGACGCCAATTATCTGGTTTCTGGGGTGCGTCTACAGCAGTATGAGGCACTGCTGGCGGGGGGCGATATTGCCCTGAATCAGCGCGAAGTAGATTTTATCCATGCCAGTGCCCAAAAACGCGAATTGGAATTGGCGGCAGAACAGGAACGTAAAGCGCGGGAAGCGGAGCTTCGTCGGCGCAATCGCAATCGCGGTTTGGCCCTCATCGCGGCGGTGCTGGTCGCAGTCATGGGGATTGGCCTAACCATCTTTGCCTTTAGCCAGAGCCGTCGGGCTGAAAGTGCGCGTGCAGATGCAGTAGACAGTGCCCGAACTGCTCAATATTTGCAGGGCATCTCTGACCAACAAGCCGCTACTGCCAATCAAGCTGCTACTATCGCAGTCAATAGTGCCTCGACTGCTGAATTAGCTGCCGTTACCGCTACCTATGCGCAAGGAGCGGCTGAAGTTCAGGCCCAAGTTGCGGAGACAGCACGCGGGGATGCCATTAACCAAGCCTTTATTGCCGCGACCTCGGCGAGGGATGCCCAAAATAGTGCAGCAACGGCGACTAATGCACAGGGTGTGGCATTGGAGCAAGCTGAGATTGCTAGGGACAATGCAGCGACAGCGACTTTTGCACAGGGTCAGGCCGTTGTTGAGGCAAACAACGCAGCGACTCAGGCGGCGATTGCTCAAGAAAATGCAATAGCAGCAACTATCGCACAGGGCGAGGCATTGGTACAGGCCGATAATGCCGCAACCGAGGCCGCCAATGCTCGAAACAACGCCTCTACTGCAACGGTTGCACAGGGCGAAGCTGAGATCAATGCTAATAATGTTTCGACACAAGCCGCCATTGTCCAGACAGAATCAGCAGGGCGGTTGGCGGCGGAGGATGTGGCAGAGATTCAACGCCAATTGGCCCAAAGTGTTTTACAAGCGGCAAATGCCCAGCAGGTCGCCCTTCAAAACGGCGATAATCAACTTTCCATCGCCCTAGCCTTGCAAGCCAATCAATCTGAACAGCCCTCGGCGTTGGCCCAAAGTGTACTGGCACAGGTCGGCTATGCACCCGGTGTCCGTCAACAGTTTGTCGGACATACTGGACGAGTATTGGCGGCGGCGGTTAGCCCGGATGGACGTTATCTTTTGTCTGGCGGTGACGACAACACTCTGATTTTGTGGGATATTGCCAGCGGGGAAATTGTGCGGCGTTTTACGGGGCATACGAATTGGGTGCGGGCTGTCGCGTTTAGCCCAGATGGTCGCACGATTTTGTCGGGTTCAGAAGACAACACTCTGATTTTGTGGGACGTTGAGACAGGTGAACAAATCCGCCAATTCCGAGGCCATACCAATACGGTTTTCTCAGTCGCTTTTAGTCCCGATGGAAAACACGCCCTGTCTGGCTCAGGCGATACCACTCTGATTTTATGGGATATTGAAACCGGCACCCAGCTTCAAAAACTCTCTGGCAATCTCGGCCCAGTTGCTAGTGTCGCCTTTAGCCCGGATGGATTAACAGCGCTGTCGGGTTCCGTAGAAAATGGCACGGACAGTCGGCAGGGGATTGTCGTGTTGTGGGATATGGTCGCGGGTCGTGAAATCCGCCGTTTTGAAGGGCATACCGATTGGGTACGGGCTGTCGCCTTTAGCCCAGATGGTCGCTCCATTTTGAGCGGGGCGGATGATTCCCGACTCATTTTGTGGGATATGGCAACGGGCCAAGAAATCCACCGTTTCGAGGGACATACCAACTGGGTGCGAGCTATCGCTTTTACCCCCGATGGCCTGCGATTTGTTTCGGCTTCGGCGGATGACACACTCAAAATCTGGGAGGTCGAATCTGGTGACCTGCTGTATACGCTTAGAGGACATGTGGCGAACGTCAATACGGTGGCGGTTAGCCCCGATGGCCTGACCGTATTTTCTGGCGCGGATGATATGGCCCTGTTGCAATGGGATATACACCCCGGCGCGGTGACAGAACAATTCAGTGGACGGGGCGCTCCTAACGGGGATTTAGCGGCTAGCCCCGATGGTCGTACCCTTCTAACAGGTTCGCTGGATGGCTCAGTCATTTTGTGGGCGGTTGAGACAGGGCAGGTTATCAATCGTCTCGTCGGGCATACAGCCCCGGTGACAAGCATCGAATTTAATTTTGACGGGCAGTTTGCCTTGACTGGCTCGAACGATACGACGGCGATTTGGTGGAATGTACTGTCGGGTCAGGTCGTGCTGCGCTTGGAAGGTCATACCAGCCCGGTGACCAGCGTGGCGATTAGCCCCAATGGGGAGACAGCGCTGACTGGATCACAGGATGGATTATTGATTCTGTGGAATTTGCTGACGGGCGAAGAAATTCGGCGCTTTGAGGGCTACGAAGGCCGAGTCTATGCTGTCGCATTCAGCCTTGATGGTCAGCAGGCACTCGGCGGATTTGAGGATAGCAGTCTGATTTTGTGGGATGTTTCGACAGGCGAGGAAGTCATTCGATTTGAGGGGCACGGCGGCCCAGTAACCAGTGCAGAATTTAGCCCACGTGGTGGCAGTATCCTCTCCGGCTCAACCGATGGGATATTGGTGCTGTGGGATATTCAGACTGCCACCCGTGTTCGCAGCTTCACGGGTCAAGATTCTCCGATTACCCGCGCTCAATTCAGTCCCGATGGCACGCAATTCCTATCGGCGGCTGAAAATGGCACATTGGTTTTATGGGATCGGGAAACAGGCGAGATTCTCCATCGCTACAACGACCCCAGCGCAGGCGCGATTTTTGGCATGGATATGGCGGCGACCCCAACAGGATTTAATATTCTAGCGGGTGGTCTCAATCGTGTGTGGATGGTGTGGGAGTGGGAGAACGAGACCCCGCTACAACGATTTGCCGACCTAGGGCATGGTGGCGCGGTGAGGGATATAAGCATCTCGGCGGATAACCAGCGGATGCTCTCGGCAGCCGATGATCACAGACTGATTTTATGGGATTTGACCACAGGTGCGGAAATTCGACGGTTCGAGGGACATACGGGCCGGGTCTTGGCTGCCACGTTTAATGCTGATAATCAATGGCTGGTATCGGGTTCGGATAACGGGGAAATTATCTTGTGGGATGTGGCAACAGGGCAGCAGGTTCGCCAATTTGCGGGTCACGTAGGCGCGGTCTACAGCCTCGTGTGGCAAAATACCACCTCCCATGTAATTTCAAGTGGCGAAGATGGTCGGATTCTCGTGTGGGATGTCGAAACAGGCACACAAATCCAGCAAGTCACCGATCAGGAAAGCGCGGTTCTCAGCCTCGCTCTTAGTGCTGATGAACAGCAGATTTTGTCCGGTGGGGCGGATGGGACAATCATTTTGTGGTCGTTGCAAGGTGAAGAAATTCAGCGCTTTACAGGACATCTGGGCGCGGTGAACAGTGTCGCCTTTAGCCCGAACAGACGGCAGATATTGTCGGGGTCATCCGATGAAAGCCTGATCTTGTGGGATGTGGCAATGGGTACGGAAGTTCGCCGATTCCGCCGCCATATCGCCTCGGTGAACAGTGTCGCTTTCAACCTCGATGGAAATACTGCGCTGTCCGGTTCAACCGATACCACCGTGATTTTGTGGGATTTGGAATCGGGGGAAGAAATCCGTCGCTTTGAAGGTCATCGCGGTGGCGTAAATCATGTCGCCTTTAGCCACGACGGACGGGCGGCATTTTCGGCTTCGGATGATGGCAGTATCATCCAATGGCGCATTGATACGCTTGAAGAACTCAAGATGTGGGTGCGCGAAAATCGGTTGGTGCGGGATTTGTCGTGCAGTGAACGCGAAATCTATATTGTTGAACCTTTCTGTACGCCTGCCGAACTTGCACAAACGCTGACGCCAACACCATCGCCGACCCTGCCCACTCAGCCGCAAATTCGTTTGGTATACACCGCAGATTCCATTTTGCTGTTTAATATTTCGCCCTTCCAACAAAATGTCAGTGATTTGGTATTCGAGGGTGATTCTTTTGGAACATTTTCAACGGCGCAGTGGCTACCGGCCAATGTCTCACTCGATGATTTACGACGGATGTTGCCGGATGCCTGTCTCCAATTAGTGACCCGTGATGAGGCGGTAATGCCTTCTCCATGCCGTAATTCACTGGGATGGATTCGGCAGAGTGCGGCAAGCGCCCATTTCTGGACAGCCGCAAATGGTAACAGCGTTTTTTATGTCCGGCGTGGCGAAGAAACACTGGCAACGTGCAGTATCAGCGCAGGCACATGTGAATTTGCCGTTACCGAGGAGTAAAGTCGAAGATTTTTTGCACGGTGGGGTTGCCATATTCAGCCCCACCCGTTAAGACCTTCAAATTGGGGAGAATTTGTGCCTCCCCTTTGCCATGTGTATGCCCACACAGCACCGTCATCTGCCGATGGGGATAGGCCAACATCATCTCGCGCAGTACGTCACCCACTGCTTTGCAAGTAAAATGCGGCAGCCAATTGTCATCGGAGATGCCACCCTCATGCCAACAGGCCTCTTGAAACGGAGGCACATGGGTGACGACCACGACATGTGCAAAGCGTTCGAGTGTACTCGGTAAAACCCGTCGAAAATGCTGGGCTGCCTCATCCGCTAGTGATGCCACTCTCGGTAGCAGACCGACTTTCTTCTGACTCGCCAACTCTCGAATGAGGACATAATCGTTCATCCAGACATCCGAAGTGGCAAAATTGCCATATTGTAAATCGGCCCAACCGTCATGCCCGATAAGCCCAACAGTCGAAGTCAGTTCAACATATTCAAGGTTATTCAGATAATGCAAATTGGGATTTTGGCGACATAGTTCTTTTATCTCGTTTCGAACCCCATAGATTGAACCCCGGTAAAAATCATGGTTACCCAAAACAAAGTAGATCGACTGGGACAATTTGGCCGCCATGATCTTGAGGTAAATACTGAGATTATCGGACTCGCCAATGTCGCCGCTAATTAACCAAGCATCTACCTTATGACGGCTGAGTTTTTCGACAAATTCGTTCACGAGTGGCAATGGCAAAAAATTGAGATGAATGTCGGTGAGCCAACCGACCCGTTGTATCATTCTGTCTTTTCCACTTTAAACAGCCATGTGTTGTTATTTTGATATTCGACTGACAAATGCCCCGATGTCACCAAATTGAGCAAGACCGAAAACTGACCATTACGATCCATCGTATGTTCCAATTCGCCGGATACGATGTATTGGATATGATATTTGCGTATCAAGTTTAATAGGAGGTCTTTGCTGGTGGTGGTGTAGAACAGCCGAATGTCGCCGATACGTTGCTCTAACTCCTCGGCCTGATGGGGGAACTGCTGGCGCATGTGATTGCCCCAACCCATAACAGTTGGCAAGCCCGTATAGCTGGCGATGCGCGTATTCCAGCGATATTCCCCCGTATACAGTTCGGCAATAACCGGATAACCTTTGATATGAGAACGCATATAACGAATCAACGGCTCATCATCGGCAATGCTGATCGTTTCGGACTCCAATGGATAGGGCATCACATCCATAAAGTCATAGCCGTCGAGCGTAAAATCTTTAGTATAGGATTCCTTGTCACGGGCGGGTAGCGCCTTGTAAGGGAAGACAAGGCCCGGCAGTAAAATCAGTATGGAAAGACCTGTCAGCAAGTAGGTGCGGCGCTGCTGTACCATGTGATACAACAGCACAGGAATCAACAAACCCGCCCACAACCAAAGCTGGAAAGCCACCTTGAAACCCGTGTTCATGCGGTCAATGTCACCAACGATCACCACATGCTCAATCGCCAAGAGGCCGACTACGAAGAATGCCACTCCTCCGTGCGGCGCGATGTTTTTTCGATCCAAAACCACTAACAATAGGGCCAGCAGCAAAATGGTGACTAATAAAACCGACGTACCATCTTGCCCACCGACCTGCAAAGCTGGAAATACTGCCAAGATGAATAACCCAATTTCAACAGGCGCATCGGCATCTGGCAAAGCAATCGCTTTGACACGATGAACGAGCCAAATCAGCATGACTGCCAGCGGCGCACCCCATGTCAGCAAGAAGGGTTTTAGTATGGAGCGTGGCCCTTCCCAGCGGCTAATGCTGCCATATTCCCCAAGTGTGGTGTGCCGCAAATACGGCCAAACCGTGATTAACGCCCCAACAGCAAATAGCGCCAGCAGTAGAGGTAGGCGCTGTGTAAAACGGCTAATCAACAAAATGACCAGCAGGGTCAACGGCACATAGACCAAAATATCCCATGTGTTGGTCATATAGATGATGCTGATAAGGCTGCCCAATGCCATCACCTGCCACCATGCCCGCTGCTTGTATGTCACCCATAACAGTGTGAGAAGGATGGTGACGGGCAGCAATCCAAACAGATGGGCATGGAAATCACCCCATAAGAAGGAAAAGAACGGTACCTCGGTAATAATCCCTCCGCCGCCATTTTTTGATTCGGCAATCATGCGGGTGGCGTACCAATACCAGCGATGGGCGGGCATATTAGCGATGGATTGCAGTACCAAATCGAATGCCCCATAGTTCCCCGCGATCATGACCAATATCGTCCCCATGCCTGCCAACACAATCCGCCAACGGAGGCGTCCGACTTGGCTCAAAACTGACAGGAGTAGATTACAGACAAGGGTCAAGGTGGTCGCATAAAAGACTGCCAGAATGAGATTTGGGCCATATTCGGGAGCCGAGCCGAATAGCTTGAGCGGCATGGCGGCAACAACAAATCCCAAATAGTAATAATTGATTTCAAACCCACTCAGCCATGGGCTAGGCGGTGGAAATTGCCCTGTGCGCCAAACGGCATTTAGATAGGCCAAGTCCATATGTTTTTCGCCACCCAACCATGGATGCCAGAAATCGGGATTAACACCGCGCATCACGATGCCTAGCCCGAAGGCGGCTAGCCAGACTAGATCGAGGGCGACCATGCCACGCCAATGAGTTTTGATAAAGGGCCAAATTTGCTGGCGCTGACGAAGGTACAAAATTATCATCACGACTAGATAACCCGCTACAAAACCGATGAGGGCTAGGCGTGTCCACAGGCGTACATGGAAGGCGGCGGTCAACCACCACGGTAGAAGCGCCAACACCAACCATGAGATACCACGCCCTAATCCATAGCCACGCAACGGTAGGGATGGGAACAAGGCAAACATCAAGGGGAAGGCCAGCCAACTGATAGCGATGAAGCCTATGGCAAATAGAACCACCTGTATTTGAATTTCACGGTTTCGCGCCGCTTTCTCTGGTGCAACATAGGTGGGTTCGGCAGCCTCCTCCAAATCAATGCGGTTGCGCTCATCTACAAAGGGGGCAAAGGCCGTCATTTGGCTAGACTCAAAACCCCTATTCTCCAAGACATAGATCGTTGGATGGTCATACACCGTAAAGGCTTCTTCGGCCTCCAATTCGTTTAACCATCTAGGCAGATGCCAATCGGGTAATACCTGATCGGGGATGACCAGAGGGCCGAAACGGGGGAGGGAATCAAAACGGGCAATTTGGTGATAACCCAGCTTTTCCCCAAATAAATCCTCATAATAGTCAATCGTGAACCAATAAAGTTTTTCATTGCGCGTCAAGGCATCATACATGCGATTGGTACTAATCGTCATATAATCGGCCAACAGCAGCACGTCGCTCATCCATCGCTGTTTTTCGGGCCGATCATGTTCAACTACTTGCAGGGGTAGTTCGGTATACCATTCTTCATCATACCCGCTTCGATTTAGGCATCTCTTCGGTGGGAAATAACCTAAAGTAACCTTACCTGCCTCAAAACAGATACGGGTGGGGGTGGAAAAGTCCCATTCACCCTCACTAGCAATAGTCGTACCCGTAAACCACAGCGGATAGGTCGAGGTGATATTGATGGCTGTATCATGGGGAACACGAATTGGCTCATCAAATTCAAAATACCGACCTTCACCTAAAAGGCTGGTGCTGGAATCTTGTGAGGCCAATTTAGCGGTGTATTTTTCGTCTTCAATTTCGAGTGTTAGGTTGCTGGGTAGGCCAATGGCGTGTGCAATATAGAGACCCTTCAAGGTTTGATCGTGATCTTTGAGGACGAAGCCAAAGGCATAATCTTGGTCGGTCATGGCATAACGGATAATGTTGGCCCGACCTGTTGGTTGCAACTGAATTGCCCCGATACTCCATAGGTCACTCGTAACGTTGAGGTATTCAATAGCGGGCACGATATGAATCATGGGAACATCCGTGTCCCATTCAACCGTCATTTTCCAGCGATAGGCCCCCGGCTTCACTTCGATTTGTTTATCGGGCGGCAAATCTATCCGCATCTCATGGGGATTTTCGCTGGTGGCATCGAAAACAAGCAGCAATTCGGTTTCAATATCATTGTCGTCCAAGGCAACAAACTGCACATTCACGCGAATGGGAGTAGACTCGATCCAACGCAGCCATAAACGCTTAAAGACAATTGTGTCCTCGCCCGTGATGGTGATGGGACGGCTCTCATACGAAAGTTGCTCAAAGGTGGGTTCAGGTTTGTAATACGTGACCATGCGATAACGCATTCCACGCCCCGGCGTCAAATGATACCAAGTGCCGTCCTCACCAATACCAGTGACCGCCGCTGGCATGTTTTGGTCAATCCAACGTGCTGCCTCGACACGGGTTTGTGGGGCGCGATAAATGCCCGTGAAAACAAAAGCCCATAAAAATGTAGCCAAGACAACAACTTTCCGTAGGCGTACTGACCAACGGGGCCGGATTTGCAGCAACCACCATGCCAATAGCAGACACAATACGCCATACAGCGGCAAATAATAGCGCATTGTCATATAATGCAGCCGACCATGCCACCCAAAATAGGCGATAAACCATGCGGTTAGCAAAGCCACCTGAGGCGACAATTCCCACTGCTGGACTTGTTTATTGATGGCTTGGATCAAAGCAATAGTCGCCAAAATTCCTAGTGGCAGACCCATGCCCCACAACACCATATTAGCCCAAGGATAAAAATAGGAGAGACGCCCGGCGAATTGGTGCGAAGGCGGCCATCCGTCATCCTGCTTGGACGATAATTTCGAGACGTACTCAATATCATCGAACCATTTTTCATTGCCTTGCAGATCCCAAATATCCGGCCCTTTAAAGGCATAGGGTTGGGCAATGCGAAAGGTCAGAAATCCAATCCCCGCTGTGATGACCAACAGCAGCGCGACCCGTACCCATTGAAAAAAGTGGAATTTGCGCGAGGCATCGGGCTTTTGCAGATAGAGCGTGCGGAGATAGATAAAAGCCGCCAATGGAGCTAGACCCGCCGCCATTGCGATGTTGATACGCGAGGCGACGCCAGCCCCTACTGCCAAACCAAATAAGATAAAGGCCCATGTTCGACCCCGCTGGCTAATGACGACGGCGGCGTAGAGCGCGATGAGGAAAAATAGATTGGCAAGCGTGTCCACCGTCCAATAGTGGGCAAGCTGAATGGGTAGGGCGGCAGCGGCGTAGAGCATGGACGCAAATAGTCCGCTTCGGATACTAAATAGCCTTCGCCCGATGATAAATACCATCAGGGTTGCCAGCACATCGGCAATTACATTGACAAAACGCCCAACAAGGTGGAGGCCATCGAATTCGCGCCAGAGCTTATTTCCTGTGATTTCTACCGCCACTTCACCCGCTGTATACACCATGAACGTTGGCAGAGTACCATAGGCGTAGCTGCCTTCATTGACATTATTGGGATTGAGGGGACTACAGCGCGTATTAAAATAGGCGTGGCGGCGGGGGTCATCTGCACAGCGTTTTTTGACGTTATCAAGCAATTCACTGCGATCACCAACCCGTGTGGCGATGGCGGTTAGGAATAATTCGTCCGGGTGGCTATGGCTATAATAATCCCAATTGATTCCAATATAGCGTAAACATCCCGCCAGAATGAGAATCCCCACCAAAACAAGCCAATGGTATTTTTTTTGTTTCATCCATCAGTTCCGCAGTGCAAAATCGAATAGATTTTCTTACAGTCATAGCAGCTAACATCGCCTATAGTATAAAGCATCTACACACTGCGCTAGAAATCTTGACATCCCTTAACAGGAAAAGGTTCGCATGAGTCAAACCTTGTTATCAACTCTTGGCGAAAATCTGAAAAAAATACAGCACAATCAATGGGTGGGGCTTGGCGTCCTGCCCATCGTCCTATTGCTCAGTTATCTGGCTCACCAATCTTTCGAGGAGTTGAACCTATGGGGAGGGCTACGCTGGTTGGCATTGGGTAGCTCGCTGATGATGGTTTTTACGCCTATTTTTCCCTCCAAACCTTATCCTGAGAAACGTCAATTAGGGGTTGCGAGCGGTTGGCGACGGGTAGCAGGCATCATAGGTTTAGCGATTGGCCTCGGCCTTATTCTCTCGTCTGGACAAGAGTTTTTAAAGACAAAGCCGGAGCTATCTCCTACTCAAGACACATGGAATGATTTCCTTTTAGGGGTGGTTTTTTGGATAGCTGGAGGAGTCGTATTGACCCGTGCTATCCCCAAGAAGATCGTCATTAATCAGGTGACAGCGGCATTTTTGCAACTGCTCCTGTTTGTAGCGATATTTCTGCGTATCTATAAACTCACAGATATTCCGAGCGGCATTTGGTATGACGAGGCATTGGCTCTCCTCGATGCGCGTAGAATGTTGAACGATGCAAACTTTCGCCCCTTTTTTGTCCCGAACATTACATATCCCCATTTGATGCTCTATGCTCAGGCCCTGCGAGTGTTTGGGGACACCAATGTGGCTGGCCCACGCCTTGTGCATGTTTTTTTTGGTGTCGCAGCCGTTGTCAGTGCCTTTTTGGTGGGAGATCTGCTGCGTGGACGGTGGTTTGGCCTGCTCATGGGATTTTTTATGGCGGTCTTTTCGTGGAGCATCACCTTTAGCCGGATTGCCATGACGGGCGTTGAAACGTGTTTTTTTACCCTGCTGACCTTCTATTTCTTGATGCGTATGGTGCGCTATGGGCAGATGCGTGATGCTTTGTGGGCTGGGTTGACAGTAGGAGTCGGACTCTATTTTTATGCTGCTTTCCGGTTTGCCCTTATCCCGCTTGTCATTTATGGACTGATAGCATGGCGTTGGTGGAAACCACAAGCTCTGCTCATGACTAGTTTTGGGGCAATAACAGCACTTTTGGTATTTATGCCGATCCTCGTTTTCTACAAATTGGACCCTGATCTATACACCAATCGCGGCAAGGAAGTTTCTGTTTTTCGGGAGGAAAATAGGTTGGGGGTATCTTTGGAAGACGTTCTCGACATCAGTCTAGATAGACATTTGCGCATGTTCCATGTGCAAGGTGATGCCAATGGTCGCCATAATTTGCCCTTTGACCCGATGGTGGATGCCATCACTGGGGTTGTTTTTGTACTCGGCATTGGGTTGTCGCTACGCCATCTTAACCACGCCGAGGAATGGTTTTTTATCGGATTGTTTATTGTCAGTTTAGCATCAGGACTCGTAACCCTCCATCATGAAGCACCGCAAGGCTTGCGCACGATTGGGATTTTGCCTGCTATCGGCTATTTTTCGGCCCTAACTCTGGAAGAAATCGGACAGATTTTCATTAGGGCCAAATTGCGGCCCTTAGCGATAGGTGTTTTGAGTATACTTTTGGGAACGACTCTGTATCTCAATTATGACAAATATTTCGAGCGACAGGCACGTGATCAAGATGTTTGGTTAGGCCATTCGACATCCTCAACTATCGCGGGCCAACTCATGCGAGCGCGACCCGACAGCAGGTTTTATATTAGCCCACAAATGTATGGCGAAGCGAATATGCAGTTTCTAGTCCCGGATTATCAGCAGCAATCAGAGCTAGTGGATTTCCCTGACACCCTACCATTACGCATCCCGCCACCAACAGGGCCGATTACGCTTATTCTGCATTTCTCCGAACGGCTCGCTTATGAATATGCTCAAGTGTTGTATCCCAATGCCAAATTCACGACGATCACCTCGGCTGATTATGGGGTGCGGGGCGAATTTGCTCATGATCCAGTGATGTACGTAATTGATTTGACCCCAGAGGATATCACCACGATACAGGGCCTGAACGAGGATAGCACCGGGGTTTTATACGCACCCCAGTATGGCGAATATCGGTTTTTCACAACAGGGCAATTGATGATTGACGGCGAGGTGTGGCCGTCTGGCGAAGGCCGTTTACTAGCAAAGGGCAACCATGCTATTCAAATAACCCCCGGTCAAGGACTCGAATGGGAGGTTCGGAATTATACGGTGAAGAGCGGGGTGCCGAACTGGATGTTGTATCATGGCCCGGTGACGAATAATGGCTTGCACGGTTATTTTTATGCCAATACGGAATGGAGTGGGTCGCCTGCACTAGAACGTATTGATCCCTTTTTGGATGTCTACTTTCATAAATTACCGATGCTGCGTCCCTATACCGTGATTTGGAAGGGGTATTTGAATGTCCCAACCGATGGGGTCTATGGCATTGGCCTGCGGGTACTCACGGTTGGAGAGGTTTCGCTGGACGGTGTGCTCCTTGTAAGCGGCAGTGATGGAGATAAGCCCATTACCACGATGCTTGAGCTAAAAGCAGGGCGACATCCCATCGAAGTACGATTATTGGATGCCGCCTACTACTCACGCATTCATTTAGTGTGGTCTTTGGACAATGGCGAAACTTATGAGCCGATTCCCCGCGATGTTCTTACTCCTTATTGAGCTAGTGGATCGAGGATATATTGCGATAAGAATTCCCAGATGACACTTGGAGCATCAATATCCATGTTGACTGCCCCAAATCGTTCCTCATCAAGTCGTCCCGGTACACCGGGGATGTTGTGTCCGCCACCGTCAATTTCATAGAAAACGATATTGCCCTCGTCGCTACACCCTTTAAAGTCATAGATTCTTACCGACGTACTGGGAGAATTTCCCTCGGTGGGAAGATCAGTAAAATTAACCTGATTCGGGTCACACGCATTATGAACTGCCCAAAAACCTAATGACTCTGATACGGGGTAGGTTACCCACTGCCCGCGTTGGCGCAGACCATCCCACGGAATGCTCGCGTCCAAAGTGCCATGTATGAACAACAACGGAATCGCGGGAGTTTCGGCGCAAAAGACTTCAAAGCCGGGGAAGGCCGTCGCACCAATTACTGCAAATGCCGCAAATTGGTCATAGGCTTTACAGGCCATTGCTTGGGTCATAAAGCCGCCATTTGAAAAGCCCATTAAGTAGACCCGTTGGGTATCTACATTCAAATCCAGTGCTAAATCGGTAACAAGGGTGCGTAGAAACCCTACATCATCAATTTCATTGTCCCCATAACCGGGGTAATCGAGGGTGTAATTCCAGCCTTGATTGATGCCATCAGGATAGACCGCAATGAAATTTTCGGTACGGGCCACGCGGTTTAAATCCAGTAAATAGGCAAAGCCAGCACCTGTATCAGGCCGGCCATGCAGGGCCATCACTATTGCTGTCGGTTGGGTGGGATCATAACTGGGAGGGACATAGACGGTGTAGTTGCGGGCCAATGTTTCGGGTGCAATAGCTTCACTGGTCATTTTTGTCGCCAATGCCTGCCACTCCTCATCATCTTGTGGGCCAAATAGATAACTTATGGCTATTTGTGTGTAATCTACGCCGAACTGATTGAGTTGATGGTCGCCTGTGCTGCGTAGCCAATTGTTGCCCGCATTTTCAATGGAAAGAAAGGCTAACGATGATCCGTTCCCACAGTCTTGGTACAGGCGGATGTCCGGCTCAGTGAAAATTTCAAAATCATTCAGATCACAACCATTCCGTTCGCCCCAAAATCGTAGTGTACCCCCCATGCTTTGCACACGCAGGGGTGGCGCAGAATCGCCCGAACTGACATTGCGCCCCTCCAATGGATAGTAAAAGTCATTGCTGCCGACCATTATGAGCATTGAAACGGGGGCGGTTGCGGCGGTGGGGCATAGTTCTTCGTGATAGTTCCAAATGAGAGCACTGCCAATCACTACTTTCGCAAATCGTTCGGGTGATTCGCAGGCCAACCGATAGGCCATCAGCCCTCCATTGCCAGACCCCATCAAGTAAATCTGCTGTTCGTCAATGGAGTAAGTCGCGCTCAGTTCGTCTAGGAGGTAGTTAATAAAGCCAAGATCATCTACTGGCTCGGTATCGGGGAGGGGCGAATAGGCACTTCGACCATCATCCCAGCGTAAATCATAGCTGTCGGGATACGCTACGATAAATTCTTGTGCGTCGGCGGCAGCATCCAATCCGGTCAGCGCGGCGATAGCTTTCCCGGATGATGCAAAGGGGTGCAGCATCAACACCAATGGGAGGGGTTGGCTTTCGGAATAGGAGGGCGGTACATGCACATAGACGGTGCGTTCGAGGCCATCATAGGTCAATTTTTGAAAAGGATTATCTTGGGCATGACCCGCTTGGGGCAATCCAATCGAGAGACATAATACGACCAAACATACCCAACAAAGGCGCCTTAGCATCATGGTTATTCCTTGCTAAAAAGAGGTTTCTTCAGTTTGGGGACTCGGCTAGAGTATTTACCCGTCAATCCGAGGACGGGTTCGAGGGAAGCAGATTTTCGAGGTCTTGCCGCCAAAATTGGAGGGCATCGCGCACCAATGATTGTGTGCCGACCACCCAAATTGTACCTGCTTGCCCTGCCCTCTTAACTGCTTGGGCAAAGGCTTCAAACACAGCGGGTTGATGGGTGACATAGGTAGATAATTGTTGGGCCGTCTGTACCACCGCGTCCGTAAAAAGTAGGTGTTGGGCACTGACCTGTGTGATGATGACGTGAGCGGCATATGGCATCAAGGTTTCGAGCAGACCAACATGGTCTTTGTCGTGTGGCAGGGCCGTGACTAAGATAGTCGGGGCATGGCTGAGCGAAAGAACGCTGTCCCGAAATTGTTCGGCGGATTCTCGATTAATCGCCCCGTCCACGAATACTAACGGGGTCTCACTGACCTTATCACAGCGCCCCGGCAACCGAACCGCACGGACGATTTTGGGCAAGGCGGATTGATGAATATCCCCCACCTGTAGGGCGGACACGGCGGCATAGGCGGTTGCTAAATTGCTCGCCTGATACGTCGCCGGGGTGTGGAGTTCAAAAGTATCGCCATTGATAACCACACGCTGGAAGCCCGATTCACGCTGCTGCTCAAATAAAATATCTCGCCCGGCCTGCTGAAAGGATGCCCCAAGTTCATGACATACCTGCCGTATTTGTTGGCTCACTTCAGGGGATTGGGGGGCACTCACGACGGCGCTGTTGGATTTGATAATCCCCGTTTTGTGCCACACAACATCGGCAACGGTTGGGCCAAGTTTATCCAGATGCTCCGCCATAATCGGGGTAAAGCAACTGACACGATTTTCAATCAGACGCACATCGTCAAAACGCCCCCCGCGTCCTACCTCTAATACCATCGCCGTCACCCCATTTTGCATAAAATGGCGCATGGCACAGGCCAAAAATAACCCTGTTGGACTGAGATATTGGTCAATGGGCAGTGCGGCATCAATCCGGCGGATGGCAGGGGAAAGATCATCCATGATTTCAACAAAGGCCGCTTCGGAAATCGCCTGCCCATTGACACGAATCCGTTCCCGTACACTCAAAAAACTGGGACTCGTTAGCAGGCCGACGGTGTGACCCATGCCTTGCAGCAGGGCCGCACAAAAAATCGAGGTCGAACCTTTGCCCTTGCTGCCTGTGACCGTGATCGTCGGGACAAAATCGAAGGGCAGGTCAGCTTGGGCGAATAGCTGTTGGATGCCTGCTAGATGGCGCGTTTCGGAATCATAGCCTTTCAGCGAGGGAGTCACGCGGCTGTAAGATTCAAAAATCAGGTTTTCGGCCTCTAACATGAGTTAGTCCAGTAGTGTTAAGGTGGCTTCGGCTAGGTCATGGGCAAACTGCTGATTATTTGCTGCCCGTAATCGAATATGTTGGGAAATCTCGATCTGCAAACTGCCATAATTGCCGGGTTGCGCCGCCAGTTTTGCCAGATTATGTCGCGCAATAATGCTATCGGAACGTCCGGTAAATTTGGTTTCGGTTGCTCCGGGTTTTGGTTCAACTTTCCAACCTCGATTGCTTAATAAGGCATGTAAGCGATCTCGCAGGGAATCGAGATGCCCATTCGCAGTCATGGTTTTGCCGTTTAATGTGCCTAGATAAACGTCTGTATCACGACTACGGCAACCATGTAAATCGAGCAATAGGGCGGTTGGCGTGGCATGGGTAATTTGCTGAACAAGGCCAGCGAGGGCCTGTTCAAAGGCATCATAAAGCGGTTCGGCACGCGCATCATCATAGGCACGTTCACCCGCGACGATTTGTTTGCTGCGGCTAAAATCAATGCGCGAACGATGCACCCGCGCAATGAGGACATAGGGCGTGCCTTTTTGGGAATGGCAGACTTGTTTGAATCGTTCGGTAATGTCAATCAAGCCCCCCTCGGCCTTTTTCAGACCACGCAACCGTTCTTGTAGTTCAGTGGCATACGATTGCTCAAGCGGGGTGGCATGGGGCAAGGTCAACACAATAGGCAGTGACCCGGCTGTCAGGTGAAAGGCTTTTTCGGGCAAAAAGGTCATAGGCCCTAGCGGGTAAAGCTCGCAACCGACTCGATGTGGTAGGTCTGTGGAAACATATCCACCGGCTGCACATCCACTAAACGATAACCTGCCCCGACGAGCTTTTTGGCATCCCGCGCAAGCGTCGCCGGGTCGCATGAGACATAGATCACTTTACGCGGTTTGCATTTAATCAACTCATCCAGCGCGGCGGGTTTCATGCCAGCACGCGGTGGGTCAATCACGGCGGCGTCAAAATGACCCTGCAAAAAGCGCGTTAGAAGTTGTTCGGCTGTGCCCTGCATGACCTTGATATTTGAAAATTTGGCTAAATTGCCTCTGGCATCAGCAACGGCAGGCGGATAGGACTCAATCGTGGTTACTTTACGGGCTTCGGGTGCAAGGAAAGCCGAAAACAATCCAACTCCGCTGTACAAATCCAACACATGCTCCGACCCTTGTAGGGCCAGCCGTTCCAATACTAAATTGACCAATGTTTCGGCTTGGGGGAGATTGACCTGAAAGAAACTGCCCGCCGAAACCTCAAAATTGTGATCTTTGATGGTGTAATAGACTTTGCCTGTGCCCATAATGGTGCGGGTTTCGTCACTGCCCGTTTCGTCGCCCACATTTGTCGCCGCCAATGTTTCGGTGGATTGTGAACCGACTTGCAGGCGTACCCGTTTTTGCTCTGGCTTGAGGCGTTTGTCTTTGAACTGCTCAAATAAACTAACGAGTTCGGGGCGGATAATGTGACATTCGTTGATATTCATAATGGTGCGGTCATCCGTCGTCACAAAGCCAAGTTGACCGTCATAGGTGCGATGAAAATTGACGTGCGAACGATACTGCCATTCACTCGGACTGCCGATGGTGGGATGTACCACCGCCTCCTTAATGCCGCCGATACGGGCGAGTTGATCTGATACGATTTGGCGTTTAAATTCCAATTGGGCTTCGTAGTGGATATGCTGCCAATGACAGCCCCCACAAACGCCAAAGTGCGGACAACGCGGCTCGGCACGATTTTCGGACGGGGCGATAATTTCAATCAACTCCCCCCGTGCAAAATTACCCTTATCTTCGACAATCCGCGCCCCGATGGTTTCCCCGACAATGGCATAGGGGACAAAAATGGCCTTGCCTTCATGTCGTCCAATCGCACTGCCGCCGTGCGCCATGCCGCTAATTTCAAACTCGATACGTGGTTCTTTCATAATCACTATTATCCAGTGGTTTTCATCCCGGCGGCAATACCATTTACTGTGGACAGCACGGCCTTCAGGGTTGCTTCAAATTGGGGGTGGTCAGGGACGAGATGGCGCAAATCACGCAGCAAGCTCACTTGAATAAAGTTTAACGGGTCAACATAGGGATTGCGCCGCTCAATAGATCGCTGCATAACGGGCAAATTTTCTAGAATCCCTTGTAACCCTAAAATCCGGCAAATCTGGTCACAAGCGCGGGTGTGTTCCGTTTTGATTTCTTGGAACACGGTCTCACGCAGGGCCGCGTCATCTACCAATGAGGCGTATAATTCTGCAATGCCCATATCGGCTTTGGCAAGGTCAAGTTGGGCGTTTTCAATCAGGGCACGGAAGAAAGGCCAGACTTGGAACATGTGCCGTAGTTGGGCAAGGCCATCTGGCGTTTGTTGAAGGTAATTTTCGAGCGCATGACCTAGACCATACCAGCTTGGAATAATGGCGCGGCTTTGCATCCATGAAAACACCCAAGGGATAGCCCGAACCTCGCTGAAACCCCCTTGTTGACGTTTGGCAGGGCGTGAGCCAATCTGCATGAGGGATAATTCACGGATGGGGGTGGCCTGCTGCCAATAATCCAGAAATTGGGGCGTCTCGAATACAAATTTGCGATAGGCGTCACGTCCCATCTCAGCTAGGGTGCTCATGGTGTCGAGCCATTGTGGTTCGATGGGTATTTGGGAGGGCATAGCGAAGGCCAGCAGCACGGCATTCATGACCTGATGCAAATGGCGGCGGGCAATTTCGGCATTGCCATAACGATAGGCAATCACTTCACCTTGTTCCGTAATCTTGATGCGGCCATGCAGCGAGCCGGGGGGTTGGGACAAAATGGCCCGATTGGTTGGCCCACCACCACGTCCAATACTGCCCCCACGCCCATGAAACAGTTCAAGATTGATATTTTGTGTTTTGCACAGGTCGGCTAGTTCGCGTTGGGCGACATACAGCGACCAATTGGAGGCCAGATAACCACCGTCTTTGCAGCTATCCGAATAACCCAACATAATCTGTTGGCGCATTCCACGTGCTTCAACATGTTGACGATAGGCGCTGTTTTGAAAGAGCGTTGCCATCACCATTGGTGCGTTATGTAGGTCGTCAATCGTTTCAAACAGGGGGACCAAATCCACATCGGTATCAATTCCCACCTCACGGGCAAACAGCATCATGGTTAGGATGTCGCTGGGGGATTCGCTGCGGCTGGCGATGACGGTATCAATCACCGTTTTGCCATATAACCGATGGGCTTTGGCGATCATGCGCCACGTTTCGATAATGCGATTGGTCGCGGGCGAAAAAGGCGATTCAATGGGGAAGAGGGGGCGCGGATTGGCGATTTCACGCGAGAGCAAAAACTGCTTATCCTCTTCGGGCAGTTCCAAATAATTACGCTCCAACCCATAGTGATGGAAAATTTCGTGGAGGGCGGCGGCATGAAGGCGGGCATCTTCACGCACTTCTAATGGTATGAGGTGTAGGCCGAATACGCGCACAATGGTCATCAACCGCTGTAGAACGCCACGCGCCACTCGATGCCCCTTATTTTCCATGAGGCTGTTCTGGACGAGGCGTAAATCTTCTAATAAATCGTCACCTGTTTTGTAGATGCCCGATTTTAGCTGCCACCCGATGGAGTCCATCTTTTGGCGATAAAACTCCCCGGTATATTTGGTGCTACCACTGCCATTGACCGACTCAACTAATGCGTCCGATACGCCGATTTCCTCAACCGACTGGGTAAGGTGTTCGCGGAAAAACTCGATTTCTTGGAGATAGACTTGCACGGCAGCTTCACGTAGGGTTTTGAGGGTGTCCAATGTCACTTCAGGCGTCACATTTGGGTTGCCATCTCGATCCCCCCCAATCCATGATGCAAAACGCAGTAGGATAGGCAGATTCGAACAATCGGTATTGGGATAATATTGGACAAGGGCCGCTTCAAGTTCCTCATAGATCGAGGCCGTCACGTCCATAATGACCGACGTGATGAAATAGAGACCAAAATCCACTTCATCGTAGACGGTTGCTTTGGAAGCGCGGGTCGGTTGGGTCTGCCACAATTCCTCAATTTCTTCGGCAAGGGCTTTTTCTAGCGCCTGCTGTTCACGTGGCAAGACAGTATGGTATTCTTTGGAAGCCAATAATTGGGCAATATGGCGCAGTTTCACGAGGACTTCTTTACGCTTCGCCTCAGAGGGGTGAGCGGTCAAGACCAACCGCACCGAGATTTGTTCCAATATGGCCCGTACCTCATCAGCAGTCAGACCGTGTGCGTGCAAGGCTTGGATAGATTCGCCAATGGATTCGGTCAAGTTTTCTTCGTGTTCTCGTTGACGCAAAATGCGGATGCGCTGATGGTCTTCGGCAATATTGATGAGTTGAAAATAATTGCTGAAGGCTTTGATGAGGATACGGCGCTGATTCAAATCGAGTTTATTAATGATAGTTGCCAATTCTTCAGCCGCGCCCGTTTCATCATTGCGACGGGCTTTGGCCGTTTGGCGGACCGTCTCAACTAACTCAAAGGCATCCTTGCCATGTTGTTCCCGGATGATGCTGCCCAATAGATTGCCCAAAAAACGAATATCGGTGCTGAGTGGGCTAAAGTTTCCGGCTGAGATTTCAGAGGTTGTGCGTTTCATGACAATGTATTCTGATTATGGGATGCTATTGGACAAACTTTAGCTTATATCGGGGGCGGTATCAAGCATATTTAGTCGTTCTCACCATTTAATGGTATAGTGACACACATTACTACACGGGTTATTGCGGGTGTTCCTATGTATATGGCATATCTGCTTGGGATTTTAATCCCCCTGTTTTTTCTTTATCTGGTGCATCTCCTCGAAATTTACGCCGCCAGTCGCCATGAAGTGTTAGGGTTGTCTATTGGTTGGGGCGTTTTAGTTTTTAGCATCGCTTATGCCATTAACCGATTTATGCTTGACCAAGATTTGGCAACGATTAAAGACTTAAATCTTCTTGCAGCCCCGATTTTAGAAGAAAGCCTCAAAAGTGCTTTATTGATTGTTTTGATGCGTCGTTTCATTCTGCGTTATGCCGCTGACGGGATGGCCTATGGTTTTGCAATTGGGATTGGGTTTGCGATGGTTGAGAACCTTGTCTATGTCGTCAATAATCCTGATACCGGAGTCCAATTAGCCATGACCCGCTCGCTCTCGACTAGCCTTGTTCATGGCTTTACAACTGCACTAGTCGGGACTATCGCCGGGGCGAGTTTACCTTTTCCCAATCGTACTCGCGTCAACCGATTTTTATTTGGCCTCCTGTTGGTCATCATGACCCATGCCAGTTTTAACTTTGTGGTGAAACATCTATCGGGGGCGGAACTGCTGCTGACAGCACTCGGTATGGGGTTAGGCAGTATGGTTCTGATTATCATCATCATGCGCCGGACGCTAGAGCGAGAGAGCCAAGCCATTCACTTAGAATTGGCAGGCATATTGAGTGCAGGTGAATTGATGGCAACTCGCAATCCGGAAATGGTGGCACAACTGCTGGCGCAACACCGAGGGACAATTGGCGAAGACCGTACCCATCTCATCCAGCGCTATGTCACCCTGCAGGCCCAACGAGGTATTCTGCGTAAAAATATCGCCCTGAGCCAAAATGCTAAATTAGTTGAGACGCTCAATCGCCAGCTACAAACCGCCGAGCAGCAGCTAGATGTCTTACGGGGAAGCATGGGCTTGTATACATGGATTTGGCTGCGCAGTGTGTTGCCTTCGGAAGAAAGTGATGTATGGCTGCAATTGGACAATCAACTCAATACCGAGCAGCCGCAACTTGCCCGCCTGATTCAATTGAATGAGCGCCAAGTCCTAGTTCCCCAATCTGAATTGGAACAACGCAAACGCATTTTGCATCAGGGGGCTTTATTTAATGGCTTGGCGGATGAGGACTTGGTGGATTTGGCTTTGCTGCTGACGATTCGTCAATTTCATGTGGGGGATGAAGTGATCCATCAGGGCGAAAAAAGTGACAACCTGTTCATTACAGCGGCGGGCAAATTGGTCGTTGGTGTCACCGACGACCAACACCAGCAAACCATCATTACCGCTTTTGGGCTGGGCGATGCGTTTGGCGAGATGGAGATATTGGATGGGCAATATTCGACGGTTACTGTAAGCTGTTTAGAAAATGTCACTTTATACGTTTTAACCCGTGAAGATTTGATTACCCTTTTGTTTGCAAAACCGCAAGTTGCTTTGGAGATGATGCGGGTTCTCTCACAGCGATTGCGCCATCAAACCGCCCTCACGATGTGGATACAACGAACGGCTTCGACGACGCAATAATCATAATCAGTCATGGCAAAAAATGGTTTGCCATGACTGGATTGGTGGGGTGGCTGCTGCGTTACCAGCGGTGATGTACCTGTGGACGGATGTATTGGTCATAAACCTCATGCACTTTTGCCATCTGACTGTCGTTTAGTGGGGCGAGGGCTGATGCTTTAATGTTGTCTTCGGCCTGTGCCGGATATTTCGCGCCGGGGATTACACACGTCACGGCGTCAAACATCAATATCCAGCGCAGGGCGAACTGGGCCATCGTCGCGCCGCCGGGGATAATACTGCGTAATTCCTCCACCGCCTGCAAGCCCGTTTCATAATCCACACCGGAGAAGGTCTCACCCATATCAAAGGCTTCCCCTTTGCGATTAAAACTGCGGTGGTCATCCGACGAAAATTGACTGCTGCGGGTCATTTTGCCCGTGAGCATCCCACTTGCCAGCGGCACACGTGCCAAAATGCCAACTTTGCGGCGTTTAGCCTGCTCAAAAAAGAGTTGACTTGGACGGAAACGGAACATATTAAAAATAATCTGGACGGATTGAACACCGGGGTATTCAATCGCTTTGAGGGCTTCTTCGACCCTTTCCACGCTGACCCCGTAATAACGAATCTTGCCTGCCTGTACCATATCATCCAAAATGCCAAAAATTTCGGAGTGATAATAGGCTTCCATCGGCGGACAGTGCAGTTGCAGCAAATCAATGCAATCGGTCTCCAAATTTTTCAGGCTGCGGTCAACCCACGCATTCAAATTCTCGCGGCTGTACCCTTCAACTGTTTGAGCAGGCAACCGTCGCCCCGCTTTGGTAGCAACATAGATGGTTTCGGAGCGTTCTTTGCGTAGCTTGGCAATCAGGCGTTCGCTGTGACCATCGCCATACACATCGGCAGTATCAACAAAATTGACACCGAGATCAATACTACGATGTAAGGCCGCCATTGAATCCGTATCGTTGACCGACCCCCATGCACTGCCAATGGCCCATGCCCCAAAGCTAACTTCCGACACCTTCCATCCGGTGCGCCCTAATTCTCGGTAATTCATGCCTAGCTAACTCCCTCTTTGGTAAATTGATTATTGACTATCCGCCAGATATTCAACGGATTGGTGTTTTTTAGCGCATCAGGCAGCAGACCATCCGGCAGATTTTGAAAGGCCACCGGACGCAAAAATCGTTTGATGGCAGTCATGCCGACGGATGTGGTTGCCGGAGCGGTTGTGGCAGGATATGGCCCACCATGCTGCATACTATGAACGACTGCCACACCTGTCGGAAAACCGTTTAAAATAAGCCGTCCAGCCTTTTTGCGTAGTAAATCAAAAATCTCGCGTGCCTCGTCCATTTCACCCGCTTCAGCATGAATCGTCGCCGTCAAATTACCATGTAATGTGGGGATGGTATTCATCAAATCCGCTGTATCTTCGCAGATAACAAACATTGTCACCGGGCCAAAATGTTCATTTTGCAGGGTGGGGTCGGCGCGAAAATCCTGCGAATGGGTTATAAATACGGTGTTAGGATAACAAAAGCCCTCTGCTTGGACAGTAGTGACTCCAGTCAGCGTTTGCACAGCAGTATGGAGGGTTGTCTCTGTGACAGCTTTGACCAATCCCCGCTCAATACTGGCATTCAACAGCACACCGGGGGCACGTGATTCCATTTGGGATTCGACCAATTCGACGAACTGCCGCGTTTCAGCACTATCTATTACCAAAACAAGGCCGGGGTTGGTACAAAACTGCCCTGTGCCCAACGTCACTGACGTAACAAGCCCCTCCGCCAGCGTTTCCATTCGAGCCGCGATTGCCCCTGGCAAAATCACCACCGGATTGACGCTGCCCATCTCTGCGTAAACTGGAATTGGTTTAGGTCGAGCCGCCGCCGTATCAAAAATGGCCCGTCCGGCCCGTAGCGACCCTGTAAACCCAACCGCTTCTAGCAAGGGATGCTGGATTAGTGTCTGACCGACTTCTACACTATCGCCCTGCAATAACGAGAAAAAGCCGGGTGGAATATCACAAAGGATCATGGCTCTGTAGATCGCAAGGGCCGTCAATTCTGAGGTGGCGGGATGACCGGGATGCGCTTTGACAATCACTGGACAACCTGCCGCAAATGCTGACACCGTATCTCCACCCGCAACCGAAAACGCGAATGGGAAATTGCTGGCGGAAAACACCGCCACAGGCCCTATTGGAAAGAGCATCCGCCGAATATCGGGCCGATCAGCCGTCGCGGTGTCAATGATTGCTTCGACGTATGACCCCTCCCGCAGCAAATTGGAAAAGGCACGCAGCTGTCCAGTGGTGCGGGCACGTTCCCCTGTCAGACGGGTCAATCCTAGCCCGGTTTCCATGTCCGCCGTATTCAACCACTCATCGCCGAGCGCCTCAATTTCGGCGGCGACCTGTTCCAGAAATTCAGCAAGGCGACTGGCGGAATAGTTGCGTGTGATTTTAAACGCTTCGGCTGCGGCGCTTACCGCACGGTCAATCTCAGATGGGGTGGCATTAAAAAATCGAACATCACCGGAGGTTCTGGTGCGTGGGTTGACGCTGGTAAAGGTCTGATGTCCCTCGGCACTGGGTGTACCTGCAATAAAATGATACCCACTAATCGCCATAGATAACTCCTTCAGATTGGGCGGGATTTTGGCTTAGGGCGTGCATCCCGGCTTTTAAAACCTCAATAATGCGATCCGTATCATAAATGCAACCGCGCCAAGTTCCCCCGCTGGCCTCCTGCAATGCGGCCCACAGACGGGTATCGTCCGGCAACAGTGTATGGGGGTGTAGATCGGGATGAGGGTCACGCTTGGCGAGTAATTCAGCGGCCTGCTGGGGTGATAAATCTTGCCCGTCTGTACCGACCAAATTAATCTGCCCGATGAGATTTTCGCGGTCAATCACAATTTCGAGGATGTCCCCATCGCGCAGTTTGCCAATCGGCCCACCGGATAAGGCTTCTGGCCCAATGTGCCCGATACATGCCCCGGTGGAAACGCCAGAAAATCGTGCATCGGTCAGCACGGATACCGTCTTGCCCCAAGGAATAAATTTTAGGGCAGAGGTGACTTGATAGGTTTCTTCCATGCCCGTTCCCGATGGCCCGACGCCAATCATCACTACAATATCGCCTGCTTGGACGGGTTTATCGGTTTGGCCTTTAATGGCACGAACGGCGGCGCGTTCCGAGGTAAAAACACGAGCAGGGCCACGATGCCGATAGGTATTATCCGGCCCAATCACCGAGTAGTCAATTGAAGTAGCCTTGATGACTGCTCCCTGTGGCGCAATGTTACCCGTTGGGAAAACGACGGTGCTGCTTAATCCTTCCCGACGGGCTACATCGGGACTCATAATCACAAGATCAGGGTTGATTTGATTGCCTGCCCCCAGAATTTTCCGCACGGTTTGGCGGCGTTCGCTGTGTTCCCACCAATCGAGGACGGTAGATAGTTTTTCGCCTGTGACGGTCAATACATCCAAATTAAGCAGGCCCATATCGCGTAGATGCAGCATGACTTCCGGCACACCCCCCGCCATATATACCTGTACCGTCGGGTGATTGCGCGGGCCATTCGGCAGGGCATCCACCAAGCGCGGGGTGCGGCGATTGACGTGTGTCCAATCGTCAACAGTGGGTTGAGTCAATCCGGCGGCATGGGCAATCGCGGGAATATGCAGCAACAAATTGGTCGAGCCACCAAACGCGGCATGTACCAGCATCGCATTTTCTAGCGAGGCAGCGGTCAAAATATGCCCAAGTGAAATTTGACGGGTGGTGAGTCGCAAGAGGGCTAGGGCTGAACGTCCCGCCATATCCAACCACGCGGGTTCGCCCGATGGCACAAGGGCGCTGTGCGGTAAGGTCATGCCAAACGCCTCTGCGACGACCTGTGAAGTCGCCGCCGTCCCCAAAAATTGACAACCCCCTCCCGGTGACCCACAGGCCCGACACCCCATTTCAGCGGCGTAATCTAGGCTAATCATGCCGTGTGCGAAGCGTGCCCCGATGGTTTGGATCATCCCGGTATCTTCGGCCTCAGCGGTGGGTAATGTTACCCCTCCTGGCACAATGACCCCCGGTAGATCATGACATCCCGCCAAAGCCATCATCATCGCAGGTAGGCCCTTGTCACAGGTCGCCACGCCCAAGACTCCGGCGCGGGTGGGCAAGGAGCGAATCAAACGCCGCATCACCATTGCTGCATCGTTACGATAGGGCAGACTGTCCATCATACCCGGAGTCCCTTGTGAACGTCCGTCGCAGGGATCGCTGACATAACCGGAGAATGGCAGTGCCCCATTTTCACGCAGGGTTTCGGCAGCGGCCCTCACCAGCGCATCCAGTTCCCAATGTCCGGTGTGATACCCCAGCGCAATCGGGCGACCATCCTCGCTGCGCAGGCCACCTAATGTACTCAGAATCAAATAAGGGGTGCGACCCACATCCGCCGGATTCCAACCCATACCAACATTGAGGGTCATACCAAACAGATTCCCACTGGGTTCATTCAGCAGCATCTCTTCGGTCAGGGGCAGTTTACCTTCTGCACCTTGACCATAAATGCGTGTATTTTGGACAGACTGCGATGTGCCTAAAATATCGTCTAGGGAGGGCAAGATGGGTTCGGTCATAGGACTTCGCACGTATTTTCCAATCTGCCGATACCATCAATTTCTACTGCGACCCGATCCCCCTGTTTCATAAATAGCTTAGGATTGCGGAAAGCACCTGTGCCGTGTGGCGTGCCTGTCAAGATGATGTCGCCGGGTTCGAGCGTAAAGGCCTGCGAAGCAAATGAAATCAGATGGGCTACCCCAAAAATCATCTCGCTGGTATTGCTTTCTTGGACATGTTCACCATTTAGAATACAGCGAATCGCCAATGCCTGTGGGTCGGGGATTTCATCTTTGGTGACTAACACTGGCCCAATCGGACAAAACGTGTCGAGACTCTTACCCCGAATCCACTGTCCATCGCCAAATTGCAAATCACGAGCGCTGACATCATTGGCGCAGGTGTAGCCAAATACATAATCGAGCGCCTCGGTTTCGGAGACGTGCCTAGCCCTTTTGCCGATGACCACCGCGAGTTCGGCTTCATAATCTACCTGCTCGGTCAAAGCAGAGGCCCACTGAATTGGGGTGTTGGGGCCAGTGATGGCGGTGGTAAATTTAGTGAAAATTAGAGGTCGTTTGGGGGGTTCGGTATTGGTTTCGCGGCAGTGATCCATGTAATTGAGGCCGATGGCAATGATTTTGCCGGGGCGTTCAATGGGTGCAAGTAAGGGAAATGCACCCAGCGCATACTCGACTTTGGGGTTAGGCGTATGACCCGCCAAAATCTCCGACCATGTAAGCGAGGTCGAAAGAACGCTCTGATTTTCTAATAAACCAAAATGTGACCCTTTTTCAGTGTCAAAACGAACCCATCGCATAAGATTTTTCCCTAATTTTTGAAGCGTTAAACTCCTCTGTATAATAACCTGCAATACCTTTTAGGAGCAAAAGTTTATGAGTGAAAAAAATTTTGAGGGGCAGGTCGCCATTGTGACAGGCGCTGGTGTGGGTATCGGCTATGAAATCGCCCGCCAACTGGTGCTGCGCGGTGCCAAAGTATTATTAAATGATGTGGATGCCATCCTTGCTCAAGATGTCGCCCAAACCATCGCGGCGGAAGGTGGTGTTTGTGTAGGCATGGGTGGTGATGTTGCCAATGTGGAACAAACACGCGGCCTTGTAACCGAAGCCGTCCGTCAATTTGGTCGTTTAGATATGGCTGTGGCAAATGCGGGATTAACCATCTGGGGCGATTTTTTTGACTACCCGCCTGAAAATCTGGATCGTGTGTTGGGGGTAAATCTGCGCGGCTCATTTTTCCTCGCCCAAGCAGCCGCTCGACATATGCGGGAGGCAGGTCACGGCGGACGGATATTGTTTATGTCCTCCGTCACAGGTCATCAGGCCATTCCCTATATCGCTGCCTATGCCATGACGAAAGCCGCCCTTGAAATGCTGGCAAAAAATCTGGTCGTTGAGCTATCCCCCTATGGCATCACCGTTAATGCTGTCGCGCCGGGGGCAACCGTTACCCCGCGTAATTTGGTGGATGACCCTAATTATGAGATCGTATGGGGACGAGTTATCCCGACCCAGCGTCCGGCTTTCCCATTGGATATTGCCAACGCAGCCCTGTTTTTCTTGTCTCCTGCCGCTTCTCAAGTTACGGGACAAACTTTGATTGTGGATGGCGGTTGGACGGCGATTAGCCCCTCACCCTCGCTTGATTTTGTTGAACGCAAAACGGAGTAAAACCATGATAGACCCTGTAGATGTGGGCATTGTCGGAACGAGTTGGTGGGCGGATTCCATGCACCTGCCAGCACTGGCGCATCACCCCCATGCCAAGATTGACGCGATTTGTGGACGTGATGTGAACAAGGCCAAACATATGGCCGAACGCTGGCATATTCCCTATGTGTATGCCGATTATCATGACATGATTGAGGATCGGCGTTTGGATGCGGTGGTGATTTCTACATCGAACGACGCCCATTATCCAATTGCGATGGAAGCGATGCAGGCAGGGTTGCATGTGCTGTGCGAAAAACCGTTGGCAATGACCTATGCCCAAGCCAAAGAGATGGCCGATTTTGCGACGGCGCATCACCTCAAGACGCTCGTGCCGTTTACCTATGGTTTCATGCCGACCAGCCGCTTTTTGAAAGAACTGATAGACGACGGCTATATTGGGCACCCCTATCACCTCAACATGCGCTACTATACGGGTTATGCCCGCAATGGGGAATATCAATGGCGCTTTGATTTGGGTAAAGCAGGCGCAGGGGTGGTCGGCGATCTCGGCACTCACTTTTTCTACATTGCCCAAATGTTGTACGGGGATGTTAAAAGCGTAAGCTGCCATTTGACTCATCTGGTGGAGCGTGTATCCACTGACTCGGAGGGCAAGCCCTATCAAGTGGGCGACGACGGGGCGATTGTCACCCTGCAATTTGAAAATGGGGCCAGCGGGGTCATTCAGGTCAGTGCGGTGTGTTATGAGGATACCCCTTTTGGACAGACCCACCACATGGAATTTCACGGCTCTGGTGGCACACTCTATAGTTATACGGATTGGGCAACGATACAGACCGTATCAGGCGCACGGGTCGGAGAAGGACAAGTCAAGCCGCTGGAGATTCCCGAACGCATTTGGGCCGGGGCGCGGCGTGATACCGTACATAACACCTATCGGGATATTTTCCGCCAGCAGGATAACATGACACGCGGGTTTATCACGGCCATCTTCGAAAATAAACAGCCTATGCCTGATTTTCAGGTTGGGGCGAAAATTCAGCGGATTCTGGCAGCAGCTATCAAAAGTAATCAAGAAGGTCGCTGGATTGAGGTGAATTCCGTTACTACTTAAAGGGAAGTTTTTATGCGTCTACAAAATAAAGTGGCCCTTGTGACAGGGGCGGCACGCGGTATCGGGCATGGCATCGCGGTACGGTTTGCTAAAGAGGGGGCGAAAGTCGGCGTTCTGGATTTACACGAAAGTGCCTGTCAAAAAGTGGTGGATGAAATTTTGGCGGCGGGTGGTCACTCCATCGCTCTCGGTGCAGATGTCACCGATGAGCAGAGTGTCAATCAGGCGGTCTCTCGCCTTAAAGAGCGTTTCGGCCCAATTAATGTGTTAGTCAATAATGCTGCCGTCATGCCTTCGGGTCGAATTCATGAACTGCACCCCGACGATTTTGACCGCTGTATCGCGGTGAATTTGCGTGGAGCGTACCTGTGTAACCGCGCCGTAATTCCTGATATGCTGGCGATGCGACAGGGCAGCATTATCCATATGGCAAGTGTGACTGGAATTCGTGGCCTGCCGGGGATTGCGGCCTATTCCGCCACCAAAGGCGCCTTAATCGCCCTGACCCGTGCCATGTCCACCGATTATGCTGGCTTGGGGATTCGGGTCAATTCGGTTTCACCCGGCACAATTGACTCCCCAATGCTGCACGATTTTTTGGCGGCACAGTCTCGACCTGAATATCTGCGTCAGCAGTTTGATGCCATGCACCCGATTGGACGAGTCGGCACGATTGATGAGGTCGCTAGTGTGTTTGTATTTTTGGCATCGGATGAAGCGAGTTTTGTGACAGGCTCGAATTATGAAGTGGATGGCGGTTTGTCGTCCAAAGGTGAACAACCACAAGATTAGACCCTTCCTTAATCTATATTCAACACGGCGGCTTTAGTCCCGTGTCCTAAAGAAAGCGAAAAACTTAATGAACGATCCGTTACTAGTCCGCTATTTCCATCCTAACTATGGTTCACGGTTGGGGGTACGCTTCAATGAAAAAGTGCAGGATGTCCACAGCGAATATCCAACCCTGACCGCATGGCTCAAGTCGAGTATGGGCCGTGCTGAAACTGCCATAGAAGAAATCCTGCAAGCGGGTCGGGCTAGTCTATTGACCTTCCCTGCCGCCATTTTTGAGAATGCCCCCGCCGAAAACACCCCGCATTGGTTAGCTCCAGTGGATGAACAAGATGTATGGGCTGCCGGGGTGACGTATGAACGAAGCAAGGTTGCCCGCCAAGAAGAATCACAGGACGGCGGGGATGTGTATGCCCGTGTCTATCGCGCCGAGCGTCCCGAATTATTTTTTAAAGCGCGGGGACGATGGGTAGTCGGGGTACATGCCGGGGTGGGCATCCGCAGCGACGCCACGTGGTCAGTGCCCGAACCGGAGTTGGGCCTTGTCATCAATCCGGCAATGGAAGTGGTCGGTTTTACAGTTGGCAATGACATGAGCAGTCGGGATATTGAGGGCGAAAATCCGCTCTATCTACCCCAAGCCAAAGTCTATACTGCTTCGTGTGCGATCGGGCCGGGAATCCTGCTCAAAGCAAGCACGGATTGGCCCGATACCTCAATTCATATTCATATCCGTCGGGGCAGCGAAGTAATGTTTGAGGGTGCGGTACATACCTCGCGTATTAAACGTACCATTCCCGAATTGGTGGATTATCTGGGGCGTAGCAATACCTATCCCGAAGGCGTGGTGCTGTTGACGGGAACAGGTGTCGTACCCCCCGGCGAATTTACCTTGCAGGCGGATGATGAGGTGCGAATCGAGATTGAGGGTATAGGGACGCTTATCAATACTGTGAAAGTAATCTGATATGGATCGGATTCGCTCTTGGCTCTATATTGGCAAATACCGCGATACCCGTGATTTGGACTATTTACAATCACGCAACATCGGGGCAATGCTCCAATTGGCGGAGTTGGTCGAGCAACCAGACATCACCGCGTTGTATCTGCCTGTCGAGGACGGCGAACCGATTCCAATCAACCTGCTTACGCAAGGCATTGAATTTGTCCGTTCCCAAAAGGCACTCGGCAAAATTGTCTTGGTAGCATGTGGGGCGGGGATTAGCCGTTCGAGCAGTTTTGCGCTGGCTGCACTAAAAGAGGAGGAAAATCTTGGGTTGATGGAGGCCCTGCGCGAAGTTGCCACCCGACATTTTGACACCCAGCCGCATCCGGAATTATGGAATTCGCTATGCGGGTATTACAACGAAGCGATTGATTATCGAAAAGTGATGGACTTGATTCTTGAAATTAGGCAACCATGAAAATTATTGCAATTGAATCTTTACAATGGGCTGAATATCCCCGTTTGATGGTGGTACGTGTCCACACTGATTCTGGCCTCATCGGACTGGGCGAAACGGTAGACAAAATCCCCGGTGCAAAAGGGGCGCTGCATGGTACTATCGCGCCACTGGTACTTGGTCAGGATGCGCTGGATATTGAGGGCCTGTGGCGTTTTGTCATGGATAACCTCATGTATCATGGCTATGCCGGAGCAGAAACACGGGCGCTTTCTGCTATCGAGGTCGCGCTGTGGGACATCATGGGCAAGCATTACAACGCCCCCCTGTATCATTTGCTCGGTGGCAAGACCCGCCAAAAAGTGCCGACCTATAACACTTGTATTGGCTTTGGCCCGGTGCAGGATTATGTGGCATGGCATGAGGACGCCGGGGCACTAGCGAAGAGTTTGTTGGCAGATGGTATCAAGGCGATGAAAATCTGGCCTTTCGATCAATTTAGCGAACCATCGTTCGGGCAATATATCAGCCTTGCCGATGTCGAAAAGGGCCTAATCCCCGTTCGCCAAATTCGAGATGCGGTGGGGACGGATATGGAAATTGGCATCGAGTGTCATTTCCGCTGGAATCGGGTCAGTATGGAACGGATTGCCCGTGCGCTTGAGCCTTATAACATCCTCTTTGTAGAAGATGTCATGTCGGCGGTCTATCCTGATGAAATTCGTGAATTTTCTCGCCGCACCTCCATTCCGGTCATTGGCTCAGAATTATTGATGACCCGCTGGCAGTTGCGGGAATGGCTAGAAAAGCACGTCTCCCAAATTGTGATGACCGATCCGGTGTGGAATGGTGGCATTGCGGAGACCCGGAAAATCGCTAATATAGCAGAGACGTTTGGCGTGCCATTGGTGCTACATAACGTCGCTGGCCCGATTTGTCATGCGGCCTGTATGCACCTCGGCGCACACATTCCCAATCTTTATTTTGTAGAATCCGTGCGAGCCTTTTATCAGACCTATTTCCCCATCATCAGCGAATTGGCCCCGAAGGTCGTAGATGGACATTTGGCTATTCCAGAAGGGCCGGGATTAGGGGTAAACCTGCGTCCCGAAATGTTGAAACGACCCGACCTGATTTATCAAATTTCTGAAGGGGAAGGTTTGGCGAAAGGCCGACGGGCAATGGGCGACCACTGGGCCGTCGAGGAGATTCGTTAAATTCTATGAGCGTTATTGTACGGACGGTGATGATTGGGGTCGGCGGTATGGCCCGTCATCACATCAAACAGATGTTAAAAATGGCGGATACCACCGAGGTTGTGCTGGTCTCTGACCCCTCTAAAGAAGCCTATGCTGCGACTGCCAAAGTTTTCAAAGATGCTGGTTTGAAAGCCCCTCCGAATATTCCAGACTTGAAGGAATTAGTCACCAAATATCAAGGCAAATTGGATGCGGCGTTTATCATTACCCCGCACGTCTATCATCATGACCAAACCAAATTGTGCATGGAAGCGGGGATTGATGTGCTGTTGGAAAAACCAATGGTGATGAATGCCGAAGAAGCCGAAAGCCTGATTAATATTCGGGATCGCACCGGGCGGTTATTGGTAGTGGCTTTTCAAGGCAGTCTATCACCTCAAATCCGTACCCTCGACAAGATGCTGCGGTCAGGTGAACTCGGCGAGATTCTGACCATCAGCGGCACAGTCTGGCAAAACTGGGGACCAAATGTAGCCGGGACATGGCGACAAGTGCCCGAATTGTCAGGGGGCGGTTTTCTGTTTGACACGGGAGCACACATGCTCAATACGATTGCGGATATTGCCGGAGAAGATTTCACCGAAGTAGCGGCATGGCTGGATAACAATAACCGCCCAGTGGATACCCGTGCTACGGTTATGGGTAAGCTAAAATCTGGCGCGATGGTGACCATTGCGGCCTGCGGTGAAACTATTCCCTCCTGTGCTTCGGAGATTTTCGTGTTTTGCACCAAAGGCATTGTCCGCACGGGTCAATGGGGCGAACGTCTGCTGCTGCAAAAACATGGCAGCGATAAATTTGAAGAAGTCCCCGTCCCTGCTTCGATGGGTGTGTGGGAACAATTTTTAGCGGTACGAGACGGCAAAATTCCGAACCCCGCCCCGCCGGAAATTGGTCTGCGAATGTCCCAACTGTGGGATGCTGTCAAAGCCTCAGCAGCGCAGGGTGGCGCTCCGGTAAAAACGAAATAAGGGAGAAATCTGATGTCAAATCCAATACGTGTTTTGGTTTGGAACGAAGGCCGTCACGAAAAGAAAAATCCTAAAGTACAAGCGATGTATCCCAATGGGCTACACGACGCGATTGCCAAGCCGCTACGTGAGGCGGGATTTTCTGTCAAAACCGCTACGATTGATGACGCCGAACATGGATTAACCGAAGCGGCATTGGCAGAAACCGACGTGCTGACATGGTGGGGGCACATCGCGCACAAAGAAGTCAGTGATGAGATTGTCGAGCGTGTCCACAAACGGGTACTCGATGGGATGGGGCTAGTCGTTCTACATTCCGGTCATCATTCCAAAATTTTCCGCAAATTGATGGGTACGACCTGTGACCTAAAATGGCGGGAAGCCGATGAACGAGAACGGATTTGGGTTGTTGCGCCGCATCATCCTATCGCGGAGGGCCTCGGTGAGTATTTTGAAATCCCCCGCGAAGAAATGTATGGGGAATTTTTTGACATTCCGCAACCGGACGAACTGGTATTGGTCAGTTGGTTTCAAGGGGGTGAGGTTTTCCGCAGTGGGTGTTGTTATCAGCGCGGGCGGGGCAAGATTTTCTATTTCCGCCCCGGCCACGAAACCTATCCAACCTATTATCAGCGGGAGGTCTTGCAGGTGATTGTCAATGGGGTCAATTGGGTCGCACCGAGCAACAGCCCCAAGCTGATTTTTGGTAATCATAAGCCCTTGGAAGTCATTACGCCGCACGAAGGCTAATTTGATGACTGCCTATTGATTCAATTTCACGTTTTACGGTGGCCTGCTTTCACGGTAGGCCAACCCTGTTTGAAATAAAATTTGATTGAACTTATTCAACATTCTGTGAAATAAAAAGAGGTAGGGGTAAATGATAGAGTTTGGACTCAGCATGTTGGCTGGCCCACCCAAAGGTCAGATTTCGCGTTGGCTGTCCGATTTGGATGCCAGTTTGCCCCATTTTGATGGTTTTTTTAGAAGCCTATGGATGACCGATCATTTTTTCTGGGACGACGACCCGACCTATGAAGCATGGACGGTGCTTAGTTTTGCGGCAGCGCGTTGGCCTCAATTTGAAATTGGGCCGATTGTTTTAGGTCAGAGCTATCGTAATCCGGCATTATTGGCGAAGATGGCTTCTACTTTGCAAGCCCTGACGGGTGGACGGTTAATTATGGCGATTGGGGCGGGTTGGAAAGAGGATGAATACCGCGCCTATGACTATCCCTTCCCTTCGGCTGGTGTGCGGGTTGAGCAATTGGAAGATACCCTCGAAATCTTCAAACGTCTGTGGACGCAACCGGGCAAGGTCAATTATCAGGGCAAGCATTATCATCTAGTAGATGCTTATTGTGAACCCAAACCAAATCCCATGATTCCCATTTTGGTCGGCGGCGGGGGCAACAAAACCACCCTATTGGCTGCGAAATATGCGGATATGTGGAATATGCCAGATGCGGGGTATGCTGCCTATTTTGATCGTGTGAAGGTGTTACATGGGCACTGCGGGGCGATTGGACGCGACCCGAAATCCATCCGCCTAACATGGTTTGGACGCTTGGCAGTCGGCAAAACCGAGGCTGAGGCGCAGGCACTTGGCGGCGGAAAATGGACAAAAGATAATGCCTTTGTTGGCACTCCTATGCAGGTGGTAGAGCAAATGGGAGCATTTATTAAGGGCGGTGTGGATTATTTCATGCTGGAAGTGCTCGGCTTGCCTAACCCCGACGTAATTGGGATGACGCTGGATGTTCTATCCACCCTGCGGGGCATTAAGTGATGAGGCTCAAATGGTATGGGCACGCCAGTTTTTTGATTACCGCCAGCAATGGGACAAAGATCGTCACTGACCCCTATACGCCGGAAACGTCAGGGTATGCGCCAGTACGAGATGAGGCCGACATTGTGATTATGTCATCCGACAATGATAGCTTTCACTGCCGGGGTGATTTGATTCCCGGTCAACCCACCATTGTCAATGCGTTGGAGGTCGCACAGCAAGGCGGTTCGCGGATAGTTAAAGGGATCGCTTTTCGGGCGATTGAGGCAATGGAAGCTCTCGATCATCGAGAACATGACCCCGACCAAAACGGTATGTATCGGTTTCAGGTGGATGGCATTGAAATCGGACATATTGGGGATGTGGGCAACGCCTTCTCCGAAAAACAACTCCGGTTTTTTGAAGGAGTGGATGTGTTCCTTGCTCTTGCTGGTGGACATCCGACCATTGAGTTGGATGAACTAAAAAGGGTGATTGACCACATACAGCCGCGCTTGGTTGTGCCGATGCACTTCCGCACCCTGACCTATAAACTCCGCAACATCTATTGGATTGAGCGTTTCTTGGAGTATTTCGATGACGCGGATATAGACTTCGCCAGTCATTACGAGGTAACTTTGGATAAGGCAAGCCTGCCTACCAAAACCCGTGTAATGGTAGTTGATTATGTACGCTAGGGAATGAAAATGCCCGACGAAACAAAACTATCCGAAGATGATGGCTGGCTAAATTCAAGGTTATTCGAGTGTAGCCATTGTGGTTACTCACTTTGGAGGCTTGACCATTCGCCATTTTATAACTCTTGGTACGTTTACTGTGATAGCTGTCCGTGTTGTGTTGAGGTTCGTGTTTGGGACGATGTGGTTTTACAAGCCCGTCAAAGGCTATCCAATGATAATCGCGGACAATTCTGGCCTGAAATTGAACAAAAATTAAAACCATGCTCGTGTGGAGGAAGTTATCGGTTTTCGTCACCCCGAAGGTGTTTCAATTGTAATGGCGTCGTAATCGAAGCAAATGACGCTCGTGGCGTGGATATTTATCCGGGTCATCTCGATATACGCGACATTGAACCAACACAACTTCAGGAAGAGCAATATTATCAATTTGAGGCAAAGTTCGGCTGTAAATCGGAAGATATTTGGAAAGAAAGTAACTAATGAAGAAAACGAAAATTATCAACGGCATCCTCGTAATTATTATTCTGCTGGGTTTTGCTATCGGCGGCTACGGAGTTTATCAGTATGTGGATGCCGAGCTAAAACTGCGCGACAATGAGGCCGAAAAATTGATTGACTCCGGTCAAGAGGTCGAAGTAAACAACTTCAATGAGGGCTATGAGTTGTTTAAAGCCACTGTCGAGCGTGATGAATTGCGTGACCAGCGAGCCGATGCCTTGCCGTATATGGGGGTTGGTATGGCGGTAGTTGCAGTCGGTTGGTTGGGTTATGAACTTATTCCAGTTCTCCGCAAAAACCGCCAGTCTGAATCTACTGAAAATCTCACCTAGACCCGTGCGGCATCAATCATCTGCTGAATTAATTCCATATGCTGAACTGCTTCTGGCACAGCCGTCGCGGGTTGGCGGTTGTGCCGGACATTATCATGAAATGCCAGTAGCTCATTCCGGAATGCCTCATCATAGGACACAATCACGCGCTTTTCCCATGCCAATTCCTCGTCCCCACCCTGTACAATCACTGGACTGGGTGCATTTTTCAAATAGGGCGATGGCAGTTGAAAAGTTACACGGTCATAGTTGCCATAAAAGGCGTATTCTTCACGATAGTCTTTGATATGCCCCAAAAAATGCCAATCAAACGTGCAGTGGACATCGTTGGGATATTCGACAATCGAGTGTATGGATAATCCCTTCCGCCAAATGTCAGTGCTGAGGACACGGGTGGGTGCTCCTAAAAAGCCGTGCATGGTATAGACCTGATGGATCATGCTGACGACGATGATGCCATAACCGAGGCGCAAGGTGGGGTCATCTTTACGCGGGCCAAGTGCTTCATCTACCAACGGGGCCAAACTCCCACCCGCAAACCACCCCAGTTGCGCGGCGGCCTGTTCTGCGAAATTCATGACAGGCTGATGCCCCTCATCAATCAAGCCATTACCGCGCCGGATGCGGAACGGCGAAAGGCCCATTTCATTGGGGGGATGCAAAACCGTGACCCGCACCATACCAATATCCCGCATTTGCTGAACTTGCTCACGGGCATAATGGAAAGCGGGGTCGTAGCGCTTGTGGTAGGCGACCTGCACCACCCTATCTGATCGGGCCACCCGTGCCGCTACCTCTCTAGCTTCGCGCAGATTCCATGTGATGGGCTTTTCCACAAAGAGGTGTTTACCTGCATCCAACGCGGCAAATATGGTGTCACGGTGCGACCCACTGTGGCAGATGATGACGGCTGCGATGTCTTCCTTTGCCAGCATTTGACGCCAATCGGTGTAACGACTGGCAATGTGGTAGCGATCCGCAACAGCCTCCAATACAGGGGCGTAGGCATCGGAGAGCGCTACCAGTTCAAACTTTTCATCATCGTCCACTAAATAGGGAATGTGCATGATTTGACCAATTGCGCCACAACCAATCAAACCAACACGCAGAGGGGATGTCATAGAATTATCTCCAAATCGTCTAAGTATTTGAGGAAGATTGTTCTTCCCGCCTCTTGTACTGTCAAGCTATAATGAAACTTCGCATGGGTTTTTCTTAGCGGTATTTCTGAAACGAGACAATATGCAAGCGGAATCTTCTGCCACGTTTGTACGCGATCGGTTTACGTGGTTGGCCTATTTTATGCTGGCCTTTTTCTCCTACATGGTTTCCACACGCGGCCCATTTATCCCATTTCTACGCGACGAACTCAATCTCAGCTATAGTGTCGCTGGAATGCATTTGAGTGCATTTGCCATTGGTATCGTTGTCTCGGGATTAACGACGGATCGCTTGTCGCGTCGGTACGGACGGCGTTGGGTTTTTTGGGGCGGTGGCGGCGCAAGTATCGTCTTTACGATCATTTTTCTACTGGTGCATCATCCCGTTTTGACAATTGGCAGCACCTTGTTTATAGGGGTGACTTCAGGTTGGCTGCTTGTGACGATTCAGGCAACTTTGAGCGATCATCATGGCGAAAAACGGGCCATTGCGATTACTGAATCGAATATCGCGGCCAGTGCTTCCGCTGTATTAGCGCCTTTGGCAGTGGGCACTTTCGAGGATATTGGTCTTGGTTGGCGTATGGCACTAGTGGTTGGCTTGATTACATGGGGATTTGCAGTGTGGTGGTGGCGAGATGTAGCAATTCCCCCAACGCAGCAGGTGATTAAACAAGAAACACACAATCATCCTCCGCTGCCCACTACTTTTTGGGCCTATTTGGGGGTAATTTTCTTCGGGGCGGTCATCGAATGGGGACTCATTTTTTGGGGGGCAGACTTCCTTGAAAAAAATGCGGATTTGAAGGCTACTACCGCTTCTACCATGATAACCGTCTTCTTTTTGGCAATGGTGATTGGTCGGGCCATTGGCAGTCGCCTGTCGCGTTTTATCGAAGTTAAACATTTGCTACTGATGACCTACTGTCTGGTCGTGATCGGATTTATACCCTTGTGGTTAGCGCCAACACCAGCCATCAGTGTGTTGGGTCTATTTATTGCCGGGTTGGGTGTTGCAAACGGCTTCCCGTTGTCGCTTTCAACTGCACTTGGCATGGTCACACCACCAGAAACAGATAGAGCCAGCGGGCGGATTTCATTTATCGCAGGTTTGGCAATTTTCTTGGGGCCGCAGGTGCTTGGGGTTGTGGCCGACATCAGCAGCATTCGTGCCGCTTATGGAATTATCGGGGTGATTAGCATGGTCATGGTTGGCCTAGTCTATTGGGCTAACCAACTACCCCATCATACTCCTATGATTGTACAGGAAGGGGCAAACGCATGAGACAGACCAGTTATGATGTTGTAATTGTAGGGGGTGGACATAATGGCCTTGTTGCAGCAGCCTATCTTGCCGGGGCAGGTAAATCTGTGTTGGTATTGGAACGCAAACCCGTAGTCGGTGGCGCAGCAATCTCGGCCCAAGTTTTTGCTGGCATGAATGCCCGATTATCCCAATATGCCTATTTGGTGAGCTTGCTGCCCCAAAAGATTGTGCAGGATTTAGAACTCAATTTTTCAACCCGCCGTCGTTCCGTTGGATCGTTTACCCCGGCGGTGGAAAATGGACAACATAAGGCTCTCTTGGTGAGTAATGAATCGTTGGCAATTACAGAGCAGTCTTTTGCCAATTTCGGTATCCGCCTTGCTGATTTTATGGGATACAGCCGCTTTTATCGTTTGATGGGGCAATTGGCAAGCATGATCTGGCCTACCTTGTTATCGCCAATGGTCAGTCGTGACAACATGAAGGCTCAATGCCAAAACGATGAACAAAAGGGGGCTTGGGAAATATTCATTGAGCAACCATTGGGTATCGGCATTGAACAAAATGTGCAGCATGACCTTGTGCGCGGGGTCATTTTCACTGACGGCAAGATTGGGGTATCCACTGACCCACATGACCCTAGCCTGCTGCAAAACCGCACTTTCTTGTATCACCTTGTCGGCAATGAAACGGGTGAATGGACAGTACCCGTTGGTGGGATGGGAGCACTGACTTCTGAGTTAGTACGGGTGGCCCAAGCGAATGGCGCTCAAATCATGACTTCCGCCCCAGTTGAGGGGATCGAACCAGATACTCCCTATGCCGTTGTGCGTTATGCCCACGATGGTAAAACTCAATCGGTGCAGGGGCGATATGTGCTGGTGAATGCTGCCCCACAGGTTCTCAATCAATTGTTGCCGACGCCGCTGCCCATTGAAGATGCTGATGAAGGGGCAGTTTTCAAAATCAACATGCTGCTGAAACATCTGCCTAAACTGAAAGCAACGCAATATTCCCAAAAAGATGCTTTCACCGGGACTTTTCATATTGACGAGGGCTATGAGGAGATGAAAGAACATCATCGGATTGCCGCGATGGGTCAGCTTCCTGAACGGGTATCTGGTGAAATGTATTGTCACTCGCTGACCGACCCCTCGATTTTATCGCCGGAATTACAGGGCTATCAGACCCTTACCTTATTTGGCTTGGATATTCCCTATCGGTTGTTTAATGAATCCAATAACGCCCAACTGCGCGAAATCATCATGCGGAAATATGTGCAGGGGATTAATCGTTATTTGGATGAGCCGTTAGAGGAATGTTTGGCGATGGATGTAAATGGACAGCCCTGTATCGAAGCGAAAAGCCCGCTTGATTTGGAAAACGAACTAAGACTCCCTACCGGAAACATTTTCCACACAGCGCTATCGTGGCCTTTTGCCGAAAATGGGAGCGAGTGGGTTGGAAAATGGGGTGTGGAGACGGCTTATGAAAACATTCTGATTTGTGGATCAGGGGCGCAGCGTGGCGGTGCGGTGAGCGGGATTCCGGGACATAACGCCGCGATGAAAGTGTTAGAGGGGGCGACCCAGTAAGATTCTTAGCTGCAAAGCCGCCCTTCTACACTCGCTGGGGCTACTTGCTTTCACGATAGAGCACATGGCGGCGCAGGGTGGGATCATATTTTTTGATTTCCATGCGGCCCGTGTCGTTCCGTTTATTTTTCTCAGTGTAGTAAACGTGATTGCTTTCGGTGCTGACCAAGCGAACCCAGCTACGGTCTCTCTTTTTCTTTGCCATGACTTTGTATGCCTCCAAATGCGTTTTCTGGTACACATTGTAGCGGAAAGCCCGCGTGGTGTGAATACTAGAATTGCCAAGAGGCAATAGTCACCCAACCGTCATAAAATCGGACGCTTGTTTAAGTCAAATCCATGCTACAATCTCGACCATCCTAGTTGTATGGTCTCAAACAGTATGAAACAAAACCCATCCCATCTATATAAATCACTTGTATTATTGCTGGTGTTGGCAATGATTATCAGCAGTATGTTGGCTTGTTCGTTGACTGAAGAGGACCCACCAACATTAGCCCCCCGTCAGCCTATGTCTACGACTACCATTCAGCCAACGCTTGGCGCAGATAGACCTGTGACGATTCAAGCGCCCCCCGTCTTGCCCGAATTACCGGGTGGAGTAGAAGAGGACGTGCCTGTCAATAATTCCGTGACCAATTGGCTGTTGTACGTGGATAACAACCGTATGATGAACACCGTTTTGGCGATGGAAAACTTTCAAAATCGCCATTCGTTTGGGACACCCGCTCCTGACAGAGGAATTTATGCCGCCGCGTTATATTTAAAAGCCCGTTTTGAGGAAATAAAAGCCGCTAATCCCGACAAACACATTGATGTCTGGACGCAAGCGCTGTCTATCAGTTATGGGGGCATCAATGTATCCAATGACAATATTTTTATGATCCTGCCCGGTTTGGATGCGTCAGCAGGCGTGATTGTGGTCGGGGCGCATTATGACACGATCAACAGTAGCTCTGTTATGAGTGCAGATTTATATCAACCCGGTGCCAATGACAATGGTTCTGGAGTGTCGGTGGTTTTGGAACTCGCTCGTATCATGGCTCAAGGCTATCACCGCGCTACCATCATTTTTGTATTATTCGCGGCTGAAGAATTTGAACAGCGTTTCGGCAGTACAGGATTCGTAAAATATCTTAAAGACAATAATCTAGATATCAAGGCTGCGCTGACAATGGATATGGTGGGAAGTCCCACCGGCCCAAATGGTGAGCGATATGATAATCAGATGCGGGTATTTTCTGAGCCACCTGCCGAATCTGGCTCCCGCGAGCTTGCCCGTCTTATGGAATTAGTGTCGCGGGCCTATATGCAGGGCGAACTGAATGTGACGGTTGAGGAGACCATTGACCGTTCCGGGCGTTGGGGCGACCATATGAGCTTTAATGCGGAGGGTATTTCGGCCATCCGTATGATTGAATATCGGGATGACCCAAGCCGCCAGCACAATGCACGTGATCGTGCTGATGATGTAGATGCAGCTTATATGGGACGTATCACCAAACTGGCCTTAGCGACCCTATTGGTGTTGGCGGATGGCCCTAATTCACCTCAGGATTATCGCCTTGATACCAGCACATGGCACTTGGAGTGGACACCCGTTCCCGGCGCGACGGCTTATGCGGTGGCCCTGCGGTTTCCGGGATCGTCCGTTTATAACCAGATTTTTACAACCTCCGAAAGCAGCTTTACGTGGGAGTCTATGTCCCTCTACGAAACGGTTGCTGTGGCTGGCATAGACGCCAATGGTCAGTTGGGGCGTTTTGTTGAATGGCGTATCCCGCCCATCCCAACACAATAACATAAATTCTGGCTTTGCAATTAAAAGAGAGTCCAGTATACTTTTAGTTGTGATGGGCCTGTAGCTCAATGGTTAGAGCAGGCGACTCATAATCGCTTGGTTGGGGGTTCGAATCCCTCTAGGCCCACTTCCTAAACCAGTCATCTTCAACAGGTGGCTGGTTTTTGTTTACTCACTCGAATCAAGCCGTTCAATTCATATTTGGTCTATTATGGACTCTTAAAATATCTTAAAATATGTAAATATGAATCTTGACCCTTAACATTTTGAATTTAGTCTTTTATGATAGGTGGAAAATGACTAACGAGAAATTAGGGCGATGCTGCTAACCATTACCACAACCCACTCACCCGCCACTGATCTCGGCTATTTGCTGTATAAACACCCGGATCGTGTTCAATCGTTTGAACTTAATTTTGGACAGGCCCATGTCTTTTATCCAGAGGCAACCCCCGAACGATGTACTGCTGCCTTGTTGCTGGACATCAATCCGGTAGGACTGGTACGTGGACGTGGGATCAGTACATTTGCGCTAGAACCGTATGTCAATGATCGCCCGTATGTCGCGTCCTCATTTATGAGTGTCGCCATTTCACAGGTGTACGGAACGGCCCTATCGGGTATCTGCAAAACACGCCCAGAATTAGCCCAAACCGCGATTCCGCTCGAAGCAAAAATTACGGCACTTCCCTGCCGAGGGGGTGAGGCTATGCTGCGGAAATTGTTTGAGCCATTGGGCTATGCTGTTACCATCGAGTGCTATCTGCTAGACGAAACTTTTCCGGCATGGGGCGAGAGTGCTTATTACACCGTGACGCTGTGCCAGACGGTTCGTTTGACCGACCTGCTTTCGCATCTCTACGTACTGATTCCGGTGCTAGATGATGAAAAACATTACTATGTCGGCAGCGATGAAGTAGAAAAACTGCTGCGGCATGGCGAAGGGTGGCTCGCCTCCCATCCGGCTAAAGAATTAATCACGGCCCGCTATTTGAAACATCAACATAGCCTCAAACGCGAAGCCCTAGCCCGACTGGTGGAAGATACCCCTCGTGTTGACGAAGAAAGCGACGAACACGACGCGGAAGAAGCAAAAATTGAGGAGCGGGTGAGCCTGCATCAACAGCGATTGGGGGCGGTGTTATCGGTTCTCAAAAACAGCGCAGTGCAACGTATTCTCGATTTGGGTTGCGGTGAGGGGCGATTGTTATCCATGCTGCTGCAAGAACGCCAGTTTACCGCCATTTTAGGCATAGATGTGTCTATTCATGCGTTGGAAATCGCCAGCGAAAAGCTGCACCTAGATCGTTTGCCACCCAAACAGCGGGAACGTATTCAAATCGCGCAGGGGTCATTAATGTATCGAGATGCGCGGCTGAAAGGTTTTGATGCAGCGGCAGTGGTCGAAGTTATTGAGCATCTCGACCCTCCGCGTTTGGCGGCATTTGAGCGGGTGCTGTTTGAATTCGCCCATCCCGCAATGGTGGTGATTACGACGCCCAATGTTGAATACAACGTGTTGATGGAAACCCTCCCGGCTGGAAAATTCCGCCATCGTGACCATCGCTTTGAATGGACACGCGCCGAATTTCAGACATGGGCCAGTGGTATTGCGGAACGTTTTGGCTATCAGGTACGGTTTTTACCCATTGGGCCAGAAGATTTGCGGGTTGGCCCACCCAGTCAGATGGCGATTTTTGAGGTATTGGCAGAAGAAAAAGTGTGAAATGACCGTAAATATCACTCTTCCTGAATTCTCACTGGTTGTATTGATTGGCGTCTCTGGTAGCGGCAAATCTACTTTTGCACGGACACACTTTTTGTCAACCGAAATCATCTCCTCGGATTTTTGCCGGGGGTTGGTCTCGGATGACGAAAATAGCCAAGACGCCACCAAAGATGCGTTTGAAGTGGTGCATTTTATCGCAGGCATACGCCTCGCCAATATGAAATTGACGGTCATTGATGCAACCAGCGTGCAACCCGATGCTCGTAAGCCCCTCATTAAATTGGCGCGTGAGCATCATGCTCTATTGGTCGCAATTGTTTTGGATGTACCAGAGCGCATCTGCATGGAACGTAATCAGAAGCGGCCTGACCGCAATTTTGGGCCGCAGGTGATTAAACGCCAGCGCCAAGAACTAAAACGCTCCCTCCGCCTATTGGAAAAGGAGGGTTTTCGGCAGGTCTATGTGCTGAAATCGGAGGAAGAAATCGCCGATGTGCAGATTACCCGTCAGCCCTTGCACAATAATCTGAAACACGAACATGGCCCGTTCGACATTATTGGCGATGTTCATGGGTGCTTTGATGAACTGGTGATGTTGCTGGAAAACATGGGCTATGCCTGCAATGGCACACAAGTGACACCACCTGATGGTCGTAAAGTCATCTTTTTGGGGGACTTGGTAGATCGTGGGCCAAAAATCCCAGATGTCTTGCGCTTGGTCATGGGCATGGTTGAGGCGGGTACGGCCATTTGTATCCCCGGCAATCATGACATCAAACTCATGCGAAAACTGCGTGGACGCGATGTACAAATCAAACATGGCCTCGCTGAATCGCTGGCCCAATTGGAAAACGAGACCGCTGAATTCAAAAAACAGGTAGCGGATTTTATCGAGGGCCTTGTCAGTCATTATGTGCTGGATGGGGGTCGCTTGGTGGTGGCCCATGCAGGCATGAAAGAAAATTATGCGGGACGCGCTTCAGGGACAGTCCGCGAATTTGCCCTCTATGGCGAGACGACTGGCGAAACCGACGAATTTGGCCTGCCTGTCCGTCACAATTGGGCGGCGGAGTATCGTGGCAATTCGACGGTGGTTTATGGACATACGCCTGTACCCCAAGCCGAGTGGTTAAACCGAACCATCAATATTGATACGGGCTGTGTATTTGGCGGCGCGTTAACGGCCTTGCGCTATCCCGAAAAAGAAGTGGTATCGGTTCCGGCACGGCACACCTATTCTGAACCAGTGCGGCCCTTCTTGGCTGAAAGTGCCCCGGTGCTGACCTCGCAGCAGCAGTATGATGATGTGCTGGATATAGAGGATGTCATCGGCAAACGTCTCATCAATACGCGCCTGATGAAACATATCACCATTCGGGAGGAAAATGCGATTGCGGCGTTGGAAGTCATGAGTCGTTTTGCGGTCAATCCGAAATGGCTGATTTACTTGCCACCTACCATGTCGCCAACAGAAACGACCCAACTACCTGATTTACTAGAACATCCGCTGGAAGCCTTTGCCTATTACCGCGACAATGGTGTGCCACAGGTGATCTGCGAAGAAAAACATATGGGATCACGGGCAGTGGTCATCGTTTGCCGAGATGAAGATGCTGCCCGTCGGCGTTTTGGTGTGATTGGGGAGGGTTTCGGAGTGTGTTATACTCGCACCGGGCGACGCTTTTTTGATGATCGCCTACTAGAAACTGAATTCTTGAGTCGGGTACGCAATGCCATCGGTGAAGCGGGTTGGTGGGACGAACTCAATACCGATTGGGTGGCACTCGACTGTGAATTAATGCCTTGGTCGGCTAAAGCGCAGGAATTGTTGCAGCGGCAATATGCGGCGGTAGGGTCGGCAGCAGGTAATGCGATGCACGAGACTATCGCTGCCCTCGAAATGACATCTGCCCGTTTACCCGATGCTGCTCAGTTATTGGGTCATTTCCAACCACGCGCGGCAATGGTCAATCACTATATTGAGGCCTACCGACGCTATTGCTGGGAGGTGACCTCGATTGATGATTTGAGACTTGCCCCCTTTCATCTGTTAGCCAGTGAACGCGCCACCCATGCGGATAAATCTCATGTCTGGCATATGGAAATGATTGGCAAGTTGCATCAGGTTGGCGAGACGGTGTTGTATCCAACCGCCTATAAAATCGTGGATGTCACGAATCCCGATAGTCAAGCCGAAGGGGTACGCTGGTGGGAGGAGATGACCGGACAAGGCGGTGAGGGCATGGTCGTCAAACCGCTAGATTTTATTGTCAAAGGTCGCTACGGTATTCTTCAGCCTGCCATGAAAGTACGAGGTCGTGAATATCTGCGGATTATTTATGGGCCAGAGTATACCGCCCCCGAACAGATAGTCCGTTTGCGAAGCCGAGGATTGAAAGGCAAGCGATCTTTAGCCGCCCGTGAATTTGCCCTGAGTATTGAGTCGCTGGAACGGTTCGTCCAAAAAGAGCCACTGCGCCGGGTACATGAATGTGTTTTTGGTGTGCTCGCCCTCGAAAGCGAACCCGTAGACCCGCGCTTATAAAGCAAATCCGTTGATGCCCATAGTCGCTAAAAACTGCTAACCCCGCTCGACAACCAGAAACATCCTTAAAAAACACGAGCATAACTGTGCCCGTGTTTTTTCTTGAGATGATCCACTTCAAATCGCTCATTGCCTGCGAATATCGAACATACACTGTTAAACTCGTATGGCTTGTCTATTGGGGCCTTATGCTAGATAGGAAAAGCTAAGGCTTTGATTTGTAAGATATCGGGTTTGCCGAGTAAGCGATTGAGATAAATGCACAGGGTATGGGCGGTCAACTTGGTGAGTAAACGGGTACACAAGCCCCCAAAGGAATGAGCATGATTGAGTTCGATGTGAAATTGCTCGGCGAGTTGCCCGTTGACGGTCTCAATAATTTGACGCACCTGATTATGCAAACGGCGCTGGGCGGGTGGGAGTTGTTTTTGGTTGACACGCGGGAGGGTTCGCAAAATAATGCGTTGTCGTTGGGCCAATTCCGTCGCCACTGGCGTACTAATGAAGGCTTTATCACCCAAGACCTCCAAATCGGTATGAGCAACCAGCAGTTCTTGTCCCACCGCCAAGTCGCTGGCATGGGCCGGGGCCAAGACAAAATCAAGAATCAAGCCGTTGAGCGTCACCAGCAGATGCAGTTTGTAGCCAAAGATGGTCACTTTCTTGCTGCTGACTTTGCCAAAGGTGGCGCCATGCGCGGCCCAATCGCGTGTCGCCGCCGGCACCAGATGAAACTTGACCACTGGCACAGGCAGACTGTCGATGACACATTGATGATCGAGCGCCAAATCCAACAGCACCAAAACCGCTTGGCGGATCAGGTTGAAGGCGTGCAGCAAGTGGCGGCGGCGGCGATTGAACCGACTTTGCGAGGGAATATGGGGAAACAAATCCCGATGCTCACGCCAATAGCTCAACATCTCCGTTTCCACAGCCCATCCCCGACATTCCCCCACCAGCGCCATGGTCAACAACTCACTATCACTACAACTGGTCGGGGCCGGTCCCGGACGCTTAAACTGCGGGGCGATCGCTTGCCAAATATCATCCACCATCACATACATCCACAAGCAAAAATCATCAAAATCTTCTATGATCATGCCATCTCTCGCTGGACTCGGTTCTTGTTTGCAACCTTAACCTTATCCAACGAGAGATTTTTTGCCTATCCCAATTTATCTAGCATAACGCCCTA
>JAIOHL010000066.1 GCA_019913005.1 Anaerolineae bacterium | reverse complement strand
CACCCCAACCCCTCTCCAATTAGAGAGGGGCTTCGATACGCCAGATTCAACTCCCCCTCGCCAGATGGAGAGGGGGCCGGGGGGTGAGGTCAACAGGCCGAAAAATCACTTGCTCATGCCCTTTCCAAAAAAACTGTCGGAGTGTGAACAAAGCGTTAGGGAGGGGAGAAAAGACGTTACTGGGGTAAAAGAATATGGCGGAAATAATGGTCTAGCGAGATAATAATCAAGACGGGAACAGGGAGAATACGAGAAAAGTATTTTGGAAGGACAGCCCGGCGCATGTTGATGGATGATTTTATTGGCAAACAAATTAATGATTATGTGGTTCAAGAGCGCATTGGAACCGGGGGAATGGCGACGGTCTATCGGGCCAACCAACGGTCAGTCAACCGCGACGTGGCGCTGAAAATAATCCGCTTGGATGATGAGACGGCCCAGAGCGAAGATTTTCGGACACGGTTTGCATATGAGGCACGGATTATTGCGGGGCTGGAACACATCCATATTTTGCCCGTGTATGATTATGGGGTGATGGGGAATGTGGCGTATCTGGCAATGCGCTGGCTGCGTGGGGGCACATTGACCCAATTGTTGAATCACGGGCCGATGATGACCGAACATGCCGCGAATATGTTTGAGCAGATTGCACGCGGGTTGGGGTATGCCCACAGCAAGGGCGTGATTCACCGCGATTTGAAGCCGAGCAATATCCTGTTGGACGATCAAGGCAATGCCTACCTCAGTGATTTTGGTCTGGCGAAGATGATGGAGGGGTCGGTCAATATTACCAGCGATGGGAATTTGGTCGGCACACCGCTGTATATGTCGCCGGAGATGCTGCGGGGCGAGGTGATTGACCAACGGGCGGATATTTATAGCCTCGGCATGGTGCTGTATCACATGTTGGTGGGCAGGCCGGGGTTTGATACGACGACCAGCAATATCACCACCTTGATCTATACCATTCTCGAAAAAGGGCCGACGCCACCCAGTAAATATAATCCGGCTTTGACCCCCGAAGTCGAAGCGGTGGTGATGCGGGCGCTGCAACGTGACCCGGCTCAACGCTTTGAACGGGCCGAAAAGATGTCGAGTGCGTTGAATCAGGCTTTGGGGCGCAAACTGGACGAACATCCGGTGTATGCGCCGACCCCGATGCCTAGCCCGGATCGGCCCAAGTATGTTTCACAGCCGCTGCCTTCGACGCCGACCCTGAGTACGTCCAGTAATCCGATTGTGCAGGCCACGCAGCAGCGACGGGCACGCTTGATGCTCGGTGGGGTGTTTTTGGTGATGGCCCTGTTGATTAGCGGGCTGATTTTTGCGCTGGCGACAGGCGATGCGGAGGATGGCAAGGAAGCTGAGGCCACCGCGACCCAGATTGTGACGCTGCAAAACGCGACGGTGTTGGCGGGCGAGACGGGGGTGGCGGCGGATGTGGTGCCAAGTCAGGCCCAGATCGAAGTGGCACAAGCACGGGTTAGTGACGGGGGGTTTATCGCGTATATTGCGTGTACACAGGAGACGGATTATCACGCCAAACAAGCCCGTGAAATGCGTGATCTGGCGTCGGCCTATGGCATTGAGCTACGGGTGTATGACGCGGACACGGATAGTTATCAGCAGGTGACATTGGTGGAACGGGCACGGGCAGACGGCGCGACGGGCTTGATTGTGTGCCCACTTGACCCCGAATTGCTGGATGAGACCTTAAAATCGGTGCAGGCGGCCAAAATCCCAATGGTGCTGTTGCAATCGGCCATTCCGAGTTACGGTGGGGTGAAGCTGACGGGTGACGAATATGCGATGGGCCTGCGGGCGGGTCAATATGCCGGGCAGTTGATTCGGGATGAGCTAGATGGCATTGCGCAGGTGGTGATCTTGGATTACCCGGATATGCCAGCGATTGTGCTGCGGGCGAATGGGATTGAAGAAGGCATTTTGGAATATGCCCCCAACGCCACGATTATTGGGCGGTATATTGGGGGGACACCCGCCTTTGGCAAACAGTCCGTCCAAAAATTGGTGGATCAGGGTGTAGATTTTGACATGATTGTCAGCATCAACGACGCCGGGGCGATTGGGGCGATTGAGGTGCTGGAGGACGCGGGCATTGGGCCAGATGATGTGATGATTGTGGGGATTGATGCCGAAACGCAGGCATTGGATTACATCCGGCGCGGGTATTATTTCCGCGCCTCGGAGGAAATCGGACGGCAGGAATTCTCCACCGCCGCCGTCAATGCGATGGTGCGTTTGTTGGCGGGTTCGACCATGCCGGAGGTGATCCGTGTGCCACCGGGTCAGATGGTGACACGCGAGAATTTGCCGGAGCCGGAAGCGACGCCGTATCAGGGGGTGGAGGTTGTGCCGAGCGGGGAGGGGTTGGAGATGGCGGCGGTGAGATAGATTAGCAGGGAAAGTGGAATTGAAAAGATCAACCCCATCCCCAACCCTTCCCCTAACAAAGGGAAGGGCTTCAGACTGCCGAATTTACTTTCCCCAAAGCATTAGGGAGGGGAAGAAGATAGCATAGATTAGACAATTTATGAGGATGGATTTAGGGAAAGTAGCGCGATATTTTCCCTAAATTGTTGGATAGAGGCATGATGAACATTACGCAATTTAAAATTGGTCAAAAGTGGGAGTGGTTGACGGGAGCGCGGGCGAAAGAAAAGCATACGTGGGGGTTTATCCTGCGCGTAGTGATGAAGGCGCTGGGGTTGTTGGTGGCGCTGAATTTGATTTTCGCCGTGACGAATCCCCTGCCGACGCTGGGCAAGATCACGATTTACAATTGGCTGGTAGAGGGGCGGGCACGATTGCCATATGGAGAAAATCCGGCGCAGTCGTATAACCTGAGCCTGAATAATCTCAATGCCATGTTCGCCTCCCATGAATTGGCCCGCGACAAGGCCGAGGATGAATTTAGGGTCATTTTAATCGGCGATTCGGCGACATGGGGGTTTTTGCTCCAACCGGAAGATACACTGGCGGGGCAGATCAATCGCGGGGGGTATCACACGGTGGATGGTCGGCGCGTGGTGGCGTATAACATCGGGTATCCCACCATGTCGCTACTCAAGGATGTGTTGATGCTGGACAAGGCGCTGGATTATAAACCGGATATGGTCGTGTGGCTGGTGACGCTGGAATCGTTTCCGCGTGATCGGCAGTTGGATAGCCCCCCCGCCGCCCATAATCCCGACGCGGTGCGCGATTTGATTGAACGTTACGATTTGCAGATTGACCCCGATGATGAACGCTTGGTGGACTATGATTTCTGGGACAGCACGATTTATGGACAGCGGCGGGCATTGGCAGATTTGATTAATTTGCAGCGGTATGGGGTCATGTGGGACGCGACGGGGATTGACCAAGCCTATCCTGAGACATACAAGCCGCGCACCTCCGATTTTGAGGCCGATGAAAGCTGGCATGAATTCGAGGGGCCGGAGGATTATGCCGCCGAATATTTGACATGGGACATCTTGGAGGCGGGGATTCGGCGCGTGGCGGAACTGGGCGATGTGCCGCTGCTGGTGGTCAATGAGCCGATTTTTATCAGCGACGGGGTGAACAGCGACCTGCGCTATAACCTGTGGTATCCGCGCTGGCTGTATGATCGGTATCGGGAGATGCTGGCGGAACGGGCCGCTGATGAACATTGGCAGTATTTGGATGTGTGGGATGCCGTCGCGCCGCAGGAATTCACCGACAGTCCGGTGCATCTAACGCCGGAAGGGATGCGGGTGTTGAGTGGGTT
>JAIOHL010000065.1 GCA_019913005.1 Anaerolineae bacterium | reverse complement strand
GGGCAAGGGGGTGGGGTTTTGGCAACAGGTCGAAAAAATACAATTTTTCGGCGGGCGTCTCCTTTATTCTATATGAAAACAGGAACAAAGGAGCATCAGCATGTCCAAGACGATTGGGATTATCGCGTTTGACGGGGTATTGACCGCCGAGGTCGTCGGGCCAGCCGAGGTGTTTGGCATCGCCGCCGCTACGGATTGGTTCGGCGGAGCAAAGGTGTTGATTATCGGGGTCGAACCCCAACCAACCATCCGCACGGAAGAAGGCATCCATATCCAAGTGGACGCCACGATTGCTGACGATTTGCAGTTGGATGTACTGCTGGTGCCGGGGGGGAATGATGTCAGCCACCTGATCGAAAATCCCCAACTCAACGCCTTTATCCGTAAACATGAGGCCGCCGCTGAATGGGTGGGCAGCATGTGTGCCGGGGCGTTCGTTTTGGGTGGGGCCGGGGTGTTGGATGGCAAACAGGCCACCACATGGTTCGGCGGCGAGACCCGTCTGCAAGCCCAATTTCCGGCGATTCAGGTGGTGCATGACCGTCCGGTGGTGCTCGATCAGCGGCGCATCACGGCCAATGGCGGTTTGGTCAGTTATCGGGCCGCGCTGGTGCTGCTGGCGCAATTGACCAGTCTGGCCCATGCCCATGAGGTGTATCAAGGTTTGGGCTTGGCGCGATTGGGCACGTGGGAGGATATTGAGGCGACGGTTGCGGCGGTGAGTTGATGTAGGCGGGTGATTCGAATATCAACCTCACCCCAACCCCTCTCCCACGTGAGAGGGGCTTGAATACGCCAGATTCGACTCCCCCTCGCCAGATGGTTCAGACTCCGACACTTTTGGGGGGGAATGAAGGAAAAACCAACCTCACCCCAACCCCTCTCCCACGTGAGAGGGGCTTGAATACGCCGGATTCGCCTCCCCCTCGCCAGATGGAGAGGGGGCCGGGGGGTGAGGTCAACGTAACCGAGAATAGCTCATTCATACACTTTCCAAAAAACTGTTGGAGCGTGAAGTGTTCGGGGAAGGGCTGTCTTTGGTCAAAAGGATTATAGGCGGCTTTCGACCCATTGAATCACGGTGTCAACGGTGCGCAGGATGTTCATGGTGGAGTTATCGAGCAGGCGCACATCATAGTCAAGGTCTTCGATACGATCTTTGAGCCAATCATTGTATTCCACCATCTTGGCGATGCCCTGTGTATCCACGCCGCGCCAATGGGGACGACCCCGCAGGCGATCTTCTAAAATGGCATCTTGGCAGACGAGGGCCAGATAATGGATGGTGCGGAAAAAGCCCGAATTTTGGCACTTTTCATACTGGCCGGGGGTCGCGGTGCCGACCAATACAACCGGTTTGCCGCTTTGCCCGACATCCCGTGCTACGCGCAGACAGTAATCGCGGAAATCTATGTAATCGTTGCTGGCGTCAAGCTCAGTCGCGCCCAAAAACAGGTCGGTCTCAAGGACAGTCGCGGTTTGCAGGCGGCGGGCCAATGGCAGCGCGATAGTAGATTTGCCTGACCCACTGGCCCCGGTGATGACAAACAGCGGCTGTCGTCGGTAGGCTTCTTTATGCCCACAAAAGGGACAGAGATGGAGGGCAATTTCGTTAGAAAAACGGTGCTCGTCTAGGCGTTCGCCACAACTGGTGCAAACATCAAACATAGTAAGTCTCTATAGAGGGTTCCTGTCACCCGAAAAAAACGGTCATTACTACTGGCTCATTTCATCTTATTGTAACCCAATAATCGCTTGTTGCGTCCATCGAATTGTTAGAGTTCCCGCCACGACTATTTGCGAGTTTGGCGACCTGTGGGTTACGATTACGTGGGTCAGCAAACTAGGATGGAGGCTCACCGTGCCAAACCTTAAATCGCGTGGACAGTGGTGGTTTCAAGTTGCCGTATTTTTGTTTGCAGGCGTGGCGCTCTTTGTTTCGATTTATGCACTTATCTATGCTCGTGATATGCGCTCCGATGTAGAAAATTTGCAGAACGACGCCGCCTCGCGTGAATCACAAGCCCTTGTACAGGATGTGCGGGATGATTTTGGCGCATTGATGGACGCGATGCAAGCCGTCGGGGTGCTGTTTGGGGTCATTGCGGCGGGTGCAGCGCTCTTTGGTTTTAGTTCATTCAGCCAGATTAATGAGCGAGTCGAGGAAATGGATGGACTGCTCGACGAGACCAAAAAAACCAAAGATGAAGTGGATCGGAAGGTCACGGAGCTTAAAGAAGTCGAACAAGATATTATTCAAACCCGCGAGCAGACCCGCAGAGCCTCATTCGCTCTTGCTGCTACTCAATTGGCCCAGTATCAGCTAGGGTTGGGCAATGATAAGGTCGCACGAGACCAATTGCAGTTGGCCCATGAGCAAGACCCCCAAAACGAAACGATTGCCTTTTTGTTGGGGGACATCATGTCGCGGCAGGAGGATTTTTTGCGGGCCGAGGCGATCTTGCGCGACAAAGCCCATGCCGAATCGGAAATTGATGGGCGTTACGCCAAGCCGTGGGCCGCCGGAACCTATGCCTATGTGCTGCGTTTGGTGGGGAGCCACCTGCCAGAACAACGCGATTATTATTGGAAGAAATCCAATACGATCTTTGAACGACTGTGGGCCGACGATGACCAGCGCAGTTTGTTGGATACACACGGGGAATCGGTATTTGGGGCGTGGGGCGGGCTGCTCTATCGGCAGGGCAATCTTGAAAAAGCCATTGAAAAATATCGCCATGCCGCCAAAGTCACCCTACGCAATTCCTACCCGATCAACAATCTCGGTTTGATCTATTTCGACCTCCATCAATTGGCCGAATCGCAACGGTGGTTTTGGATTTCGCGGCGCAAGGCGTTGGGTAAATTCCTGACCAATTCGGATGACTATTATGCGGTGTTTGATGTCATGACGGCGCGTCTGGCGATCAAGGCGATGTTGGCCGAAGACCCCCAATTGCAGGTTCAGTCCTATCGTTTGGCTGATTTTGAGAGCGCCATCATGCCCGCCAACGATCTATTGCTGGGCGAAGTCGCCGCCTCAATGGAAGTCCCCAAGCCGCTTAATCAACTGGCGGAGGGATTGGAGCGCTTGTTGAGGCCCGAATGGTTCCAAAAGAGCAGCAATGTGGAGGATGTGCGCGACGAAATTATGAATCTCCAACAGCGGGCGCGGGAATACGCCAATAAGTAATTCATCGGGGGATACAGGCTGAGTCCGGCGATTAATCGGGTCGAAATGCACCCCACCCCCCGGCCCCTCCCCAAGCATAGGGAGGGGAGAGAAGCCTGCATTGAA
>JAIOHL010000064.1 GCA_019913005.1 Anaerolineae bacterium | reverse complement strand
GTACATATGGCAGCATCATGACCATCCTGCCTAGTGCAAAACGGGCGGTCATCATGACCTGTAACCGCGCTTTTGGATTTTGGGATACACTGTATGCCATCGAAGATCGGGTGATTGCCGAATGGCTAGACCTCCCCACGGCGCAACCTGCCCCTGTTACTATTCCTCCTGAAAAATCTTATTGGTCGGATTATGAGGGTCATTATGTCGGGCAACTACGCGGTCTAGCCAAGATTTCAACTGAAAATGGTAGCCTCATGTTAGAGTGGCATGGCGAAAAAACGCAGTTAGAAGCCCATCGGCCTAATGTCTATTTCGCTAAATCGGGCGGCGAAATCGTCTCAATCGGGTTTGTGCCGGAAGCGTCAGGCCCAACTCAGTATATCATGCTGAATGGCGCACCGTGCCGTCGCATAGACTATACTCTCCCCATCCTCAAAGACCTTGATCTGTGGCAAAAATTCACCGGGGTCTATGTGGGTGTGGATAAACTTAAAATCACGCTGCGAGACGACCTGCTGCATGTCTATTCAGATGAAATGGCGGCAGAGTACGCCTGTGTTGCGCTCAGTGATATGGCCTTTGCCAGTAAGATGGGCCTTGTTGAATTTGAGACCACCGCTGATGGCAGCGTGACAGGGCTGCGCTTGCAAGGGGCGTATCATTTAAAACGGCGAGTCTAGGCCTTACCGTTTTCGACACCGACTACCACCGCCACATTCAATTGTTGCAGCAGAGAGCCGCTTTCTGTACCCGCTCCTGCGCTCAAATCCGAGACCAAGATACAGGCCCAAGGACGGCGATTCGTGTCGTGGATGACGTAGGGTTCGCCACCCACATGACCGATATACATCATGACGTGCCCATCAAGTTCCAACAACGCCCCCGGTGTGGCCTGCTCAATCAAAAGCTGTTTGCGTTCCATCTCGCTTATGTTGGCCGAGAAAACCACTTGTTTGGCCCCGGCGGTAGCTTGCTCGTTCGCATTGCGCGGCCATACCACCCCAGTTGGTGCGTAGGCGTCTTTGACAAAACGAGAGCAGTCCCGCCCGAAGACACCTAAACGGGAACACCCCCACGCATAGGATTCTCCCAACAAGCTAAAAGCGTTATAAAACACATTTCGCAGGGTGAGCGGTTGATAACCCACACGAAATTGCCCAGCCGAACGATCAATAGTTCCTTCCACCAGTGCCAGTGTGCCATCAGGATTACGCACCGGGACACGGACACGGTAGATGGTCGTGGTTTCTTCGATCAATGGCAGGCGCGTACCCATTTGAGGGGTCACACCATTCTCATTGCGGATGGCAACGAGGCCACGATTGGCGACGGTAACGACAAAGGGTTGGGATTCCACATATTCAATGACGGCTTCACGTGGCGCAATGGCGACGTGCTCCTGACGTAGCCAGCCCCAATAGAGAGGTGTCAGACAGAAAAACCACTGACCATCACGGCTGGCGGTCAGAATAGCGATGGGCCAGCCGACATCAACGGCGGTTTCCTGAAAGCGGTCAATCGCAAAATCGAGCGGAACGGAGGTCGCTACTTCGCTGGTCGGGAAGGTTCGTAAATGGGTACGCTCGGTTGCCAAGCCATAGAGCAAGGGAATGTCGCCCATGAGCGACGGATTGGCATTTTCTAAGAGGGCCGCAAAATAAGCGTCATCTAATTCCTGCCCTGCCGCGCCATAACGGGTTCGGGTAGGGCGTTGATATATGTTAATTTGCTGCAAAATGCTGTCCGCGCTTAATACTGTAGGCAGGTCACGGAAATCGGGGATTTCCAATGTCGAATGCACGCAGCGATTAAAATTGGCGATGGTGTCCGGGGTTTGCAATATCGCATCAGGATCAGGGACACGGACCAGCCAAAATTCGGGATCGAGCATTTCTGGCACGACATTGGGCGGTAATTTTCGGAATAGCTCAAACGCACTCATGGGTTGATGGCTCCGTTGGGATGAAGATTGGCACTAAGATACCCCACTGGGAAATACTTGCAAGCCTTCGATCTAGCCAAGACGGATCCACACAAAAGCCAATAGCTGCAAAAATGCCGTGCTCATCAACAAAGCGATGCTTATAAAGGCGATATTCTCCCAGTGCTTTTGTTCAAACCATGCCCCGTGCCAGATACGCCAAAGCTGCCATAGCGCAACTGGCAGGGGGAGTAATCCAGCAATTTGGACTTCGATTGGAAGCCCTAGCCCGCCAGCAACGAGTAACCAGATATAGGCCATCACAAGGGCGGCTGTATAGAGAACACGCGCGGCTGGTCGGCCCAATAGTACAATTAACGTGTGTTTGTGGACAAGGATGTCCCCCTCAGCATCCGGCAGATGAACACTCAGCAGCATATTCAATTGCAAAAAAGCGAGGGCGGGCAGTGGCAAGACGGCGATTTTTTGGACTTCGCCTACTTGGAGATAAAAACCCAACAATGGGGCTAAAAATGCCAGAATAATCACCGCCGCGATTTCGCCTAACCCGTGACTGTGCAGCCGGAACGGGGGCGAACTATAGGCCCACGATAGTCCAATAGCGGCCAATAAAATAGGCAGGGTGAATAGGCCAAGTTTTTGACTGAGAGCAAGCAGAATGGACAATAATAACCCACTCGTTAGCAGCGTGAGCGCGGCATAGAGGGAAACAATAGGATTTAATCCACCCGACGGCAAAACACGACTACCGCCTGACCATCGCGTGGGGGTTAGATTGGCTCTATCCGCCTCAAAGTCAAAATAGTCGTTGCTATAGTGGGTCATCAATTGGGTTAGGGTGACAATGACCTGCCCCCAAAGATAGATGCGCCAATGGATGGATGTGCCTATTGAATAGGCAATGGCTCCCCCTAAACCGTAGAGGATGAAACCACCTGTTAAAAAAATAAAACGACCCAGACGGATAAAAGCAATAATCTGTCTGGGCCAATTAGAGGCTGCCATTTCGAAAACTACTTATCTCTTGTCAGCGCAAATCCACTCATAAACTGCTTCTGCACGAGGATGAACACAATTAGGGGAGGAATCGAAGCAACCACGCCAGCCGCCATCAATACGCCGAAATCGGTTTGGGCGCTCAGATTCACCGTGCGTCGAACCGCAACCTGAATCATCTGGTCGTTGTAGTCCGATACAATGAACGAGGGCCATACATACTGATTCCACATGTAGACAAATTGAATCACCGCATGGGCCACAATGACGTTCCATGACATGGGCAGTAACACCGAGGTCATGAAACGCAATGGGGTCGCTCCATCAATTTGGGCGGCCTCGGCCAATTCGCGCGGGATATTGCTGAAATGCTGACGAAACAAAAACGCCCCCGTGGCGGTTGCCAAAAAGGGGATGGTGAGGGCCAAACGCGGGTTTTTATCACCCCATTCCAAATCGGCTACTAGGCGGAACAAGGGCAGCAGAATGATTTCGGTAGGCATGAGCAGTGTCAACAAGACGAAAAAGAACAAAAACCATTTGCCGGGAAATCGAAAATAGACAAAAGCCAGCCCTGCCAACATCGCTGTGAGTGTTTTGCCGATCACGACAACCGCTGCCGCGATAAAGGTATTCATGAGTAAATGCCCAAAATTCTGGTGGTCAAACAACGACTGCACATTGTTGAAAAAATCGTTGCTTGGCGGGAATAGCTGTGGCGGGTTGGACTGAAGCGCTTCTTGAAAGGTCAGGGTCGAAACTTGCAGGGCATACAAGGCTGGCAGCGATAAAAATATACAGATCGCAATCAGCATGATATGGATACCATAACGCGGACGTTTCCCAGTTGGAAATATTTTGCGCTGAGTATCGGCAATGATTTCCTCGCTCACGTTGGGGATATTTATGTCTTGCGCTGGCGAAAGGGTGCTCATAAGGCTACACTCTATGAAATTCTGTTTGGACTGGCGGAATTATCTGAGGGCGACCCTTTGCAAGATCGCCCCACAGTTAGTTACCAACTAATTCATTATATTCGTCAAGCGCATCGTCTGAACGCTGTTTAGCGACATCCAAAGCCTCTGCCGGGTCTTCGCCCTGATCTATAACTGATTGAATCGCTTCGATGAGGTAGTCCCGAATCTGACCCGCTGGCCCCATCACTGGCCCAGCGGTTGCGGCAGAGACCGTGGTATTGAGCAATTGGTCTACAGCCACGCGATAGAAGGGATTGGCCTCGTACCACTGCTCGGCCTCCAATGCTTCCATTGAGCTAAAACGATTGGGCATGTACCCCGTGTTTTTGTGCCATTCGACATTGTTGGCGGTGCTGGTCATGAAAAAGACAAAATCACGGGCGGCGGCAATTTCTTCTTCGGAATGTCCACCTGTCACCCACAAGCTACCCCCACCTGTATACAGCCCCTGTGTGGCCTGTTCGTTGGGAATAACAATCGGAGCGACGCCAAGCTCATAACCGAGGGTATTGGCGAATCGGATGAAATTGGCTAACCCCGCCGTACTGTTGATGTGCATCGGGAAACGCTGGGTAATAAATGAAGTGGCCTCGCCTACATAGTCACTGGGTTTGCCTGTGTAATCATAATAGCCCTTGTCGGCCATTTCTTTCCACCATTGAAGAACGGAGAGCATTTCGGGGCTGTTGAGATACGTTTCGGTAGCACGTCCTGTACGTCCATTGTCATTATCCAACAGCAGCGCGTTTTGCATAGCGACCCATACTTCCGGGAACCATGCTGCCATTGGCCAATTGATGCAACCCGCCAGATTGAGGTCTGCATTCATCAGGGTATCACAGGTAGCGAGTACCTCAGCAAATGTCTTGGGTGGGGCGTTGGGATCGAGACCCGCTTTTTCAAACAGGGTTTTGTTGTAATACAGCAGCGGGGTCGAAGAGTTCCATGGCAGACTCCACACCTCGTCGTTGATCGTGTAGAAATTCAAAATCTGCGGGAAAAAGTCCTCAAGGTCGGCTTTTTGTTCCTCAGTAGCAATATCGCTGATTTTTAGGAAATAGGTCGAATCCACCGCCAGTTGGGTAGAGGTTTCTTCTAGCTGAACCACATGAGGAGCGCTGCCTTGTTCCGCCGCTAATAAGGCATTATTAAATACCTCTTGGTAATCGGTGGTGGTGGATTGGATGTTCACCTGAACATCGGGATGTTCTGTCATGAACTGGTCAACTAATGCCTGCACGATTTGACCCCGATTGTCGTTGCCATCGTCCACAAAGATATGCACGAAGGTGATTTCCACCTTGTCCTGTGCTTGAGTGGATCGCGTAGGTCGCAAACCAACCGCTGTCCCCCCAACCATCGCGCCCAAAATCGCCAGTAAAAATAGTTTTTTGAACATTCCAATGCTCCTGATAAGAAAAGAATACGCATTTTGTTACCAAAGGTACTACATTAGCGCAGAAAATCAAAACTCCCCACTCTGGCATGTAAAAATCTGGCGAAGGGGGAGTTAATTCTCTTTAAATTGTTGGTTTTGGGGCTTATTCTGGCGGGAGGGGTTCACCACGCATATCGTAATAGCCCATATCGAGCATCCATTGACAGATGACCAAGCCACCATGTCGTGGCAGCAGCGGAATTCCATCTTCGCGCGGGAAGCCATCATAGCCCCGAAAATAACCATAGCGTCCGGTTAATTGGAGTTGGGCAGCCAGAGAAAGTTCAGCGTCGCCGATTGCAATGGCATGAATATGCGGCGGCAAATTTTCACGTTCATCCCGATACCACGCCGCAAAACCTGCTAATTGAAGGGCGTCAATGATAAGTGGGATGTCTTCCCATTTGATCGTCCAATCATAGGGCAGATTGCGTACACTGATGTCCACTGCGCCGCCGCCGTCATGGGTTCCAAAACTGGCTCCAACACCGCCCGGATTATACGACCCTTGTGTAATCGCATCGCCCGTAATCGGAATGGTACCGGTATAAAATTGTTGGGCACGCTGCAACATCCAATAGGTGCGGTTGTTTAGCGTCGCATTGCCAATTTGGATACGACCATAATCATCGGGCGGCTTCATGCACCCTACTGGCTCGGTAAAAGCGGTGGGGCTAGGAATGGCCGTAAATGGCGGGGTGATCGTTGGAGAGGGCGTGATGCTCGCCGTTGGGCTTGGATAGGGTGTAAAGGTGCGTGTTGGGGTCGGGGTAGCACGCTGCGGTGCAGCTGCAATGACGGTTGGGTTGGATAGATTGGTATTGACCAGTGAGGCATCGGTGCTATTTACGGATTTTTCGGGGCGGATCGTTTGACTTTGTGCCTGCAAACTACAGGCAATAGAAAACGTTATCAACAAAAGGCCGCTGACCAATACCCCGCTATGGAATTTTAGTTTTTTCATGGAATTATTAACTACTCGTCGTCGTCATCACCCTCATCCCGATATTCGCCGGGACGAAGTTCGGTTGCCTGCAAAAATTCTAACATAGCTTGGCCTGTGATGAATACACGGCGCATAGTAGGCGGTTGGCTAGCGCGTAGTTGACCAGAGGCGATCAAGCGCTTCACCGTGCTTAGGCTCACATTGAGCACTTCGGCGGCCTCTAAACGCGAATAGACGCGGTTGGATTCAATAGGTGGACGTTCGGAATGATGTGTTTTGCTTGTCATGGGATTAAGTATAAACCACCGCCAAAATCCGGCAAGCTACCTTGTACATAAATACCTTTGAACACGCCCCAAAATTGAGAATCTCAATCGGGCTTTCTTAGCGTACGTACAACCTCTCTTGCCGGACTCCACATAAACCAATTGGGAAATGTCTTGATTAGTTGAGGAACTCCCTCAATATTGATAACCCCTTTTTCGACAGCCTCATTGTAATCAATAACCCCCAGCCATAATTTAAAAAATGACGAAAGGTCAGCTTCTACTAACAAATCAATATCATAGGTAGGGTCAGTTAGGCATATAGCCACGTCTTCTCTCGTCAAAATGAGCCAGTAGGTACAAGTTCGCGCGCCATGAAAATTAAACTGAACTGTAACACGATTTTCAGGTAGTTCATTCCTATCAATTCGACTACGCATCCACCACATGAGCAGAAGCGGATCAAGTTCTTTTGGAGATGGGTCTCCGAAGGCCCATGTTGTGCCCCATAATAGTAGGGCAGTGATGACTGTCTGTAGCTCTTGACCTGCTTGAGTAAGATGATATTCAGTTGTTTTACGACCTGAATTGTTGAATTGTTTTTCAACCACACCTGCTGCCTGTAACTGTCGTAACCGTGCCGCTAGTAGTCCTCGTGAAAGTCCGGGCAGACCACGTTCGAGATCATTAAACTGAGTTGTCCCTGTAAGCATGTCACGAATAATGAGCAGCGTCCAGCGGTCTCCCACAAGTTCTAATGCTTGAGCAATGGGACAATATTGACCGTATTTCGACATATGTCTTTTGTCCTCCAAATGCTAACCAGTTCAAAAATTGAACTAGTGCCCTAGTGTATGGGAGTCTACTATGGTTTGAAAGATAGTCATAGCGGAGAGAATTGAATGGACAATTTTGACCGAGGCCAAGTAAACCACAAAGCCGCAGAGGTGTACGAGGACTTTTTTGTGCCAGCATTGTTTCAGGAATGGGCAAGTCGAGTCGCGGATGCCGCACACATTCAAAAGGGTCAGCATGTATTGGATGTGGCTTGTGGAACAGGTATTTTGGCTCGCACAATTGCAGAACGTCTTGGAGAAGGCAGTTCAATCGTTGGATTAGATATAAACGATGGTATGTTGGCTGTGGCTGCCCATAAAGCGCCATATATTGACTGGCGACATGGCACAGCAGAGGCCCTGCCATTCAATAATGACTCCTTTGACGTAGTGGTTAGCCAGTTTGGATTAATGTTTTTTGAGAATCGTCCGTTGGCTCTTCAAGAAATGGTTAGGGTGCTACGGCCCGGCGGGCATTTTACGATTGCCGTTTGGGACTCTCTTGACCATACGCCCGGTTATTTCACAATGGTTAATCTCTTACGATGCCTGTTTGGAGAGGAAGTAGCCAATAGCCTCCGTGCTCCATTCGTGTTAGGGGAACCGCCAGTGCTTCGAAAATTATTTAGCGAAGCAGGTATCCTAGAGGCCACGATTACGACTGTGCGTGGGACTGCTCATTTTCCTTCAATCCAATCTTGGGTGTATACCGACGTAAAGGGGTGGGTGCTTGCGGATATGCTAAATGACTATCAATTTGAACTTTTACTAAGGGAAGCTGAACAGACGTTAAGCTCATATGTTACGCCAGAAGGTGATGTCATTTTTGATTTACCCGCTCATATTATCTCTGCGGTCAAAAGGTAATCCATTTCAGGAGAAGGTTACCCTTCGGCACAATTCTACCTATGTCCCCGGTGGACGGCGTTCGTGCGTTCGGGCAAAATAACCACTAATCCACCGCAGGGCTTCTAATTCATTTTCGGGCTGACGTTTGCCTGTGTCTAATTGGCGTGATTGTGGGTGATCTCCGATGATTTTGTCGTTGGTGTGCCCTGCCATGACTTGTAGAAGGGCTGCCAATTTCTGTGATTCTTCACCGAGGACGGATTGATACCGCCGCTGCTGCACAAGACTTTCGGCATCCCACAGGCTAGCGACTTCTGCACGTAAATCTTTGGCCGTAAACGGCGATTGGCTGGTAGGACGATCAATAGGCAGCGCGAGATTGAGATTCACCAGTAGGGTGTGGATGGTACGCACCTCCCGATACAAACCATTGATCGTGCGACTGCCAAAAATATGGGTGGGCGATTCGAGAGCCAAGCCTAAATCAGTCACATCAATTTTGGTGAAATAGCCGCCTAGCCATTCCAGAAATTCGACTGGGGTTTGTGGTGCGGTTCCCAATATCACTTCTTGGGTCTGGGTCTTGCGTTTGACGGGTTTATCATCGGATTTGCGCTTGGCAATGTCACGTCCGGCGTGACTGCCCATTGCAAAGACGAATTGGATAATTTCCAATAAATCCTGCGCCAGACGCGCCCGTTCATCTTCGCTCAGGTTTCCCGGCATAGATTCCAAGTCACGACGGAGGCGATGCTGTGGAGGGCGATCTTTATTTTCGTGATAGGTAGTGGCAATATCGGTAAAAAAGGTTGCCGTGATTTGCAGTGCCTCGGCATAATGTGGCAAATCTTGATTCCCCAAAATGATACTCAAAGCACGGGTGGTCTGGAGGGCCTCACCGATCTCTGTTCCCAGAAATTGACCAAAATAGGCAGGCAGACCACGTGCTTTTTCGGGGGGCATTTGTCGGATAAAGCGCCGCAGGAGTTCCAACGTCGCGCTTTTAACCTCATCTTGCCATGACACAAATTCCCACATTTTGACCAGCAGCAATGGGCCATCGTTGCCGATTTTGCTGGCGAGATTGGTCAAAGCCGTCGCAACCCGCAAGGCATCAAGGGCATCCTTACGACTGGCATGGAATTCTAACAGACGCAGCCCTTGCTCCTTACCAATGATTTCCAACAGGTGCTCGTCGTTAAAAATCATGGTGGTTATACGGCGGGCAGCATCCACCATCGCCACCGACCATTTTTTGTTAATCAAAGCCGCGCAAAATGAACGTACCCGCGCTTCAGGCTGAATCTGGCTACCCTCAAATGCCGTCAACGCCAGCAGCAGCTTGTCACTTTCCAAACGGGTATTCAGAAAAATATCCCCGATGAAATCCACGAACATTTTTAGGCGTTCGTTGGTAAAAACCTCACGCTGGAAATATTCAAGCAACCGGATGCCATCGGCATACCGCCCAATCGCAAAATAGAGTTCTGGCAAAATCTTCCATGCAGGTGGTGGCAGAATACGAATGCGTTCGGGTCGCGTAAGATCTTCTAGCAGATAGGCAATTACTGCCTCATGCTGCTCGGCTTGTTTTGTGCCTGCTAGATGGAGCAACCCTTCCAAAACAGGCTGGTCAATCAATTCGGTACGCTGCAAATTTGTCACCATCTCGACTAAGCGCACCAAGACAACTGGCCGGAAAGGTTGGGGGATACTGGCAGCAGCGGAAGCAAGCGGGTGAATCGGTGTAGTGATATTGGCCCCAGCCCCCAATTGCAGCACAGCGATAATGCGCTGGACGGGTTTGGGCAGTTTCATCACAAACGGCATATCACCCAATAACTGCTGGAAATTGCCGGGGGGCAGGTGAATTGCTGCCAAGATCAGGATGGCTTCGGCGATTTCAGGGTAGGTGTGGGCAGCCGTTTGGAATTGGGCCACTAATTGCAGGGCAAATTTATCCACCTGCATTGTCGGCGGCATACCGGCGAGACGCAGCAAAAATTGAGCAGCCTCTTGGGGTTTCTGTTGAGTAATGAAGCGGGTTAGATGGCTGGCAGCAGCACGATAGAGAATGGCAGGCCACGGCAAGACCACTGCTTCGGCCACATTTTGAATCCAATATTCAATCAGATCAAAGGTCGCAAGAGCTTGATCCCCCTCGGCGGTGTGCCTTAGCTGTGTAAAAACGGCTTCAGCCACATCTTTATAGCCAGCACACAATGAAGGGATGATGTCGGCAGGCGGCCAATCACGCAGCGCCAATGTAAACGACAGCAAATGTTTGGCATATTCAACCCGCAGTTCATCCGGCAAAGTCGGGTCTTGGCGTAAGACGGATGAGACAAGCGCACGGTCAGCGGGTTGACCTGCCAAGACCACACTGTCAATTTTGGCGCGACGGGCTACCCAATCCAGCGCAGTTGAAAGCGTGTCTTTGCGAATAGCTCGCCACACGGCTGTCTTGGCGAGGATTTCGGTTTGTTCAACGGCCTTTGAGGGGTCAAGCCGCAATTGTGAAATGATGAAATGGGCATAATCATGCCGATCATAATTGGTGGGGGTGATTTCACCACTAGCCCAATCATAGACAATATGATCTTCCGGCACGCTGTCGTCGGCAAGGAATTTTACCTGCGCGATGGAGGTGTCCGATTTTGCGACCCATGTCGCAAAGGTCATGGCAATACGGGCGGGCAGAGGCAATAAGCAATTGAGGGCCTCCACAAAACGCAGTCGTTTTTCCAACGAGGGCGGGGCATGGAGAATCGCCAGATTTTTGCCCTGTATCAGCGCGGTCAGCAACCCTTCGACGATTTTCATGTTGTCTTGGCAATACATCATCAAATCCAACATGGCATCGCTTTGTTCGTCGGCACTTAACGGTTGTGGGTCATTGAGGGCAAAGGGTGTCACCTCGCGCAATTGGTCAAATACAGGCATTTGGTTGTATCCCAGCGCCTTAAATGGCCCCAAGTTGCCACCTAGCCACTGCATGGGGGCGTTGGGCACGCCAACATACATCAGTTGAGGGGTACCCGCCGAAGTCAACTGGGCAATCGCCAGAATAAAATCTACCTTCTCGCCGCGAAACAACCCCACTGCCGCCGGCATCTCTTCCGAGGTTTGGTCGGGAGCGGGAGGGGTAATACGCCCAATCGCCAAACACTCGGCCAAGTGGTCGGGGGTGAGATGGGGGCTGCGGGCAAGGACGGTTGGCTTTGCCTCTTTATTGGAAGCCAAGACCCCGTAATAAAAACGCTCTAATTGGAAATTTCGCTGACTCACGGCAAACCTGTTGCAGTTTAGTTAAGTGAGGTTCGGCAATTTACATTTTTCGTATTTTAGCAACATCTACTATCCTACCCTATATTGAATGACTCGCCTACCGTACCTTCGGCCTGCGTATGGTGAACGTATTGTCGCAGGTTGTCTGCCGCGTAACGCAAACGGCTTGGTTCGCGTTACAATGAAGGCTGATTACCTACTGTTTTCCGTTGGAGGCATATTTTGAGTATTATGGGCCGCCTGAAGCCTTTCATTGCCCTTGTTTTAATCACACTTATCCTTCACCCCCTATTGCCAGTTGCTGCACAAGGCACGACCACCCATTTTGAAAATGTGGAGATGGGGATTTCATTTGACATGCCCGCCGATTGGACAGTGCGGGTGGAGGCTGATCGGTTAACCGCCGGAACACAAGCCGACCTCGATTTATTTGCCAATAATCAACTCCCACAGGGATTGATTTTTTCAATCGTGGTGGGCAGTTACAACGGTTTGGGGCTGCAAAATGCAGCAGGCTTGCCAGATCAGTTGGTACGACTGGCGCCATCCGGTGCAACACCCAGTGCCCCAGAGTCGGTGGTGTATGGCAACGCGACAGGCTATCAAACCGAATTCACCATTCCCGATAGTGCAATTGCGACCCGTGTGGCTCTACTGAATATAGTTGGGGCGCGTTTGGCGGTGGTGCGTGGCTTGGCACAGGAAAGTGTTTGGCCTACGGTTGTTGCCCAATTTGAGGCATTGGTGCAAACCCTCAATTTTAGCCTGCCCGCTGGTTTGACCAATCCGTTTGACGCCCTGCCGGATGATGACGGGGGGGTGTTGTGGCAATATCAATCTGGTCAACTGCCGGGAGAAGCGCCCTTGACACTCGGTGGTATTACCTATGATGATTTTGGGGTGATGTATGTCGCGGCTGGGCCACGTGGTTTCTTGGCGCTCAACCAAGAGACAGGCGAATTTATGAATTTCTTGCCACCCATCTATGACAACGACAATTATGTGGATGTCGCTATTGGGCCGGATGCACGCCTGTATTTTGCCAATGCGACTGAACGGGGCAATCAACGCATTATGGTGACAGATCGCGTCGGCGGGTTTGCCAATTCGTGGGGTGTGGAAGGCGATGCCCCCGGACAATTTGCTCCCGGAATGCCGCGTTCAATTTCGGTATCCAAAGAGGGGGATGTGTGGGTCATCTCAGAAGGCCATGCCATCGCCCCAACCCAACGCCTCTATCGTTTTGATTCGCTCGGCAACCTGCTGCAAATGATTGATCTCGATACGATTGTGCCGGGAATGAAAGACCTACACCTTGCCAATGAAGTCAACGAAGATCGTTTATTCGTGGTTGGCAAAGAAGGCGGCTTGCAGATGTTGAACTGGGATGGCACACCACTGATTACCCGTATCAATGAAGAAATCCTCGACGAAGCGGTGCCGCTGGATATTGCCACTGGGCCATCCGGTATGATTGTCATTGCCACCCAAAATCAGGGCTTTATTCAATTGACCAGCATTGGGGAATTACTGGATCGCTTTGGGATTGCCTATGATGCGACACGCGGTGGGGCCTATCAACCGGGTGAATATCTCATGCCAGCGGGTCTAGGTATCAGCCGTGACAGCGTGATTTATTTTGCGGAGACCAACCCCACCACTGGTTTTGCCCAGATGCAGGCGTTTTCATTCAGCGGGGAAAGCGTCTTGGCAATGCCGGGGCGTACCCCAGAGGTGGATGATTCTCAAGTGAGTGTCGGGACAAGCGGCGGCCCGATTACCTATGGCACGACGGTGCGCGGCATTTTAAACAACCTCAGCCCTGAACAGGATTATACCTTTGAGGCCCTGCCCGGCGATGTGGTGTTGATTACGCTGCGGGACGTATCCGAAGAGCAAATACTGGATACGGTGCTGATTTTGTTGGATGCTAATCAAAATGAGATCGCCAATAATGATGATGCCAATACCCTACCCGCTGGATTCAAACCTACGGATTCGGTGCTGCGCTTTACACCGGGGGTCGCGGGATCGTATATCATTCGGGTGACGCGCTTTGGTGGCAATGGGGAATATGAATTGAGTCTGACGCAGGAATAAAGGCCTGTGGGAAAAAGGGGAGGAATTTGACACTCCTCCCCGCTCGATTGCCTAGTTATCGGCGCGAACGAGGGTGACTCGTTGACCGCGCATCATGCCGTGTTCCATTTGACGCAGCACGCGCTCGGCATGGGCTTCTTTCACATCCACATAGGTCTGGCGCTGACGAATTTCAATCGCCCCAATCGCCCGACCCGGAATCCCGGCTTCACTGGCAATGGTATAGACCACATCTTTGGGTTGGATGCCATGTTCGCGCCCCACATTGAGGATCATGCGCACCATACCGGGTTCGTGCGAACGAGGGCCGCTGCTGCGTTCACGCCGTTCGCCTTTTTCGCCGTGCTCACCGGGGCGATGGCTCTTGTGGGTGTGTTCACGGAAGGGCCGACCATCACGGGATTTTCCAGCGCGATCTCGTTCGGGCCGATCTTGAATTTCTTCAACATCTTCCAATGGACGGTTGCTTTCATTGGCGCGGGCCAGCTTGATGGCGGCGGCGGCAACTTCGTGCAGATCGTAATTGAGGTCGGCAAGTTCCTGCACCAATGTCCGTTCTTTGTCGAGGTCGGCATCAGCAAAAACATCACTCAGCTTTTGAATAAACCGTTCCTCGCGTTTGTGGCGAACCTCCTCTTTACCCGGCAGCTTCGCCAATTTGACAGGCTGCTTGATAAGGCGCTCGATGGATTTTAGACGGAATTTCTCGCGGGGGGTGAGCAGCGTCACCGCAACCCCTGACCGACCCGCACGCCCCGTTCGCCCAATGCGATGCACGTAATCTTCGGGGTCGAGTGGAATATCGAAATTAAAGACGTGCGAGACCTGTGGAATATCTACACCGCGTGCCACAACATCGGTAGCGACCAAAATCGTTACCTGTTCACGGCGGAAACGACGCAGCACGGTTTCACGCACTTCTTGGGCCAGATCGCCGTGTAAGGCTTCGGCAGCGAATCCCCGCGCCAGCAATTGATCGGCCAGTTCCGATGCCCCTGCTTTGGTACGGGTGAAAATCAAGGCGCTTTGCATATCCTCGGTTTCCAGCAGACGGGTCAGGGCCGCCAGCTTGGAGGATTCGTGCAGCAAATAGTAGCGTTGTTCGGTCTGGGGAACGGTTAATGTACCCCGGCTGACCGACACTGACTGCGGATTGTGCATATAGTTGTTGGCGAGTTCCCGAATTTCGCTGGGGAACGTCGCGGAGAACAGGGCCGTTTGCCGTTCGGCAGGGGTCGCCGCCAAAATCGCTTCGACATCCTCAATGAAGCCCATATCCAACATGCGATCCGCTTCGTCTAATACGACGACCTTGACGCCTTTAAGATTTAACACGCCCTGCTTAATCAAATCGAGGGTGCGTCCGGGCGTGCCAACGACGACATGCACATCCCGTTCGAGACGTTTCATCTGGCGGCTGTAGGACTGCCCACCGTAAATAGGCACAACACGCACGCCGACATGTTTGCCATAACGATAAATCGCCTCGGAAACTTGTGTGGCAAGTTCGCGCGTTGGTGTCAAGACCAATGCTTGTACGCCGTGCGCCGAATAATCCAATTGATGCAGCATCGGCAGTGCAAATGCTGCGGTTTTACCTGTCCCGGTTTGGGCTTGGCCTAGAATATCCGTGCCACCCAGCAAGGCCGGAATTGCGGCGACCTGAATGGGCGAAGGGTCAGTATAGCCCAGTTCCGTGACGGTCTGTACTAATCTGGGATCGAGGCCCAGGCTCTCAAATGTTTGACTCATGGAAATTTGTTGATGCTCCGAACTACTTTTGAATGATGATGAACCAGTGTTCCCCGTCTGGTAAGTTTTCCAGACAGCATTAAGCCCAAGCTTCAACAGCAGGGCTAGAATCATCCAAATCGTAGACCATGCAGTTAGTGGGGGCTTGTGGCGCAGTGTCTTTAACGCCAAAGCACAGTATAGCATAAAAACCGCCCCAGATGAACGCCCAAGTGGGTATTTGGCGAAAATGACAACTCGCCTTAAAGATAAGTACCCAGAGCAATTTCTATCTCATCGGGCGGCATAAGTTCCATAACCCATAATCTTTGAATGGTGCTGATGGGTTCACGAAGGTTTTCTTCATTATATTGAGCTACTAACCCAAGTGAACGAAGTGCCTGTTTAAGATTGCTAACAACTATCTCTTGGCGGTCTTGCATCAATGGATAGTAACAGGCTGATTTTGCAGCTAAATAGTAGTTGATAGCGGCGGAGAATTTGGCAGGGGCAACCAGCGGGTCAGTGACACGGCTTTCAAATTGCTTTTCGGCGGTTGAAGCAAACGAATAAACAGTGGCGTTGACCAAATCTTGAATATAGTCGTTCCAATGCTCCGGGTGGATTTCCGACAACACATCTGCGGTTGAAAGGCCTTGAACACCTGCTATCCCTCGAAGGCTGATACTAGCACTTCCATAGAGAGTTGTTGTGGTAGGTTCGGTAGATAGAGTATTTACGGCTTCAGTAAATGATTGATGCGCTCGCAAGCGATGGTTTGTTCGCTGTGTATAAACATTACCTAATAAAATTAATATTTGCGGTTCTCGTTCGATTTCAAGCGCCTTCTGATAATTGACTATTGCAGCGGTATAATCTTTGTTTTGCGAGGCTGAGGTTGCCATCTTAAGGTAGTTATCACGCTTGGATTTTTTGCGAGCTGAATCCGCGACTTGAAAACCCTTATAAAGCAAGCCAGTTACAATGAAAGAACCTAACATACGAGAGAAGCCAATGGATACTAGCCCTGTAGCCATTTTGCTAGATAGGCCCGCTAGCTCGATCTTCTTTTTTATCTCCCACGCATTTGGTAGGAGTGGAATACCATCCACCGTAGTGAAGTCTTGAAGGAGGTGCATGTAGTAGGCCGGTACGCCTTCAACTCCAAATCTCTCAACGACTTGGGGCAAATATTCGATGGAGTGTCCAAACTTTAGCCTATGTCCTATCCCTGCGGTGCTATCCATGAATTTGTTAACTTCATCCCATCGTTTTATATGGCCCGGCCCATAATGAAATAATTCCCCCGTGACAGCACCTAATGTATGCTCAAATTTCCCTGATGCTGTTGCTGTTGATCCCCAGAATAGGGTCATTACCCAATGAATATTAAACGCAGTAACTAGCAATGCCGAGTTTTCGAATAGGAGGTCAGAACGAGATAAGGTATCAACCACAATTGGGTTTTCATTCAAAATAACATAATAATCCTCCCCAAAACGCCGCTGTAATCTGCCAAAGGTTTCTTGAGCAGGCTCAATAGTCATTCGGGCAATATGTTCACTAAATTTTCGCCCCTCAACAGGAGTATCAACGGGAGTGTCACTATTGGCTTGTTTAGTTTTTCGACGCGGTAGCTTTGGGAATTTACGTGGCGTATCTTGTTCGATTTCTTGGTCTTCTGAAGAATCGTTTGGCTGTTGGTCGTCCATAAAACTGAACTCCATACTCAAAAATAGATAAAAACGATTATATATATGGCTTACTTATGATTGTAAATCAAAATCAAAAAGTGACAATATCTTGGGATAGCAGGTATCATACAAATTCAAATTCGGTAGCTTTTGTTCAAGGATTATTGAGGCTTAATATGAGTGAAAAAGTCGGGTTTATTGGGCTTGGCATTATGGGCCGGGGTATGACGCGCAATTTGTTAAAAGCGGGAGTTGAAGTGCGGGTATGGAATCGCACCGCCAGCAAAATGGACGAATTGGTCAAAGAGGGTGCGGTTGCCGCGACCAGCCCTGCCGATGTCGCCGCCCACAGCGATATTATCTTCATTTGCGTAAGTGATACCCCCGATGTTGAAGAAGTCATTCTAGGCGAGGTCGGGGTCATCCGAGGCTCAAAATCCGGGTCATTGGTGATTGATATGAGCACCATCAGCCCACAGGCCACCCAGCAAATCGCTGAACGCCTTGCCCAAAAGGGCGTTTTTATGCTGGATGCCCCGGTCAGCGGCGGGAGTGAAGGCGCGGCAAAAGGCACACTGGCGATCATGGTGGGTGGGGAAGCCGATCAATTGGATCGCGCCATGCCCTATTTTAAAACAATGGGTAAGACCATTACGCATGTCGGCGGTCATGGGGCAGGCCAGATGGTCAAGCTGTTTAATCAGATTTTGGTGGTGATTAACTGCCTTGCCGTCAGTGAAGCCCTATTATTTGCACAGGCTGGTGGCTTGGATTTGCAAAAGGCGATTGACGCGGTATCACAAGGCGCGGCAGGGAGTTGGATGTTAAGCAATCGCGGCCCCCAAGCCATCAAACGTGATTGGCGTCCCGGCTTCACGATTGACTTGCAACAAAAAGATGTGCGCTTGATTTTGGAGGCGGCTGACCAATTGGGGATTCCGGCACTTGGCACCAATCTGATTTTTAATCTGTATCGCACCCTGCAAGCACGCGGTTTGGGGCATGAAGGCAATCACGCACTGGTAAAGGCACTCGAAAATTTGGCGGGGATTGAGGTCGGGAGCTAGATCATTCGACCTCCCAATAATTGAGGGGAATCGTTTTTCGCAGGCCCGAAGATTATTTCTCATGCGACAGAAGATTTATACAGTACACAATAGCTTATGGGGGATAAACATGAACACTGTATCAAATCCAAGCGCATTATTTCTTCAGGCCGTGCAGCAGGACTCGAATCTTGAAATGGATTGGTGGTGGGTGATTCAACGGGTCAGCAGTCCAGCCGAGCGTGCGTATTGCCTCGAAAAAATCCTGCACATTAACCCCGCCAACAAAACGGCCCAACGCGAATTAAAGGCGCTGCAAAATCAACCAACCTCTGCCCCAATAGCTGCTCCGCGTGGCTTTGGATGGCGCTTAATGGGCCAACGCGAATTGAAAATCTAGCCATCTGCTCTTATCAAAAAAGACCCCTCACCATGATCTCGTGAAGGGCCTTTTTTTCGCCTATGACAAGAAAAACTCCGTACCACAGGCAGGGCATTTGACTACTCCCTTGCCGCCCAGTTCCAATTCGCTGCCACAGTTGGGACACTGCTTCATAGCACGCAGTTTGCTGGCATCACTTGAATAAAGCACGCCTTTTTCCCAGTTGATATAGCCGCTAAAGACGCCTAATCCGACCAAGTGGTAAATCATGCCCTTGACCTGATCGGGGGGCATTTGGAGTTCGACGGCCAGTTCATTGACCTTAATCTCGCCGCTGGTTTGCACGATGTTGAGCAACTTGCGCTGTTGAGACGCCTCTGCTTGGCTCTTGGCCTCTTTCTGACCAAAGGCTGTCATATAAATCCCGGCGCCGACCAATGGCGCGACCAATACTAGCAAGGCGATGCCCAACCCCAAAATTTTCGCCGGAGTTTCCAACTCATCATTAGTGAACAGCCATGCCGCTGCGATGAGACCAATCAGCACCCCGACCACCAGTAAAATAATGCCTAACAATCGGTTCATGTGTCGTGTCCTTTTTCAGATGCCCAGTATCATCC
>JAIOHL010000063.1 GCA_019913005.1 Anaerolineae bacterium | reverse complement strand
GGGGGGTGCGGGTGCTATAGCGTGGTGGGGCTTCCACCTGTGCATCACCGTCCTTATCACCACCACAGGCGGCTAAGAGCAAAACGAACCCAATTAAAGCGATACGCTTCATCATTTTTGGCATAGTTGGGGACTCCAAAGGCGTGTTATATCTGCTTATATTACACGCGCGGCACGGAAAAGTTCGGTTAAGGGTAACAGGTAGATAGGTCTAATGCCAAATCCGGATGATCTATCGTTTTTTCAGAACAATGGGTTTAAACCCATTGTTGGCGGGATATTGCCGCTTTTCACCCGAATCTAGTATAAGGTCAATAAAACATCTTCTACACAATTTTAATTAGATTTTTATTCGTATGGGATGTTTCTCTGCCATAATGTATTAACTTATTGGTGCAACTAAGTGGAGGACTGGTCATTAGCTATGGTTCCAACGGTTTTAGTGGAAAACACCTCATCCAATCGTGTACTTCATATGCTTTTTCAACACCACATTACCGAGGACGATCTACGGGCGGCTTTTCAGACGATTACCCTCCACTTGGACAACACCGCCCATCCACTGTATGTCATCGTAGACCTACGCGCCCGCCCCAATTTTCTGATCTCGGCCACCATTGATGGGGCATTACAGGGGCCATTTAAACACCCCAAGCTAGGCGGATGGCTCATTCTCGGCCATTCCCGACGGGGACGGGTGATTGCCAATGTCATGTGCAATATCGCCAAACGTCGCAATGTGTTCTGGTTTAGCTCGGCGGAGGACACCATCCATTATCTCCATCATGTAGGGGTAGAGGTTGGTTCGCTGCAATAAGTCTATGTGCTGTTGTATAGGATCATCAAGTCGTAAAGGAATTTTCCAATCATGTCAGCCACCGTCTATCTTGAAAACACCGAATTTCCGTTTGTTGTCCGCATGGTTTGGGCGCAGCAGGTGAATGAAGCCGATGTGCTGCCAACGTTCACGATGTTGACGCGGCAATTGAATGCCAGTCCGCGACCTATAACGGTTATCATGGATTTATCGAATAAACCCCAGATGCCGCTGGCCGAAACGCTCACCGGGGCGATGTCTGGCCCATTCGGACATCCTAACTTGGGGTATTGGGTGATGATCGGCACGACGCGGGTCGCCCGGATTGTCGAAAATGTGCTGACGAAGGTGCTGCGCCAGCAAAATATGATTTGGTTTGACAGCCATGAAGAGGCCGATGCGTTTATCCGCGAAAAGGCACAAGAGGACGGACGCGAGGTCGCATAATAGCTCTGGGGTGTGGTACTCTTTGCTACACACTCAATTGTGAATAGAAAGTGACCCACCCCATGTCCAGTATTACCTTTCTAGGCCACGCCAGTTTTCAGGTCAACACCCCCGACGGCCAGACGGTGTTGATTGATCCTTGGTTCACCGATAACCCCAAACTCCCCGCCGACCTCAAGGCGAATCTGCACGCCGACCTGATCTTGATTACACACGGCCATGATGACCACCTTGACCGCAATCTGCGCGACCTTGCCGCCAAAACGGGGGCGTCCATCGTGGCCCAAGCACAGGTGCGTTTCTTTTTGGCGAGTCAGGGGGTCAAAAATTTGGAGGCGATGAATAAGGGCGGCTCGATCACCGTGAAGGGGTTCAAAATCACGATGACGCTGGCCTATCACAGTTCGCATATTACGCTGCCCCCCACCGACACGGGTTATTTTCATGAAGCGGTAGGGTATGTGTTGGAGACCCCCGACGGCCTGCGGATTTATTTCGCTGGGGATACGGCGCTGTTCGGGGATATGCGCTTGATTGGCGAACTCTACCGTCCACATATCGCCGTCCTGCCGATAGGAGACCGTTTTACGATGGGGCCGCGTGAAGCCGCCTATGCCGTGCGCCTCTTGGGGGTGTCGCATATCATCCCTATGCACTATGGCACATTTCCGGCACTGACCGGGACACCCGAACAATTGGACGCCGAGACTGCTGATTTGCCGCATTTGAACATTCATGTGCTGCAACCCGGCGAGACGTTGGACACCAGCGCGATTGGTGGGGCATAATCCTTTATAATAAAAGGGATGGTGCCAAGCCAGTGGTCGAAATTTCCACACGAACAATTGGGCTTATGCTCTTT
>JAIOHL010000062.1 GCA_019913005.1 Anaerolineae bacterium | reverse complement strand
GGGATGGGGTTACTCTTTACCCGAATTTGGTATAACTCGCTTTGCCAACAAAGCAAAATTTGCTGACCCCTTATGAAAATGAGGGGTTTTCGTTATCATTACTTAAAATGGTTTAGGAACTTAAGGGGATATCTCATTATGGCTACGTTAGCCCTTCAACAAGCGGCAGCGGACGCATTGGAGCAGTCCTTTGCCCTGCCAACCTATCGTATTGATACCAAAACCTCCGCCCCCGACAAATTTGTGAACTTAACCACCACCGATTGGTCACAGGTCACATGGAAAGACATCGGGCGGCCCTTTGAGGTCACAAATTATTCCAGTGAGCGGCGGCAGTGGGAAGAAGAACACCACGAAGCCATGCCCGTCCAGACGCAATGGGAGTTTTTTAACCGCCATTTCCACGACCTCTTCATCACCGATAACCTTGAAGCCCGCGCCAAAGCACGCCAAGAATTGTTTAAGGCGATGGGGCGTTTGAATTTTGCTGAGGCCGTCGAAGCGTTTACCGACCTTATCCAACTCGCCATTTGGAATCGTATCCATCGGGTGGAAGACGCGGTCTGGGATCCACGTGGTAAACGGGCACTGTTTGAAGGCATGGATGTCAAGAAACCCAATATCCTGTTTTTGGGGGCAGCCGATGGTTACGAGGCCATGCAGTTGTTGGCGATGTACCCCGGTGGTCATGCCGTTTTGGTGGATTACGATGATTTCTGCCGCACAGACCGCTTTGGCAAATTCCCCGAATCCTATCCATTTTTGGGCCAAGACCCCAGCACCGGCCATTACAAAACGTACCACCGTGCCGATATGGATATTGATTTCGACGTGGCCGACATCCGCGATCTGAAATATGGCAAGGAATTTGATATTGTCATTAGTGTCGGGTTGATTGAGCATTTCCCCGATGAGCACAAACCGCACGCCATCGAATTTCACCGCCGCTTTCTAAAACCCGGTGGGTATGCGATTGTCACCACGCCGCGCCTACAATTTCAATCGAAATTGTACTATCGCATCATGGGCGAATTGGTGAATTTTGGCTATCGGGAACTGATGACCGCGCATCAGATGGGCCTGTATCTCTATGAAAACGGCTTTAATATTCTGCGCTGCGGTGTCATCAAAGCCCACAACGGCATCATCGCCCAACCCCGCTAATCCTTAAAACGGCGTTTTGAAGCCCCTCTCCATGCAATGGTTCAGGCTCCGACACTTTTGGGGGCAATGAAGGATAAACCAACCTCACCCCAACCCCTCTCCCTTGTGAGAGGGGCTGAAATATGCCAGATTCCACTCCCCCTCGCCAGATGGAGAGGGGGCCGGGGGTGAGGTCAATGTGCCCAAAATCCCTGCCTGATCGCCTTTCCGAAAAACTGTCGGAGTCTGAACCATGCAATGGAGGCGTGGGGTTAGGGGTGGGGTTGAATGTGGGCCTTTACCCGGCATACGGCAGCGTAAACCAGAAGGTACTCCCTTCACCGGGGCTACTTTCGACCCCCACCTGCCCATTGAGTTGTGTTACCATGCGATGCACAATCGAAAGGCCTAGCCCCATGCCATCCGCCAGAGTGGGATGCAATCGGCTAAACATCTGAAAGAGGCGGTCTTGGTCTTTGGGTTCAATCCCGACCCCTGTATCATGCACCTCATACCGCGAAAAATCGCCCACCCGCTGGCCCACAATGCGAATCGAGGGGGCTTCGTTCCCGACCCCGATATATTTAATGGCGTTCCCGATCAAATTGGCAAAAATCTCGACGACCCATGGGGCATGACCCACCGCTTTTGGAAAGGTCGCCCCGACCTCCACCGCGATCTTGCGCTCAAAAAGGTCATATTCGAAGCGGGCCAGCGCCATCGTGACCAGCGGGTCAATTTCGATAACATTCGTTTGCTCGGTGGCGTTGCGGGTCGAGGCCAACAGCAAAAGTTGGTCAATCATGTCGGCCATATGGGTCGCGCTTTGCACGATTTTTTGTAATCCATTGAGACCTTCGGCGGCTAATTCTTCGGGTGAAAACGTCGCCAACATATCCGCATAGCCCAAAATCAGATTCAATGGGGATTTGAGGTCGTGGGCGACGGTGTGCCCATACGCATCCAATTCACGATTGCGCTGTTCCAATTCGGTGGCATATTCCGCGAGGGCCATATCGGTTTGTTTGCGGGCGGTGATGTTCTCAAAAATCGCCACCGCCATGCTTTCCTCGACCTGTTCCAGATGCCGACCATTGCGGGCAATCGGGCGCACCTGTAGCCGGAAATGCTGTTCGCTGGTGGGTTCATAAAGTTCGGCGTCAATCGGTATCCCGCCCTGCAATTGTGTCCAGCATTGACCCAATACCGTATTGACCTCTTGTGCCAGTGCCGGAAACCGATAGTTCAGCAGCCCCGACAGCGTTCGACCACGTGCATCCTGCACCTGTGCGATGCCCCATGTTTCCAATGTGCGGTTGGTACGCATGACCCGTCCATCTTGGCCCAACACACAGATCAATTCTGACAGCGAATCTACGCCGATCTCCCATTCCTGTTTAGCCCGCTCCACCAGTGCCAGTGTCATGCGTAGCTGGCTGTCGTGTGCGGCATGATCCATGAGAAACGCGATTCTTTGGATAAATAGGGACGGGGGATAATCAGCAGGGATGTAATCTTGGATACCAATTTCCAGAGCGGCTTGTATCGCATCGTGAGCTACCGGGCCAAATACGATGAGGGGCAGGGATTCACCCCCCGGCAATTGACGGAGGGATTCGACCATCAGATTTAGTTGATCGGTGTTATGGAGCAACACAGCGTCTGGGTGGTGTCGTGCAGCCTGTTCAATCGCCGTATGCGCGTTGTCCGTCGCATAAACTTGATAACCCGCACTTCTCAAACTTGACACCAGTGATTGTTCAGCCGCAAAAACAACCAATAGGCCTTGTTGTGAAACCATCAATTCCGAATCCAGTCCCAATACCATTTGCCAACGATGAGGCCAAAAATGGTCTTACAACTGACGTTTCTCCACAATGGTTCCCATTGGAACATCCCACACCGTCAAGGTGCTGTCTTGCGTTAGGGTGATAAGTTGAGTAGCGTCGCCGTTAAGTGCCACACTGACCACCGGGCTGCTATGTACTAGGATGTGCCACGCCACGATTTCGACGTCCGCCATAATCCACAATCTAGCCGTATTATCAACCCCACCCGAGACCAATAACAATCCGTCGTCGCTAAACACCACATCATTAATTCTACGCTGATGACCGTCTAGCGCAATTCGTTGATCGGGGCTTAATTTCCAAAGCTCCACGTCACCGGATTCATTACTGGTGGCTAATGCCAAGTATACACCCTTGGGGCTAAACGCGGCTTGTACGGTTTCACCCGTCACACTGAGGGTATGGTTTGGCTGCAAACTACCATCGGGCCGTACATCCAACAGGCTGACTTGTTGACCGCCACCTACTACCAGCCGATTGCCTTCCGCATCAAACGCCAGCGCAAAAATCGGCCCGCCTTGAACTGTCTGCGTCAAAACCTGCGCTTGATCTTGTACCTCCCATAAACGAATCTTGCCCTCATCCGTACCCGCCGCCAGCCAGCGATTTTGCGGATCAAAAGCCACGCTCCACACCGGCCTACTGGATGCAACCAGTTTTATCGGGTCAACATCGTCCTGAATTGGTAAATTCCACAGAATCACCGTCCCGTCTGCGCCTCCCGCTGCTAGAAATGCCCCATCCGGGCTTATCGCAACATCCTGAATGTCGCTGGCTGTACTTATTTTGACACCATCTTGCCCGAATGCGCTGGCATTCAGTAGGTGAATAGTATCACCACTCGACACCGCGATTAAATCCCCTGACCATACCACCCGCCCTTGCGGAATAGCAGGCAAATTGCCAATATCCGGCGGGATAATCGTGCGGGGTACGGCGGTTAGGGTTGGCGTGGCCGTCGGGGGCACTTGCGTTGGACGCGGGGTTTGGCTTGGTCGTCGTGTCACTGTCGCCGTTGGGGTAGCTGTCGGGGTGGCTGAGGGCGGCAGGGTAGGCGGCTGAACGATGA
>JAIOHL010000061.1 GCA_019913005.1 Anaerolineae bacterium | reverse complement strand
GGGATGGGGTTTGCCTTTACACGAGTCTGGTCTGATACGGAATTCGGGTGAACGGTGGCTGTATCACCCCAACAATCGGTCTATGCACCGTAACAAAATAAGGCGGATATGAGAATTTCGTAGGGGCGTACCCCGTGTGCGCCCGCTTTTGGGATGGCACAGGGCCATCCCCTACGCAATATGTCCGTGTTTAATCGGAAAAGTGCATAAACCCCTTGTTTCAAAAACCGATGAATTAGCCGAGTCTGGTATGACTGGTTGATTTTCCACAATACCCCGTATTTAAGCCCTTCCCTATGTTTGGGGAAGGGTTTGGGATGGGGTTCTTCTTTTCTCCAAAAATTTGCACCCCCAGATGTCCATTTTGTTCAAGACTCGTGCTGGTGAATCCGCTATGATGAGCTTATTCAATTCACCACAACGAGGAGTCACACCCATGCGAAAAATCATTGCCCTAATGCACCTCTCTTTGGATGGTTTTGCCGCCGATGCCAATGGCGGAATGGAATGGATTGCCTATAACGAGGAAGTAGCCGAGGATGTCTATCGGTTGATTAACCAAATGGATACGGCGATCTATGGCCGCACTACCTATCAAATGATGGCGGGCTATTGGCCGACAGTGCTGACCAAAGCGAACGCCGAACCGGGTGAACTGCATCATGCGCGGTGGGTGGAGGCCGCCTATAAACTGGTGTTTTCGACCACGCTGGACAAGGTGGAGTGGAATAATGCGCATCTGGCACGCGGGGATGTCGCTGGGGAAATCGCCCGTTTACGTCAGCAGCCGGGGAAGGACATGATGATTTTTGGCAGCCCGATCATCTCACACGAGTTTATGCGATTGGGCCTGATTGATGAATATCGCCTGACCATTAGCCCGGTCATTTTGGGGCAGGGCGTTCCCTATTTCCAAAAAGTCCAAGCGACGGTGCCGCTCCAATTGACCCTCAGCAAGACCTATACGAATGGCCTCATGATGGTGCATTACGTGCGGGTATAGAGCTTTGTTGCGATTTAGTCCCCACCCTGCGCACTGGGGTTTCGTAGGGGAAGGCCCTGTGCCATCCCGTATCACCAATCTGGGTGCATACCGGGTACAGGTGGGGCGCTGTAGGGGTCAGGCTCAGACTGACCCTGTTTTTTATCCACTAGATTTAGCCCAATGTTCCAAATTTATTCAGCCCGATGATTCTCCGAGGTACGCGGATAGAGCGGCGGGGCGTTCGGGTCTACACGCGGCGGCTCGGGTGCCCGGATTTGTTGTGGCGGCAGTGGGCCAGCAGCGGTAAAGGGGCGTGGCGGCGGCATAAAATTCTTCGGACGCTCATAGAGGGTTGGGGCATCCTCATCCACTTCGGTGGGTGGGGGTTCGGGCCGAAAATAAACCATCAGGCGTTCAATGACCGAACGTTTAATAGGGTTAGAGGGTTTGCGGGGTGGCTTCATTTTGGGCTGCCTAATTTTAGAATATTCGCTCCCTGAGCGATGGCCGACTAGATTAATTCTACATCAATTCTTAGCCGAGATATTCGCGGATTTTGTTAGGACTCCCTATACAATTGCGCTAAAGCCCTATGCAGTCGAACGTCTTCACGCAGATCGGTGTTATCGCTGAATTGGTCAATGCTGCCGATGCCCGTTTTTTGCGCGATGGCCTGCACTGTTGGATCCGTAATCGTTTGGCGGATGGCGTGGGCAATATCGGCGCTACGGCTGATGAGGAAAGGCCGTCCGTAAAACTGCACAACGGCGGGGGTAATGGGGTCGGTGATCCCCAATGAATTGTGCATCGCGGTGATGATTTCATAGGCCTCGACCAACGCCTCTTCGCGGAGTTGCCACGTCTCGCCCATCTGCACCCGACGCAATATTGGGACGAGCGATGGGCCACAGGTCAATCGCGCAAAGGCCGTGCCCAGCCATTTGGGATAGGGGGCATACCGCCGCTCCATCAAAAAACACACCTGCATGATGCTGCGCACCAAGCGACCCGCGATGACCGCCGACCCCAATTCGTCACCCGCATAACCCGCACGCGGCGCAAGGTGTTCATCCTGCCCGATGCGATTCCACGACCCAATCAACAGATAGCGCCACAGGTCGTCGGGATAATAGGCCAATTGTCGGCGGATTTCGTTCAGCCCGACGGCATCATGAAACACCTCCCCGGCGGTGATTTCCAATAATTTCTGCTGCGGGAAGGCCAGCCAATCAGCAGGCGTGAGGGGTAGGGTGTCGGTGCTGGGAACAATGGGTTTAAACCCATTGTTGATGGAATCCAGTCGCAGTTCAGGCGAATTCCATGTGATGCCCAAAATATTTTGCACAAAATCAGGCAGGGTGGTGATTTCCACCCGATGATTGACCGGGCCGGACGTGATTTCGCTCAAGAGTTGCACACCTTCGTTGCCGACCTCCTGCGAGGGGTCGCCAAAATTGGTCGGGTAGCCACGAAAGGTATAGGGCAGGTGATGGCGCAAGGTCTCGGCAATCGCGGCGGCATGGGTGGCGTGCTCGGTGGGACGCAAAAATAGCAGAACACGTGGCCCCCAATGGTGGTCGGTGGACATTTCGGTATCATACCCCAACACCTCCGACCCCGATCCAATCAACGCGGCGGCATGGGGCAGATTGGGGTAGTGGGTGTTGAGACTTGGCGCGACGGCCTCCTGATAAAAGGCGCGGGAGAGTGTCAGGCCGTTGATAAAGGGGGGCATGAAATTTCTCGTTTCAGTCAGAAGGGCAGCAAACCTACCCGCAATTGGTCAAGAAGGGCGTTATCCCGCTTTGGTTCATCTGCCAGACCGGGGAAACCCGCCCATTGAAAGCTGATGCGCAGATAATTGACCAAAGTGGTTTGGTGGGCTTCGTACAGCAACGGTGCGTCAAAAGCGCCATTGGGCAGCGCGATGTTGTAGCCGCCCGACCCACTAAAATTGGATTTATGTTCAAGATCAGGCGCGATGTGAACCGTGAACCCATCCGCCATCCTCGGATCATCCTCGTCGAACTCCTCCATCTCAGCCCGGACTTCCTGCCAAGTCTCATACCAACTGACCGAAAGGCTATCGAAGGCAATGCAAAGCGGGTCGGCGTAAGTTACCCCAATGTCCTGATGACTCATTTGGGCAGAGGATTTGTGCTGTTCCCGTGCCAGCCGATCTTTGAGAGCGTCCAGCATATCTTGTGGGAAGGTGGGAAACCCTATCTTCTCCGCTTGCTCTTTGAATGTCTGCGATTCAAAAAAACCAGCATTGAGCAGCGTGGCAATCGTGGAGGTAGGCGATGGGGCATAATACGAGAGGCCGGGGTAGTTTCCCCTGAAATCCACACTCCCCACTATCTCGGCACACATCTTAATCGAAACGGGAACCGGCCCGACTTCGCGCTCAAAATCACGAATTTGTTTAAGGGTGGTTTGTTTTGGAGGGACAAAAGCCGCTTCGGGTTGCTCAAACTGATAGCCAATTTTCCGCAGGCGTTCGGTCAAAATCTCAATATTATGGCGCACACGGGTCATCGTTTCGCGGGCAACGGCTAGGGCATCGGAATAGAGCGGCTCTTGCCTTATGGGATCGCCCAAAGCCGTCAATTCCTCCCAGACTTGGCTATGGTCTCCATTCTGATAGCGCTCAAGATAGGTGGGCATGGCTTAGGTGATGAGGCCGCTGAAATAGAGTGCCGTCCCGATGACGATCAAGAAAGCAATGGCGATCAAGACATACAGCACTTGGCGCGGCACATTAAAATCTACCCGTTGTTCGGATGGGTCATCGGCAGTGATCGGGATCGTGTTGATGTCCACCATGAGGCCAATTACCCCGCGTGGCAGCCATCCCTGCTGACCATTGGCGGTTTTCAAATGCAGCCATTCGCTGTTGGGCGTGCGTCCCAAAATCTCGACGGCCTCGCCTTTTTTGATGGCTTTGGTGGTGGGCAATGCGGCGGGGCCACCAAATAATTCATCCGATTTTTTCAGCTTGGCGTTGGGTTCGATGACATGCGGCAGGCGGGCAAATTC
>JAIOHL010000009.1 GCA_019913005.1 Anaerolineae bacterium | reverse complement strand
GTGCGCCGCCGCAGATCGCCCCCTGCCCCCCGAAACCACCGCCATGCGCGAAGGGTACATTCAAGCGGCCACCTTTGTCGGGCGCGATGTTGAACTTGACCTGCTGACCGAATCCCTCGCCGAAATCCTCCCTAGCCGAAGCACCCCACCCTCTGAAATTCGACGAGGCGGGTCGGCGTGGTTGGTGGGTGGCGAAAGCGGCGTGGGCAAATCGCGCCTATTGGAGGAACTGCGGGTGTGGGCGCTGACGAGCGGGGCCTTGGTGCTGCGCGGGCAAGGCGTCGAAGGAGCGGCCCGACCCTATCAGGTGCTGCATGATGTGGTGCGCCGTTTGGTGCTGACGGCTGCCCCCAGTCTTGACGAAGCCACCCGCCTAAAAAACATCGTGCCAGACATCGGCGACCTGTTGGGCCTGACGCTGCCCGACACCATCCACGACGATGACGACCACACCCATCTGATCCACACCGTGTGTAATCTATTCCGCCGACTGAATCAACCCGCCCTTGTGCTGCTGGAAGATTTGCAGTGGGCGCGGCGCAGTCTACCGATTATCCAAAAGCTGGTTGAGCAGGTCAGCGGGCTGCGGTTGATGATCGTGGCGACCTATCGAGCCGATGAATGGCCGGAACTACCCAGCCAAGTGCGCCATATGCGGTCAATGATTTTGCCGCGCCTCTCCAAAACGAGTGTCGGCAGGTATGCGGGGTCGCTGCTCACCCTGCATGAAGAAACCGAACAAGTCGTGGAATTCCTCTACCGCGAAAGTGAGGGCAATGCCTTCTTTCTGGTCGAGGTGTTGCGGGTCTTGGCGGAAGAAGCGGGCACGCTGGCGGGGGTCGGTCAAATCACCCTGCCCCAACATATCTTCGCGGGGGGAGTGGAGACGGTCATTGCACGGCGCTTGTCCCGCATCCCCATCTGGGATCAATTTTTGCTGCATGTCGCGGCGGTGGCGGGTCGCGCCATTGACCTTGACATCCTCAAGGCGGTGGATGGCACAGCAGACGTGGAGACATGGCTGACGACGTGTGCCAATGCGGGGGTGCTTGAAGTGAACGACGGCGTGTGGCGTTTTGCCCATGACAAACTGCGCGAATACATCCTCAAATCGCTGCCCGGTGACCGATTGGCGAATTTGCATCGGGTGGTGGCGCTGGCAATCGAAAAAGTGTATCCCGATGAGGCCAAGCGATCCCTAGCAATGATTTTGGCGGAACATTGGCGCATCGGCGGCGATCCCAAAAAAGAGCATTTGTATCTGACGGCGTTTGGCAACTACATGACACGGATGGGGCATCGCTTGGAGGCGGTCAAATATCTGCGCGACGCCATCCGCCTGTTTCGGCGCTTGGGTGAGGATGCGGATGAGGACACCATTCGCCGTCAAATCCGCAGTGGCATAGATCACGGGTTGTGTCTGATGGAATTGGGCAAGAGTGACGAAGCGATTGAGGTCATTCAGGAGTCGCGTGAACTGGCGGTCAAGTTGGGGGATGAAATCCTCGCGGGGACGGCGGAATATTATCAATGGTATGCGATCATGCTGACGGGCGATTTTGCACAGGCCGAGGCGGGCTTGCGGCAAAATCTGGCATGGGCGGAACGGCGTCAAGACAATGGATTGGTGGGGCGGGCGCTGGACGGTTTGGCGCGGAGTGTGCGGCTGCAAAAGCGGTATGCCGAAGGGGTGGAAATCTTGGAACGTGCCCTCGCCATTAATGCCACACTCAATTCACCCTATGCCGTCGCGTATGTGCAGATTCATCTGGGCTATGCCTATACCGAAACGGGCGATTATGCCAGAGCGCACACCGCCTTTGCCGCCGGATTAGCCACCTGTCGCGCACTGGGGTATAAGGCGGAGACGGCATGGGGGTTGGTCGGGACGGCCATTTTGTCCCGGCGCGAAGCGGATTGGGCTGCCTGTGTGCGCGATCTACACGAAGCGATTGAGATTTCACAGCAGACGCTTGACCGCGTGACGAGCCTAACCGCGCTGTTGGTCTTGGGGCAGGTATGTGTAGCCAAAGGTGAAGCCAGAGTCGCGGCGCAGTGGCTTGGGTTGGCCCGACAATCGCCCCAGAGTTCGGATGTTGAGGTTCAGTTCCACATGGCCGTCCTGCAAAAGCTCCTCGCCCCGGCGCTCGATGCCTCGACCCTTGCGGCGGCAGTGGCGTATGGGGCGACCCTCAAATTGCCACAGGTCTTGGCGGACGCGCAGCAACTTTCGCAGGTGTTATGACAACTAACCAATAAATCGAGTAATACAACCTCACCCCCCGCCCCCTCTCCATCTGGCGAGGGGGAGTCAAATACGGCCTGTTGAAGCCCCTCTCACGTGGGAGAGGGGTTGGGGTGAGGTAAAAAGCTACGGGATTATTGAGTCAAAGCGCATTAACATAGCACGGCCCTTGTGAAATCCCCGTGAATTTTTTCGCAAACTTAGCGGCGCAAAATTATAATAGGGGCGTAGTTTATTACTGTGATGAATTAAGGACACCCCCCATGAACCCTATCCTCAAGCGCGGCCTGACCCTCGGCTTCATCCTCCTAATTGGGCTGCTTGCCATCACCCCCCTGCCCCGTGCCGCCCATTCGCAGAATCCTGCCCCGCAGCGCATCGAATCGGATGACCCCAGCGTGACTCGTGCCGGAAATTGGACATCCCAAACAGCATCCCAAGCCAGTGGCGGCAGTTATCTGTATTCCAGTGGCGCCGATGACGACGTGTTGACCCTGCAATTTTCCGGCCCGTCCGTCGAGGTGATTTTTGTCGCTGGCCCGTCACTCGGCACACTGGCGATTAGTGTGGATGACGTGGTATTGCGGACAGTCATCACCACCGCCGATCAGACGGCCTATCAGCAGTCCTCGCGCATTGATTACCTCAGCGATGAGCCGCATACCTTGAAGGTGTATGCTCAAGCGGGCGGCGTGGTGGGGATTGATGCGTTTGTTGTGCCAACCTCACCCCCCGACCCCCTCTCCGCCAGCAGCGAGGGGGAGACATCGGGCCAGCCCCGCGACGGGTTGGGGTCGGGTAATTGGATGGCGACCTATGTGCAACTCTTTCCAACCGCCGCTACCTGTTCGCCTCCAGACTTGGACTTGATGAATTTGCCGTCCGGGTCGGTCAACATGGGGACGTATCCCACCGCCGAAATCAACTTTGATTGGAGTAACAACAGTGCCCCAAGCTATGTTAGTCCTACCACCGATCTGTTTGCCATCGAGTTCCGCCGCACCGTGACTTTCAGTGAAAATACCACGCTAACCATTAATTATATGTTTGATGATGGCATTCGCATGTACGACAACGGTACGCGGTTTGTCAATTGGTGGGGGTGCAGTGTTGGTCCTTATTCGATCATGCGGACTTTTACCGCCGGGACCCACGAACTGGTCATTCAATATTATGAGAATACTGGGTCAGCCAATATTGTTGTCCGCTTCCAAACCCCTGCGTTGACCGCCACTCGTCAATCCAACACCCAGATTAACTTAGCATGGAATGACGTATTGATGGGCGAGACGAATTATCGTGTGGAGCGTTCACCGGATGGCGTTAGTAATTGGTCAGAAATCGCCACCTTGTCCGCCACAACCACCGCCTACCAAAACACAGGGCTGTCTTGCGGCACTTATTACTATCGGGTGCGCGGTTATTTCAGCAGCAGCAGTTCCTATTCGCTCTATTCCAATGTCGCCAATGCCGTTGCGCTCCCATGCCCGGAGACCCCCAGCAATCTGAACGCCACCACCCTTGACGACGAGCGCATCCAACTCAATTGGGTAGACAACGCAGCGGACGAATCGGCCTATTTGGTCGAGCGATCATTGGATGGCAGCACGAATTGGATGTTGGTGGCGACCCTTGCGGCAAACACCCAGACGTTTTCGAACCGCTTGCTGGATTGTGGCACAACCTACCATTATCGCGTGAGGGCGTACCGACAGGCTGATTCAGCCTATTCGTCATATAGCAATGTGGCGTTCAATACCACCGGGGCGTGTCCGGTCAGTTGTACCCACGATCCGCGCGTCTATCGGGTTTCGGAAAACGCATCAGGCATAGGCGGCAATGACGGCTCCGGTGTACCAGACATCTCGGATAGTGGGCGCTATGTGGCCTTCCAGAGCTGGGCAACCAATTACGTCGCTGGGGACACCAATTCTCAGGTGGACGTCTTCGTGAAAGATACTGTTACTTGTCAGGTATGGCGAATTTCGATGACTTCCGATGGACAGCAAGCCAACGCCGCCAGCTATGCGCCGCGTATTTCTCCTAATGGGCGCTACATCGCCTTTTTCAGCCCGGCGTCGAATTTGGTAGCAGGCGACAACAATGGGAATTACGACGCTTTTGTGGTGGATCGGCTCCTCGGGCAAATCACCCTCTTGGCTTCCTATAATGGGGCAATTCCCACCACGGGTTCGATGGGGGGCGTTGTCTCAGATAATGGCATTGCCGCCTTCTACGCGGTTGGTTCTTTTGCTGGCTTAGGGCCACTTCAATATGCGTTGGTACGTGACCTCAATACGGGCGTGATTAGCGTTGTATCGCTGGATATAGGCGGACAACCACAGTCAGCGGGTGGTGAACTCTCCATTTCACCGGATGGACGTTACGTCGCCTTCACCACCGCAACGGGTCTGGTGGGTGGTGACACGAACGGGCAAGGGGATGTGTATCTGCGTGACCGTCAAGCTAACACCACGACATGGGTCTCGGTGGGGCATTTTGGGCAACAAGGCGTTGGGAATTCGATGATTCCATCGGTTTCACCCAATGGACGGTATGTGAGTTTTGACTCTACCGCCGAGAATTTGGTGAACAACGATACTAACTTGTTCAGAGACGTTTTCCTGCGCGATGTTCAGCAAAGCACCACCATACGAGTGTCGGTTTCAGCGACAGGTACCCAAGCCAATAATGTCTCTTCGAATTCTGCGGTGGACAACAACGGCGTGGTATATTACACGTCATCCGCCACAACCATTGTGCCGGGGACAAGCATTGGTGAGAACCAGATTTATCGCTATGACCCAAGCACGCAGCAAGTCACGATTATGTCACGTGCATCGAATGGCACACTCGGCAACGGGAGTTCATTCTCACCACGCATCTCATCCAATGGGCGTTTCCTCACATTCGAATCCACTGCCTATAACCTCGACCCGGATGATGCCGCCGGGGGGTATCCAGATGTTTTTGCTGTGGATATGACGATTCTGCTTGCCCCCAGTAATCTCACCGCGTTGTGGAGTTGTGCCACCAAAGACATTACGCTCAGTTGGATAGACACCAATACCGATGAGACCAACTATCTCATTGAGCGTTCAACGACGGGCACCGGCGGATGGAGTCAGATCGCGGCGGTAGCGGCAAATGTTGTCACCTATTCAAATTCGTCGCTACCGACTGGCACACAGTTCTATTATCGTGTGCGGGCCTATCGTGCTTCGGATACGACCTATACTGGCTACTCCGATCTGGCGACGGCCACCACCCAAATATGTCCGCCCGCCGCGCCCAACAATGTGACGGCGGCACACCTTTCCCAAACGAGCATTCGAGTGAATTGGATAGACAACGCCAACGATGAAACGAATTTCACCATTGAACGTTCTTTCAATGGCACCACCGATTGGTCACAAATCGGCTCCACCGTGGCTAATGTCCGTAGTTTCACCGACACGGTTTATCTGACGTGCGGCACGACCTACTATTACCGGGTACGGGCCTATCGCAGCGGAGACGGCGTCTTTTCGGCCTATTCTGATGTTGCCAGTGCCTTCACCACCGCTTGTCTGCCTGACACACTCGCACTCGTCAACCCGGCCACTCGTTCCGCCAACCTCTTCCGCACTTTGGACAATTCCCCGGCGGGCAGTGATTTTGTCCAGTTTGCAACGGGTCTGCCCTTTGGCCCCGGCGGGCAGTATGTCATGGGCGATTGGGATGGCGATGGCGTGGATACGATTGGTGTCTATCGAGAAGGCGCGTTCTACTTCACCAACGACTTTGGAACAGGGGGCACATGGGGCGGCATCTGGTTTGGCCTCGGCGGTCAAGCTGTCGTGGGTCGGTTTGATGCGACTGTTAACCATGATTGTTTGGGTGTTACGGATTCCGGCATCTGGACGAATGGGGATACCTATTTTGCGCTCTATTTCACCTGCAATTTGACAAGTGGGCCGACGCCGCCCCTGACCTTCCAATGGCTGAGTATTGTCCTACCCAATTCGCAGGGCTTCACGGGGGCGTTCCAGTTTGTGGCGGGCGATTTTAATGGCGATGGGGTAGATTCGGTTGCCATACGACGTGGCGCGTTCATTGCATGGACGAACGTCCCGCCCACCACCCTGTTGAGCCAATTCAGTCTCGCCCAATACTTCGGCGCACCCGGTACAGGCGATGAAGGCAAGGTCGTGGCGGGCGATTGGGATCGGAATAACGTGGATTCGTTTGGTCTGGTCTATCAAAATGGCACCTTCTATCGGCGCAATGATGTCGAATGGAATACGGGGGTCTACATTTTGCAGACCTTCACGCCATCCATCGGCACGCCTTTTGATGTGGCAAG
>JAIOHL010000060.1 GCA_019913005.1 Anaerolineae bacterium | reverse complement strand
TCATGAAGATAATCCACTGAATCTGCGCCAAATGCAGGTGGTTCGTTACATGGGGCGGTATCTGTCCCCGCAAGAGATCGCCATGAAAATGGGCGTATCCGCCTCTTCTATCTACAGCTTGCAACACCGTATCCGACAGGTCCTTGGGGTAAAAACCACCGGGCAAATTCTCATTGAAGCCATGAAACGTGGTTGGATTGAACAGGAAGGGTAGGCAAACACATGACTAAGCGAGATCAACCCATCTATTACGAGCAGCTGCATGTGAACCAACGGAGAATTTTTAATTTCATCAAGCGGTTTATGGACAGCTACAGCTATGGACCAACCATGCGCGAAATCATGATCGGCTTAGACATCACGTCTACATCCGTCGTGGATTACCATGTCAATCGGCTGGTTGAGGCAGGGTTTTTGGAGAAGATGCCTAGCATCTCACGCGGGCTGCGTATTCCAGACCATTACTTAGAACCACCCACCTCGGTGAGTGTACCTATGCTTAATGAGGTGATCACCAATTTTGCCGAGTGTGTACCCTGTTACGGGCGTAGGCATGAAATTCCTGTGGAGTGGCTAAAGGGCAGGGCCACCGATGATGTCTATGCCCTGCAAGTCAATACTCATCTGATGTACGATGCGATGGTGAATGATGGGGATGTGGTGATACTTCGGCGGCAAAATCGCCTGAATGATGGCGAGATTGGGATGATTCTACTGCCAGCCAAAAATGAAACCCGCATTCGGAAGCTCAAGTACGAGGGCGAATGGGTGTGCCTTGAACCGCTGATGTCGGTTATGCAGCCCTTAAGATACAGGCGAGATGAGGTGCAGGTGGTGGGAAAGGTATTAGGCTTGATGCGACAGTTTTAACACTAAACGCAAGAGAAGTTACTGTAAGGCTCAAGCTGATTGGAAATTAATCAAATGGCATCTCTACTTGAAGTCTGACCCAAACTATAGGAGTATTAAATATGTTGCCCAAGATGTCAAAGGTACACCCTATGAGCCACCCAGAGAAAGTCTGCGAAATTTTTATCAGCCATTCTGCACAAGATGCTGAATTTGTAAAAATCCTTGGATCTGAACTTGAGCAACTAGGTTTAACTGTCTTTGCTTCATCTCGCCCCGCGGATGTACCAAGCGGTGATTGGTTCGAGCAAATTATCCAAAAACTTGGTGAAGCACAGATACTTGTTGTTTTGATTTCTGTTCCATCAGGAAATAGTATGTGGGTAGGCTTTGAACTCGGTTTTTTCTGGGATAGAAAGGGGCGTGATAGTATTTTTGTCTTGCGCCACCCCAAAAGTAATATTCCAAGCCCTCTGGATAGGCTACAAGCAAAATCAATAACGAACTTAGAGGAAATGCTAGTGTTCTCTAGGAAGCTATTTTCCAAACTTAGACCGCAGGATACATTTGATGCCAGCTCACTTAGAATGCAAAACGTTGTTGATAAAGCTACCGAAATGCAAACTAAGCCGCCTGAGAGAAGCATGGCTAACTTCACAATATTGCTAGAAAACGCACAATGGGAAAAAATCACATCAGGTGATGGATATGGCACTTGGATATGCCTTGACGATGTCGCGTTTCAAATTAAACAAAATCATGTATGTGACGATATGACAAGTCTCGTCACCCCAAATTGGCTCCTCAGATTTCCAGATATAAGCTACATTCAATATGAGGTAAACCTGAATATTTTTGGTACTACCATCCAACATCTGAAATTCATTGCAGCAGACGGGCACAGCTATTTTGTACCCAAACCGTTAACAGACTTTGAATCTAATGATGTGCCAGTCTTCTATTGGATACGCGATTCTTTAGCACTGAAGGTTTCCAAAATCATCAGCTATTTTGATTCTATGTTCCCCAACTTAGAAAGCTTTGCTGATTATTGTGGAATTGAAATTCGCTCAGAATAAAGCGAACTTATAGGTGGTACAGATAGGACGAAGAGTTTTAAGATGCGGCAGTTTTAGTATCTCTGAACTACCGCTTGGTCCTCGAACACGCCTTGAATTACTTCGAGCAAAGCCTCATTGCTTTCCACGCCAAAATGCTGGCGCAGGCGATACTGTCTTCGGTAGATCACTTCAGGCCGCAGCCCAGTACGTCCTACGATTTGCTGTACACTCAAGCCCTCGCCCATCAACTTAAAAATGGTCAATAAGGCTTTAGGCAAGCTAGTGAACAACCCGCGATACATCGTATAGCGTTCATACTGGCCCAATACATGCGGGCTGAGGAAACGTTCCCCGCGCCGCGCCGTATCGACCACCAGTTTTAGGCTTTCGGACAACTGGTCACCCAAAAAGAGATACGCCACAAAACCCTGCTCCAGACAATGCAGCACCCGGAAGATATTGGGTGAGGCATCGACATAGATTAAGCCACATGCAGGCAGTTTTGTCTTGACCCGCCGGGCCACCTCTTGAGGCAGATGCGGGAAAGTGTTATCTACAATAATGGCGATAGGTTTTGTCAGTAGCATCTGGCGATCTAGCTCGGCTAACCCGTTCTGCCAGATGGTGTGCCCCACCGTTTCAACTTCATAAAAACCTCGCAGGTAAATACGGATGGCATCCCCATGTAAAGGATACCCGGTTGCCGCGATCACCGACGGATGTTTGAAAGTCCCCATACTGACACCTCCTTGAACACCCTTATTCTGCGCGAAAAAAGCACCTTCGAGAAGTCAAAAAGTCTGTCAGAATTTCGCACTAGTGTGAGGATGGAGTCAGGGCCACAGCAGTTCCGGCAACCTGTGTCTCAATCACCGCATGGGTGGCAAAGATCGGTACAAAGGTTGCGGGGGCAGTTGCTGTAGGCGGATCAGGGGGAGGGGTAAACACAAAAAAGATCGTGGGAGAAACAATTGGTGTCAGTGGCGGTGAAATACGCAGCGGATGCCCAACTGTCGCAAGCAGAAACGCGGTGACGAGCGGACACACCACTAAAAATCCAATCACTAGCAACAAAATCCAACGTTTGCGTGTCATAGAACACTCCCTTAAATATCCCAATGACCTTGTAGGGTACTCGAATAAGGGATAGAGAGTGTTTAATAAGTTGACAGAGGGTATTTCTCGATAGACAGTGAGGGTTTCAGGCATCGCGTGGGGTGTTGTCGGTTACTGCATCAGGTGCTTATGACTCTACCAACCTAACCCACCCCGGCCCACTATCAAGGGATTCAAATGGCTCGGCTTCCGGGCTTGCGCCGTTGCACTCACCAGCCGACCCATTTGCCTCTTTTTCCTTGACAGTGGGCCTGATGGGGTGGGTTGTTGGATCGTTGTCATAAGCACCTTACAAAATGCAGAACCGAACTCACGTTGCTACGGATGCCCGTGCAAAACTCACCGTCCTGACTCAGAGAATAGGCAGGCGGGTCTCCTACCGGGCGGCGCGAGGGCGGGGAGGCCAACCTCACTCAGATGGAGCATCCACCTCAGATGCTCGTCTGAAGTTATCGCATGTCGCGGACTCTATCACTCGAAGCTGACACCTTGGAGTGGTAGGTCGGTAAGACCTCTGAATCTGCGGTTTGGTTCCTCATATCCTACAACCAGACAGCCACGTCCGGGCATGGTACGGCAGACGCTCGCAAGGGCCGATGCACTTTCGCATTGGGAAGTATAACAATCGTGAGACGGACTCCCGCCGCGATCAAGACAGAATTGCACAATGCCTCATTGTGTTCCCCGCGTGCATCACACCAACAGCCTGTTCGGTCATGGTGGGAGTCGTTTGAACTCCACATTTATTGCTCACCTTTTATCTTCATCAGGAGTGATCCCCATGTCGAAATCTTCCACAACAACTGCTACCAAAGTAAACCGCGTGTTGGTCTTGATTGATGCCACCCCGCAAGGTGGGAAAGTCGTCCTGCGTGCGCTACACGGCTGGCAGACCACCCTTGCCGAACAAACCGTCGAACTTGCCGCCCAAGATTTCACCTTCAACGACGCCAAACTGACGGGCGACCACGCCAAAGTGATCGCCATCATTAAGTCCCTCAAACGCCTAACCAGCAAACTACCTAAGGAAGGCAACGCTGGCTACCAGCTAGTTATCGTGCATTCAAGCAAGGCTGTCCAGACGTGGCTGACCGATCCTACTTCGCGTAAAACGGATTTACCCAAAACCTTAACGGGTTACGTGGACAAGCTAGCCGTTCGTTTCCCTCAACTGCAATTCGAGCAGCGGGAACGCAAGGTCATCACAAAATTGATGGCTGCCCAATAAGCCCTCAGCAACCTACCCCTTCGCTGGTTGAATACCCCTGAACGAAAGGATATGAAGCGATGCACAGAACCGCCCAGCAAGCACTGGATCAGTACCATCTGGCTTATAACAATATGGCCTATCGGAGCATTTGTAAGCTCATCGCCTACCTCCTAGCCGGGACAAGTCATACCCTAACATATGTCACCCATACGCCGGAATATATCGAACTCACCAATCTCCTGACCGACACCGCCCTAGAAACCTGCGGGCATCCGGCTTATCACGGACGCGGCTGGACACTGGCCTTCCGACTACACCAACACGGTGGCGTTAATCCCACTGAGCTACAGCAAATCTTCATCGCGGTGGAAGTTTATCTTAAACGGTTTCGGTGGGAGGAGGGCTAGAACATGCTGCACATCGCCTTGCGTTTTCATGAAAAGGGTCGCTACGAAAGCTACTCACCAACGGATACCCCGCGCAGCCGCAAACCTAAAATTTCAGGCTACCAACTCGTTAAGCCGAGCTACCACATTCTCAAACTGTTGGTCGGAGATCAAGTCACCGACATTCCCCGCTCACGCATTGTGGAATACCACTATGTCACCGTCGCTGAAACCGTGCGTCAGCAAGGCAGCTATTTCATCCTAACTGTGACCGACAGTCAGTTACAACAGATTGAAGCCATTACCCAGACCGAACTCAGGCCACCCGTCTACTTGTGGCGGGACGATCAGTGGTGGACATTGCCCCAGTTGGAAATCTACAACACGGGTGAGATGACGACCATGCGTACCACGATTGGCGATCTTTTTGGCAATGTTCACGAAATCCGCGAACATCAAATCGAAAAGTCAGGTCTGCGTATTCGTTCGACCTACGAACCTTCCCAAGGGCCGGGTTTTGAACTCACCCGCACTAAGCCCAACACTCGACCGGATGGGCCAGCCAATTTACCAACGACCATCACCGGCAATGGCATGGTGTTGGAGTGGAAACGCGGCTATGAGGACAAACCTCCAGTATGGTGGATACGGGACGAGCAACGTGTCCCCAAGAATCAATCGGCAACGTATCGGCACTATGCCACACTCAAAGCCACCCCTCATGCACGTTGGAGCAAAGGTTTTGCGGCATGGTACTACACGGGCGGATCACAACCACCCCAAAAGTGGCTGGAACTGGTGGGGTATGCCCCCGCATCGTCAGCAACTATGCCGCCTGAACTTGTCCAGATGATAGAAGAGACACTTGCGGCAGATCAGGCAGCCGAACGCGAACCCCTTATTCCATTGTACTTGTATGATGCCAACACGGGTAAGCATGAGTGGAACTATGGCAATCCAGATGTCTGGTGCAAGCTAGTTCACCCAGAGGCCCATTGGCTGTTTTTCGTCGCCAATGCCAGTCTGACCGAGCGCAGCCTGTATGGGTACAAACTCAACTTAGGCGAGGGTACGGTCGCGGGTCAATGGGTAACCCTTTCATTAGATGAACTCACCGATCCGGCCATTCAACGTGACCCGCAGTTTATGCGCCAATCGCTCCGCCGTGCCATCGAGCAAGTGGCTGCCACATCGAAAAAATTCCTACCGGATGAACTGGGTATTCTCACTGATGCCGAATGCCGACGCCGCGCCTTTGAAGAACGTCACCAAACGTATTTGGCTGAAGTCGAGCGCAAACGCGAGTTGGAAGTGGCTATGAAACCGTATCACGAGTTTCAGGCGGCACTGCGAATGCGCCAAACCTTTGCGGAAGGGCTGCACCATCTGACCTCTTACAAAGCATTACCCGCCCAATCCACCC
>JAIOHL010000059.1 GCA_019913005.1 Anaerolineae bacterium | reverse complement strand
GAGGGGGTCGGGGGGTGAGGATTTGTACGGAAACCATGAGTTAAGCACGGCAAGCCCATTGTTTGAAAAAAGGGGATAGACTCTATGCACACCAAAACCGACCCGACCTTGCCCGTTGTCACCTGTGCCACGTCCGGTGAGCCAATTGAACTGCGCCTCAGCACCGAACGCGCGACCACGCTGGCGGAATTATTTAAGTTATTGAGTCATCCGGTGCGCCTGCAAATTTTGGATATTCTCAGCCGTCACAGCGGTCAGGTGTGCGTCTGTGAAATCGAACGGCACTTCCAAATCCGCCAGCCGACCATCTCCCACCATCTACGCCTGCTCCGCGAAGGGGGCTTGATCGAAGGTGAACAGCGCGGCCTATGGGTCTATTATCATCTACGCGCCGACCAAGCCGCACGGGTAAAGGAATTATTGGGGCAGGCGGATGATTGACCCCATCCCTCCCTAGTTTGTTGATGACGTTTGACTTAATAAGCTGGACAAGGGTGTTGCGTAGGGGCGGGTCGCCGTGCCCGCCCTGATTTAAAAAGCGGGATGGCACGGGGCCATCCCCTACGAAAAGTGCCCGTCTTAGATTAGAGAGGTTGAAAATAGGCCTCACCCCCCCCAAATCACCTATAATGGGGTAATCAAAAAACGCCGACCCATCAATGAGATTGCGTGGATGCGACAATGCCGCGATTGATTGCCCTAGTCATCCTCTGTAGCGGCCTGCTGCTGACGGGCGTGTCCGGCGGGTTGATGGTTGCACGCCAAGCCCCCAATGACAGCGCATGGTTGGCCTATACCCCCAAACCAGACTTGGAACTGCATCGCGTGCGGCGGGATGGCAGCCAAAAGGTGCGCCTGACAACCAACGGTGCATACAACTATGCCCCCTCGTGGTCACCGGATGGGCGCTGGCTGCTGTTTAGCTCCAACGCCGATGGGGATCGGGATGTGTATCGCGTCAATATTATGGGGCGCGACATGCACCAACTGACGGGGCAGGGGCGCGACGGTCAGACCGAAGAGGATGCCCAATTTTCCCCCGATGGGCAGTGGGTCACACTGCGTTTGTGGCCGTATTGGGCAGGCTATCCGGCGAAATTTGAAATTTTTGTGATGCGCCCCGACGGATCACAGGCCCTGCCGCTGACCCGACTCAGCCGCCAATCGGTCATCGTGGGCAGTGCCAAATGGTCACCGGATGGGGGGCGGCTGGCGGTGAATGTCGAACTGCCCGACCATGCCGGGTTCGCGGTCTATTTGGTAGATGCGGATGGTCAAAATCTGCATCTATGGGCAACGAACTGGCAGATATTTGATTGGATGCCCGATGGACGGGGGTTAATTGGGGCGGTCTATCAAAATGACGACGATGTGTCGCCACGCCTGATGCTGATGGATGCCGATACCCCCGGTGACCCGATTTTGCTAACCGATGCCCTGCCCACGATTCAGCAGGCCAGCCTCGCACCGGATGGTCAATCGCTGCTGGTGACGAGCGGCTGCGTGGATTACCAATTAGCCATGTGCCTCTATCGTCTGCCGCTGTGGGGTGGGGCAAATCCTCAACGTCTGACCGGGCCACATCGTTGGATACCGTTTGCGGCGTGGTCGGCGCGGGGCGATTGGATTGCATGGGTGGGCGCATTGGGGCAGGAACGCGATTTGGGCCTGTTTATGATGCGGGCCGATGGGCGTGATCTGCGGCGGGTGGTGGAGGAAGGGGTGGATCAGCGCATTGTGTGGTCGCCGCCGATTGAACGGGCATGGACTGGGCCACTCTGGTTGCTGATCGGTGGGGCCGGTGTTGTGTTGGGGGGATGGCGGTTATGGGTCAAATTCGGGTCTGAGCAGCGATAATTATCTATGCAATATCGTTGGGAGGCGTGCCTAGAGACAAAATTACTCGTCATCCATCATATACCCTTCCGAGAAGCGCCGCCCAAACGCTTCAACCATCGTATCAATATCATCGCTGGTCATATTACGTTCGCTGTACTCATCGGAATCATACTCATAACGATTGCGCCGATACCGTTTTTGACCCTTGCCTAATTTCTGAGCGGCATTCAGCAGTTCAGTTGCATTCGAATTTTTGGGATCGGTCTTAAGAGCTTCACGGGCGCTAATTTCCGCAGCCGCGTACTGTCTTAACTGAATACGTGTCCACCCTTGTGTCAAAAGGAGCGGCACACGGTCAGATGGATTTTGATTTCTTGACCGATGCAAGGCGGTGTCAGCAATCGTCAATGCACGTTGCGGATTTTTTCCCTTACGAGCCGCAATAGCCGCACTAACAGCGTTGCTGAGTTTGCCAGATTGGGTATAACACATCAGATAATAGTGCATTAAAGTTCGCCACAAGTTTTGTTGTTCGAGCCAGTTGATTTGCTCCTGTGCGAGGAATTTCTTTTCACTCATCCGTTTTAGGATTCCAAATAACCGACTGTCTGGTGAATCGCTGGAGAATGCGGTGGCCTCAAATTGTACTTTTAGTTGATCGAACAGTTCACTCTGACTCATTTCCAATGGAGGCTCATCGGGCGGTCTATCCCACCCCGTCATCTGCTGCTCCCGAGGCGTAGTCGCGGTTAGATTCGGGGGGGTATCTGCAGAAGCGGCTATTTGAGGGGTTTCCATATTTTCGGTTAGCGCATGGACTATTTGGCCGATGTCCCGTATTTCGAGGTGAAATCGGCGTGCGATCTCGGCAGCATTGATGCTGTGTCCTGCCGAAAACTCACGCTTGATAAATTCTGATGCCTGTCTCAAAGCAAGTGATTTGTCTGGTTGTGACATCTGCTCTGCCCAAATGATAAATCAGACCAAGTTAATCCACATAATTTCTATGATATATTGAAAATCAAATTCTGATTATGAATTTTGCGTGAATACTACTTATTATGGGATGCAGGCGGATGATAGACTCAGTGCAAGGTGAGGGTGACAGAGCGGAATGATTATTGAACATCGGGTAAAAAGAGGAAACTACACTTGACATCAGATTCGTGCAAAGGCGAACCCCATCCCTACCCCAAATGCCTCCCCATTGTATGGAGAGGGGCTTTTCAAGCCGTTACGACCTGCTCTGTTGCTGAAACAGGGCGGGTCATAGACCGCGCCCCTACAAGGCCGATTTCTACCGTAGGGGCAAATCTCAGACTTGCCCAAGTTTGAACTTCGCAACAGCGCATTACGTCCCGACCTGTGCCGCTTCATGATGCCAATGGATATGCACGGTGGTACCGCGACCCTCCGCACTGGTCAATTCAAAATCGGCTTTGATGTGGGTGGCCCGTTCGCGCATTGAGTCTACCCCCAAACCTCCCGTGGTGGCGTGTAGATCGAACCCCTGTCCGTTATCGGCAATACGCAGCGACACCCAATCGCGTTGATGCTTAAAATCAACCGTAAAGCGTGTGGCCCGGCTGTGTTTGACCAGATTATGAATGGCCTCCTGTGCGATGCGGTAAAAGGCGATATGCACTTCAGGCGGCACGGCGCTGGCCTCTGGCTCAATCTGCATCCGCAACTCGGCTTCAATCGAGGTGCGACCTTTGGCGGCATCCACCAGATAGGACAACAAATCAGGCAGTTCGGAGCGCAAAAGAGCCTCCGGACGCAGTTCAATCAGCAACGTGCGCATCTCCGCCATCGCTGCCCGATTGGTGACAACGACGGTCTCCAAAAGTTTCATGGCGCGGGCCGGGTCTTGTGTCAAAATGCGGGGAATGCCCTCGGCAATCGAGGTGGCGGCAAACAAGACTTGATTCACCGAGTCGTGCAGTTCGCGGGCAAGGCGTTGACGTTCTTCGATGGCGGCGGCTTCGCGGGCTTTTTCGGTCAACTGCACACGATCCACCGCTTGGGCACACAATTGGGCAACCGCCATACAAAATTCGCGCTCTTCAGGGGTAAAGATGCGATCATGGAAAAACCCACTTGCGACTGTCCCCAAG
>JAIOHL010000058.1 GCA_019913005.1 Anaerolineae bacterium | reverse complement strand
TTTTCCTCCCCCTCGCTACGCAGTGGAGAGGGGGTCGGGGGGTGAGGATGTGTTACCGAAGTTAAAAGTTAAAGAGCATTAGCCCCGTGTTCTAATAGGCTTGAGAACCCTGCTAGTTGCTAAATTCACCTTCGATGACATCTTCATCACCGGGCTGACCCTGCCCTGCGTCATAGCCGTCACCGCCTGCTGCACCGGGCTGCTCATACATGCTGGCTCCCATTTGCTGAATCGCTGCGGCCAGTGCATCATCCGCCGCCTTGATCCGATCCAGATCATCGCCTTCAAGCGCTTTCTTCAGATCGTCGGTCTTCTTTTCGACATCTTTCTTGACCGCATCCGGCAGCTTGTCGCCATAATCTTTCAGGGCACGCTCGGAAGTAAAGACCGTCCGTTCGGCTTGGATACGGGTTTCCGCCTGTGACTTACGCTTGGCATCTTCGGCGGCATGGCTTTCGGCTTCTTTGACCATACGCTTGATTTCTTCCTCACGCAGACCACTGCTGGCGGTGATGGTAATCTTCTGCTCACGGCCTGTCGCTTTATCACGAGCGCTCACATTCAAAATACCGTCGGCGTCAATATCGAAGGTCACTTCCACTTGTGGCACCCCACGCGGCGCGGGTGGAATCCCATCCAGAATGAACTTGCCAAGCGTCTTATTATCAGAAGCCATCGGGCGTTCGCCTTGTAGGACGTGAATTTCGACTTGTGTCTGGCTGTCGGAGGCGGTGCTAAAGATTTGGCTCTTCTTGGTCGGGATGGTTGTATTGCGCTCAATCAACGGTGTCGCTACCCCACCCAGCGTTTCAATGCTGAGGGTCAGCGGCGTCACGTCGAGCAGCAGCACGTCTTTGACTTCGCCACCCAACACACCCGCCTGAATTGCCGCCCCAACTGCGACCACTTCATCGGGGTTCACACTCTTGTTCGGTTCTTTGCCAAAGTAGTCCTGCACGATCTTCTGAATTGCAGGCATACGAGTCATACCGCCGACCAGTACCACTTCGTCAATATCGCCTGTCTTGACGCCCGCATCGGCCATCGCTTTCTTGACTGGCTCAATGGTACGCTGCATCAAATCATGCACCAATTCTTCCATCTTGGAGCGCGAAAGGGTCATTAGCAAATGTTTTGGCCCACTGGCATCAGCGGTAATAAACGGCAGGTTGATTTCCGCTGAAAGGGTGGTCGAAAGTTCTTTCTTGGCATTTTCCGCCGATTCCTTCAAACGTTGCAGGGCTTGGCGATCACCACGCAGGTCAATCCCCTGTTCCTTCTTAAATTCATCGGCGATCCAGTTGATGATGCGCTCGTCGAAGTCGTCCCCACCGAGGAAGGTATCCCCATTAGTCGAGCGAACTTCAAACACGCCATCGCCCACGTCCAGCACTGAAATATCGAACGTCCCACCACCGAGGTCATACACCGCAATGGTCTCGTCCTTCTTACGATCCAACCCATACGCCAGCGACGATGCGGTGGGTTCGTTGATGATACGCAGCACTTCCAGACCCGCGATACGTCCCGCATCTTTGGTCGCTTGACGTTGCGCGTCATTAAAATAGGCGGGCACGGTGATGACAGCCTTATCAACCGTTGTGCCGAGATAGGCTTCCGCGTCGGCCTTCAATTTTTGCAGCACCATCGCGCTAATTTCAGGGGCGCTGTAATCGCGTCCACCGAGGTGAACCCGCACGTCCCCATTTGGCCCAGCCGACACCTTATAGGGCACGGTGGCAACCGCCTTTTGCACCAATGGGTCATCAAATTTACGCCCGATAAAGCGCTTGACCGAGAAAATGGTATTCTCAGGGTTCATAACCGCCTGACGCCGTGCCGTTTGGCCGACTAGACGCTCGCCCTGTTTGTTGATCGCTACGACAGAGGGGGTGGTTCGTGCCCCTTCGCTGTTGGGGATGACGATGGCCTCACCGCCCTCCATGACGGCCATTGCGCTGTTGGTCGTCCCCAAGTCAATCCCAATAATCTTGCCCATGTTGTACTCCTACTTTTTCGTTAAATTTGTCACTTGGAATGATTGCTGTTTTATACAAACAAGGTGCTGAAGCCCCTTGCCTGATTAATTCGCCACCCGCACAATCGCAGGGCGGATGCACTTCCCCTCCATCGCATAGCCCTTTTGCAGCACCTCGATCACTGCTCCGCTCTCATATTCATCGGAGTCATCGCTGCCTATGGCATCATGGAAATTGGGATCAAACGGCTGTCCCAGTGGGTTGATTTGTTCAACCCCCAAGTTTTGCAGCATGTCTTGGAATTTCTTGTGAATTAAGCTGAACCCCGTCATCCACCCGTTGTTTTTGACATCTTCGGGGGTGGCTTGAATCGCCCGGTCAAAATCATCAATAATCGGCAGCACATTCAACAGTGTTTTGGCGGTGACGTTGCCGCTGAGTTCACTTTTTTCGCGTTCGACCCGCTTCTTATAATTCACAAAATCGGCCCGTTCACGTTGCAGCGCGGCCTTATATTCTTCTACCTGTGCCAATGCCTTTTCCAATTCCGTATCCTGCTGGGTTTCTTCCACACCTTCCACGCCGGGCTGCTCAGTTGCATCCGAAGTCACTTCAGTCACTTCTTCCTGCACTTCAGCCAACGTCTCGTCTTGTGGGGTTGAGTTGTCGGTTTGATTATTTCTGCTCATACGCTTCAATCGTCTGCTCTTAATGGGAGTTTCCTCACATAAACATGCCAAAGAAGTGCCCGTTTCCGAAACACTGCGGTAAGTGTATCAGGCCAGTGATAGAATTACGTAAAAAATTGATGGATACCGCATAAGAATCTTGAACCTTTTCACTCGAAAGGATACCCCCCATGAAAGCCGTTTTGTTGCGCCAGCATGGCCCGGTTGAGAACCTCCAATTTGTGACCGACCACCCCACCCCCGAACCCGGCCCCGGTCAGGTGCGGGTCAAAATTATGGCCTCGGCCCTCAATCGGCTGGACATCTGGGTGCGCGACGGCTGGCCCGGTCTAAAGCTGCCCATGCCCCATATCCTCGGTTCGGATGGCGCAGGGCTGGTAGATGCCCTCGGCCCAAATGTCACCCGCTGGCAAATCGGTCAACGGGTCAGCATCGCCCCCGGCACGGTAGATTGTGATGGCTGCGAATGGTGCGACAAGGGTATGGAAAATCTCTGCGACAACTACCACATTTTGGGTGAAACCACAGGCGGCACGTATTGTGAATACATCGTCGTCAAAGAACGTGATTTGCTCCCCCTGCCCGACCACATGAGTTTTGAAGAAGGCGCGGCGGCGGGTCTCGTTTTTGTGACGGCATGGCACAGTCTGATTGTGCGTGGCAATCTCCGCCCCGGCGAAAGTGTGTTGATTATCGGCGCGGGGGGTGGCGTCAACACGGCCTCCATCCAAATCGCCAAGCTGGTCGGCTGCGAGGTCTATGTCGTGGGTAGCTCCGATGAAAAACTTGCCAAAGCCCAAGAACTAGGCGCGGATCATCTCATTAATCGCACCACCGATGACAATTGGGGCAAGGCCATCTTCAAAATGACCAATCGGCGTGGCGTGGATGTGGTCGTGGATAATGTCGGCGCACCCACCATGATGATGAGCATCCGCGCAGCCCGCAAAGGCGGACGGGTGATTACGGTGGGTAACACAGGTGGCCCGATTTTCCAATTCGATAACCGCTACCTCTTTTTTCGCAGTGTCAATCTAATCGGCTCGACGATGGGCACATTCGCCGATTACCGCGACGTGATGGCCCTCATCGCCAAAGGCAAATTAAAAGCCGTCGTCGGCCAGACCTTCGCCCTAGAAGACATCGCCACCGCCCACCGCAAAATGGAAGCCGATGATTTCTTTGGTAAGATTATTTTGAAGCCCTAGCAGAAAGCGATTTTCAATGACTACCTTGCTCGAACTGGAACAACAAATCTCGGCCCTCTCGCCCGCCGAAAAAGCCCAAATCTTGCAGTGGGTCGCCCGCGATTTGGGTGATGCTTTTCCCGGCATTGAAAGCAATCCCAATATTTCTGGTGGAGAAGCCTGTATTGTCCGTACCCGCATTCCAGTTTGGGTATTGGTGCAGTCACGCCGACTGGGTATCAGCGAGGCCAACCTTCTGCACAGCTATCCTACCTTACGCGCCGAAGACCTTGCCAATGCGTGGGCCTATGCCCGCTTGCACCGTGACGAAATAGAACAGCAAATTCTGGATAACGAAACGGCCTAACCTGACGAAAGGGCATATCTCAACGTGCGTATCTCCATCTGGCAGCAATTTAGTAGCAACCACAGTTCCAAATTTACAATTGTTGGGCGATTCGGGACAGAACAGGAAGCCGAGGCAGTTGCCAATCAATTGCTAACTTGGATGAAAAGTATTATCCGAGAAAAAGTCGAGACAAACTATGAATTAGACCTAACATTCACTGAGCAGAAAATCAGAGACACCTACAATCTTGACTGGTATGAAAATGGAATTGAGTGGAATGGAATGCCTGAACCCTCTGAAATAGTGAAACGAGTAGATAAAGTTACCTTGATTGCTAGTGTAAATTAATGAAAGCTAAAGCCAAGAGAGTGGCATGGACTTTCAGGTCGAACCCAGCGTTGGTGCGGGTATACAAGCGTTGTAGCCCCATCTTCTCCAACTGACTGTTGAAGGTTTCGATGGT
>JAIOHL010000057.1 GCA_019913005.1 Anaerolineae bacterium | reverse complement strand
ATCCCCAACCCTTCCCCGTACACAGGGAAGGGCTTCAGGACAGTTTCGGATGGGGTTCGCATTCTATTGGGGAGTATCTGGATTGCGGAAACGCAGCACACCCGCCACCAGCGCCACCGCAAATGCCCCAATGCTAAAGGCGGTACGCACCAGCACATTTTTAGTTGAGTGTTTGGGGGGGGTGCGCGACTGGGTATATTTCAATTGCCAACCGATGCTGCTTTTGCCCGACGTCGGATGCGCATAAGTGGCTTGGGGAATTGAAACGTCGGGCGGAATGATCTCGGCATCTATCACATCGAGCGCCCGATCCGCTTCAAGGGCTTGGCGTGCCTTGTCCCATGACTCGATTTCGGCGGAGGCGGCTGGGACACCCACGCGCCGCGCATAGACTTGGGTGAATTCCGCGCCAAACAGCACAATCTGGGCCGAATAATAAATCCACAGCAGAATCAACACAAACGAACCCGCCGCGCCATAAACCGAGGCCGTTGAGGTATACCCCAGATACAGCCCCAGCAGATATTTGCCGATGGTGAACAGCAGGGCCGTAATCGCCGCGCCAATCCACACATCGCGCCATTGGACTTTGGTATCGGGGATAAATTTGTACATCAGGGCGAACAGCACCGTAATCAGCCCAAACGTGACCAGATTGCTTACCCAATGCAGCAAAAGCTCAACCTCTGGCACCATCTCCATTATGTAGGTGTCAAGCGCCGCCAAGAGGGTGCTAATCGTGAGTGAGACCATCATAAAAAAGCCGAGGGTCAACAGAATCCCAAATGAAAACAGTTTTTCTTTGAGATACTTGCCGATGCCCAAAAAGCGCGTTTTGCGTTTAACCTGCTGTTCATCCACATCCCAAATCGTATTAAGTGCCCCGCGCAGTTGACCCAATGCCCCAATCGAGCCAATCAACAGGGTGGCAATACCCAAAATGGTGGACAGCACCCCTTCTGCCGGGTGGTTGACATTGTTGAGGAGATCGCCGACGAATTCCGCCGCGTCACTGCCAATGGCAAGCCTGACCTCGGTCAAAATGCGACTGCGCACGGTCTCTTCATTGACGATAAAGCCGACCACCGCCACGATCACCACCAGTAGGGGGGCCAACGAGAAGGCCGTGTAATAGGCCAATGCCGCCGCGATGCGCGATGCCTTATCCTCTTTCCATTCGTTATAGGTTTGTTCGACCAATTTCAAAAAGGTCTTGAGTGTATTCATGCTGGCCTCGTCCGCTGTCATTTATGGGCAATGGTAGAGGCGTCCTGCCCCAACGGGTAGAGGCACATGGCCCACTTGGGGCTAGGCAGGGTGGCGGAATCTTGGGTGGGGTGTATTTTGGCAACCGACCTCACCCCCCGGCCCCCTCTCCATCTGGCGAGGGGGAGTCGAATCCGGCGTATTGAAGCCCCTCTCACGTGGGAGAGGGGTTGGGGTGACGTTGGTTTTTCCTCCTTTGCCCCAAAAAGTGTCGGAGGGTAAACCTATGCTTGGGGAAGGGTTTGGGATGGGGTCAGTTTTCCCGCTTTGTTGCAAAGTCCTATCTATAAGCAGGGCCAGTCTGAGCCTGACCCCTACGAAAACCAACCGTACCCCGTAAACGGCTAGGGGGATCATACACCGATTTTAAGCCCTCCTCGCGGGCGGGGAG
>JAIOHL010000056.1 GCA_019913005.1 Anaerolineae bacterium | reverse complement strand
CTTACAAATGGAAATGAGACCGTGTTGCAAATGGAAATGCAAAACAACTCTCAAATGGATTTGCAAGAGCCTTACAAATCCTTACGCGCAGACAGAGACTTACATACAGATATTCCCCAGACAGAGAGTACAGACCTTCATTCATTGCCGTCGCCTATCGCCAACCCGCCGACCACGCCAGCGGCTACGCCAACGAACGAAGCTGGAAATATCATTCCATTTTCATCAGATGAACCGCTGGTTTTAGAAGCCCTGTGCGAACTGTGTGGCATCAGTGGCCCCAACGCCAGCAAACGAGCGCGGAGGACGTTGCAGAAATTAGCCGCCATGACCCCCGGCGACCAACCCCCGCCGGGCGCAAAAGACTTCGTGCGCTTTCGCTACTACATGCAGGCCGTGAACGCGCGTCCTGAGCCGCCCACGCTGGCGTATGTCGAAGATGGTTGGCAACGGTATCTGGAATGGTTTGCCGCGCCGCACGCATGGACGGCGCAATATTGGCGCGAACGGGGGTGGCCCAAAGGGGTCAGCCGCGACCAATTACTGAATGCCCATGATCGGATGGCTTATCATCCGGCGTTAATGGAGGTGGCAGAGTGATCGAGTTAAAAACTGCAAATCGGCAGTTGTCTTTGTGGGAGTCCGAACGTACCAACATGGGCGACGCGATTGACCTATCTATCGCCAGCCTGAAAGCCTATGCCGAACGGTTCAGACATTGGAGCATCGCCTACAGCGGCGGTAAGGACAGCAGCGCAACGGTTTCTTTTGTGGTGTGGGCTATTGAGACGGAGCGCGTTAAACGCCCCGCTTCCTTGACTGTTCTTTATGCCGACACCCGTCAGGAGTTGCCCGTCCTGAACGCTACTGCCACCCGTTTACTGACTGATCTGCGTGACCGGGGCATTCACGCAAAGGTCGTGTTGCCGTCTCTCGATGACCGTTTTTATGTGTACATGCTAGGGCGCGGTGTACCGCCTCCGTCTAATCGTTTCCGCTGGTGTACCCAAAAGCTGAAGATTGATCCCATGTTGGCAGAACTGGAACATCTCCATCAGTCACATGGTGAAAAGTTTATCCAGATCACCGGGGTACGTCAGGGTGAAAGCGCCCAACGCGATGCACGCATTGCCATTAGCTGCACATCCAATAAGGGTGAGTGTGGGCAGGGCTGGTATCAGGCAATGGGTAGTGAGTCCATCGCGGATACCCTAGCGCCCCTGCTTCACTGGCGTCAGTGTTTTGTGTGGGATTGGCTGTACTTTTGGCACTCCGATAAGTGGGCCGTCGCTTGCGGCTATGAGCGCGGGCATGGATTTCCGTACCTCAGCGACATTGCAGCCGCGTATGGGGACGGGGACGCTCGGACGGGCTGTATCGGGTGTGCATTGGCTTCACGAGACACTGCCCTAGACAATACCGTCAAGGAACAACCCGAACTTGCGCCCTTGCTAGGAATTAAGCCGCTGTTTCGTGAACTGAAACTCGCCAAACACCGTATCCGCAAGGCGACCCCAGAACGGAGAAAAGACGGCTCATTTGCCAAGAATGGGCAACGGATGGGGCCACTCACCATGCAGGCCCGCGCCTATGGATTGGAACGTGTACTAGACATCCAGCGCCGCGCCGGGGTGGATTTAATCAATGCCGAGGAAGAGGCCCGAATCCGCCAGTTGTGGGCAGAAGATACATGGCCTGATGGGTGGGTGGGCGGCCTAGACAGCCCAAACCACGTTATTGCCGACATTCTGCTACCCGATCTGCGAGTGGTGGATGGGTCGAAGATTATCGAGCAGCCTATTTTGATAGGAGCAAGGGAGAGCGCGTGATGACCGAGCTAAAACCCTGCGAATTTTGCGGCAAGCTGATCTTCCCGAATCCGCCCCACCGTAAATTTTGCTCAAAAATATGCAAAGAGCGGCATCATTACTACAAAAATTGGGAATACACGCTGGAAAAGCAGAAACGTCAGTATCGCAATCGTCAGGCACGGAAAAAGGCACAGATGGCAATGAGGGAGAGTGTGTGATGGCCGAAGTCAACGGCGTGCCTATCTGCTCGTGGGATCCATGGCCCGAACCTTTAGTGACCAAAAGCCAACTCTCCAAAGCCGGATTTAAACCCGGCCCGCTGCGTGCCGTCGTCCGGTACTCGAAAAGCTCAACGGGCGACGGCTACCTCCATCTGTTCAATCCGGATGAGGGTATCCGCCGGAAACCGCCAACCGAGAAACAGATTGCGGCGCGGGCCAAACGCAAAGCCGATGAACTCAAAGCGCGTACCTGCCCTCAGTGCGGGTTCGTCTATTCCAAACGGCACATACGGCTCAATGGTGGCATATGCGAGGAGTGCTGGTGGGGGGTCAAGGCAACGAATGATCGCCAAGCGGTAGCGGAAATCGTCGCGCAGGTGCTTCAAGGCGGCTGTGTCATCCTCGACATGGAGACGACTGGACTGTACAACGCCGAGCCAGTCGAGATTGCCGTCCTAGACCATACCGGGGCGGTGCTGTTTAACTCGCGGGTCAAGCCGTTACGCCCAGAGCGTTTATCTGTGAAGGGTGAGTACGGGGAGACGGCAACCGACATTCACGGCATCACCGCCGAAGATTTGGCGAATGCGCCGTCCTTTGGTGAGATTTACCCGGCCCTCTATGAAGCGCTGCATGGCAAACATGTGGTGATTTACAACGAGGCTTTTGATCTACCACTGCTTACAGCCACCCGACAGGAATGGTACTGCCCCTCGTTTGGTTATGAGCAGTCGTCCTGCGCGATGCTGTGGTATGCCCAATTCTGTGGAGATTGGTCGAGTTATTTTCAGTCGTATCGGTGGCAGCCGTTACCGGGTGGCGACCACTCGGCGCTAGGGGATGCGCGGGCGACATTGGAAGTTTTGCGCGAGATGGCCGCGAGTTTGAACGAAAAAACACAGGAGAAAAATCATGCAATGCCCAATGTGTAAAAAGGATGTCCAAGAAAGTTTTGAAGTCGCCTCCAATAACAGGGAGCCGTTTACCGCCGTCCATGCCTTACAAGGATTGTTTGCATGGGGTGGCTACGGTGTGCCGCGCACTGTCCTGTGTGAAAATGAGGAGTTTGTGCATTTCAGTTTTGATTTCAACGGCGAGGAGCACTTGGTCAAGATGGTGAAGTATGATCCCAAAGCCATTGCGATCAAGCATCAGTATTGGAATGAAAATCCAGAGCCGTGCGAACACGACGGCTGTACTGAGATGGGGATACCGCGTTATCTGCATTCCATTGATACCGAGCCGATGGGTTGGTACTGCAATGAACACACCAAAGAGGGTGGATTTTGCTGGATGTGTAGCACCTTCGCCGCCGGGACGGAGGCCTTTGATTTCAGTTCAACGGGCCTGTGTGGGAGTTGTCAGGAAGAACTGGAAGACGAGATGTCTGAAGACTTTGATATTGACCGAGATTGGTTCTAAATTTTGAATCCTAGAACCCTTGTGCGGATTGGACACCCGCGTTATAGTCGAATTCTCCATAGGTTGTTTACATAACAACGGTCTCAGTGGAAGGAATGGCCTATGGAAGATGCCCAGACGGTGTGATGGCGTGCATTCTCCGTACAGGTGACGGAGAGGACGGGAGTTCGAATCTCTCTCTGGGAACATACGCTGGCACCGGCATGTCGGCCCCCTTAGTGGTTGTAGTCCGGCAGCGGGTTTGGAGAGGTGGCTGCGCCTAGCACTCCAATGTAATCCCGTAAAAAGGCAGACTTGTGTAATCCGTGCAAGCCAAACTGGAAGAAAGACTAACGGATACAAAAGCACCCCCGGACTCAATATCCGAGGGTGTTTTTGCGTTCAAGATAGGAGAGAGAATAGACCCCACCCCTGCCCCTCCCCTAATAAAGGGAGGGGTTTAGGACGGCTGCTTTTTCTTCGTGTTGCGGGGGGCGCTGGTCGGGTTGCCACGTTTGGGCGGATCCGCTTTGAAATCATCCAATGTCTGTTGGGGGATCGCCACGCGGCCATTCCACAATTGATAGGCGAGGCGCCCGGTGTTATGGACGTGGTGTTTGATCGTCGGCACCGACACGCCTAGATAGTCGGCGGCCTGCTTGACGGTATAGAAGCCGGGTATCTGATCGTCGGCAAACTCCATCTCGTGACCGCGCTGTACCATCAGGCCAGTGTAATAGCCTAATAGATAGGCAATGACGGCACGGGCATAGGTGGGTGGACGCACGGCGAATGTCCATAATCCGTCGGCGGGGTGGGCGGTTTCTATCTCCATGCCAAGCGCAATCACCATCTGATAGGCCTGCTCAAATAGACCGGCATCCCAAGCGGTGCGCTCAAACTGCTGAATCATGGCGTAGACGGCGCGGTTATCCTCGCGCTGGGCGGGTGTGTTGCGCGGCAGGACGGCTTTTAGGGCATCCGCAATGGCTTGCGTGTTGTAGATGTCTTCAAACATATCGACACTCCTTATACTGTGCGGTATAAAATTAATTGTAACATGGGTAAGGGGAGGGGGACAAGCCCCCTCTTGGTTATTCCTCCGATTCCTCACAATTTGGGCAGGTATCCAGATTGTTTGGATAATGCTCATAACATTTGTCGCAGTAGGAATAGTGGCGGTCTAGGCACCAATCGCACACGGCGTCATGGTCAACCCATGTGATGTTTTCGTGGTGATAAGCCTCACCACAATAAGCACAGTTTTCAAAGCGGTCATAGAAACAATTAGCGCAATAGGTATCCCCATCAGGGCCGATATATTCTTCATATTCGCTGACCACATGACCACAAATACAACAGGTGTTGGGCGCTTCCCAGCCAAGATCAAAGCGATTGAGCTTGATTTTTTCGGACGGGCCAATTAAATAGCCAATGCCGCTATCAATCCAAAGAGCACCGTCGGTGCGACCTCCGTTGTAGAGGGCAATGCGGCGGTAGGGGTGGGAGCGGAATTGGGCAAACACTTTCGCAATGGTCAGGGTGGGGTTGCCAGCACGATAAAAATAGCCATTCCACAGCACGTAAAAGTCGCCCGCATTGTGTAGCCATGCCCGGCCTAACCCGACATTAGCAGCATCATAAAAACAAATGCCCCATGCGCCATTGTCGCGTAGGATGTCACGGGCCGTCGCATTTGACCACCAATAACAGCTACTCCCATCGGCAAATTTGCCCGCGTTCCACTCGAATTCAGTCACAAATTCAAAATGGTAGGTCTCACCCGTTTGCTGGTGAGAGCGCACGATGTTGCCGACTTCGGACAGGACGTTGGCGGGCAACTTGATACCGCATGTCTCATAAAAATACTTACTGAGGCGGGTGGTGAATTTGCCACCTTTGGACTGCCATGTGAAGTCAAAATCTTCGGGCAGGGAGGGTAGCCACGAACGGCCTTGCATCCAATCGAGATGATAAAACGAGGAAAGGTAGGAGCGGAGGGCTTGTAGGCCAGTCTCAGAGAGGGTATCGGGAGCGGTTAGGGTATAACGAGTATTGAGTTCCATATCAGTTTCTCCTATCTTGAACATATTAAAATTATACCACGCGGTATAAATTTAATCTACCCCCAAAATAGGGGAGGGCGGCGGCATGATGGGATGGAAGGGGGTTGGTGTGGAACAGGTGAGCATGTTATAATGGGAGATGTCTTTCGCGTGTCAGAAAGAACTTTCCCTCAAGCGACAATCCCACCTCTAACACCAGCCGTCGCTTGCTGGTGGACGGGATAGATAAGGCGAATTGGCGGGGCGGCGCAAGTAGTATCGGCGCTGCTTTTGTTTTTCCACACAGATGTGCTACACTTAGAGATGAAATTGAATAAGGGATTGACACACCCATTGGACTTGGGATTTTTCCATTTCCGGTGGGTGTTTTTGTTTGTGGCCCCAATTGATGGGGCAAGGCGGAATGGGTGTTTGGGCCACCCACCCTGCCGTAACTGATTATACGCCCCTCGGTTGGGGAAAAGAAGTGACGACACTCGTGAACGAATTACTGATACCCCTCATCCTTTCATTGACGGCGGCTGGAACGACAGTGGCAGCGACATGGAAGATTTTGGCGTCGGTGATTGGAA
>JAIOHL010000055.1 GCA_019913005.1 Anaerolineae bacterium | reverse complement strand
GGGGAGGGGTTTGGGGTGGGGATGGCTTACCCGATTTAATGATTCAAGAGCTTTAGCCCCACGTTCTAATAGCTTAACCTACGTGCCAATCGCTATAGAGCCATTTGCCAAAAAAGCTACATACGTCTAAGTGGACAAGTCTGTTAATGCCTAAAGAGCATCTATTTCGCCCTACCTCCCCCGTGTGAAATTTATCAAAACTCAATCGTAAATGTGCGTTTCTTTTTTGCTCAATCGGGTCTATACTGTTAATGGGGGAATCATATAAGTTCATTAATCGCTGCCTAAAAATTCATTAGTAGGTAAGGCATAGGAGTTAGTTTATGCTATCCATTACTTGGCGAACCGGCGTCAACATGCGCGAGTTCGCCTATTACGGGACGGATGTCCTCGCCGCCGATCCGGAAAACCAGCCCCATTTACAAGACCTTCAACTGGAGAGCCTCCGTTCCATGCAGGTCAAATTGGTGCGGTTTTATGCCAGCCATCATCGTTTCACCGTTCAACAAAGCATCGAAGCCCTACGAATGGCCCTACAGAAATTGCAGGCGTATGGGATGCAGGCGATCATCTGCTTAGATGATTCCGTGCGCGATTCCGGCTTTTTTGTGCCGGGCAATCGAGATATTCCCAAAGGGAAGCATGGGCACTATCAAAAAGTCTATTTTCGTGACAAGCTCTATCGCGTGGCCTATATGCCACACGTCGAAGCCATTGTGCGTGAATTTGCCTCTGACCGCACCGTGCTCATTTGGGAGTTATGTAATGAATCCCAGTTGACCCAAGACCCGCCGCTGACCTCGCTCGATGCGGAGGCGTATTATGAATTTGCCCAAGAAGCCAGCCGCCGTATCAAAGACATCGCCCCCAACCAACTCGTTTCATTGGGGTTGGCCTCGGTGCGACACGTGCTGTCGTGGGATGGCAGCGTGGATCCAATGGCGCAGGCCCGTCGCCTCTATGCCCTACCGACGGTGGATGTCGTCTCGACCCATCTGTATGCGGAAGATGGCGATCAAGAATCGGCTTGGCGTGACGAATACGATGTCGCGGTTGCACAGGCCGTGCGCAAACCGCTCTATCTGGGTGAGGTAGGGGCACATCCGGGCGACTTCCCCGCCGATTATCGCTTCAATTACCTGCAAGAGCAGTTGGGTCGCTGGCACAATCTCGGGGCGTTTTCCGTCCTGCCGTGGCAGTTTAATGAATGCACAGCCGACCTCGGCATCAGTGACGGCATGGCCCGCAGGTATGGCGATGGCTGGTTTGATGGCCTGAAGAATCTGCTTGCCAGCTATGGGGCCGCTGTGGATCCGGTGGTCGTCAGGGGGTCACGCCCCAGCAGCGATGGTTCGCGCCGTGTCACCCGTTCGGACCCGCCGCCATTCCGTTATTTCCGGGTGCTGCGCGACGGCCTGTTGATTTATAGTGCCGCCGATGTCCATGCTCCCAAAGTCCCCCGCACCCTCAAATCCGGCGTGGTCATCAAGGTAGACTCGAAATCGCGCTGCGAAAAACAAGGCTATGTGTGGTGGCAGTTCGACGATGGCTGGGTGATTGAACGGGCCGCGCAGGTCAAGGTCAAGCGTCTACAGGTTTATCTGCAAGAAGTCACAACCGAGGCCATGTTCGGCGTAGGTGGGCTTCAACCCCGTGCGCCGGGTGAAATTCTGCCCAATCTGCGTTTTCGTGTGAAATGGCAAGACGGCGGTGGCATCTATATTCGCAAACGACCTGCCAAAAACGCCCGTATCCTCGGTGATTTGAAGACGGGCGAGGAAGTTGAGGTCTTTGCCGATTCGCGCCGCGAGATCAATGGGATTATCTGGTGGCAGCACGCACGCGGTTGGTCGGCGGAGCGTCCGGTGCGGATGGCGGCGGGCGACCAACGGGCGTTTATGGAATTGGTCGGCCCAGTGGAACGTGAAACACCCACCGAGGAGCGAGTCCGATTCCATGCAGTTACCGCCATGCGCGTCCGCAGCGAACCCGACTCGCTGGATGACAAAAATATCATCGGTGAGATTTTGGAAGGCGATATAATCGAGGCCTACCCGGAGTCCCGCACGCTGAATGAAGCCGACCAACTCATCTGGTGGCAGCACGCCAACGGACGCCCTTTTGACGGCAGCGGCGAGGAAATTACGGGTTGGACGGCGGAACGGGGCATCAATGGCACCCCGGTTTATCTGGAACACCTCCCGCCCGCCAGCACGGGACTCGAAATCCGCCGCTTCACTGTAGACCCCGATGACCCCTTTGATGTCAACCTGCTGCCCGCACGCGATAGGCTGTTTCAGCGCCTACCCATCGGCAATAAGCAGTGGGTGTGGGTACAGCATTTTGGCAATACCTCCTTTGCCCAAGCGCTCGAAGGCGAAGGCTACAAATATGCCTGTATGCTGCACGGTGGCCTTGATCTTGGCAACAGCCGTCTCAAAGACTGGAACGACCCCACCCATCGTGTGCCCGTCGTGGCCGGCATTGAAAGCGGGGTGGTGCTGACGGTGGATAACAAGCACTTCCGTCCGGCCTATGTCTCGGTCAAGGTGGTCTATGGCAGCGCCACCTATGAGATCATCTATGGGCATTTGCACCCGACGGTGAATGTCGCGCCGGGGGATCCAGTGGGGCCAGAAACCCAGTTGGGCTATATCGCCACCCGTGATCTGCTCCAAGCCGCCAATCTCTTTTTTGATGCCCATCTGCATCTCGAAATCCGCTACAAGGGCTATATTTTGAACCCGCTGTTGTTTATTCCCAACGAATATCGGGATCGCATCGTGGCGAATCAGCCGGAATACAACCGCCAGCCGCATTTTTACCCCTATGAAAAATGGCAGACGCCCTTTGACCAACCCGTCATTAAGCGGAATGGCCCACCCATGGGGCCGCGTGCCTAATTTCAATTCTTTGCCTGCTCCTGCTTGTCATTCGTTTCAAGTAGGAGCAAAATCTTCTTTGTGCGGGGGAATCAAGGTAAACGCCTTGCGGCGAGGTTCGTAAGGAGGTTTCGGATGAAGATTTTCATTAGCTATAGACGGGTAGACGAGGAGTTCGCACGCAAGCTCGCAGCCTCGCTGGTTGAGGCACAACACGAAGTCTGGATTGATGTCGAGGATATCACGCCGGGGCACATATGGAGTGATGATATCCAACAGGGCTTGGATTTGTGTGAAATTCTACTGTTGATTGTAACGCCTCCCGCGATGGACTCAACCAATGTGGGGGATGAGTGGCGCTATTATCATTCGAACTCCAAGCCTATCATTCCCCTCATCCTCGTCAAAGCCGATCTACCCTATCAATTAAACGCACTGGAATATATTGATTTTCAAAACCAACCCTATGATGCGGCATTGGCCCGATTGTTGGGTGCGTTGGCCGCTGGGGTGATTCCCACTCCGCCGCCAGTTGATAGGGCTGTTCCGCCGTCGCATGACCAGAAGGTCGTTCTCCCATCAGTTAACACGACCATTCGGCCTTCCAGTGCCAAGCAACCCACCCGCACGATACTCACGGGCCTATTCTTCGGAGTGGTGGCAATGCTCGTTGTCAGCATGTTAAGTTTAATTTCTTGGGATGGCGACGAGCCTAAGATGACCTGCGTGGGTTCGAATAGTCCTGATGCCCCTCTGATTATTGTGGCCGATTTTGCCAAACTCGTTACGAAGGAAACGTTTCTTCTTGAGCGTTTGTATGAAAACCTCACCCAACGCCTTGGCGATCAAGCCCGCATTTGTCGCCTGAATCAAGTCATTGATAAGCGACCTTTAGCTCAAGACGTGGCGTCTGCAAAAGGAGCAGCATTGGTCGTCTGGGGTCGGATTGACAATGCCGGATTGGAATATAACATCGAGGTAACTCGCGCCGAAGTAGAGGATGAATCTATTCCCCGCGCTACATTGACTGCGCTTTCAAATTTGACGGTGCAGGTTCAGGATTTGAACGAAGTCGGTTTTGTGGTGGAATTCACCATCAGCCAATTATATGAGGTTGATGGTCGGACTGAAGAGGCTCGTCAGTTGCTGAAACAAGCGTTGGACGACGCACGACCTGATTGGCCGACGAGCGAACTTGAAACCTTGATAGACCCGTATTTTGTTTTGGCTGACCTTAGCAGCATAGATAGCGAAAACAGACCTTTATTGCGTGAGGCGGTTGAGTATTATAGCACTGCGCTTGAGCTTGACGCCGACCAAAACCATCCTGATCGAGATATTATTCAACTAAACCGGGCCGTGACCTACCTACAATTGGGGCAGGATGAACTTGCATTGGCTGATTTGGCCTATTTGATCGAGACCGACTCTAGCGTCAAGGGAATGGCTTGTACGAATCGTGCGGTTATGCAAACCGAGCGTGCCGCAGCCGAGGCCGACTTTGAATGTGGATTGGAATCTGACGCCTTCACGACGTATGTAGTGCGTGGCGGTGCGCGTCTGTACGATTGGAATGACCCAGCGGGTGCGGTGGATGATTTTCGTGCCGCTATCGAAGATACACCCGATGAAGGATTCGTCTATCACTTCTTGGCGCTTGCCCAACTCAAAACGGGCGACTTTGCGGGGGCGGTGTCAACTTATCAAGCCGGAATTGGCTATATGACGCCCGACTTTTTTCCCGCCTACGTCGCCCATCTTGAGGAACTCGAAGTTGAATCACCAGAGATGCAAACCGCCATAGATGAAATCTTGGGGCTGCTTCAACCTAGCCCTACGCCGATGTCAACATTCCTTTTTGGTGCAACACCACACTTTACCCATCAGTATGTGGACATATCTTTGTTTTGGTTTGGTATTCGGGCATTTGGGGCAGTGGATGCATTTGGTGATGCCAGTTAGCCGATTTATATAGACGGGTGAACCAACACCACCCGAAAGCGAAGCCGTTGTCACCCCTAAGGTCGGTTCCCAATGGAGGCGTCTGCGACTGGTTGTGGGGTTGAGTGCCTCTGAAAAATCCGCATATTTTTCGAGCACGACTCGCATTATGGTTTTGGTTGGCTCTGGCAGACCCGCGATGAATTCCTCCTCATCCACTTGAACGGTGTTATGTTCCATACCGACTTCATCCGAAGCCTCCCCCGCAAGCCCACCGTTCACGCGATAGGTCTGACCAATTGGGTGGGCTTCTGTACCCGGACGTGTCACGGTGAGTTCTAGAAAAATAAGCTGTGGACTGGTGGGTAAGGGGGCTATAGCGTCACTGATCTGCGAAAAATATTCTTCGTACTTCTTGCTGAGGAGCTGCCATGGAATACGTGCGTCCATTTCGACCTCCTTGAAGTTAGATCAACAAATCTGTTTACAATTTTCAGAAACTCTTTATTATATGATAACATAAAAGCAATTCAAATAAGCTAGGAAAATCCATATTTCCGGCTGACCCTTTACATCTGCTCCGCATGGTTGCGCCAATAACCATTTCGGCCTATGATGGATGACCACTCATGTCGGCTCATTTGCAGGTCGGAGGGATTGTGTCCCATTCAGAACAGTTGCCAAAACAAGTGCCAGAACCATCACCTGAACCCGCCGCCGAGTCGGAATCTGAGCAGGTCATCGAGGTAGATATCGAGACGCTGGACTTGGTGTACACCGAAAGCAAAGAGGCCTATCAGCGCTTGATGGAAGATTTGGAAGCCGTCAGTCAACGTGCCGAACGCAGTGTGCAACTGAGTCTGGTTGTCCTGAGTATCACCATCGGGCTTTTGGGCACACGCAATTTTAGTAAGTTTAGCGATCTGGTACAGGTGCTCTTGCTCTTGGGGCTAGGATTTCTGGCTGGCAACGCGGTCTATGTGCTGCTGCGGAATGCGCTGGCCCGCCAAGTCTACAGCGGCACGATCTTCCCGGATGTGCTATATAACCGCATGAACGAAGACTCCCCGGCGCTCAAGGTGGATTTGGTGCGGACGCTGGCCGAAAGCTATTTTTATAATCATCAACTCCTGTTGGATCAGGGGCGCGTGGTCGCATTAGCCCAATCGCTGCAAATCGTTGGGGTGCTGTTGCTGCTCACGGCGGCAATTCTGGTGCTCATTTTATAGAAATACCTTAGTTGTCAGTCCCCACCCCTACAGAATCGCATCGTAACGCCATTTGGTAGGACAGGGCTAATACGGAATTCGGGTGAATGCTGTCTGTTTAACCTGCTCATACGAAATTCGGGTGGAGCGTAGCTGTATCAGCCTCACAATGGGTTTAAACCCATTGTGTCAAAAACCCATGAATTACCCGAATTCCGTATCAGTTGCCGAGTTACCTCGATCAGCCGGGTCAGGCTCAGACTGACCCCTACAAAGCCGCATTGTGACGCCATTTGGTAGGGGCAGGGCTAAGACCTGCCCAAATCTGAATCGCACCACGACCCGCCTGATTCTGTCTATGGATGCGGCGTCCACGTGGCGGCTTGTGTCCCGACCCCCGCCGGCCAGCCGATGTACTGCGCCGTGTACAGCCCCGAATTCCAATCTAGGTCGTTGCGATACCAGAAATAGCCCTGTGTCGGCGACACCAGACCAAAACTATCCGTGCCATCATTATTCCAATCGCCAACCACAAAGGTCGTCGGGCCGGATACACCGGGCGGCTCACCGATATACTGCGCCAAATTAAACGCCGATTCCAGAATATAGGCCGACGTATTGGTATAGGCGATAAATGGCCCACGCCGACAGGCAATCGTGTCCCGATTATCCACCGCTGGGTTATAGTTGCCCGCGTCAAACTCAAACTGCCCGCTGAATCCGTGTGCATCCGGCAGCAGCACACTCAACCACTGCGCCGTTTTGGATGGGTTGACCGTTACCGTATCGCAGGTGAAATAGAGCGCGAAGGCCGCCCCATAACCGGGGAAGAAGCCGCTGTCTACCACGCCGAGGCAGTCATTCGACAGGGCATTATTAAACCGTCCTGCCACCGCATACACCCCAACATATCCCCCCCTCAGCCCAAACCACGTGCCATCCCAGACCGGATTGGGGCCGAGCGTATTGGTGTGATAAAACACGCCGTTCGTCCCATACATGCCGGGGGTTTTAAGGCCGTCGCCGTCCCAGTCGCCCATCACCCACTGACCCTCCACCGGAGCGCTCAAGGGCAGGGTGGGGTATTCAGTTGGGCCGGGTGGACTTTGCAAACTGCCATAGAACACGCCGTAATCGGGCGTCACATCCGTATTAAATGTCACCACCGTGCTGCCACAGCCAGTGTTGCGGGCCAGCATAGACTTGGGCTGTGGACACCAATCGGTGCCGAGATCACGATCAGCGCTGCGGGGGGATCGGCCTAGCGCATAGAGGACATCATCGGTTAAGGCCGGGGGAATTGGGCCAGCAAAGCCCGTGTCAGCGGTGAGTGGGACGGCTGGACTGCCCCAGCGCACATAATCTATCGGGGTGCCCGTACTGTCGTGTAAACTCGCGGCCCCGGCCACCCCGGTAACCCAATCGCCGATGGTGGTCGTCGTATAGAGCGTGGTCGCGGTGTTTGTCCCCATCCCTTCCACAATCCGCACATAACTTCCGGCTGCCAGCGTAAAGACGGGCACGGTGAAAGGGATGTCCGCATTGCCACCACTGTCCATAAACCGAATTTGCCAGCCGTCGAGGGGGTAGGCGGCGGTGGACGCATTGTAAATTTCGATGCCGTCCGGCTCGCCCATATCCACTTCATTGATGACCACACACGGGTTGTTGGCCCGGCCCAGCGTATTGACCTGCCCACACCAATCGCTGGTAAGGTCATCGTCAGTCAGCGGACTTCGACGCGCCATACTGCCTTGCACCAGACTGGGCACGGGTATCGCCTCCCCGGTAAAACTTGTGCCTGCCGGAACCGCAACCGTCGCCGCGCCCCACCGTATAAAATCTACCGACACATCCGCCATATCCCGCAGCCAGACCGCCCCGCCCACATTATTGAATCCCGTTGTCTGGCCCATATACAGTGTGCTGCTGCTATCGGTGCCTGTGCCCTCCCTCAGCGTCACAAACGCGCCAGAGGGTAAGGTATAGGCCGGAAAGGTGTACGTGATGTCCAGCGTGTCCGGGTCATCATACACCAGCACATCATAGCCCGTCAGTATGATCGCGCGATCCGTACCGTTGTAGAGTTCAATCTGGCTGGGGTCGCCATAAAACACCTCACTGATGACCAGACAGCGCTCGTTGCGGCTACCCAACGTGCCACATTGCGCACTCCAATCGCTTGCTGAATCGGTTTCATCGCTGTTGGCGTCGCGCCCCAATGTATAGGGTTCTACCGGATTAGGCGGCGTGCCCGTAAAACTGGTGCCGGCGGGTGCCCCAATGGTTGCCGTGCCCCACCGCACAAAATCAACCGGGCTAGGGTAGGGTGTAGACAGGACAACCGCCCCGCCACTCGCGCCCCTGTTCTCATGGATCCAGTTGCCGATATTCTGGTTCATGTACAGCGTGTTGGCGGTGTTCGTCCCCGCCCCCTCGCGCAGTGTCACATACTGGCCGGGATAAATATAGAAGGTCGGGAAGGTATAATTCACCTCTAGGGCGTTATTGTAGGCATACGTCCGCACGCCATACCCCGTCAAGTTAATCACATCACTGGTCGGGTTGTACAGTTCAATCGCATCCGGCGTGCCCATGTCCACTTCATTGATGACCACCGACGTGGGCGTTCCTTGAATCCCGCCTTCATCATTCGCCCGAATCTCATCATCGGCCTCTATTGGGTTATTCGCGGCGACAAACGCATCCACCCCGATGACACCCCCCGCTTGGGCATACACCCGCAATCGGTGCCATTCCTCCGTCAAATAATCTAGGCGTGTGCTGTGCTGATACGATGTGCTATCGGCGGCGGTCATGACCGTGCGTAATACCGTGCCGTCTACTTCAACCACGAGCGTTCCCAAGCCCGGCCCACTCACAAAGATGATCTCGATGCTGGCGCCATAAAATGGCAATTCCAGCGCCGCCACCGCCTCGCCGCTGTTATAGAGATAGCTGCCACCACTGGCATCCGGCGCGATCTGCACTGTCCACTCGCCCGCCCGTGTGACCAATGGATCATCGGATTCGATTTTTTTCGGTTCTATTGGGGTGGGGTCTTGTGAAAATACCCGATCAGAGGCAATTTGGGGCATCAGACTAATCAACAAGGCCATAAGGGTGAGGATAATGAATAGGCGAGGATGCACTCGATAAGTCATATTCTCATTCACAGTCTCGCTCCGCTAGCGTTTTTTTGTGCATACCCCTTAGTATAAATGAGAAGCCTAACCGAAAACTGTAAATAATCCCCCCAAGTCTAAATGCGATGGATTAACCACGAAACACGACCTTGCTTCGTAGGGGAAGGCCCTGTGCCTTCCCAAAACTCAATACCTAATGACCTATCGCTCCTCGCTTCGCTCATCCGTATTCTTTTCGTGTTGTTTGCGCTCGAAATATTCCCGATAGCTGGGCAGTGACTCATAAAACTCATGGTTGCGTCGCCGATGCTCGTCAATTTCCGCTTGGTGGTCATAATAGAACGCCCATGCCGCATAGATTTCCGCAGGCGTCAACCCATAGGCTTTGGCAATGCGCTCCACAGGCCATTCCGGATCATCTATGTAATCCACCAAGAATTCGACGGTCACGCCCTTACCGACAATCCGGTACATCTCACCGCCCGGCTTCCGTTCAATATGGTTGATGGGCACGATTTTGGGGACATATTCGTTCGTCATACTCGCCTCCAAAACTGGTTATACAAATCCTTTTCATAATCGGCGGCTTCAAATAAAAACGTCAGTTTGTTGAAGGCGTTCCAATACGGATATGGTTCGTAGGGGAAGGCCCTGTGCCTTCCCAAAAAACTTTCGCGCCCGGCGATCTGGCTCATTCCCCAACGCCCAACCCCGGTAGCCCATTCACAATCGCCACCGTCTGCACACTCACCGCGACCACCCGCCCCACCAATTCCACAATATACCGTTCGTCCTCGCTGTACATATTCGGGTCGCTCGTAATCCCACTCCGCTTATCTTCCTTCACCTGATATTGATCTATCACCCAATCCAGCGCCGACCTGTTGCCCAACCGATACTCGAACGCCGCCGCCGGGATGCCTGCCAATGTCAAACTTTCATTGACCTTCAACTCGGTCTTTTCTTTATTCAGCCGCATCTTTTCAACCCGATAGCTAATCGGCTTCCCGCTGGCCCACCGATACTCCAACGCATACGGCGTCACCGTCTCATAATTCAAATGCAATGCCGCCAACTGCCGCCCCGCCTCCGCAAACGCCCAAAATGTCTCCCCCTCGCCTATTGGAGAGGGGGCCGGGGGGTGAGGTAAACCCAATCGCCGGACGCCCCAATCGCATGGGCGCAAACTTGACACAGGGTTACTACGCCTCCAATATGGCGACGTG
>JAIOHL010000054.1 GCA_019913005.1 Anaerolineae bacterium | reverse complement strand
ATTCACCCGAATTCCGTATTAGCCCTGTCTTTCCGAGGTGGCGTGGTAATGAGGTTTTGTTGGAGTCAGGCCGACCCTGCCATACATACGACTTTGCAGCCAAGCTATTTTGGTCAATTTAAAAATATTGAAAGTGATATTGAAAATTTTGAAAAACTCGTGATATATTTTAAATAATTGGATTATGAAATCAGTTTTTGTGAGGATGCCTTATGGAATCCTATGTGATAGACCTGCTGGCCTGCCCAATTTGTCACGGCGATTTGGCGTGGAAAATCATGGAGGGGCAGGGGGAACGCATCGAATCGGCTGACGCTACCTGCGAAAAATGCCAGATAACGTATCCGGTGCGTGAGGGGATTGGCTTATTTGTACGGCCCGATTCCACCGTTGAGGATGCGTGGGAACAAGCCGAAAGTGGCATTGTGCGTTATCTCAAAAATCACCCCGATGTAATGGCTGGTCTGCTCAATGTACCATTGGAATCTCTCAACCCGGCTGACCAGTTTTTCCGCGCCATGCTGCATGAAGATGCCGGACATTTTGCTACCGCCAAATTGGTTGAACAGGTGGCGATGCGTGACATGTATACGCCGGATTTCATACGATGCAGCCAATGTCAGTTTGATTACATCCTCAATGAATTGGCGGACGGGACGGGTCCGATTGTGGATTTGGCGTCGGGGCGGGGTTATCTGGTCGAGCAGATGGCGAGAAATCTTGACCGTCCACTGATTGTTACTGACATTAGCCCCCGAGTGCTGCGACGTAATCAGCGCTGTTTTGGGCAGGCCGGGTTAGCCCAACGTATGAGTTTTTTGGCGTTTGATGCACGCTATACCCCCTTTAAAGATGGCGTGGTGCCAGTCTTGACGAGTAATGTCGGCCTTGCCAATATCGCCTCCCCTGAAGATTTATTGGTCGAATTGTATCGTATAGTCAGTAAAGGTGTATATGCAGTCCATCATTTTTACCCGCCCTACGATACCGAAAATCTAGTGGCACTGGCGCAATATCATCTCACCGACCTCATGACGCATGATTCAGCATTACCCCTATTTGAAAAAGCAGGCTGGCAGGTTGAATTTGCAAATCGCTGTGCGGGCAGGGTGCTTCCTACCCCCATCAGTGCCATTTTGGAAGGAACACGCATTGATGGCCTGCCTGTCGCCGAGACAGTGTTAGAATGGGGGGTGTTGGTGGTAAAAAAGTAGACTTGGGTGGCTATGGAACTCTCTGAGTACGTTGGCTCATGGGGATTGTGTAATCCAAATCCTGAATTTATCGAAGAAAGAACTGACACAGCAGGCTTGAGACAGTGGCGAGACCCGCAACCATTTTGGTTTAGTGATACGGTAGTCCATCATTGCTTTGACATTGAAGACGGCTATCTTATCTTAACCAACGGCTTTGAAAACTATCGCGCCAATCCTGAAGCATACACCCGATTACAGGCTGCTGCATACAAATGGGGCGATGTGGTCTACATCAGAAGAAAACTTAATCGTCCCCGTCACGTCATTGACGTTGGCTATCATATTCAAAATAAGGTCATAGTTTATCGAGTAGAATGCAGTGACCCGCGTGGGCTTGCCTATTGGTTCGACTATCAATTGATTGACGCAAAAGATGTGGATTTTGATTAATTCTGCCCACCCAAACGCCCCAGATTTCTACCCCATACCTGTGATCCTCAGTACAATTTAGGAGCACTCTGATTGACATGTCTTTATCTCCTGAAAGGTCAGATAATGTATGTTGGCCCAAACGCCCCCGATGGGTTGGAATAGTTGGAATACGTTTGGCTGGAAAGACCTCCATGCCGATGTCGTCAAAGAAACGATAGATGCCTTTGTCAGCGAAGGCCTCAAAGACGTGGGTTACGAATACATCGTAATTGATGATACATGGCAAGCCTTTGAGCGAGTGGATGGTAAACTCACATGGGACTCGGAGCGATTTCCCAACGGCATCAAGCCTCTCGCGGATTATGCCCACAACAAAGGACTGAAGTTCGGCATTTATTCGTGCGCCGGGACGTATACCTGTGCGGGGAGGCCGGGGAGTTATGGCTATGAAGAAGTAGATGCCCAAACCTTCGCCGAATGGGAAGTGGATTTCCTCAAATACGATGCCTGTTACATCCCCGCCAATCTGCATAATCCGACCCTCTACAAACGCATGGGGCAGGCACTGCGAGTGACTGGCCGTCCAATTTTGTACAGCATTTGCGAATGGGGCAAAAACCAGCCGTGGGAATGGGCTGCCGAAACTGGCGGTCATATGTGGCGCACCACTGGCGATATTGACGACTCGTGGAAGTCCATTCTGGAAATCGGTTTCCATCAACAGGTCGGCAAACATCCTTATGCTGGCCCCGGTGGGTGGAATGACCCCGATATGCTGGTCATCGGGATGCACGGCAGGGGCAATGTCGCGGCGGGTGGCTGCACCGATGCCGAATATCGCAGCCATTTTGGGTTGTGGTGTTTGTTGGCTGCCCCTTTGATGATTGGCTGTGATGTCCGCAACATGAGTCCACTGGCTCGTGAGCTACTGCTGAATCGGCGGCTAATTGCGGTCAATCAAGACCCATTGGGCCGACAAGGGTATCGGGTTGGGCAGGTTGAATATGCGTGGGAGATGATGGACATCTGGGCCAAACCGCTGGCGGATGGCTCTATCGCAGTGGGGTTATTCAATTTAGGAGACAACCGGACTCAGAAGATTCCAATGGCATGGGAAGCGATTGGCTTGCATGACCGCCGTCCGTGCCGTGTCACCAATTTATGGACGGGAGATGATTTGGGCGTACATACGCGCAGTTTTACATCCGAGGTTGCCCCCCACGATGGCTTGATTGTGAAAATTACACCGGAACGCTAGAAAATAAACTCCCGGCGTGTTGAAGGGGGTCGGTTATTTATTCTGGTAGCCCTTCGCGTCTCAATAATTCGTCGAGATGATCCACCAAACGGTTGACGGCATCTGAAATCGAATATTCCAGATGCACCGTCGCCAGTAGCAGTGCCTCAATATCTTCTCGCATATGGGCGGGGCGTTTGGGGCAGTGCCGCTCGGCAAAGGCGATTAGGCGCTTTTCACCCGGATGCGGCTGCTGATTGATGGCAAATAGGATGTCAAAATAACTGGCTAATAGCGCGGTGGCCCGATGATTGAGGCTGACCAAATCCTGACGGGCGGCGGCTTTTTCTAACTGACGGAGATAGGAGGGCGCAATACTCCGCAGCAGAGGCCGATTAAGCTCGACAATCGCCTTAACCAGCGCATCGGGGTACGGTTGATTAGCTATCTGCTGAAGGCGGCTAAACCAACCAGCGCGGTCAAAAAGGCAATTGGAAATCTGGACAGTGTGCCAGAAACAGGTCGTATAGCCCGTCCATGCCTGATGCCGATTGAGTGTCCGGTCAAGCTGGTCTTCAATCCATCCAACTGTCCAAAAAACCGCATCTACATGGACACCCGTTGCGCGGTCATCCCATTCATTCCCCGGCCCCCAATAATCCACAATTTCCACATGGTCGGAAAATTCCGCCCCAATCGCGGTACGAACCTCTACCGGAATCTTGGCATGGGAATAGATATAGACATCAATATCAGAATTTGGCCCTGCCGTGCCTGACATCTGTGAGCCTGCAACTGCAACAGCCTCCACATCGGGCAGTTGGGCAAAACGATTGGCGACCCGTTGGGCGGTTTGGAGATGGACTTCGTTCATTTCATAACCATCAATTGGGGGATATGGATAGCGTTGCCATTTTAGCAAACGGGGGGACGATTATCAGCCGTGAAATGAAAGGTCGCATTTGCACGCGAGGGGATTTCTCAAGAGTAGCAAATTAGGGTCGCGGTTCATAGGAAGATTCATATACCCATTTGCCATTTGGCCCGACCACCAGCACATAATCATTGGGTACAAATAGCATCCAGTCCTCAGCATCTTCAGCATAGTCACCGGGCAGAATGTGAAAGGCTAGGCCATTCTCAAAATGCAGAGTTGTTTCTAGGAGAGGAGGGATTAATTCAATGGATTCAAGGGGTGTATTTTCCATTTGTTGGACGCTTGGGGCAATAAATTCAGGGTCATCGTCAGACGTAGCGATAACTTCCGTACCAATTCCAAGCCACCACTCGCAGCAGTAGGCCCACAGATGCCACTCGCCGTGCGTATAGGATCGTTTTCCGCCGGGGAGATTATAGGTATGGGTGATTGGTTTCCCGAATTCAAATAAAACGAAACTACCGACACCCTTCCAAACGCGCCATGCCTTCTGTCCAAGCAATCCGCTTACAATACCTTCGATTTCTATGACATCGGAGGGTGTCGCCATGTGGTGTTATTGCTCCGCCAAGATACTGCATGTGCCGCCAGCGGAATAGAGGGGGAGTTCTTCTTCGCTCAGTCGGATATTGACGGTATCAACGCCGCTGACGTTATAAATCAGGGATTCAATGACCGCCGCCGCTTGGTTATAGGCTTTGTTGACGAGGTTGGCGTAATCATAGGACACAATACGGTCTTGGGCCTTGCGGGCGAGTTCCTCTTCCAATCCCCGACACCCCGGCCAATCACCCAACCCCGGCCCGCGTGAGCAATTCCGATCATAGAACTCTGATTTTTCCAGATTGATGATACATTCCCGAACTTGGGCCTGTGGAATCGTGATCGTAACGGTTGATCCCTCAATTTGAATGTCATCCAGCGTCACCAGCGTCAAATCCACCCCCGCCGTTACGTCAAAATAGGCTTTGTATTTCAACGAAATCCCCCCCGGTACAACACCACGATCCCCATCGGCAAACAGTTCGGGGAACACCACTTGTTCACGGGCGGTTTCAAGCCATGCCTGCCGCTGAATCGGGCCAAAAATGGCTTGGGGCGGGATGGGAGTTG
>JAIOHL010000053.1 GCA_019913005.1 Anaerolineae bacterium | reverse complement strand
GGGGAAGAGTTGGGGATGGGGTGAACCTTTCTGCGAATCTGGTATAATGCGCCAACGACGAGTAATCCGCCCCCACCGATGAGGGGCAGGCCAGCCAAGTCCCTATCGTCCACGCGCCCCACCCCCAAAAAGCGATCATAGCGCCGTTTGGAGACCAGCAATTCGCTTCGACCCGTCGCCTCCCAGATGCGCCAGATGTCTTGACCGGGGTGATCGTCTGTCTCTATCAGGAACCAACCGTCGTCGCTCGACCAGCGAACAAAATCTAAGGAATAATTCGAGGTATGCAGGGTTTGAAGCTGCCCATCGGCAAATCGAATGCCATATAGAATACCCGTCATCAGCGATGTGGCGGAGGGCGGCCCATAATGTGCGAAATAGACCGTTGTGCCGTCAGCGGAAAAATGGATAGCGGAAGAATTGGGGAGGAACTCGATGCGCCGCAGGGTCCCGTCCGGGAAAACCTGATGCAAACGCTCTTTGATGGCGATGCGATAGGGTTGATGGGGCTGCGACGTGGCGAGAAAGAATTCCGGCATTGACCACTGCACCGAAAAATCCTCCATGCTGACCGCATACAGGATGTCCTCGGCTTTGTCGCGCTGAATTAGGATGAGGCGGGCTTCCGGCCAAAAATACACGATGTCCGCTACAATCGGTTCATTCGGCAGCAGGCGGGTCAGTTCACTGCCGTCTAAACGCACCCGATACGCCCCATCTACCTTTGACACAATCAGCCAATCACCGGTTTGATTGCGCACATGCCCACGCAGATAGGTTGGATAGCTGCCGCGTGTAATCTGCGTCACCACTCCGGCGTTGGCAACATATATTTCATTATGAAATTCAAAGCCGTTGAAGGCCACCCAGTCATTTTCAGGGCTGATGATCGGCGGGGTGGGCACGTCAATAACTGGCGAGGCCCTGATGGTAGGGGTCAGATTTTGTACGATTTTGCCATCGGGGGTCGCCCGAAAAAGTGCTGTGCCGCCCGTCATTTCGTCCACCCCTTTGTAGACCATCCACTGTCCATCGGCAGTCCAGAACAGGCCGGATAGCAGGTCAATGTTGGGTAGGGGTTCGATGTGCAGACCATCCAATCGCAGGCGCAGGGTCACATATTCATAATCTGGGCCAACTTGACGATAGCCCAGCAAATAGAGCCACTGCCCATCGGGGGAGACGCCCCATGTACTGAGTCCGTCATAGGCTCGGCCCAGTGGAAACCAAACTTCACGTTCGGCCTGCCGCGCTACCCCATACACTCGCATACCGGATTCAGGGCTGCGTTGGGCTGTAACCAAGACGACTTCCGGTGGCGAACTGCCTTGCCGCTGGATCAACAGGCCAATCGTGAGGCCCATGGTCAGCACGCCAAACATTAATGCGGAGATAGACAGCAGTCGTCTCATCATTTCCTCCGTCGGGCCAGACGAACGGCGGATACGGCGGTCAAAATGCAGCCGATGTCTAGCAGGCCGAATCCATCCACCGTCCAACCCCGCAACCGTCCCATGCCCAAATATTGCACGCCCTCTCGATAGGCCATCATCGGCTGTTTATGCCCATCCGCCAACCCCACCCGCCACAGGCTGATCCCCGTCCCAGCATCCTCCATGATGACCACCGATTCGCCATCGTCAGCCCATTCGAGAACAGCCAACTGATTGGAGCCGCTGTACAGATCGCGTTCTGCGCCATCCGGCATGGTGACGGCATACAAATGCCCGCCCATCGTATACACCAGCCAACGCTCATCCGGCGACCATTGATAGGTGGGCATATTGGCAAACAGCGGCGCAACCTGCTTGGTGTGGCCCTGCGCATCAATGGCATACACCGCGCCCTCCGCCCCAAAGCCGAGTACATGCGTGCGTCCGACGGGGGCACGGGTGAGAGCGATTTGGGGCAGCGACCAGCGCAGTGAATAGTCGTCCATGCTGACGGCGTAGAGGGTCACGTCGGGCGCTTCAGTGTAGAGTAGGATGAGGCGGGCCTCGTCCCACATGACCATGTTATTACTGAAAACCACCTCCTCATTCGGCAGCAGGCGCGTTAAGCTACCTCCCTCAAGCGGCGTGCGATAGGCCCCACCCGGCCCAGTCACCAACAGCCAATCGCCCGTCTGATTGCGGAAATGAGCTAGCGCATAAATCGGAGATGCGCCATCCGCCAGTTCGGTGATTTCGCTGGACGCGATGTCTACCCGATATACATGGTTGCTGCCATCAAAGGCATTAAAGACAATCCACTCATTTTCAGGGCCAATAATCGGTGGCAGGGGGTAATCCACTTGGAGGGTATGGGGAAAATCCGGTGTCAGATTCTGGATGGTCTTGCCATCGGGGGAGGCGCGGAACAACTGCTCTTGGCCGTTTTGCCGATCCCTGCCCCGATAAATGAGCCATTGTCCATCGGGCGACCAAAACACCCCGCTAATGGGGTTAAGGGCAGGCAGGGCTTCGATGTCAAAGCCATCCAATCGTATCCGCTGGGTAGTAAGGTTATACCCATCAGCCGCACGGTAAAAGGCCCAAAAATAGAGCCACTGCCCATCGGGTGATGGCCCTAGACTGGTCATTCCAGCGGATTCGGCCCCCATTTTCTGCCAAATCTCACGCCCGTCGTGGTGCAAGGCCAGCCCCAGACGGTACGAGGTCTGACGGGCATTGGGCACACTTGCCACCACGACTTCCGGCGACGAACTCCCCCGGCGTTGCAATAACATCCCCGTTGTGAGGCCGATCAGCAGCAGCCCCATAATCAACGCGGCGATCCATACCACCCGCTGCATGTGTTTTCCCTTACCGCTTGGTTGACGACTGGGGTGATTCTATCCACACCGCCGCCAAATCGCCTAGCGCGTGGTGTACCAC
>JAIOHL010000052.1 GCA_019913005.1 Anaerolineae bacterium | reverse complement strand
CAGGGGGTGGGGTTGGATTTCATCACTTATGGTGTTACCACTACCATTGGCCTGATACACTTGTTCGCATTATAATAGGGGGGATATTCAATTTTTTAAGATCAAACCAGATACTACCTATGAACCCAACCCAGACTGCCGCCCGCCATGCGCTTGAAAGCCTAATTCAAAAATACCGCGCTATGTCCGCCGATGACCGCCTCCAAATGAGCGAGGCCAGTGTCGTCCGCCAGTTTATTGATCTTCTGCTGCGCGATGTCCTGCTCTGGCCGATTGAAGACACCCAACGCTATAAATATGAATTAGTCACAGAAGCCGGGCGACCCGACATCACCCTGATTCCGCCAAGCGGTGGCACAGTATTTATCGAGGCCAAGAAGTTCGGCGTTATCAAAGAATCCCCCGTCCTAGACAAAAACAAGCTGGAACGGGTCATGGGGCCACAGCAGATGGCCCTTAGTGGGATGGTGGTTGACCGCACCAAAGAGGAACAGCAGGCCATCAATTACGCCTTTCGGAATGGCGGCACATGGGCGATTCTGACCAATTTTGAAAAGTTCCGCCTGTTCCATGCCCGCCGCGACTCCTTAGTCCTCAATATTGAGAGTCCCGACGGCTACTTAGAAGGGTTCGATTACCTCTGGAAATTGGCTTATCCCAATATCATCACGGGCGGTCTGGAAGAACTGGCCCGGATGCGCCCCTTGCCTGAAGTAGACGAGGAATATCTTAAGGTTATCAACAATTGGCGGCAGCTTTTGGCCCAAGATTTAGTCCGGCGTGAAGCCCATAATGTTTGGATTCGCCAACCCGACGGCTCGCTCAATTTAGCCGATTTACGCAGTGTTGTCCAACGCTACATTGACCGTATGGTGCTGGTTCGTTATGCCGAAGCCCATCTCATTTTGACCCCCGGTTCACTCGAACGCCTGCATGAAATCGGCCTGACCAATGATTACGTCGGGCTAGATGTCATCCTCGGCACGATGTTTCGCGGCTTCGATGAGATTCACAACTCCGCCCTTTTTGCCCCATCATTGGTAGATCGCGCTTCATTTAGCAACAAAGTTCTGACCGACCTCATTGGCGACCTGTATAAAGCCCGCTATCGTGCCATGCCGCCGGATATTATCGGCAATACTTATGAGCAGTATTTGGGCAAAACCCTTGTCCTTGCGAACGGGTCGGTCAAGACCGCCGAGAATCTGGAGACGCGCAAAAAACAGGGCAGCTATTACACGCCCCAAGTCATTGTGCAATATATCGTGGACAGCACCTTGGGCCGCTACCTATATGCCACCACCAACGGCAAGCCCGATGGGGAACCCCTGCCCGATGAAACGCCCAAAACCAGCCGCGATATTCTACATCTGCGTGTCCTCGATTCGGCGTGTGGCAGTGGCGGCTTTTTGATTTATGCCTATCAGGTCTTGGCGGAATTTTATCGGCGCGAAATGGACCGTTTGCAGCAGGCCGCTGATACCCGTATTGAGGAATTGATTGCACAGGGCATCACCGACCCCAATTCACTGCGGATTGAAACCCTCCAATATTTACATGAACGAGATCGCATTAGTGATTATCGCCGCATCATCCTTGAGGTGCATCTCTATGGCGTTGACCTTGACCCGCAGGCCGCCGAGATCGCCGTCGTGAACCTCATGATGCAAGCGATGGTCGGCCTCTATCTGCTGCAATCCGACGACAAGCGCCTACCCCTGCTACTCAATCAAAATATCAAAGTCGGCAACTCCCTCATCGGCACAGCCACGCCCCCGCTAACCGATGTTTCAAGCCCCTCATCGCCTGCGGGGAGGGG
>JAIOHL010000051.1 GCA_019913005.1 Anaerolineae bacterium | reverse complement strand
GCTTGGATGGACAAGTTTCGGGCTTTGTTACTACGTTTTGATCGTTTGGATACGGCCTTTTTAGGTGCTTATCATCTCGCTTTTGCCTTGATTAATCTGCGCCACACCTTTGCTCAACCCAATAAGTTTAAATGAGTTCGTTATTTACCCGAATCTGGTATGATTTGTCATTTTCCGAGCGAATATGCCAAAAGGTTCATGCCCTTTGATTTATTTTGAAGCGACACACAAGGATAGGTAAAGTAAATTGTCTAAGAAAGGTCTCAGTCTTAGCCTTGCGGCCCTAATGGGTATGCTCATAACCGCCCTGACCCTCTACCCCGTTTTTTCCCAATCCGACAGCCTCCGCCGTATCACCGCCCAACAAACCGCCAATGTACGCGAAACGCCCTCGACCAGCGCGGCGCGAGTGGCGACCCTGAATGTCGGTGATACGGCGGTGGTGATTGGCGAAGATGCGACTGGTGAAGCAGTTCAAGGCAACAGCCTGTGGTATCAAGTGCGACTGCCCAATGGCGCAACCGGGTGGGTGTGGTCAGGAGTGGTGACACTTGCCGAAGTCACACCAACGCCATCGCCGACGCCACGCCCCACATTGCCCCCCAACCCCGATTATGAAACCATCACCGTCGAAAACGCCCAGCAGTTGGAGATGGCCTATGAATGGGGGCAGGGTGTCATCAGCCGCTTGGCATGGTCACCGGACGGCGATCACCTGCTGGTGGGTTCGACACGCGGGCTATGGCAGTATGACACCGCCAATCTCAGCGCCGGGGCCGAATTAATCTATCCGCTGTCCACTGAGGGCGACAATCTCACCCTGATGACCCAGATGGGGATTGTCGGCGACACCAGCAACGTGTGGTACATGGGCTTGATCGGCGATGAAATCAAGATTCAACTGGTCAATCTGGCAACAGGCGAACGCGGCACCACCCTTCGCAGCGAGGATAGTTATGGCTCGGCCTATTCCAGTGCCATAAGTTATGGAATGCCACTTCAACGGGCGGCGCTTTCACCGGATGGGTATCTGTTTGCCGTCGCGGGCAATGACACCGTGCGTCTCGTCCAACTGCTGTACAATTCGCCCACCGAGACCATCCGTCGTCAAGATGAACAGGCCACCCTGTCAATCCCTTTTCTGGTGGGGTATGTCGCGTTTAGCCCGGACGGAACGAAATTGGCGGTCAGCGGCAACACGGCCTATTCCGGCAATAACAAGACGCAGGTCTATTCAGTGCCCGATCTAACCCTGCTGGCAACCATCAACGACGCTGGCCCGCTTTTGTTCAGCGCCGACAGTGCCCGCCTCATCGTGGGCTATGTCAATTACACGGTGTTTAATCTGGTGGAAAATCAGCAGGAACGTTTGGTGCAGACCCCGCTGGACATGGGGCTAATTACGCAGGCCGCCCTCTCCCCCACCGCCGATCAGCTTGCCGTCGGGTATCGGTTTTTGAATCATGGCGTCTATTTTTATGACATGGCACGCGGCGAAGCGTTAGGCAGCCTGCCCGCCGCGACGACCTATTCCGCATTGGCCTATCATCCCGATGGTAGTCAGTTGGCGGCGATCTCACTGAGCAGCGGCACACTCACGATTTGGGATACAGCCAGCGGCGAGGTCTTGCTGAATGACCTCTATTCGGCAGGGCCAAGCGCACTTCAATTGGATGCCAGCGGCGCGGTATTAGCCCAGCAACGCGGCGACCAAGTGGCCTTGTATGACCCACGCGACCCAACTGGCGCGATTCAAAGCCAATTTACCCTTCCGGCATGGCATATCGTCGGCCTATCGCTGCTCTCCCCACAGGCTGACCGTGTGTTGGCGTCGGGGGCATTGTCCGTCGGCAACAGTTGGGAAAATCGCCTGCAACTGTTGGATATACAGGGCAATCCGTTGGCGGATGAAATCAATGTGGACACCTTAGTCAGCGGCGGGATTGCCAGCAGCAGCTATACCAGCTTCGCCTATCACCCCGATGGAACATTCATCGCGGTGGGAGATGTCAACGGCAATATTACCCTGCGCGACCCCCTGACGTGGCAACAGCAACTGAGCTTTTCGCAAAATGGGGAAGCCGCCGGACAGATGGTCTTCAGCGCCGACGGTCAAGTTCTGGTGGCGAGTGGCAAGAATCGGCATGTGTGGGTGTGGCGCAGCGATGGCACTTTGGTTTCTATTCTGACCATGCCCACCAATAACCCCTATGATGACGCCCAATCGCTTTCCATCAGTGCCGATGGGGGTCGGGTAGCGGCGGCGGATGGCGACAAGGTCTATGTGTTTGATACCACGACGGGTGAACTGCTGTGGACGATGGCACGGTCCAATCATCAGAGCGTATGGCGGGCGGTGCTGAGTCCCGATGGCAGTCTGCTGGCGGCTGTCACCTATGATGGTGAGTTGTTTGTCTATGGTGTAGAACACCACCGTTTGCTGAAATCGTTCCCGATCAGTCAACGCACCAACAGCCTGACCTTTAGCCCGGATGGTTCGCTGCTGCTGGCAGTCGGTCAAGATGGCATTGTTCGCTTCTGGGGCGTGGCACGCGAGGATGTTCCCTCAACCTCCACAGCCACCCCTACCCCGCGCCCCACTACGACCACCGAGGTGCTGTTTTTCGATGATTTTAGCGATGGCGATTTGGCAGGCTGGGATTTGTCGTATGCGTCCGATGCGGCGGAGGTCATCGAGGTTGAGGGCAATCAAGTCCTGCATGTCACCGGCGCCCAGACCGATTATATTTCGTTGGGCTTCACCGATGTCAGCCGACGGGCGAAAGTGTTGGAGGCCGACCTGCAATTTGTGGGGAATGATGATTCAAGCGAAGGCATGGTTAATTTTAATCTGGTCAGCGAACTACCCGGTCATGGCAAAGGCTATTCGGCGGTGATTTTTCTACCCGCGTCGGGCATCTCTTTGGCCGACCGATACAACAACTTTCAACCATTGAATCCGACCATCAATACGCCGTTTACCATTCAGCGCGGCGCATGGATTCACATCCGGTTTGAATTGGTGGAGGATGTCCTAAGCCTGTATTTGGACGAGGTGTTGGTACAGCAAGCCGAGGTCAACCCTATGCGCTTTGGTGTGCCGCTGTTTATCTTGGAGCGCGGCCTTGAGGTTTATCTCGATAACGTGAAGGTCGAGTGACGGATATCTGGGTCGGCATTCGGGCAGCGGATGCCTTGTCTTTCGGATATATACCGCGTCTTTCAGAAGGATGGGTCTGTGATTTCTCCCTACGGGTATCAGGTATATTTTCGTAGATACCGTCATGAAGTCAAGGGTGTGGCGGGGCAAAGCGGGCTGGATCAAAAGGTCGCCCACTCTTGACGACGCCATAGGCCAGCACGAGTAATTTACGCATGGCAGCACCGACGACAACCATTTTGGATTTGCCGTTGGCGGCGAGGCGTTGGCAAAAGGCTTGAATGCAAGGGTTGAAACGTTGGGCCACCAGCGCAGGCATATAGAGGGCCTTGCGGAGACGGGCATTGCCACATTTGGAGAGGGGCGAATGCCCGTGCACCGACTTGCCGGACTGACGCTGACGCGGGTTGAGACCGGCATAGGCGACCACTTGTCCGGCATCGTCAAAGGCACGTAAATCGCGGACTTCCGCCAGAATGAGATCGGCGGTGGTGTCGCCAATACCCGGAATGGAGGTCAGGAGGTCGTGTTGTACTTTGAGGTCGGGGTGCTGGTCAATGTGCGAGCGGATTTGGGCTTTAAGGGCTTTGATCTGGGCCTCCAGAAAGGCGACATGGGCGTCAATCGTAGCCCGTACGACCGCCGAGGGGGGATTGGCCCCTAAGCGATTGAGTTCTTGTTGACGGGTGGCTTGCAGCGCGTCCAGTTGCCGTACCATCGCTTGCAATTCGCGCCAGGCCGGATCCGGTGGCGTCCACGCCTCGGGCTGCTGCGTGAGGCAAAAGTCTGCCAACAAGCCCGCATCCACCCCATCGGTTTTAGTCCGGCTCAGGCGGCTTTGGGCATAGGCTTTGAGGCGTGCCGGGTTCAGCACACTCACGGTATGCCCCGCCTCATGCAGCCACCACGCCAACTCATCCCCATAGCGTCCCGTCGCTTCCAGACAGGCATGGACGGTCTTGACTTGGCGCTTCTTCAACCAGCGGTCTAGCCGTTCATACCCGGCTGGCGCGTTGGGAAATTCGGCTTGCTGGCGCGTTTCCCCAACGACCAACACCACCACAAAGCTCTCTTTGGCTATATCAATCCCTAATACATTATTCATCTGGTTGCTCCTAGCGTCACACCCCCGGCTCCCCGTCCGCCTTGTTCATCCAAACCCACTGGTTTCAGATACCGTTCGACGTGTGGTAGGGGTTGCCTGTCCAAGTGTTTATCTACGCCGCAAGCTCTTCGGCTTTGGGAGGAGTCCAACGTGCTTGAACAGTGACCTGAGTGATTCTCTTTTCCTTATTATACAAGGGAGGAGTGACTCCTCCAGCTTTTCCGTCTATCAATCAGCCAAATCTAGTATTACTTATCCAGTTTGCTTGAGAATTGCTCCAAACAAGCTCTCAGAATCACCATTTCATCGCCCAAACACCATCTATCAATGAAAAACATATCAATTAGAGGTTCTTGTGAGGGAGATTTTTTTCGTGTTTACATTGGAATAATTGTTTATTTCACAGTTGCGTTGGAAATCACAGCGGGTTTCAGGCATGGCGTGGGCTGTCGTCGGTTACTGCATCAGGCGCTTATGACTCTCTTACCCTAACCCACCCCGGCCCACTATCAAGGGATTCAAATGGGTCGGCTTCCGGGCTTGCGCCGTTGCACTCACCAGCCGACCCATTTGCCTCTTGTCCTTGACAGTGGGCCTGATGGGGTGGGTTGATGGATCGTTGTCATAAGCACCTTTACAAATGCAGAACCGAACTCACGTTGCTACGGATGCCCGTGCAAAACTCACCGTCCTGACTCAGAGAATAGGCAGGCGGGGATGCCAACCTCACTCAGATGGAGTATCTACCTCAGATGCTCGTCTGAAGTTATCGCATGTCGCGGACTCTATCACTCGAAGCTGACACCTTGGGGTGGTAGGTCGGTAAGACCTCTGAATCTGCGGTCTGGTTCCTCATCTTACAACCAGACAGCCACGTCCGGGCATGGTACGGCAGACGCTCGCAAGAGCCGATGCACTTCCGCATTGGGAAGTATAACAATCGTGAGGCGGACTCCCGCCGCGATCAAGACAGAATCGCACATATCCAGTGTGTTCCAACAGCCTGTTCGGTCATGGTGGGAGTTGTTTGAACTCGGCATTTATTGCTCACCTTTCATCTTCATCAGGAGTAATCCCCATGTCGAAATCTTCCACAACAACTGCCGCCAAAGTAAACCGTGTATTGGTTCTGATTGATGTCACCCCGCAGGGTGGGAAGGTTGTCCTGCGTGCACTACAGGGCTGGCAGACCATCATTGCCGAACAAACCGTCGAACTCGCTGCCCAAGATTTCACCTTTAACGACGCCAAATTGACGGGCGACCACGCCAAAGTCATTGCCATTATCAAGGCCCTCAAACGCCTAACCAGCAAACTGCCTGAGCAGGGCAACGCTGGCTACCGACTCGTTATCGTGCATTCAAGCAAGGCTGTCCAGACGTGGCTGACCGATCCTACTTCACGTAAAGCCGATTTGCCCAAGACCTTAACGGGTTATGTTGACAAGCTAGCTGCTCGTTTCCCCCAACTGCAATTTGAGCAGCGGGAACGCAAGGTCATCCTCAAATTGATGGCTGCCCAATAAGCCCCCGGCAACCCACCCCTGCGCTGGTTGAATAACCCCTGAACGAAAGGATATGAAACGATGGACAGAACCGCCCAGCAAGCACTGGATCAGTACCATCTTGCTTATAACAATATGGCCTATCGGAGCATTTGTAAGCTCATCGCCTATCTTCTAGCCGGGACAAGTCATCCCCTAGTGGATGTCACCCATACGCCGGAATATATCGAACTCACCAATCTCATGACCGACACCGCCCTAGAAATCTGTGGGCATCCGGCTTATCACGGGCGCGGCTGGACACTCGCCTTCCGACTACACCAACTTGCCTCTAATCACCTCGAACGTGGCGCTGTTACTCTATCAGTTGTACAGCATACCTTTGCAGCAGTGGAAATTTATCTGGATTTGTTCCGACGGTCGGTGACCACCCATGAAAATCGCTGGAATGACGAACCGACTTCCAAAGCTATTTCCCAAATGGAAGGGGCATTGATCCTACTAGAAGAGAGTGTTCGCACCACCAGCGATCTACCAAGTCGCCGCGGACGTGCTGCCTATCATCTGACTGCCGCATGTGTCGGACTACTGCGAACAGCTGCTTTGCTCCTTAAAAGCAATGATGTCTTGGGAGACTATACTGCTGAGAAGTTCAGCCGTGCTTTGCGGGACATGGTGTATGGCCTGACCGAAATCGCCGTCGACCCCGATTCACCGCATATCTTCAGCCGCGCCTCGGTCTATCTACTCAAGTGTCTGGAGGAGAAGTGATATGCTGCACATCGCCCTGCGTTTTCATGAAAAGGGCCGTTATGAAAGCTACTCACCAACGGATACCCCCCGCAGCCGCAAACCGAAAATTTCAGGCTACCAACTCGTCAAGCCGAGCTACCACATTCTCAAGCTGTTGGTCGGCGATCAAGTCACCGACATTCCCCGCTCACGCATTGTGGAATACCACTATGTCACCGTCGCTGAAACCGTGCGTCAGCAGGGCAGCTATTTCATCCTACCGGTGAGCGATAGTCAGTTACAAGAGATTGAAGCCATTACCCAGACCGAACTCAGGCCACCCGTCTACTTGTGGCGGGACGATCAGTGGTGGACATTGCCCCAGTTGGAAATCTACAACACAGGCGAGATGACCACCATGCGTACCACGATTGGCGACCTCTTTGGCAATGTTCACGAAATCCGTGAGCATCAAATTGAAAAATCAGGTCTGCGTATTCGTTCGACCTATGAACACTCCCAAGGGCCGGGTTTTGAACTCAACCGCACCAAACCCAACATTCGACCTGATGGGCCAGCCAATTTACCAACGACCATCACGGGTAATGGCATGGTATTGGAGTGGAAACGTGGGTATGAAGATAAACCTCCGGTTTGGTGGATACGTGATGAACATCGCGTCCCCAAGAACCAATCGGCGACGTATCGGCACTATGCCACACTCAAAGCCACGCCTCATGCGCGTTGGAGCAAAGGTTTTGCGGCGTGGTACTACACGGGTGGATCACAACCACCTTCAAAGTGGCTGGAACTGGTGGGGTATTCCCCTACATCGTCAGCAGCTATGCCGCCCGAACTCGTTCAGATGATCGAAGCAACCCTCGCGGCAGATCAGGCAGCCGAACGCGAACCCCTTATTCCGCTGTCTTTGTATGATGCCAACACGGGTAAGCATGAGTGGAACTATGGCAATCCGGATGTCTGGTGTAAGTTAAGTCACCCGGAGGCCCATTGGCTGTTTTTTGTCGCCAATGCCAGTCTGACCGAGCGCAGCCTATACGGGTACAAACTCAACTTAGGCGAGGGTACAGTCACAGGTCAATGGGTAACACTTTCACTAGACGAACTCACCGATCCTGCCATTCAACGTGACCCTCAGTTTATGCGCCAATCGCTCCGCCGTGCCATCGAGCAGGTGGCTGCTACCTCGAATAAGTTCCTACCCGATGAACTGGGAATTCTGACCGATGCCGAATGCCGACGCCGCGCCTTTGAAGAACGTCACCAAACATATTTGGCTGAAGTCGAGCGCAAACGTGCGTTGGAAGCAGCGATGAAACCCTATCACGAGTTTCAGGCGGCATTACGAATGTGCCAAACCTTTGCCGAAGGGCTGCACCATCTGACCTCCTGCAAAGCCTTACCCGCTCAATCCACCCCGCCGATTGATGATCCTTGGAGTTAACCCACTATGTCACAAAAAAGTGTACCTAAAAACCAGATTGCTCAATCCTACGTGGGGCAAATCACCGTGGTGGGTGAATGTTTTTGTTATGGCTGTGCAGTGGATGGTCAGCAGTTGGTCTATCTGGATGTGGCTGGCCCGGCCACGTCAGTTGAGGCGGTCTGGGCAAAACTGGCCCAAGCCAAAGAATGTTACCTCCTGCCACCCGATCATGATGCTCAGAAAATCACCCTCCGCACCGATGAAGGGCTGCTTAAACGTATCCAGCGCAAAATCGAAGGCATCGGGATTCATCACCTGCTGCTCCTGCACCAAGACCTTTTGACCCCCACCTACGCTGAACTCAGCACGACGTATCTGTTTTTGGCCGATAAAACACAAACAACCGCCAAGCTCGGTTCCCACATTCAGCAGTTGGTCGACATCGCCGTGTTCCCAGAGTGGTATGCCTATTTGGTACAGCAGGGAAGATTGGAGGGTCTCATTACGCCCTTGACCTGCTATGGCGGGGTGAACATGTTCCGTATAACGCTGGATAAATCTCCGTGGGAACGAATGATCTGTCGAGGATTAAGTCAATCGGCAATTCAATTGCAGCCTTGATTTATTTGCCTTGGTATTTCTTACGTACTTGCCCCAGCCAATCGGTATGATTTTTGCAGTCGTGCAAGGCTTCATCCACAAAGGCAGCGTTAAATCGAAAATAGGGATGTTTCTCGCGGATGCTTTCAAAGTCCATCTTTGTGAGGCCATCCACCAATTCAGAATACTCAACCTCATCAATTTGAAATGGCTCCCACGTTGCACCCGGCCCCATTCCACCGTTATGACCACCTGTTTTTAGAACCTCGTTCAAAATATGTAGCGGCGGAATTACCCCTGCATGTGTTGACATCAAATAGGGGAAATCAAGGATGAATTCAGCTAATGCTTCTTCACATGGAACGCCTTTTCCGGCGTATGCCCAATGCGTTTTGTATTTCACTATTCGCATAAGAGAACTCCCTAATCGTAATTCTCACCGAGTCGTTCTAAAACTCGCAGTCTAGCTTGTAGCAGCCACTTTCTTTACCACAGCAAGCATTCCTAAATTTGTACTCAAAGGATAACACAATATGCCCAGACTAACCTCACTGGAAAAGGGAGGGTATTATCCATTCCCTGAGAACTACTTACCACATGTTGCTGGTCTATTCGCCCCGGCGACACAGGGTGGCAGACTGCTCGATCCCTGTGCTGGCGAAGGAGTGGCTCTACAGCACCTCGCTGAAAGTTGGCATCTGACACCCTATGCCAATGAACTTGACACCGAACGAGCGGCGGCTTGCGTGGAGAAATTCGGCACGGTGCAGGCGGTTCAAGGCGATCTCTTTCAACTGCGCACCTCGACCAGCGGCTTTCTCATGGCATGGGTGAATCCCCCGTATACATGGGATATGGGCAGTGAGGAGAAGCGGCGTGAACTGAGTTTTCTTAAACACACCCTCAAATGGGTGCAAACGGGTGGATATGTGGCATGGGTCGTGTACGCCCACCATGTCACTGCCGAATCTGCCGTCGTATTGGCAAAAAACTGTTCGCAGGTGGACATTTGGGAAGTCCCGGAACTGCACCTAGGTGAATATCGGCAGGTGGTAGTCATTGGGCGTATCGGTCAAGCCAATCAAGAACCCTCAGTCTTGGCCCAACGGATTCTACAGAGCGTCCAGAAGCCCAGTCAGTTGGAGATATTACCCGAACCGCGTTATCAGTTTCCTGCTCCACATCCCAGTCAGCGTTTCCTATTCGCGCCGAAAATTCTCACACCGGAACTGATGCTGGCCGCCCTCCAAACTGGGAGTGCCCATCAGACGGCCCAATTTCAGACCCTACTCGAACCACCACCGCCGCTAGACGACATCCGTCCCATCGTGCAACCACGCGGGATGCAAATTGGTCTGGTATTGGCCGCTGGTATGTTTAATGGCCTGATTCTGGAACATGGCGAATTGGGACGCACCGCCGTTCGCAGCACCATTCGCACCGTTGAAGAACTGCGCGAAGCACCGGAGGAGGTGAACGAGGATGACCCCACCGTTACCGAACGTGAGGTCTATCGCACCCGCCCGGTGGTCACGATTACCCTGTTGACCGAACGTGGCGAAATGCTACCCATGACAGGTGATGCGGCGCTGGTGACCTTCATACACGAACACAAGACCGCCCTGTTGGATTATCTCAACACCCACTTTAAACCGCTCTACGACTTTAACTATGCTTGTATCGCACCCATCCTCAACCGGGTTCGCATCGGCAAAGGGCTTTTCAGCACCCAAAAACACGTCATTGCCGCCGCCTACACCGCTCTCCAACAGCGTAAGGGCATTTATCTGGTGGGTGAACCCGGGGTTGGGAAATCGGTGATGGGCGCTACCCTCGCCGCAGCCATGCAGACCCACATGAAGCCCGATCAAGTGACGCTCGTGATGTGCCCACCCCACCTCGTCGAAAAGTGGAAACGTGAGATTGGCAAGGTTACGCCCAGCAGCTATGTGGAAATCCTCGAAAGTGTCGACGACACCCGGGCCTTTATGGACAAGTGTGGTCGCCTGCTGCCGCATACACTTAAAGTGGGCATCATTGCACGCGAACGGGCCAAGCTGGATGAAGGCTGGGAAGCCGCTGTTCAATGGCACAAACATCACACCGCTCTATGGCACATCGGCACGGAACCACCTGATGATCTCAAAGGGCGCTCCCGTATTCACACCTACGATGTGCCACTCTGTCCCAGTTGTGGTGCAGTAATCACCAAAGATCAGAAGGGCGAGAAGGTAGCGACACGGGCATGGTTGAATGATGCGCCCCGTACCTGTCACACCTGTGGTGGTGCTCTCTGGCAAGATAAACGCACCTTCAGCGCACCCAAAGCGGGTGAAAAATTCCCCCGCAAGAACCCACGTATGGCACTGGCCGATTACCTTGCGCGAGTCCATCCGGGGCGAGTCTATCTTTTCGTAAGCGATGAAGTCCACGAAATGAAAGGGTTGGCTTCCGATCAGGGCAATGCCTTCGCAGTCTTGTGCAATGCCGCAGAGAAGATTATCGGCTTGACAGGAACACTCTACGGCGGTGTAGCATCATCCATTTTTGGACTGGAATATCAACTCAATCCAAGAGTGACCCGTCGCTACAATTGGGGTGAACAGAATGCCAACAAAGGCAAACAACTGGCCCGTTGGGTGGATCAGATGGGGTCGTTGGAACGCATCGTGGAATACAAACCGCAGTATGATCAATCGGGACGTTACACCGGTAAAGCCCGTATCGAACATCAACCGCAGGAAGCGCCCGGTACCTCACCCATGCTGGTACGTGAAATCCTCGACCATGCCCTGTTTGTCGGTTTGACCGACATTAGTGACATGCCCCCCTATGAGGAAATCCCAGTACCCATCGAAATGGATGCTGACCTGCGGGATGTTTATGATGATACCAAACAGGCGCTGGGTGAGTACCTCTTTCAATGTCGTTTAGAAGGGGATGCCAGCTTTTTAGGGCGTTATCTCCGCACGTTGTTGAGTTATCCCAATGCACCCTTCCGTGCCGAAAAAGTGATGCATCGGCGTAAGCTGCGCGGTGACGACGGTGTGCCGATCCAAATGGAACGTGCGGTCTGGGCCATGCCGAACTTAGGCGAGGAACGCCTGTATGCCAAAGAACAGTGGCTCATCGAGACCGTGCAAGCGGAATTGGCCGAGGGGCGTAAAGTTGGCATTTTTGTTGAACAAAGCGCGACCCGCGATATTCAACCACGACTGGTGCAGTTGCTGACCCAACATATCCCTAGCGCCAAGCCTTTTATCCTGTATAGCAAGGTTGAACCCAAAAAGCGTGAAGCCGTGTTGGAAACCCAACTCAAGGCGGGCTGCAATATCTTCCTTGCCAATCCCAAGTTGGTTCAAACGGGGCTTGACTTAGTGGCTTTTCCAACGTTGGTATTTTTTGAAATCAATTACAGCCTCTACGTCACCATTCAAGCCTCACGGCGGGCATGGCGCATTATCCAAACCGATGCCTGCCGCACCTACTATCCTTATTATGAGGAGAGTATGGAAGCCCGTGCCGTTGCTCTCATTGGGCGCAAACAACGGGCCGCCAAGTTATTGTATGGCGACAGCGACATTGGCTTGAGTGAACTCACCGATGGCGGGGATGAGGCCAACGATCTGATTGCCGAACTGGCGAAGTCCCTCGATGAGGACACGGGTGTGACCAATCTGCGTGACCTCTTCCAAGCGGCGTCCAGTGCGGAAGCGGGGCGTGAAAGCCTCTGGATGGTGGATGCCAATGAACAAACACCTGAATCTCAACCTGTCCCCTCCCCGCAGTGGTTTGTAGTCGAACGCTGGTTAACCGAGACCCGCACTTGGCAGATTATCTCCCATCATGTGAATGGCTCCCTGCCCATCAATCTTTTTGCCTCACTTGCTGAGGCTGAACAGTCGGCTCAACAATTAGCAGCCCAAGCGCCTTACCGTTACCGCGTGATTGGTTATCCTGACTCGCAACCCCAGTTCATCCAGTTCGAGGGTTTAGCGCGTCGGGTCATCCAACAGGCCGCGCAAGTCCGTCTGCCTGAACATGCCAACTATGATGCCCTCGAGCAATGTGCTATCGAGTTAGGCGGGATACCCGATCAACCAGCGATTAAGGCTGACCAGTCACCTAGTCGCTCCCAGTTGCCACCCAAAACCAAACTGCCGCGTCGCCGGGTCAGCCTATCCACTGCACCTGATGCGCTTGAATCTGCACTGAAGCCTACTCAACCAATCCTGTCGAAAGCACCGCGCTGTGAATCAGCCCCAACCCATGAGGTGCATCAACTGGCTTTGTTCGAGGGTTAGGCGGGTCTATGATTCCCGACACCACCCTGCACCTCTTATGCACCATCTATCAGGGTCAGTCGGCGGGGTATCTCACGCTGACCGCTATTCATCCGAGTAAACGCCTCCCGACCCCCTCCCGTCACATTGAAATCACGGATAAAACAGCGGTACATCAGGCGCTCACCGATCTTATGACCGCCAATGCACAGGGTTGGGGAGCCTACTTCTCCATAGCGCTGCGGAAGTATCCCTTAGAACGCTGGAAACGGGGTGGGCAATCTGACTTGCTGGTGCTGCCTGCCTTGTTTGCTGATCTGGATGGGGACTTAACCACCAGCTTTCAGCGTATTCAGACAGCTGGGCGAGCGGGAATGCCAGCGGCTTCGGCGATGGTTGGTAGTGGGCGTGGGCTGCACCTCTACTGGTTCATTACACCGACCACCGATTTCCACACCGCCCATCGGGTGTTGGCAGGTCTAGCGCAGCAGTTGGGTGGTGATGTCACCACACCGACCAATGCCCTTCGGCTGCCCGGCAGCTACAATACCAAACCGGATGTGAACTGCCCCTGCCAACTATTGTGGTTAGCCGAACACCGTCGTTACACCTTAGCTGACTTCCGGGCATTTCAAATCGAGTCACCACCGCGCCAGCAGGCTAGGCCTCCTACCTGTTGGCGTGCTCCTCCCACACTTTCGGATGAACTCAACTCTGATCTAGTGGAGGCAGTCGTCCATGTCCTCTTACGAAATTACGCTGGCTTCGTTCAAAAAAACGGCTGGATTGGCAGCCTGTGTCCTTGTGGACATACCCGCGATCAACCGGGTCGTCACTTCGGCTTTTCACCTCTACATGGCATGGGTCGCTGCTTTGGGCGGCACGGCCAAATCTTGTTGAAGGAGTTATGCACCCTCATCGGTGTAGACCCTACCCGCTATGGTGGATTATATGCAAAGTCACCTAACCCTTGATAGGATCGATAGCGCTCCAAAAGTCCCACTGCGCTTGTATCAATTGCACCCATCTTAGATTATCGGCATGTCGCCAGTTATCTTTTGCCACTTCTGAAGGAGTGGTGATCTCATGAAAGTACGTCGAGTTTTGAAATTCGACAGCCCGATGACTTCCAGATAACTTGAGAGTGGCGATGAACCGAATTTAATGCTGCCACGAAAGGCTTCGTACAACCCGCACCGTTGACATACGAGAAGCTGGGGAAACTACCGACGACTCATCCATCTGCTTATTGTTTTGACCCGTGAAAGCGATCGTTTGCCCGTCACGGGTCTCCGAAAATTCCGGCGGCTACGGCTGTGGCTTAATATTCTGGTTCACGTGAAACAGATTGTTGGGATCGTATTTCGCTTTAATCGCTGCTAGGCGCTGGTAATTGTCGCGATAGGCAGCCTTGATCCGATCTTCGCCTTCTTCCATCATCATGTTCACATAGGCGCCGCCCGCTGAATGGGGATGCAACGCTGTCCAGTAATCCTGCGCCCACTGGATCATCCGCGCGTTGTTCGATGGGTCGGGATCAACGCCAACGATCACCTGCGCGAAATTGGCGTCCCGGAAGCTCCATGCCGTGTCATTCTTTCCAACGCGATGAGCTGCGCCATTGATCGGATACAGATGCATGGTCGAATGCCCGGTCGGAAGTTGTTCAGCATACTTCAGGTGCAGGTCAATCGCCTGATCACTAATTTCTTTGACGAAGTCGGCTCGCCAGTACCACTGCAAGCCCGGCGGGTAAAGCCCATCGAACAGATTCTGAAGTGCGGGCCAAGGAATTTCCCCCACAAAGTCCATTAACGGCGTTGCCCACTGACGGATCGGCGCAAAAACATCCTCCGCGCGTGCTGGGTCGCCAGTATAACACCAAGTCACAACGCAGACCTTCTTCAGATGATGCTCTTGTGGGAACATTGGCACGGGCGGCACATGGTGGAATCCGAACCAGCCGTTAATGTCTTCTGGCGCGCTCAGAATGAGATCACGCCAGCGCTTCATGATGGTCGCCGCTTGGTCGAGCGACCAGAACATCGGACCACCATATACCGTGCTGACTGAATTTGCTCTAAACAGGAACGAGGTAACTACTCCGAAATTGCCACCGCCACCGCGCACGGCCCAGAACAGATCAGCATTTGTATCAGCGTTCGCCGTAATACAACGTCCATCTGCTAGCACAATCTCCACCGCCAGCAGGTTGTCAATCGTCAATCCATATTTGCGCGTGAGATAACCCAAGCCGCCGCCCAGTGTCAGCCCGCCTACGCCCGTTGTGGAGATGAAACCACTCGGTACAGCCACGCCAAATGGGTGAGTCGCATGATCAACATCGCCCCATACACAGCCGCCCTCGACGCGCACCGTTCCTGCTTTCTTATCAACGTGGACGCTCTTCATCAGCGAAAGATCAATTACCAGCCCATCATCTACTAGGCTTAAGCCAGCCCCGTTGTGCCCGCCGCCACGTATCGCCAGCGGAAGCTGATTGTCACGGGCGAAATTGACGGCAGCGATGACATCAGCCACATCAACGCAGCGGGCGATCAGAGCAGGATGGCGGTCGATCATTCCGTTATAGATGTGACAGGCTTCAGGATATGCCGTGTCACTTGGGCGCAGAAGCTGTCCGCGCAGCCTGCTTTGCAGCGTCTGGACTTGCTGTTGGTCGAGTACCATCTGTTCTAACATTTGTGTTCTCCTCACTAGACATGACCAATTGCCTGAGCTGAACTTGTACGAGTGTCGGTTTGCGTACCGGCAAATTCACTGTAACAGGACAGCCCATTCCGGACACGGTGGAAAACACGTGGTTTTGGAGATAGAGTACGGGAGTTTGGGTTAAATGCTGGGAAGATTAGCGGTCTGACAGCGCGTTCTTGACCACCCAAGCGGAGACCTGAGCACGCGACCGGAAGCCTAACTTGGAGAGGATATTGCTGACATGCCCCTCGACAGTGCGTTCGGCGATCACAAACGCATCGGCAATTTCGCGGTTTGATTTGCCTTCCGTGATCAGGAGCGCCACTTCCAGTTCGCGGCGGGTCAGTCCGCTAGGTCGCTGAGTTTCTTGGTCGAGTCGGGGGCGAGACACAGGCAGCTCGTCGGAGTTGGGTACGGTTTGTGCATAGGCGACTGCCTGATCGAGCGTCATCGCTTGACCTTCGGCCCATGCCGCTTCATAAGCCGCCTCGCCAAGCTGGGTGCGCACAAAGGCGATATTCCGATCATGTTCGGGCTGGTCGCTGGGGTCAATCAACGCGCCACTGCGTTCAAGAAAGGTGTGTGCTGCGCCGAACAAACGCGCCGCTTTCTCAGGTTCGCCTAACGCTCCCAGCGACCCGGCAAGCGCCAGCAATTCCTGAGCCACATCGGTTGGCACACCGAGGTCCTGACATAGCGCGAGTGAACGGAGTATCAGCCGAATCGCATCCTGATGATTGCCTTCGTGTTGTGCAACAAATGCGAGGTTGAAAAGGACGTAATACTGGCGGCGTGCATCGCCGGTACGCTCAGCGATGGCTAGAGATTCTTCATAGGCACTTCTGGCTCGCACATCGTCACCCCGCAAACGCGCTCGCTCGCCCATGGAGTTATACACCAGCCCAAGACCGGGTTGATCGCCCACTTCCCGGAACAGAACGAGGGCTTCCTGAATCCACGCCTCTGCTTCAGAGTCACGCGCGAGTGTCGTACTCAAAGCCCACAGTGACCACCCAAGCTGTCTTTTATCCCCATACTCGCGTGCAATGGCTACCGCTTGCTGAGCTAGCCGGCTGGCAGCCTCTAGATCGCGGTATGCGATCAAAGGGGCCGCACTGCGCAGTAAATGAATTTGGTACTCCTTCACGACTTCGTCTATCCGCACGAGCAATGATTGAGTCCACTGAATGCCTTCATCTTGGCGTGAATAAACAATCCAATAGAGGAAGGTTCCACTCATAATGCAGATTCCAACGGTCACATCGCCGCTCTCAAGTGACCATTCCAGTGCTGCACGTAAATTGTCGATTTCCGTATCCAGCAGGTGAAACCAGTATTTCTGGTGAGCCAGCCTCAGTTCAATTTCGGCGCGTTCAGCCAATTCTCGAAAATAGACAGCGTGCTGCCTACGGAGCGTGTCCAGTTCGCCGCTGGCCTGCAACAGCTCACGGGCATACTCATGCATCATTTCCAACAGAACAAAACGAGTTGCACCGCCTGATGTCGCCTTGCGCTGGACGAGACTCTTATCGACAAGGGAAGCTAGGCCATCAAATACTGGTATTGACAGCGCTTCCGCGCATACGGCCTCAGCCGCTTCGAGTGAGCATCCGCCGCTAAAGACTGCGAGCCGTGCAAACAGGAGTCTTTCGCTGGTCTCCAGCAGGTTATAGCTCCACTCAATCGCGGCACGCAGCGTGTGTTGGCGCAGGGGTAGGTCGCGTGCTCCACCCGTGAGCAGATGTAGCCGATGCTCCAACCGGTCGTAAATCTCCTGCGGCGGTAGATGGCGAATACGTGCCGCCGCCAGCTCGATTGCCAATGGCAAGCCGTCCAACCGACAACAGATTCCCGCCACGATTAAGGCGTTATCCGGTGTGAGAGCAAAGTCCGGTTGTAGAGCAACGGCGCATTGCACAAAGAGCTTCACCGCTCCGTAGTCAATCAGGCGCTCAGGTGGCAGTGCAGCCCAAACTCGAGGCACCCGCTGATCCACCAGCACGGGTGGGAGTGGGAGCGTCGGCACCGGAAAGATGTGTTCGCCAGAAACGCGGAGCAGTTCACGGCTGGTCACCAGTATCTTCAGGTGGAGTGTCGCTTGCAGCAGGTCCGTCAAGGCGGGCGCAGCCTGAATCACCTGCTCGAAGTTGTCCAAGACCAGCAGCACGCGCTGGTTCACTAGGAAATACTTCAATTCCTCGATGAGCGGATGAGCGGTAACCTGTCTGAAACCTAACGTGTGTGCAATAGTTGGCAAGACTAGATGGAACTCTGCGATAGGAGCCAGATTGATGAAGTAAACCCCATCTGTGAAATGGGTAAGCAGCCGATTGGCGATTTCTAGCGCAAGGCGTGTTTTGCCGACACCCGGTGGACCGGTGAGGGTTACCAAACGCACGTCCGCACGTCGAAGCAGGTCGGTAGCGGTAGCCACCTCATTCTGGCGTCCGACAAGCGGTGTTGGCGGGACAGGCAGACTTGGAAATAGTGATTCTATGCCCCGCTTTACCTGCGCGTTTTCATCAAAGGTTCCCATAATTTGAGCTTATGGACAGCTAATGAACGATCTTCTCAACAATATTTGGCCGCAAAACACAAGGTCGCTCCATTACATAGAGAGAACAGTCGTTGAAGATATTATAATGTGGAATTGTCCCCAGCGTCTGGAATGCCTCGTGAAATAATGGAAATATAGGTCGGGGAAAATAGTTCAGAAATATTTTGATGAATGGGTTACATAATATAGAACTGAGCCATGAGCTGATCTAGGCTATCTTCTAATGTCGCAATCTCACGTCCGATTGAGATCAAATCAGTAGAAACCGCCAGTTGTGGAGCAACCTACGAACCCCTGCACTAATCGCTGAACCAAATCTTTTTCAAATTCTTGAGCACGGAGCAAGATGATGACAACGTTTGCCTCAAGGGAAGACCACCAAGGAGACTCAGTTAGCATCTTTCTAAGCACATCAGGTTGAGATCTCAAAGTGCGGGCGAGATCAGAGTATGCATTAAGCTGGAAGCCAGCCTTTTCGCCTGTGTGATGCAAATTGAGAAATTCGAGGTAGAAAGTCCATTCACCAGTTTTTTCTGACATCATTCGTACTCGAAAATATCATCTATCTCCCTATGTACATAATCAAATCAACCCAAGCTCTTAATGACTAGCACCCTATTTACAACTGAAAGGAATGTGACCTATGGCGAAGGAACAAGCCAAAGAAACTGTAATCCTGCTACGTATCCCAGATATCAAAGCCCGGAGTGGTGAAGGTTCTATCACCATCCAAAGAGGTGATCTAGGGCATCTTCAGCAATTCAACTATACGGGCCTGACCCTGCGGGGCAATATCGCCGAAGCGGTGCAAAATGCCCTGATTGCGTTGGCAAAACTGGAAGCCACTCCGCCGCCAAAATTCACCCCCGATACATCAACCCAAACGGACGGTGTTGACATCCCGAATACACCACTTGAGGAAAATGCTACTGGCTCCGATGATGATACCGACACAAACGAGGAGGAAGAAACCGAAAATACAGAAGTCATCAGCGTCATCTCAGCCGATGCGGAACCCTCACCCCGCATCACCAGTGCACCCCATGCTACTGAGAGTGCGATTCTAGCCAATACTGATCAAATGTCCTTGTTCTAGCCCAAAGATTAGGAGAAAAAATCATGACCGATCATGCTGCAACGCCTCAAACTCGCGTATTTGTCATCGGCGGGGTGCGTATCGTGGAAGACGCTTCGATGGCAGGCAAAAGCACCAATGAAATTCAAAAAATGCTGACGCCTCTCTACCCTCAGATTGAAAATGCCACCGTGCGCGAACGCACCGATGATGCCAGCGGTATGATTGTGACCGAGTGGATCCAAAAACCCGGTCGTAAAGGTTAATTGCCCGTACCTGCTGTCCAATTTAAAGCATAAAAGTTCCGCTGTGGGCAGCAGGTTTTCTGTTTGGAGAACCATCCATGAACAATGCCCATTTACACCAACTAGTCACCACCCTCGAAACCCTTGATCCACTGAAACTAGAAGCCGTGAACCTGTTGCAGACTCTACGATCTCAAACAAGTGAATGGTTGCCCACCACCCTGACACCAGAAACAAAGGAACAGGTCATCACCGCGACTGTCGAACTGGTGGCCTATACCCGGCGTAGTGCAAACATGGCACGCCTGCTGTCACAATTACAACCTATTCCACTGCGTGATGTACCTGTGGTGGAGTCTCAGCCATGAATCTCAACGACCTACAAGCCGCTGCAACCTTTTTGAGCGCCGCTGCACTGGCTGACCCGGTGTTGGCCTTATGCAGCAGTCTGGCATGGCTTGACCCCCTTGTCACGCAGACAAACACCTTCTTGGATGATTTTGAAACGCCTTATATAGATACGGATGATGCTTGGCTAAACATCGCTTTTGGGTGGGACATTGCCCGCCGTTGCTTTCCGAAGGTGTATGCCGAAACGACGCTGGCCCTGCGAAGGGGTGCAAGTGAGGCTCAAATCTCAAGCCAGTTGTGTCAGGGCATTAACCAGCACCTCGGCGGTGTCGAACTGCATGATCTTGAGCAACTCCACTTTGGCCTGCCTTTCGTCGGGATGGGCATAGACATCACTTCACCAGAGTTTTTCAGTGATTCTGACCATGCACCACTGGTACAACTCTATGCGTTATTTGACGTGACAGTTGGTGAGTATGCCATTCCGGAAGGTTATCCTCAGGCCGCTCAAGTCGCCCATGTTCTGGCTTACAGTCTGCGCGAGACTGAGGATACCCTCTATGGCAATCTGGCTTCGCTGCTAGATTGGATGTTTGCTCAAACAGGCAATACTGCCGCAGATTACACCGATAACGACCTCTACGAAATGGGTCTCGAACCCCTGCCATGGCAGCTAGATGAAATTGAATTCAATGCCCAGATGCACACCGAGGCCGCTGAAATCCTGACCTGCGCCCAGCAGGGTATGACCGCTCTGTTGAATGACTCGGCATTGCAGACCACACTACGTGCCAATATTGAAATAATCGCCCGATCTGTCCGAAAGGTAAACCGTTATGACTTTAGCGACACCCATGCCCATCGCCTTGCAAAACGCATCCGATGGTCTGACCGCCCTGAGCCAGTTGATGCGAACCGAACCCCTCCTGACACTGAAAGTCTATCCCTTTGGGGTGCTGATGCAGCGTAAAACACCACAGGGGTGTATGGAATATCTGGTTGACCCGGCTCAACTCGCCTTACAGTTAGCCGCCACTGTGCGTTTGGATACAGGCATTTTGTCATCCAGCACCATCTACATATCTCAAGAAGGGGTGCAAAAAGTGGTGGTGGAATACCGCAAACGTCAAAAAACGGCGCTCTTTCTCGAAGGCACTGACGCACCGGTGATTATCCCGATGCCGGATATGCTGTTGTTTCGGCGCACCCATGATAAAGGCATCCCTGACTACCGCGTATTTGCGGTCAAAGAGCGACCAACCGACCTGAAAGCCAAAATGTTCCATGTGCCGCTGCCGAATATCTATGAGGATGGCCGGGTCTGTTGGGGCAGTGTTCAGCAATTGCAGGTTCATCAGCTTACCGGCACCGATCTCACGGAAGATTGGAAAATCCTGCTAGGCACACGTTTTGGTTCACATAATGCAGGGCGGCGCAGCAAAAGCCATCCGGATGACATCCGCAAAAAGTATCTGGCAATGGAGCAAGCCAAGACCCGCGTCTATCCCAAGTCAGATTTGATACCTGCTAACCGCACGCTGGAAGATATATTGGAGGGATTTCGTAAATGAAACTCTATGCTTATGAAGGCGCATGGCAGATTGACCATCTGCTGATGGTGGGTGTGGGTGGGACGGGTTCGGCTTTGGCCCAGATCGTTGCCCGTATCCTATGGCAACGTCGGCAAATGGGGCAGAGTGTCCCGCTGCTGCATCTGGTCGACCCTGATGTTGTGGAAGAAAAAAATGTGGGACGGCAGCACTTTTTACCACTCGATATCGGCATGGGCAAAGCTGAAGTCACGGCCCGCCGCCTGAGTTTGCTCTACGGGTTGCCTATTCTGTGGTCAAACGAAGCCTTTGATGCTGAAAAACACCTTCAGCATGGCACGGTTTTGATCGGTTGTGTGGATAACCACATGGCACGACAAGCCCTCGTGAATGCGGCTGAAGGAATTACATATTTCGATGTGGGTAACGATCGCACTTATGGGCAGGTGGTCTGTGGCTCTACCGGGTCACATGAAAAGATCATGCGAGCCATCCAGCACATGGAAAGTGATCAGCCGTATGCTCGCCGCGAACTCTACTATCCCTGTCAACACCTACCCAACATCGCCTTGCTCTATCCTGAGTTGCTTCAACCAGAGCCACCAACCCCTGAAATGCAATCTGACCTATCCTGCGCCGAGTTGGTTATGGCCCAAGACCAGCATCTCCTAATTAATGATGCCGTAGCCATGGTGTGCAGCAGCTACCTCTATAAATTAATCAACCGTCAGCCTTTGACCACCTTCATGAGCCTAGTGGATTTGCACTCTCAAACCACCATTTCAAAGCAAATTACTCCAGCGGAGCTGCGAATATGTTTGTCAAATTTTCAGCAAATAAGCGGTTGAATTATGGGCCAACTTTCTAGATGGGCTTCATATTCGAGCTTGGGTCACTTGGTTGATTATTGGATTTCAAACGCTTAAAAGCAAGTATCCAGTCATTAAAGTGAAGATGTTCTGCTAGCTCCGGTGGCGGTGGAGCTAGCATTGGAGCTACTAACGGCACAGGGTCAATGAAATCTATACCTTTTGCATTTAAGGCATAACGCCACTCTCGCTCTACCCATTCCGAATGACTTGCGGCTTCCGACCAGAATAGATAGAAAATATCTGAGGATTCGATTGCTTTTACCAATTCGGATTGCCATTTGCTCCCAGAATGTAAAGACCAAGCATCCAAAAAGATATTAAGGTGAGGCGCAGCTTTCTTCATCCCCTGAATGACACTGACTACTTCTTCTCGATCTTTGCTAGCATACGAAGCAAAAGCTGAACGATAACGATGTTCCGTAGTAGGTAGTTCAACCTTTGATTCCGCTAAATTAAGCCCGATGGTAATCATGAAATTCAGGCGAACAACACAAAGCCCATTGGCATATATATTTACCTTTCCAAGTCGCTTACCCAATTTTGTATCTTCAGGCACTTGAACTGCAAAAGAAGTGTTTCCTATTTCACCATCCCAAAGAATTGTGTCTTCAGGATCATCTATTTCTATCCCTTGCAGTGATAAATGAACCGTTAATACGGTTCCTCGAGAAACAATGATATGCCCTTTGGTAGTTATGTTTAAATCAGCATCATTTTTGATACCTAGATTTTCTTTTGCCAGTTTGATTGCCTCAAATTTTTGCTCCTTTAAGTATGCCAAAATTTCTATCAAAAACGGGTCACCTGGACGCACTTGGGCATTTGTGATAACGGAAAAATGCACCTGATCATTTAGATTTCCTGGCATTTGGGCTAATGAAGGTTTTTCAATAGCGGTCGCCTTAATGTCATTTGAAGAGATACTAGGCCTTGTATTGCCAAAGGGGGTGAGTATACGTGTCTGTCGCAACTGCTTAAAAAGGGCAATTTTAGGCTTCAGTGATGAATCTTTATAACTACTAAGCCATTGTGATAAACGCCCCGTTATCTCAATTTGCTGATAATGAAACTCGTTGGAAAGGATGTTGATAATTGCGTCATGGGTGTCAAAATCTAGAAGGATAAATGAAGCCTCACTTTGCAAATCATTTGATATCGTGGTCATATATGACATCAGAGATTGAATGATAGGTGAGGAGGGTAATTGTGGGTCTAGAATGATTTTTGTACAGATAGTGGTCTGATCTTCCACCATAAATCGAATTATGCCCGCAATTTCTCCATTTGCCTCTGCAATACCATAGGATGCTTCAGCAAAATCCATCATCACATCACTACGACTCAAATTACTGCCTGTAACACGATTAATAAAACTGGCAAGTTGCTCTAAAGACTGAGGGTGAAGGCGTTTTATAGTTAGAGAAAAAGTATTCGTGGCCGCAACAGTTGCTATAGGCTCATTGGCTACAGATTTTACAGGTGACAAAGCAGCAGGTATTGATGCTTGCGTCTGATTAATGGAACTCCAAGCTTTTTGTACTTGCACCCATAGATCCTCAGTAGTCAAGTCATTGTTAATTAAAACGTCATTTTTCAATAAATTATCTTTTTGATAAGGTGAGCAATTTAGGTATTGGATGGCCTGTTGAGGTTCGAACCCTCTTTTCTCAACTAAACGTCGAAGCTGATTTTCTGCCGTACTATCAACGACCCAAACTAAGTCTATTATTTCGGAAAGCCCGCTACTAAAAATATTTGTGACCTCTACGGCGATAAATTTCCCCTTCGAGGCAGCAATCAAAGTATCACAGGCTTGTTTGACAAAAGGAAAAACGATTTTCTCGACATTCTCGAACTGCTGTGGAGAAGAGAATATAAGATTATTTAGATATTCTGAATCGATCACGCCATCAGAGTTGATTAGCTCACTAAACTTTTCGATCACAGGTTTGTAGGCTGGTGCATTTGGTTCCATTACTCGAAAAAATAAAGCGTTTGCATCAATCACATGGGCGCCAAGATGTGCAAGCATTCGACATACAAGGCTTTTTCCTGTCGCGATACTTCCGGTAACGCCTATAACCAATTTCCCTGTTTTTGATCCCATTAAACTGCCTCGCAATAAGTTTAAACCTAATCATATGATAATCCTTCCTTGACCCATCGGGCAATTCTGTTGACTATTCAGTTTTGTTCTCCCAAAGAGACAATCCTCAGCCTTAGCTAGGCGACATTGCACCAGAATTACTTACACCCGAAAGGCAAATTATTTTCCAGCGGGTCAAAACATAACTACCAAAACAGTACCCTCTCCAAAATCCGCCACCTATTCCACAACACCTGTCGCTGTTCTGAAATCTTCGTTCGGCTGGCTCGACTGTGGCATCGTCTGCGATCTATCAAAACACACCACTTTAGCGCCGCTTTTTGGGCAGCGTGCGCTGCCCCGAACGCCGCAGCGTTCCGACATTTTTGCCCCCGCATCTTTGAAAAACCGCCGCCGTAAAGGGCAAAAATGGAGCAAGCCTAACAGCTTGCCCCTGCACGTGCCGTGCAAAGGGGTATGCGTTCCCTCGTCACGCATCACTTCCTGCGGAAGTGGTGATGGCCGGGACTAACCTTCGGTTATCCCATGCCACCAAACCGATCACCTAAGCCAGTGATCGTGAAATGCCAAAGATTTCCCCGCTGATGTCATAAAACATCCCGCGTGCATCATCTTCGTTCCTATACAATGTCACTATCCTCATGAAACCAAGCCCATAACTTCAGATTCCTATCCCTCTCAAAGCCTGTACTGCCACCAGATTAGCGTTGCTATCTGGAAAGGAAACCCATGCCAGAAGATTATCAACTCAACAGCGATTTGGACTTTCGCTATACCCATCGCAGCAGCATTAGCATGACCCAAGCCATGTGGGAGAAGCTGGGCCAAGTCGTCACCAATCGCCGTGACCCCAAATTCAAAACCAGTGATGCAGTACGGGAGGCTATTCGGCTGTATTTGGATAGTGAGGAAGATCTGATTGGCAGCCGCAAACATTTCAGCAAATCCCTGCAACGCAGTCTGAGTTTGCATGAACAAACCATGTTGTTCAGCATTCATGCGCTCCTACTCCTAGTGGCGCGACTGTTTGTGTATATCATCAAAAGCCGTGACGGGCGCGACGTTGATCCAATGTGGTTGATTGAAAGCTCGATTGTTGACAGCAAAAAACTATCCAAGCGCCTGATTGAAGCAGCCAATGCCGTTCGCAAAGATGAAAACATTCAACCAGAGTCGTAGCCTATGACAAAGCCCAAGGAAAAACGCGAACGACGCGGCACTATCTGGTCAAACTTGCGCTGGATACACCCAGAACGCACCGGATACGGGACAGGTGTGCAGTCCCTCAGAGAGAAGCTACGGTATTTCACCTATCGGGATGATCGGGATGTAAAAGCGCCTGCAGGTGGGCGGCGCTGGGTCAACCATGGCTTGGGTGGGACACACCGCGAAATCTTAGAAAACTGCCAGACACTCACCAGCGATGACCGTTTGGCATGGAGCGTGATGCTCAGCCCCAAGCCACGCTTAATGGCACTCATTGAGCAGGCAACAGACCGCCGCGAATTTCTGGAAAACTTGACCGAAGATGTGGTCGAGCAGTGGTTTGAAGCACGGGGTTATGTTGACCCCCTCTACAGCTATGTGACCCATGATCGCTCCACTTCCGAGGAGGGATTGCAAATGTTACATACCCACATCATCCTGCCGGGAACTGTTGAAACTTCCGCCGGACGCGAACGGTTTGATAATCGCCCCACTGATCTGCGTGAGTTCAATGAACTGGTCGAAGACCTCTTTGAACTACACATGGATCAACAACTAGGAAAAGAGTGGCGAACACAGTGGGCAGCCATCCAACGGGAGGAACATCTCAAGAAGTATTTCCAAGCGATGCAGGGGGAGGAACTTCCCTCCAATTTAACCGAACTCGCCGAACAACTATATGAGCAAGGCTTCTCCATCGAGCAAATCCCGCCGCATGTCACCACCGCAGATACCTTCAATGAATGGCTGGCTTCACTTGACCGTAACAAGAACAGTCTTGATGCATGGTTTGGACGGGAGACGCGATGAGACAAATGCATCACCCCACCTGTATAGGTGCATTGATTATGGGGATCGCTTTTAATATCACCCTGAGCCTTTTCGGAATGGCCGGGATGCAAGTGGCTGACGCCCTCTATTTGGCTGCCATTGTAGTCATCCTATTCTTTTCAGCAACCGTACACCTGCTCCTCCGGCGCAATCGAAAGGATGGGGGCTAATGTATTTCAAGCTGTTCACCGATGGACAGGCGCTACTCGGCAGTCCTTTCCTGATTGCACCCCTCTTGTGCCTGCTGCCGATATTGGTCATCGGCTTTGCATGGCATTTAGGTGCAGATATCCGGCGCAGTGAAGCGGGTGGGCAGTCGGGTCATAGGTCACGAGTGGTGCTGCACCTAGCCGTCACCTTGATCGTATCCTTCATCTATATAGGCGTCACCAGCCATTTTGCAGTGGTGCGCGGGTACAGCACTGACTTGACGGGTTTTCTCGGGATGGTCGTTGGACAACCACCCCGGTATGTAAATCAGCCACGCATCCTTATTTTTGCGATTGGACACTGGATTACCCTCTTTCTGGTGAACATGGTCATCTATCAGAATTTGCAACCGGGTGGCTGGCTGCGGCAGAAACTTGATCAACAGCGCAATCCGCGTGTCCAGCGTGGTGAACTCGGTTCATCCCATTTCTGTACCCACCGCGAGTACAAACGCTATCGCCGATCCGATTTAGAAGGCATGACCTTCTACGGGGCATTCTGGGGGGAGCGGAAAATGCGACTGGATGCGGGGCAAGGCATGTTTTGTCTGAACGGCGAAGATGCGGCTAGAGGCATTCTAGCACTCGGCGGCCCGGGGTCAGGTAAATCTCAAGGGGTGATCCTGCCCGCGATTGCCGATAACATGATGAATCGCCACAGCCTAATCGTCGCCGATCCACAAGGGGAACTCAAACATCACATCCTCAAATATGCGCGGGTGACTGGACATCTGGTCGTAATCCATGATCCCACCGGTACGGATTCGCCGCGTTTTAATCTGGCTGAGAACATCCAAACTGTTTCCGATGCGCGGGCCATCGCGGACGTGCTGGTTCCATCAGCCCAAGGTGATAACAAGTTCTGGTCAGACAGTGCCGCCGCGTTGCTGGCCGCCTGTCTCATTCGTTATAGCAATCTGGGCGAGATTTATGAGGCTCTCAAAGACCTCAAGGTGATGGCAAGCGACTTTGGCAAAAAAGTCGATGACGCCGCGCTACTGGCAAACTCGTTTATTGCCAGCGTCAATTCCGATGGCAAAGTAGCCTCCAATGTCGTGGCGACGCTCGCCACTGCCCTGACAGGCTGGGCTTCGATTGATGTGCGCCAGAATACGGGTGCCAGTGATTTCGATGCTGACCTCATCGTGCAGCAGCCAACGGTCGTTGTATTGACCTGCCCCGGACGAATGCGAGCCGTTTATGCCTCCTATCTCGGAGCAGTCCTCCGCAAACTGATGCTGGACTTGGATACCATCGGGGAAGCCAATCAGGGGCCGTTGCCCATGCCCGTCAATATCATCTTGGACGAGTTTCCGACACTCGGCAGGCTCGACAGCCTTGTCGCAGATGTGAACCTTGTCCGTAAGCGGCGTATCAGCATTTTGATTGCTGCCCAGACCAAAGGGCAGTTCCACCTCATTTACGGCAATGATGGCACGCAGGCTCTCTTTACAGGGTTGGCAACCCAGATTGTCTATGGTGGGTGTGATGCGGAAACCGCCGAGTTCTACAGTCGTGCTTCTGGTACTGCAACCCAACAAGATGGGGATAAAGACCACCCCACCTATCGCAGTCGCCCCTTGCTGACAGTGGACGAAGTGATTACGCCACAGGCGGGGAATGCTACCCTTCTCGCTCGTTATGTTGATCCGGGTTATGCCACCCAGATTATCCTGACTTGTCGCTTGACCCGCCTATATGAGCGTAAAGATTGGGCAGTGCATCTTAAAAATAGTGTGGAACGTGAACCGCTATTATTAGAGCGTGGCATCACAATTCGTTTGATTGAAGCACTCAATATGCAGACCAGACCCCTTGTCCCTGAGCCACAGGCTAGCTCCGTGCATCCTAGCCTTGACGCCCATTTTGATGCCATTTATCAGAAAAGCCAGAAATTACCCGCCGAACAACGAGCGCAGGCCAGTGATGATCTATTGGCCGTAGTTGCTCCCAACCATCAGGTGTTTAATGCGAGTTTGAAGGATTTACGGAGAGCCGGAGCATGAATAAACAAACCACCGTTCGAGCAGTCGCCCGCAAGACTGGACACACCTACTTTCAGGTACAAACCACGCTGGAAGCATTGCTTGAAGTATGGACGGATGCACTAACAAATGGTGAGCAAATTTCCATTCAGGGTTTTCTGAGCATTAAGGTTACACAAATGAAAACCCATCGGCGTGGCAAATTGCTGCATCATCGAGAGGATACTCCCATGCAAAAAGTGGCTTATCGCGTGGATGCGCGGATGAGCAATGTCCTGAAACAACGACTAAGGAAAGAAAATTTACGAAGCGGGTCTTATCGGCCACATATCCAAAAGAGTGGTATCAAGAAAAATGATTAAACACAGGATAGTGATTCTGATGCACGGCTATGAGAAAAGAGGTGGCCGATATGGTAGGATAGTGACCGAACCCTCGCTAATCTTGAATTTATCCGGATACTCTTTTAGCCAAGTTGATAGTTTTCTATTCCCAAATTCGCTTTCATAATCACGGCTTAATTCTCGGAGAACCTCGCCAAATTGAGCTAATGAGACGAAATCTGAATAAAAAGGCAAGCGGCTCCTTGTTTTCCAATAAGCCTGTACCAAGAGAGAGTAGCGAACGTATTTGGGATTTTGTCGCATCCTTTGACCATCCATATCAATTTCGAGATACCAATCAAAATTATTCAGCCATTGGAGTAGCTGATATTTTCCAAATCTCTTTTCGTAATCAGGTACAAACTCGCGTAACTTAATGTCGAGTTCGCTTAGAGTCATCCAATAATTTTGAGTTTTGTACAATCTGAGACAGAATCGATCAATATAGCGACATGCTCGGTTAAGTTGATCACGGGCGTTCCTTTGATAGAACTGATTAAGATAGTGGTAATCAAACGATAAAGTCACATAATCTAATACTGCTTTGTAGTATATGACATCTTCAATCCGCACGCGCCGATGTCTATACCGATCTTGTGATAGCGGATCCTGCCAATTTCGAACAGCTTAATCAGGAGGGGACGTGAGACATTGAGGATTTCCGCCACCTGAATAGTGGTCAGTTCGGTGTTCTCCGAGAGGATTTTCATGACTTAGCAAGAAGCTCAAGTAGGGCTTCGCACCAACCAATAAGATATGAGAAAATAGATGCAGACGTTGTAGAAGAGGCTGATTATGAGTATCACTATCAATCGGGAACAAGTCTTTGAGAAAGTAAAGCAATTACCTCCAAACATCGTGGTTATTGAAGGTGTGTGGGATGGCGATAGCAGCGGGTGGTGTGTTGATCTAGTGGCTATTGAAGAACCCCTTCTCTCACATTACTTTAGAACACATCTTTTGACTTCGATTGGGCATGGTCTAGGAGAAATTCATGATTTTAATAGGATGTTGACTGGGCAAATCCCACCATACCCTGAAGGGAAATTAGCCTATGAACTTGGACAAGCTATAGCTGATCAACTCAATGTACCGTTGTATTTCCCCTCGCCCGAAAAGCCAGTTGGTGATGAAGTACCCCGTTGGGTAGACTGGCAGGCGGGGCGGGTGTCCAGTATTCCCATTGGGTTAATTGACTCCCAAGTTGTAATTGACCGATTTTCGACAGCTGAGATTGCAGTGGTAGAGGCATATTGGGGATACCTGCATACTTGGCATCCACGTCTAGCAGTTATTACGCTTGAAGATCGGGCAAGCCATCCGCTCAAATATAAGTCGCACAAAATTGGCAAACTTTATTGGGATAAAGAAGATATGGGGCGCATAATTCGCGGTCAATCCATTCCTTCGCGCACACCCACTGAGGAAGCTATCAGAATTGGGGAACTGTTAGCTGAAAAGCTCCACACCACCTTTTATTTTATGTCTCCCGATAATCCACAATGGCGCATTCCACGCTGGATTGATACTCAAGGCGGCGAATGGATCAGATCATAAATAACATTTCAGGTCATGTTATTCGAGTGTTAAGGCATCTAAACCCTCAATATTGAACAACCTTTGGTGAATGACTGACGCTTCGAGGTTATGGAGTGAAGTGAGGGTTTGTTCCTGAAATAGGATTTCACGTTCGATGACTTGTTCCTTCCCTAGCAAACCATTCTCCTGAGCCGCCTTTTCTAAAAAGGCGTGTGTCTCCGCTGTGTTTTCTGGTGAACCAATGAACTCCAAGCCCGGTTTGTCCTTGATATACTCCATCAGCCCATCGGCATATTGTTTTGCATCATCTTGTTTCTCAAATCGAGCAAGCTCCATGACGTAGCTCTCAGTGATTTCATTTCCAATTGGTAGCCCATTTTCATAGACATCACGTAGCGCGACAGTCGAATAACCCAAGTGCTGCCCTTCCGTATCTACGGTTTGGACTGCATGAATCGAAAATCCATAGAATGGCTCAGGGGGAGGTTCGGGTACATCTTTATCCATCGGGTGAAAACCCAATTTCACGGTTTTGAGTTCCCACTCGCCAGATTGTAATGCGCCGATTTCAGCCCGATGGTCCGGCAGTTGGGTTGCGCCCATGCGAATCAGGTCGGTTGTGTGGATGCCAGCCCGAAGTCCATTCAACTGCCCTACCTCGCGCAAAAAATCTCGACGTTGCGCAGGATCATCGGTCATGTCATGGACTTCCATAAACCCATGTAGGTGTTCCTTATATGTCTCGGCTTGATGCTCGTGTTTGAAATGGGCAACTTCGGTCACGCTGACGGTATCCGCACTCCGCCAATCCTCCGTATTAAGCTTGAAAGGCGTGGCTCGCCAGCGCACATCCACCGCCGCAACTGCATAACCCAATGAATCCCCTTTTTGGTCGGTGACAGGTAGAACCTGCATGTCCAAGACTTCGGCTGTCCGATGACCGGGTCGTCGGGTGTATACGGCGTTATGTTCGCGTTCAGTCGCCAATGTTTCGGCTGTCTCCAGTGCCATACCCCATTTTTCGACATCGGTGAGTGGTTTTGGAGGTTGGGGTGCTGAATCAACTTCCCCCAAAGACGAAGTGGCAGGGGTGGGATCATTAATCGGCGGCGCAGGTTTCTCAAAAAGACTGGGGTCGAACTCGGGCAGTTGAGGACGATATTGGGGTACATAGGTGGTTGGCAGGGGCTTCAGTTCGGCTTCCCGATCTTGCTGCCTCCCGAAAGAAACCTTGCGAGCCGCTTTGCTATGCTCCACCGCAAAGACATAACCTGCCTCCGTGCCGGTCATTCGCCCATTGCGGTGATGGGTGTGTCCGTTGTCAATGAAAAAGGCTGCACCCTCCTCGTCATCTACCCCACGAATCATCGTGCGGTCACGCTGGATATAACGGTTGCCTTGTTCTTTATAGTTATAGGGTACTTGATACACTTGCCCACCCTCAACACCGCCATTGCGAGGTGTGCCGCCCGCTGTCCAAACCACAACATCGTGATAACCAATGGCATTGGCCGTCTCAACCACCCGCGCATCCACCCCTTGATCATTATCGCCCACATGGATTTGTGCCCCGATTTCAGCCGCCCGCACCACCAACGCCGACGCATAGTTCAACTGGGCATTATTGGCATTCATACTGCCCGCAATCAGGATTTGACGAGGATTGGTTGGGATTGGTTTGGTCGCTTGAGGTGAACGATATCCTTTGGGAATCGGTTGTGGTTCTTTTGGCTGATTCCACCGCTCCGCCTGTTCACGCCAGTTGACATCGCTGTGGGAAGAAAGATGGGGCAACTCGGAATGAGGGGTAATGCGATAGAGTTCCTGCACGCCTTCTTCTCGATAGCGTTCCCGATCAAATTCACCCGGCTCAATATGGCCCACATCCACACCCCGTTGCGCCAGCGATTCAGCCAACCAGCGGGTGCGATGACAGGTACAGGTGTCCGCACAAGCACACAAAAGCGCGATACGTTCGCCTTTATGGGCAGCTTCAACCATGCCATTAAGAACATGCGTGGCATCCGGGCGGGTATCCATCATGGCATAGTCCGCCTGCCCTGCGGAGGTATATTCCTCGTCTTGACGCGGTTTGCCCGTCAAGGCCGATCGAGGTGCAAAACGCATCGGGCGACCATTGATGCCCGTTCGCTCAGCGGCAGTCTGCGTCAGTTGGTCATAGCTGTACCTGCCGCGAAAGTCGCTGTTGCGGGTATCTACCAGAATAGTGACGCCTTCGGCTTCTAGGGCATCGAACATGCCCGACAGTCCCTTACCACCCTGCCACGCATTATAGCCCACCGAATAGATACCGCCGCTTTTTTGGCCGGGGCGGGGCACGGGTAACTCATAAGCCATGTTTTAGAGTTCCCAATCCATCACGACGGATTGTTGTTCGAGTGTAGGCTGCATGGAGATGGGATGGAAGTCCTCGATGTGGTGCTGGATGGCCCATTCATTCCGTTCCACGCGTGCGACTTCCGAGGGATTGAGCACATACTTGTTTTCGCCTACCCCATTGACCGACTGCACACTTTGGACAAACTCAAGTGCCGGTACAAGGTTGCTCCCTTGTATCTCCAAATCGCGTTTGTCCAAGTATTCTCGCAGAGATGCCGCGTAGAAGTCGGCTTCGTGCTGCTGCTCAAACTGGGCGACTTCGTAGGCCGTCACCATCTGCGATGTATCCCAGTCGCGGGAGGTCTCATCATGTTCCCATGCTGCATCGAGCGCCACGACTGAATGCCCTAAAGACGCTCCGGTGGGACTGTGAACGGGCACAACCTCAAAGGATAGCTCATGGTGGGGCGGATAATCCGCTGCATACTGTTGGGCCGCATAGTTTATTTCCCGCTCGGCAAGGAAAGGGTCATCCGGGCCTTCCTGAAACATCTCCCCAAAACGCACATCCGCGTTGAGGTGGAGGTCTAGTTCCTCAGCTCGACTCACCATATCCGGGTAACTTTGCACATCCGCCAGCATCGCCGCACGGGTCATAGCGGATTGAATACCTTCTCGTTCTGCCATAGAAACATAGGTATCCACTTCTTCGCGGGCTTCATCGCGGTCAAAGTAAATACCCAGAGTTACCACCTCTTGCTGAGGTTCATCGTTTGCCTGCCAGTGTTTGACAGTTTCAACCGCCAGCGCATCGACCCCATAACGAGCCACTTCAACTTCCAAGTCCGGGATGGGGCGCATCCGAAATTCATAACCCAGCCCCTCTTCCAAAGGCAGGTCGTAGGCCGCTTCGCCAACCATCCGGCTGTAATCAAGGCGTGGGGGAGCAAAATGATTCGATGCAGGGGGAGGGGTCACAATTGCTGCCGCCTCATGACTTCCCCAATCCATTTCTAGCCCATGACGTGCCGGATCAGGTGGCCCTTCATGGAATAAACCTTCATTGCGTAGATGCAGAGAGGTGGGCATTCTATCTTCAGGCAAGTCGGCAGCATGTTGGGCAAAGTCATGGGCCAGCCCGGCCATTGTTTCCAACCGATCTACTACATCCGGGGATTCCACAACCTGATAGGCAGTTTGGAATGCTGCGGCGCGGTCTGATTCCATGCCCAACGTCACGGCTTCCATTTTGGTCTCGAGCGTCTCATGTTCGAGCCACGCTTTGACCCCTTCGACCAGATAGGTGGGTTGCTCGCTGCCTTCCGATGCTTCTTCACGCACCATCACCCCATAAAAAAGGCCGGGTTCGACTTCTATCTCGCCACCGTATCGCCCAACTTCTTGGGCATGAATCACATGGGCAGGCAGGGGAACTTTGTACCCATTCAAGCCAAACAATTCGGCATCCCGTTCCCATTCCCGCTCCCGATGAATGGTCGCGATTGGGCGGGCATCATCGGGGATGGTGAAGGCGTCCGCCGGACCATGTTCAAAGAGCGTATCGCCCTTAAAACCATTATCTTGGGCCAGCCGTAGCGCCGATCCCATTGCATGGTCAAGATCATGACGACCCCATTCATAAACCAAGGCGCGGGCATCGGCGATGGCATCCGAGCGCGGGTCAAGATACGAGACCGATTCATCATAGTCGCGGGGGCGGTACGTTTTGAGAACGGCAGATTCGGTGACTTCTTTTTGTAGGATATCGCTTTCAAACGTTTTGATTGCCGATAATGTCACATCCCCTTTGTCATTCGGGGCCGATACTTCAAACCCGTACAGCGGTGATGTGGGATCACTCTGTGGATGGATACGCAGGGGAGCGATACCAGTGGCATTTTCGGGCGAACGATAAGCCGCCATGACGTAAGGTGGGAGATAACTCACATGTTCATTCAGGTCGGTTTGCCAAGCTACCCGTTCGGCTTTTAATGTATTTGCCATACCTTGTTCCTCTCTTTTTATATCCGTAATCTCTCCACCCAAACGCAGCGCCTCAGCTAACAAGGAGTCCATCTCGGGATAAGTGGGCAGGTCAGATAGTGGCTCGCGCCCAACCCGTTGTTCATATAAGGCATAATGGGCAGGCTGCATCGGCTGCCATGTGGGGGTATCCACTTGCTTTTCAGAAAATTTCACCCAGCCTTCCGAAGAATCATGGGCATCGAAAGCTACCGCTTCCAGTTCATCACATTGTCCCTGCGCTCCTGCTAGGGTGTTATGCTGACCCAGTGGCAGATAACTACCTGCCAGATCACCGCTCAAAACATCGCGGTACACATCCAGCAGTGCTGTTTGATAGAGTTGCCCGGATTGCGTCGGCGGCAAAACAGCAAAACAAGTTTCATGCCAGCCCCAGCCCACATCTGATGGAGCGTCTATCTCCATTTCAGCAGCACGTTCCATCTCCGCCCGATGGTCTAAATAGAATGTTGGGGAGTTAGGGGAGGCAGGGAACAGCGGCTGATCGGCTGACAAATGACCACGTGCCTGCGCTTCATGGGCAGCGGTTTCCATCAGCATTGGTAAATTCCCCTTAGCCTGTGCCTCTTCGAGTGTCATGCTCAAGGCTGAGGCTTCATGAGGAGATATATTCCGGCCAATTACGGCATTGGCAGTACCCTGTTCGTTAAGCGCGAGAATGGAGACCGAAGCCGACTCCCCCGTGAACACTGCATCGGGGGGATAGCTGGCAACCATGTACCCTGCCGCATATTCAATAGGTTGGTTCTGGATACTGGGTAGATGCTCCTCAATGGCGGCGCGGCCCTGCTCATAGAGGGCGGTGGAGGCTTCGTGGAGGTGTTCTTCGGCTTCGGTATGACTGACATACTCCGCCAACGTCAGCCGCTGTTCGACTTCGACCCCATGCGTTTGACGAGTGCTGCGGACTAAATCCACGCGGTAACGGTCATCATCACTTTCGGGGAACGGCAATTCGACGCCATAGACCGCGCCCTCATCGAACGCGACAAGATGCGCTGAACCATCCTCATCCAGCACGCTAAAAGTATCGTTGGGGAATTGTCGAATTGCTGCCGTAGTCATAATAAAAAGTGTAGAGGCGGTAAGGATTTGGGGTTGTTCAATGGTTTGACGAAAGAGGATCAATCACAATCGAGGAAATCCATATCGAAAATTGCACGTTTCCATCTCCAATCCTATAATTTTGGGTATTGTGACTGACCTGTTCTATGGGACACCCACATGCCCGACACCCTCTTTATCAGCTATAAATCCGAAGAAAATCCGTTCGCCCTCCAACTAGCGGCTGCGCTAAAAAATCATGGGGTCAACATCTGGATTGACCGCATGGACATCCGACCCGGTGACAATTGGGACGAGGCGATTGATGAGGCCCTCAAACGTCACTGTCGCGGTATGATTGTCATTCTGACCCCGGATTATTTGAAATCGCGGGTGTGTCACGATGAGTGGAGCTATGCCCTTGAAAAAGACTGGCCCATTTTCCCGATTCTGCTGCGGCGGCTGAACGACGATGACATCCCTTTCCGGCTGCGACGGATCCAGCGCCTCAATTTTTTGGATTGGCTGGATGACAAGGCGTATCAAGCCCAATTCGAGTTGTTGGTCGAACGTATCCAGCGCGACCAAAACGACTCGTTTGGGGATGTGCCCTCCGCTGAAATCCAATATCTGACCAGCCTGATTGCCGATTTGGAAAGCCAGCAGGGGGTCGAAAATCATATTGCTCTCTCCGCTCAATCTGAAGTCGTCCGCGTCGACCCCCGTCCGCGCAAAAATGTCGAACCGAGTCTGGCCCTGCTGCTGAAGTCCCCTACTCCCGAACGTGAGTTGCGCCCCGAAACCAAAAAGATTGAGAATATTCAGCAGGCTGTCGCAGATCATGACAAATTTGTGCTGATTGGTGACCCCGGTGCGGGCAAAACCACCACCATCCGCCGTCTGGCATTAGAAATGGCCCGCGCCCGCTTAGAGGGATTGAAGATGGGTGATAGCTCATTCGCCTTGCCCTTCCTCGTCTATCTGCCGCGCTGGTCAGATGAATCTACTGCTGTCGATTTCATCCGCCGCCGATGGGAGGCGACCTATATGAGCGGGGACGTGGTGCGCAAACTACAATCCGGACAGGTGCGGCTCTATCTGGATGGCTTGAATGAGATGGGTGGGGAAGGCAAAAACAAGGCCGCCCTGCTGCGACAATGGCTGCAATCCCCTGACGGCCCACGTTATGCCGTCCTCACCTGCCGGCAAGGGGATTATCATGGCGATTTGAAATTGGGCGACCTCCCGACAGTGCTGGTCGAGCCGCTGACGGATGAGAAAATTAGGGAGTTCGCGGTGCAGCATTTGGGTGAGGAGCAGGCCAAGACGTTTCTTGAAAAGGTGTTTCCGCAGTATGAAAGATATGATTCGGATGGGGACAGGAAGCGCAAAGATGAACGGTCCCTGCTCCATCTGGCACGCAATCCGTATTTGCTTGCGGCTCTAGCGCTCATATTTGAATATGGCGGCGATTTGCCTCGCAATACGGGTGCATTGTTTCATCAATTGGTCACGGTACTGTGGGAACGTGAACGCCTGCGCCAAACCCCCAGTTGGATTCCGTTAGAACAGATGCAGGCTGGGTTCGGTAATTTAGCATTTAGCATGATTGATGAAGACCAACCGATTGATGTGCTAGTGGATTACGCTGAAGGCAAGCTAGGCAACACAGATTTATTGAATGTGGGTCGCAGCGCAAACTTGATTACGATGAATGGCGACGAGATGCGCTTTAGCCATCAGTTGATGCTGGAATATTTCGCAGCGGTAGGATTGTCAAGAGTGGAGTTTGAAACAAAATTGCGGAAGCCCAGTTTTGGTTATTTCGGGCGAACAGTGGGCAAATGGGACGAGGCAGTAATAGCTTTATGTGGTCTTCTAGCTGATTCCTCATCGGTTATTATTCAGATCACCGGGATTGATCCCTTGCTGGCCGCTGACTGCCTTGCGAGCGGGATTGAGGTTTCAGATTCAGCCCGCGCAAAGGTTATTGACACATTGTCGGCAGCCCTGAACAATAACAATGCGACAATGCGTGGTTCGGTGACATTAGCACTGGGTCAAATCGGTGATCCCGCTGCTGTCCCTCCTCTCTTGGATATCCTTCGGGATGCCGATGAGATTGTGCGAGGGAGGGCGTGGGAAGCATTGGGCAACATCGGGACGCCTGCCGTCCCCAGACTATTAGAGTCGTTGCGGGATTTTAATGAAAAGGTGCGTGCAGGGGCAGCAAATGCATTGGGCAACATCAAGGACCCTGTCGCTCTCCCCAACCTACTAGAAGCGCTACACGATCCTAGCCCACAGGTACGTGCCAGCGCCGCCGCCGCACTAGGCAACATTGGGGACCCCATTGCCATCACTGCTCTCTCAGACGCCCTACGCGATTCTGATATTAGTGTGCGCCGTCTGGCAGCAAATGCATTGGGCAACATCGGGGACCCTGTCGCTCTCCCCAACCTACTAGAGGCGCTACACGATCCTAGCCCACAGGTACGTGCCAGCGCCGTCGCCGCACTAGGCAACATTGGGGATGTAACCGCCGTTTCCAGTTTGTTGGAGGCTTTACACGATAAAGATAGTGATGTGCGCTCCCACACGACACAGGCATTAGGTAGTATTGGGGACGTAGCTTCCATCTCCAGCCTATTGGAGACACTAGGGGATACCGATTGGTTGGTACGCAGAAATGCAGTTGAGGCATTAGAAAAAATTGGCACGCCCGCCATCCCCGGGCTGTTAGACACGCTCCGTGATCTCAAGAAATATGGACGAGCCGCGGCTGCATTAGCATTGGGGCGAATCGGTGACCTAACCGCCACTCCTGTGCTGTTGGATACCTTGCACGATAGGGAGGCGGTAGTGCGTAAGAACGTGGTCGAGGCATTGGGACAGATCGGCGATCCAACCACCACTCCTGCGCTGCTATCCACATTGAGTGATTCTGACCCATATGTGCGAAGTGAGACAGCCAAAACACTAGGCATCCTTGGAAACCCGTCAGCAGTACCAAGTCTGATTGAAGCGCTGTCGGACACTGAAAGGCTTTTGGGAACTGGGAAAGAGTTTGTTTGCGACCATGCCGCCGAAGCCCTCGAAAAAATCGGTACATCGGAAGGTCTAGAGGTGGTGCATCGCTGGTGGGATAATCCGGTGCCTTTTTATCTGAAAGGCCTTCTTGCTGAGAATGCTGCGATTCGTGAAGGAGCGGCTTACAGATTGGGCGAAATCGGTGACTCGACTGCCGTCCCCGGTCTCGCGGAGGCTCTGAGAGATAGCGATGATAGGGTGAGATATAAGGCAATTGAAGCATTGACTAGGATAGGCACACCAGCCATCGCCGGTCTTTTGCACGCCCTACATGATTGTGATGACCTTTGGGTGCTCGGTCGGGCGGTGGTGGTACTGAAAAATATAGGCGAATTAGCCATTCCCGAGTTATTAGTGGCCCTACACGATTCTGAAGCCAATGTTCGCCGAATAGCAGTAGTGGTATTGGGGAACATTGGCGATTCCGCTGTCATTCCAATCTTGCTAGACACCTTGCGCGATTCTGATGCAGATGTGCGCTCTGATGCAGTATGGGCATTAGGTCAAATCGGTACACCGGAAGCATTGGAAGCTGTGCGGCGCTGGCGGGAGGAACAGGGCAATTCGGACAAGTCAAAATGAGTTAGTTTGAGTGATAGGTATGTTCACAGGCAATGCAGGTACCCAATTCACGCTGATTGCACTGTGTATCATTCGATTTCCATCCCCACCGGACTGAACGCAATCTCATCCTCCACAGGAATGCCCCATAGGTCGCGCTGCTGGGTAGCGACGGCCATTGCTTCGGCAGTATCTAACACCTGCCCCACATCTTGTGTGCGCTCGGCGACCCCCAGCAGATATTCGGCGGTGCGATAAGCATGATCCCAATCCCCAGTGGCGACAGGCGCAAGATGGGCAATCGGATGACCAGTCTCATCCTGCTGAATCGAGAGGATGGAGGTAATCGCCTCATGGGAGTTGTTCGGGTCAGGCTGATAAACGCCAATCCAATAGGCCGTATTGGTGCTTTCATCAAAAAGAGGCGGCGGTGTGTTGGCCGGGTCAAAATCCGCCGCTTGCAAGCCCAAACCACGCATGACGGCCTGCAATTCATGCGGTTGGTCAATTTCCTCACGAGCCAGTTCAGCCCCACTTATCTCAACCGCCTGTGCCAGCAGGGGATCGCGTGCGGCCCATGTCGCCTCATCTTGGAAATCTGGTGTGTCGGCGGCAAGCGTGTTGTCCACCACCTCCCACTGAGTATCGGTCAAGGGCTGCCACTCGCCGCGCTGCTGAATGAGTCCATGCGCGAAATTCCCCAGATCGGGATCGGACACCCCTGCTTGATCGGCCATGCGGTAGATGTTGTTCCGCATTTCTTCGGCACGTTCCAAATAGGGTGCATCCGCCATATGCAAATACGCGCCTTTTTGGTCGCCTGTCTGGGGATCGTGCCAAACTTCCATGATACCCACCGCATAGTGGTCGGGGTCAGGGGCATCGGCAAAGACCTCCTCAATCAAGACGCCACTCTGCTGCAACCGCCATGTGCTTGCCCGTTCGATAACTAGGGTTTCAGATACAGGGGCGGTTGTCTGGGTGGGATAGGCCTCGGCAGGTAGTTCCAGCGGTTCATCGGCATATAATTCCTCTGGTACAACATAATCCGGTGCCGAAGGGATCGGTGGCGCATAGGCCTCCGGTTCATCGTCCATTGGCGGAAAATCTGGGGGTTCGGATGGCGTGGCATCTTCAAAGTCCCATTCCGGTGGTTCGTCCTCAAAGGTATCGAACAGATCATCCGACGGCTCTTCGATCAGCCAATTATCGTCAGGTGGCAGCAAACTCATACCAGTACCTCACCCTAAGATTTGGCAGGCTGTAGAATCAGGGGCTGGTGTTCCAAACCCACCGCATAGCGGCACTTGGGAAAAGCCGAACAGCCAATAAACTGCCCCTTCGAGCCAGTGCGATACACCAGATCACTGCCACACTGCGGGCATGGCTCACCTGTTTTCGGCGGTTCGGGACGTTTTTCTTGGGCGGGCAAAGAGCTAATTTCAGCCGCCGCCCCACGCAGCAGGGGTTGGAATTCACCCCAAAAGGCTTGCAGCACATCCAATTCTTCGCGCTGTCCTGTCGCAATCTCATCAAGGGTACTTTCCATCCGGGCGGTGTAATCATCCGCCAGCAATGTGGCAAAGCCACCCATCAGATAATCCGTCAACTTCAGGCCAGTCGCGGTGGGCGTGAGTCGCTTTTTCTCCAAACGCACATACTCCCGTGACTTGAGATTGCTCAAAATGGCTGCATAGGTGCTGGGTCGCCCAATACCGCGTTTTTCCAATTCATGTACCAGTTGTGCTTCGGTGAAACGCGCTGGGGCTTGGGTTTGTTTCTGTTGGGGCAGCAGTTTTTGCAGGGTCAGAGGTTGGCCTTCCTGCAACACTGGGAGGGTAATTTCCGTCTCGGCTAATTCATCCGCTTCCACATCGGAATCAGCCAGATACACTCGCCGAAAACCATCAAATTGGGGTGTCACGCTGCGGGCAGTCAGTTTTACCGGAAAGGGTTGACCTGCCTGTTTGCCTGCCAACACGGTGATAGTTTGTACGCTGTCCATTCCAGCGGCCATCTGGCTAGCAACAAAACGCCGCCAAATCAGTCCATACAAAACGGCCCCCTCACCCACCTCCTCTTTAATCTGATCGGGTATGAGTGTAACATCGGCTGGGCGAATCGCTTCATGGGCCTCCTGTGCATTGGGTTTACTCTTGTACTGCGGCTTCTCAGACGGGACATACTGCGCTCCGTAAGTCTCGCCAACAAAGTCCAGCGCGGCTGTTTGCGCTTCCGGTGTGATAAACACAGCATCGGTTCGCATATAGGTAATGAGTGAAGCCTCGTAAAGCAGTTGAGCCAATTGCATCGTCTTTTCAGGTGATAACCCCAAAGTGCTGCTGGCAGCCTGCTGCAAAGTGCTCGTGGTGAAAGGCGCTGGTGGTTTCCGCTGGGCAGTTTCGGTATTGATTTCACCCACCCAATAAACTGCCGCATTGAGAGTCGCAGCCAACCGTTTGACGAAATCCGCTTCTTTTAGAGGCAGCTCTTTGCCCTGAACTTGAGTCAGTTTGGCTTTGAAACTGGATTCCCCCGCTCCCAATAATGCTTCAATGATGAAGTAGGTCTCCGGAGCAAAGGACTGAATGGCCCGTTCGCGTTCGACTACGAGACGCAGGGCTGGCGACTGGACTCGCCCAGCGGAATAACGACCATCCAGTACCCGACAAGCAATTGGGCTAACCAGATACCCTACCAAACGATCCAGTTTACGACGAGCGTGTTGGGCAGCAACCAAAGCCATATCCAAACGCCGAGGATTTTCCACCGCGTGCCGCACTGCCGCCTGAGTGATAGCGGTGAAGGTCACGCGCATCACGGGTTGCTCACGTGGCAGTTTGGTGAGTGCCAAAATATGGGCGGCAATCGCTTCGCCTTCACGGTCAGGGTCGGTTGCCAGATAGATAGCCTCGGCCTCCTGCATTGCCTTAACTAAGCGCTTGATGACCGTGTTTTTGCCTGCGACTGCCTGCCATTTGGGAACGAAACCACCTTCCACATCAATGCCAAGCTCATCGGCAGGCAGATCACGCACATGGCCCATTGAAGCCATGACACGAAATTCGCCCCCCAAATACGACTGGATTTTCTTGACCTTGCCCGGCGATTCGACAATCACCAGACGTTTGGCCGCCTTCGATTTGCTCATTTCTGTTCCTTTCGTTGGCCCGTCCCCTTGAGATTTTCCTCAGCCGCCGCAATATGCTGTTCCAACTGCTTCAGCTTACGCATGAGAAACAGCGGCCACTCAATGAAAGCGTGATAGGCATCTTTTTCCAGAACCTGAAAGGTGGTCGTATCCGTCATCTTTTTTGCCATCAAATCTCCTTTTAGGTCGAGCTAAACCGCCGTAGCTCATCGCGTGAAGCGCGATTAACAAGGTAGAACGTGCCTTCGTCTTGTATATCCAGTAGAAAATGAAAACTCGGTAGCGAAGAAATAATCGAGAGGTGCTGTTCATTAAAATGCTGAAAAGCCGCATCTTCCCGAAAGACGTTCATGCCCTGCTTTTGGGCCAAAATGACCCGAATCGGGCTGTTCTCGAAGATCAGTCGAGCCTTGCCTTCCAAAAAAATACTCATGTTTTGAT